>NZ_JALNLQ010000030.1:0-664 GCF_023337835.1 Lysinibacillus sp. Bpr_S20
TACCCGCGGAAGTAAGGTGAATACCCGCGGAAGCGAAGTGAATACCCGCGGAAGCAGGGTAAATACCCGCGGAAGCAGGGTGAATACCCGCGGAAGCAAGGTGAATACCCGCGGAAGCAAGGTAAATACCCGCGAAAGCAAGGTGAATACCCGCGGAAGCAGGGTGAATACCCGCGAAAGCAAGGTGAATACCCGCGGAAGCAGGGTGAATACCCGCGGAAGCAAGGTAAATACCCGCGGAGCAGGGTAAATACCGCGGCAGGGTAATATCCGCGCGAAGAGGAAGAATACCCGCGGAAGTAAGGTGAATACCCGCGGAAGTAAGGTGAATACCCGCGGAAGCGAAGTGAATACCCGCGGAAGCAGGGTAAATACCCGCGGAAGCAAGGTGAATACCCACGGAGCAGGGTAAATACCGCGGCAGGGTAATACCCGCGGAAGAGGAAGAATACCCGCGGAAGCAAGGTAAATACCCGCGGAAGCAGGGTAAATACCCGCGGAAGCAGGGTGAATACCCGCGGAGCAGGGTAAATACCCGCGGAAGCAAGGTGAATACCCGCGGAGCAGGGTAAATACCGCGGCAGGGTAATACCCGCGGAAGCAAGGTGAATACCCGCGGAAGCAAGGTGAATACCCGCGGAAGCAAGGTGAATACCCGCGGAAG
>NZ_JALNLQ010000031.1:0-651 GCF_023337835.1 Lysinibacillus sp. Bpr_S20
ACGGAATCGAACCGCCGACACTTAGAGCTTCAATCTAATGCTCTACCAACTGAGCTACTGACCCATATTTTTAAAAATGGCGGTCCCGACCGGGATCGAACCGGCGATCTCCTGCGTGACAGGCAGGCATGTTAACCGCTACACCACGGGACCATTTGGTTGCGGGGGCCGGATTTGAACCAACGACCTTCGGGTTATGAGCCCGACGAGCTACCACTGCTCCACCCCGCGTTAATAAGATATTCTTTTCGAGTTTTTAAGCACCATTTTATAAAAAATATAAACTGGAGGAGGTAGAGGGATTCGAACCCCCGCGCGGTGTTACCCGCCTGTCGGTTTTCAAGACCGATCCCTTCAGCCAGACTTGGGTATACCTCCGTACTATATAAATGGTGGACCTTGCAGGACTCGAACCTGCGACCGGACGGTTATGAGCCGTCTGCTCTAACCAACTGAGCTAAAGGTCCTTTAAGATGGCGGCAGAGGGGATCGAACCCCCGACCTTACGGGTATGAACCGTACGCTCTAGCCAGCTGAGCTACGCCGCCAGGATCTTTATACTGGTTATCTTTTATGGTGGAGCCTAGCGGGATCGAACCGCTGACCTCCTGCGTGCAAGGCAGGCGCTCTCCCAGCTGAGCTAAGGCCCCA
>NZ_JALNLQ010000032.1:0-514 GCF_023337835.1 Lysinibacillus sp. Bpr_S20
TAGAATAAGAAACGGCTACCAGTCACTTTTGCACCACGTTCAAAGTCCACAATTTTTAAATCCGTAGCAATATCCCAGTGTGCTTTAATATCAAAATCAAATGTTGGAATCTCGCCCCACGTATACTCTTCTACATTATCGTCCTCTGTTGTGCCAACTGGTACAGATGCATGTGGGATGTTGGGTAAACGCATCATCATATCTTTAAAGCGCTCTTCTACATCATTTAATTGGACATCTAGCTCTTTAATTTCATCGCCAACCTGACGCATACGAGCAATAACTTCATCAGCATTTTCTTTATTACGCTTCATGATAGAAATTTGCTCAGATACTTTATTGCGTTCAGCTTTAAGCTCTTCTGTTTTTGCAATCAATTCACGACGCTTTGCATCTAATTGTTCAAAATCGTCTAAGTTTCCTAAATCCTCGTTACGTGTTAATAACATTTCTTTAATTTCCGCGAAATTGTCGCGCACGCGTTTAATATCTAACATCGTCATACCTCCAGTAG
>NZ_JALNLQ010000003.1:0-605599 GCF_023337835.1 Lysinibacillus sp. Bpr_S20
ACCACATGAATGGGCGAACCACCAGTAGTTAACAAACAAAAACTTCTTGACCAGAACATTTCTTTCCAAAGTTTTTTTACGAACTAATGGGAAGTCACGTTTTATCAGTCGGGAACTAGCACTCTTATACGCATTGATGAACTTACTATAATTCTGTATTAGGTTTGCTTTAAACAAAATGTGAACATGATCTTTGTCATGATTCCACTCATCAATAGTAATATTATATTCTTACCTAGATACGCCTGATTTTACTATAAGGCATGATGTGTTTAAATACTTTTGGCTAACGCCAACCACAATTCATCTCCCACCTATCACTGTGCTACGCCCTGCACGTGATTGAGGAAGGAGTCTTCTTGTGGAAAACCGATAAACTTGGTTTGAAGTTCCCCAATTTAATTACATTGTAAATGAATAATCTTTTAGGACCTTACATATTTCCACATTATATTGCTTATACCATTTTTCTTTTCCAAATTTCTGTGCAACTAGATGTTTTGAATTTTCTTTCCATGCCTGAATAGCCTCTAGTGATTCCCAATAGGATACAGTAATTCCCTTTCCTTCAGTATTTCTGGCACTTTCTACACGGAGAAAACCGGGCTGTTTTTGTGCTAATTCGTCCATCACTTCTGCCATCTTGGCATAGCCTTCTCCATCTTCGTCTGTTCTTTGTGATGTAAAAATTACGGCATAATATGTTTTCATAGCTATTTACTCCCTCCTCAATATGTATTATTGTAAACGATAAATACTATTACGAATATCGAAATGTGAAATGCAGAAAGGATTGTGACAAATGGGTATTAATCCAAACATGGCTGAAATCGCTGCGCTTCTTGGAGAAACTTCAAGAGCTACGATGCTCGCTAGTATGATGGATGGTCGTTTTCATACTGCCAGTGAATTAGCTTATATGGCAGCCATTAAGCCTCAGACTGCTAGCTTTCATCTTGCAAAGTTAGTAGATGGTAAACTTGTTAAAGTAGAGAAACAAGGTCGTCATCGATATTTTCAATTAGCAGACGAAGAAATTGCTCATTTCCTCGAATCCTTCTTAGCAATTTCTCCTCCCCCTGAAGTACGTTCTTTAAAACAATCTAGTCAAATGAAATTATTACAGGGTGCAAGAACTTGCTATGACCATTTAGCAGGTAAACTAGGTGTTCAATTAACAGATTCATTGGTAAACGCGGGTTATCTAAAACTAGAAGAGAAGCAGTTTCTCATAACATCTGAAGGTGCACAATTTTTCACAGATTTCGGTCTTGATTTAGTTGATTTAAAAAGAAAGCGTCGATCATTTTCCCCTGCCTGTTTAGATTGGAGTGAACGACGTTATCATCTAGCCGGTGCTCTCGGTCAAGGGATCCTTGCGCATTTATTACATTTGGGATGGGTGACTCGTGTCCCGTCAATTCGTGCCATTAAAGTGACTGAAAAAGGAAAGGCTGGCTTTAAAGAAGTTTTTCAGCTAGATATCTAAACTAACATAGGGCTCTGCCTTCTTTCCGCGGACAGTCTATACTCGATTCTCCGCGGATATTTTCCTTGTGTGAGCCGTAAAGTTGCGATTCACCAAATAAATACCAACAATAATAAACAGCCCTCCTATGACTAGCGATGGTTTTAACGGATCATTTAATAGTATCCAGCCTGTTATCACGCCGAAAAAAGGGGCTAAAAACAAAAAGGCACTCGTTTTTCCAGGATCACTATTTTGTAAAAGATAATACCAGCCTGCAAATTGAACAATTGACGAGAAAATGCTAAGCCATAACAAAATGAATACCGAATGAACATTCATAGTAAAAAATGGTTGTTCTAACACGAAACTTGCCAATAAAAGTAATAAACCACCAAAAAGCATTTGATAGGCTGATAGCACCCATGTATCAAATAAAACTCCCCATTTTTTAGCCAGTAATGTTGCAATTGCCCAAAAAACAGCTGAAAGAATACCAAAAAGAATGCCGATTTCCCCTTCAATCTGCATACCCATTGTAATCGTAACCCCAATTAACCCCAAGAAAACACCACACCATTGATACAATCGGTAACGCGCTTTCGTAAATATTGTAGCAAATATGACTACAAGCAATGGATTCGTAAATGTTAGAATAGAAGATTCACTCGCCGTAATGGTCCGTAAGCTTAAAAAAATACAGCCCATTACACCCGCAGTTTGAAATGCTCCAATTGTTAAAATTTTCATCCAACCTTCTTTTGAAGTTGGATGGGGTCTTTTCAACGCTGACACCACGACAGCCATCAAAATCCCTGCCAGTAGAAAGCGAAGTGCAGCCAATAATAGTGGCGATGAGTAAGGTAATCCCAATTTAACAATGGCAAATGAAGATCCCATTAAAAAGGTCGTTAAAACTAACAATGCTGTAAATTTATAAATATTCATTATTTCCCCTCCTATTTCAATTAAAGAACATTATAGATAGGAAAAACTTCAACTCTTATCGAAGTATGGAATACATATAATTTTTTCAGTTTCATTTCATTTTTAATGTGTATACTTAGTTGAATATAGGTACTAGGAGGAAGTTGCCTTGAAAATATTACTAGCAGAAGATGATGCAAGATTAAGAAGAAATATCGTTCATATTTTAAAGAAAGAATTTCACAATGTGACAGAAGCAGCGAATGGACAGGAAGCGCTAGACTATACGCTTATAGAGCAATTTGATCTTGTTATTTTGGATTGGATGATGCCGCACCTTAGCGGAATTCAAGTGTGCCAGCAATTACGAAACACTGGGTTCAATGGTAGTATTTTAATGCTAACAGCGAAGGACGACACAGAGGACATCATTAAAGGACTTGATAGTGGCGCAGATGATTACATAGTAAAGCCATTTAAAATAGAGGAATTGTTAGCAAGAATTCGTGCATTATTACGGAGAAAAGATAAAGTGATAGAGCAGGTCATTCAGATCGATCAATTACAGCTGAATGTAGATTCCCGTGTGTTTTTGTATAATAATGAAAGTATTGATTTAACTAAAAACGAATTTTTACTTTTAGAGTATTTATTTATTAATAAAGGTCGTGTACTAACGAGAGAACAAATTTGTATTTATATTTGGGGATACGATTACGATGTTTCGAATAATTCCTTAGATGCTTTAGTCAAGCTTGTACGAAAAAAAATTGATGATGGTCAATCCAAATCACGTATTCAAAATGTTAGAGGGATTGGCTATAAACTGAGGGAAGATTAATGTTTCAGAAAACGAAAAAAAAATTATCCTTTTTGTATGCAACACTTTACTTGTTGTTATTTTCACTATTCGTTATTGTGCTATACTTTTCCCTCGTAAAATTAATGGAAAATCAACAAATAAACGAATTACAAGACTTTTATGTTCGGCAAGAGCACGATTTCTTTGAACATGTTCATGCCAACACTAAAACGTTAAGCTATGATCCAAATCGCAGTTTTTTTTACTATATTTACACAAAGGATCATAAGTTTGTCCATGGAGACGAATCTTTCAAGGGACTGAAAAATCAGATTGAAAAAGCGTTTGGCAATAGAAATCCAGATGAAGACCTCGTACAGCATTATGAATGGCAAGAAGAGCATTTTCTACTTCTAAAAAAGCCAATTTTCAACGACGGTACGGTAGCCGGTTATATAATCGTTGGTAAATCTGTGACATCACAGCATCATTTTTTCCAAATGACAAAGTATTTATTAGTATTATTAACTTGTATTTCTACGGTCTTAATCGGTCTGCTGTCCTATTATATGGCTGGGAAAGCCATGATACCTATTCAATGGTCATTTGATAAACAAAAAAAATTCGTATCCGATGCATCTCATGAATTACGAACGCCACTTAGTATTTTTTATAGTTCACTTGAAATTTTAGAAGTAGAGGAAGGCAAGCAATTAAGCCCTTTTGGAAAAGAATTAATTACGGATTTAAAAGATGAGGCTGAAATAATGAAAGAGCTTATAGAAAAACTGCTGTTCTTAGCAAGACATGATCAGCAGCAAGTTTCCATTCAAAAAGATACCATACCGTTATCAACTTTACTTAAAAAAGTGAGCACGAAATTCCAAAGGATTATGCCTCCTGAAATACAGTTTTCTACAGAAATCCAAGAAAACATCGAGTTACTCGGTGATGCTTCAAAAATACAAGAACTGCTTTATATTCTATTAGACAATGCGATTAGATATACAAATAGTGGAGCCATAACACTTACCCTTTTACAAAATAAAGACACTGTAAAAATGACGGTTGCTGATAGTGGAATTGGTATGACTGAACAGGAATTGCCTTTAGTGTTTGAGCGATTTTACCGTAGTGATGCTGCTCGTCAACGAAATGGCTCTGGTTTAGGTCTTGCCATCGCAAAAGCTATAGTGGAGCAGCACGATGGGAAAATTTATGCGACAAGTTTTGTGGACAAAGGCACTACATTTCATATTGAATTCCCTATTTAATAAGGAATCAGGGCTTGTATAACAGCCCCGATTCCTTTTAATGATTAGGTGACGTTGAAACATTTCCTTTTTTCATGAACTGGCTTATTGTTCTTGCTACCAGTACTAACATAGTAATCCCTCCGGAAACTACATAAAACAATATAAACAACGTATTTTCTGTATCCGTTCCAATTAACACTCCATGAGCAAGTGAAAATGCCCACGCTGGTAACACAAGAAAGTGAAGTTTTTTCCATAAGTTGCGATTCATTGTTCGAATCCATAAATCCGATGTCATGATGACCATTAAAAACAAATAAAATGCGATTGTTCCAAGAGCCGATGGTAGAGACTGATATTTAGCTGAGAAAGGAATTAAAATCTCCGCTATGCTAAAAGGCTCAAACCGATCGATTAAAAGCACTAACATATGTGCGATTACGGTAATTAACCCTAGCCAGCCCGCATTTTGATGTATATGATAAATTAAATTTTTATGTGCTTTGACAAATGATGATTTTCTCAACAAACCAAATATAATGGAAATTGTAAAGTAAAAATACGCTAACAACCCTAATAATCGAATCCATTCCCAAGTACTGATGATCATTTATTTCACCCCCGTCATCTTCCAATTTGCTGCTTGCCCTTCTTTAACAATGAAGCGAGCACTTTGTTGACAATTCTTTTCGAACCATCGCTGTAATTCACCCTCATCCATAAGAAAGCAAAGTTTTGCACCGACCTCTGCATCACATAGAGATGACGTAACGACTGAAGCTTGTACTACTTCTGTATTGGCGATTTGACCTGTTTGTCCATTTAATAAATGATGTTTCTTCGTAATTCCTTGCAACCAGCTACGATAAACTCGATTCGAAGTAGCGATGGCACCTGTTTTTAGTTTAATCGAGCTAATTTCCTTGTCGACATCCCAGGCATCTGCAACACCAATTGTCCAGGTCTTTTCCCCGGAAGACCACATTTTCATATCCCCTCCCCCGTCTATACATCCGAAATCAGGTGATACCTTTTGCTCAAGCCAATTCGCCAATTTTTCAATGGCATACCCTTTCGCAAATCCACCTAAATCAATTTCCTGTGGAGCTATCTTCATCACTTTTTCATCACCTAGAAATTGAAACGGTTGATCTACAATCATAGGTTTATTTTGCAAGTCAACGCTGTTAACTTTATCAAACGGGAAAGATTGATTGTAGCCATGCAGTTCCAATTGACGTTTAAGATATGGAGAAAATAGACCATTAGAACGTTGATAATACCGATCCGCTTGCACTAAACAATCATATAGGAGCGAACTAATGCGGAGCGTTTCGCCAACTTCTAAACTATTAAGTTGGGCTAATTCATTATCTGATTGAAATCTTGACCATTCTTTTGCTACGTATTGAAGCCATTTTTCGGCCTCATCTTTCCATGCAAAACGTACACCTTTTGGCATAGCTAGATAAAATTCAGTATTCATTATTTGTAAAGTTAGAGTATCCACACAACCCACTCCATTACGTTCTTTTCGTTTTGCGGTCACTTTTGACAGCAGGTTGACTTGTCACTTCAAAATTTGTCCAATCTAGCTGTACTAGTTCTTTTTCTTTTTTCGTCATCTTTTCCTGATTTACATCCTGGATAGCATTGGTGCGTGTCATTTCGGCTTCTGTTGGGCTATTAATTTGGGTTAGTATCGCTGCAGATAAAAGTATCCCAGACGCTCCTAATACCCATTTTGCCTTTTTCGGATCTTTCATAGTGCTTCCCCCTAATTCGTAATTGGCTGGCAGACAAACGTTTGGTTGCTTTCTTGCCACTCTGCTATATAACCTAAGCCATTCGTTATAGTACTAATAGGCAAATATAATTCTTCATTTACATAAAATGCTTGTGCAGGTGATGGTGTTTTTACACTGTTATCATAAACAACATTCGTTCCAGCACGGTAAATTAATTCATTCCCCCGTTTTTGTATATCCAAAATTTTACTTTCTTTATAAAAGGTTGCTTTTGCTCCTAAAACCTCCGCTACTGCTTTTCCCGGTACAAAAAATTCACCGTCTTTTGGTATCACAAAAAAGCTCAGTTCCTTATTTGTATCTTCTACCTTTAACGTGACCTTTTGAGAGCCTGTGAAAGGTAACACTTCTTTATCTACTGCAACTGTTCGTGTCCAAATATTCCAAGTCCCTTTTGTAGTTACTGCATCTTGAAAATAGTAAGTTTCACCCTCTTTTTCATCGTCATCGTAATATTCCTCGTCGTCATCATCATCGTCGTGGTCTTTATAGTAGTCCTTATATTCTTTATACTTTTCATGTTTTTTATCTTCATGTTTGTGATCGTCTGCCTGTACGACTACGTCATTTGTGATGAAAATTGCCAATAATAGAACTACAACAAGACTTATTTTTTTTACCTTCATCTACAACACTCCTTTCCTTTGACTTCATTGTAGGTTTAAAAAATGATACGAGACTGAATTTTTCAAAAGAATTTTAGACAAATAAAAAAACACCTCACGTTGAAAAACAGGTAATGTACCTTATTAAATCAACGTGAAGGTGTTTGTCTATGGGACAAGAGTTGTTATCCAGTAGAAGGACCTAAATAGGTGCTTATTTATCTTTAACTATTGCTGAAGAAGAAAATACAATTTTTGCAAAGGTTATACACCCAACAACACAGCTTAATGTTATTAACGATGATACTATGCCTACAATAATCCAAACAGTTGAAAAGTTCATAGCAAGAAGAAGCACGAGACCCGTTATCACGCCAGCCATAATTGTTATACCTGTCCATAAAAATACTTCCTTGCATAAATGGAAAAGAGTTTTTGTCCTTGTCCAACCAATAATATGATACATTTTCAGCTCTGTACTTCTAGACTGAAATAAAACATGTAAACATTCACTTAGCCCTAAAATGGATAAAATAAAAGTAGAAATTAAAATAGATAGTTGAAACCATAAAGTTGCATCTACAGTAAACTCTCCTAAGGAAGATTTTTGAGCATTTACTAATACATTTCCAATACTTGTTGTTTGAATGATTAATAAAATGGTAGAGACATACAAAACGACCATAGTTGGTATAAGAATATTCCGATAATAAAGAAATGAGTATGCTTTTTTATTAGCAATATGCCTTTTCTTTACCTGCTTATTAATAGAAAAAACAAGGCTTAGTATTAATAAACCAATAAGAAAAATAATCGTTGTAATAAAATACGCACTTGTTTCTAATGAAAATAATCGGATCAATGGGAGACTTATTATATATGCTACAAATAGTAACATATACTGTTCAAAATAATTTCTTTGAATGATATGTTTCCGTTGCCAGCCCACTATACTAAGTAATTCATCCTCATTTTTTAGTATAATCTTCTCAAATAAAAGCCTTGCTATGAACCATACAATCGTAAAAACAACAAATAATATCGTTGTAATAAAGGTTAATTTATTCCAGTTTTCTTCAAGCTCTTGTGCTACACCTAATGTAGTCCAAGGCGCTATAACTTTTCCAATACCTTCCACATCTAATGTTTGATTAACAAAAGAAGATCCTGCTACAATATCCACTTCATAACCTGATTTAAGTAAATCAATTGCTACATTTTCAATTTTTTCTTGAGCTTCACCATTATATTCATTGATACCTGCTACTCTTATTCTTATTGCATCAATAGGCTTTGGTCCTTTAATAATTTCAGCAGTTTCCATCGATATTAATGCACCAGCAGGTTGTGCAATAAAGCTTCCCGGTATAGTAGTAGGTTGTAATAAATGCCCCTGTGCAGTTTTTATGTTAGCTGTAGAATATATACCTAAAGGACTAGAGGAAAGCTCTTTAGTTTCAGTTCCCGAAGCTGAAAAAGTTCCTACTTGCTCAAGAAGATAAGGTACCTCTCGTGACTCATATAAACTACTCCCTTTTTTATCTATTTCTTTATAGGATGGAGGACTTCCTTCTTCAACTATATTTATTTTGAAAACTTCATCCGAAAGACCATATTCTAATTTATGAGCAGTAAAAAAAACAGGTGTTTCTCCTCTATTTGCAACAAAATTACCTGTAATTTCAGGTTTAAATTGTTCATTTATTTTCACTGGTGTACCATCAAATGGTCTTTGAAAAGAAGATAAATCAATTTCACGATCAATAGGTGAACTTGCTTCTTTTTGATTTAACTCCGCTATTATTTTTTTTCGGGTTGATTCGTCAGAATTCATTAACCAATCCTGTTCTGATAGACCTAATTTCTTACTATAATCTTTTAGATCAATATCAAGTGTCTCTGTTTTTAGTTTCAAAGTTAGGGGGACTTGTATATCCTTTCTTTGTATAACTTTTATAATAGGGATGTCACCAAAAGTACTATGAATTGCTTGTAACTCTAAAGGGTTTATTTCATTTTCCAGTTCAGAAAAATCAACTTTTGTTAATTTTTGTTCACTTTCAACATCAATTGCAGCTAGTAAATGGTAAGTGGATGGAAGCATAATTTCCATTGTAGCTCCTGAAGCTGTTTCTCCTAAAGACAAATCTTTTAAGTATTGAACATTTCCAGGTTTAGATTCTTTAAAATAGATAAGGCTACGAGGAGGACTTAGAGAGTAATGATGATAGCCATCGGTTGTATAGAACTCCCATGTGAATCTTGTAGATTGATCTAACTGTGGCAATTCAACAGATAATTGTTTACCAGTGAAATAGCCAATCGATGCAACAGGAGCTGCAACTTCAATGGCAGGGTTAGATTTTAGATTTTTCCATTCCTCCATAGATATTCCACCTTGACTATCACCTATATAATTCTCTTCAACAATTCCAATCTTTTTTTCAATATTTGTCCTAGCGTTAGGAGGTCGTACTAATAAATCATAGGATCCTCTTCCATGTTCAGAAATCGAATTTTGAACAACTAACTTTGTTTCCTTGGTGTTTTCAAGACCTATAGGTATTAAAAGAAATACGCTAAGAAATACTAAAATAATTGTAATTGAAACAAACTTCCTATTTTTTATACGATTCCAAGCAAAATGTATCATAATTTATTTCCTCTGACTTCTTCTAGTTTCCCAAGGTTTAATCTATATGTCACATCACCTTGGTTTGCTACTTCCTCATCATGAGTAACTAATAAAATTGTCAAACCCATTTGCTTTAATTCTAACAATATATTTATTATTTTATTTCGATTAACTAAATCTAAGCTGCCTGTAGGTTCATCGCAAATTAAGACTTTTGGATTTGCAATTAAGGCACGTGCGATTGCGACTCTTTGCTTTTCTCCACCTGATAAACTTTCCGGTAGTCTGTTAAATAAATTTTCCGAAATACCTACTTTTTGCAAAAGATTTCTTGCCCTACTATATAAGTTTCTTTTTGGTTCATCATAATACAATGGAAGCACTACATTATCTAACACAGAATAATGAGGTAGAAGTTTGAAGTCTTGGAATATAAACCCCATATTAAGTCTTCGATAATTATTTCTTGTTTTTTCTTTTATTTTATGTATATTGATTGCTTCATAAAGAACATCACCTTCATCGGGGTGTGTTAAACCAGCTACGCAATTTAAAAAAGTGGTTTTTCCACTACCAGATGGCCCTATAATTGAACACCACTGTCCATGATCAATTACTAATGAAATATCATTAAATATTCCGAATTCTTCAGAAAGATAAGTATAAGTTTTCTTTAAATTTTTAATCTCTATCATATTTTTCCTCCTAATTTGGATTATTAAAATGCAAGCCTTTCACCATTCACTTTTGATTTACTAGTACATGAACCAAATGAATTATAATAATATGTAAATTATACATTTTTATCAAATATAATCAATATTATTCCATTTAAATTTATAATGTATCCAACTAGTTAAACTTATCTTCTCTGTTTTAAAAATAGATTTCCAGTAAGGCAATAAAAATATTACAATAATTTGAAAATTCACCATTTACAATACAATTGTTTTTATATACAATAAATATTAACATCTAATACATTTATTGGATGTTAATATAATATATCCCAGGGAGGGTTTTATTTATGAAAACAAAAAAACTATTATTTAGTGCACTGGCAGCAACATTTATTTTAGGAGCAGGTTACACAACTGCATCTGCATCTACTGCTGAAGAACCGTCTAATTCTATTACTCCACGTTACGTTCCCGTAGATGCGTATATTTCCCCTAAACTTGTTACATTAAATACTTCTAGCTCAAGTGTAACAAAAACAATCGGTTGGGGCGGAGGAGTTTCATCATACTATAATGTGTCATATAATGATGGATATACTTCTCGCACGTTTACGGCTGATTTCTATAGCACGACTCATACTAGAACTTATAGTTTATCTAAAAATGACACTACCCGAACTTGGGATAACTATTTATCGGTTACTAATGGTAATACTGCTTCAGCAACCGGGTCGGTTACACTTAGAAGATAAGTTTTATATATAATATGATATAAAATCGTATCTTTTACTGAGTATAAGAGCTTCTCATTTTCTTCCAGGAGAGAGATGACTACTCCCTTTCTCTCCTGAATTTTTTCGTATTTTTAAGATCTAACGAATATTCATATTCATTTTTTCGTTAGATCAATTATGACATAGTGATTTCGAACTAAGTAATTGTTGTTTCGTAAACATAAGTTATTTCATGTGTATAAAGTTGAAATAATACGATAAAGTTAAGTCCTCCATTCAATAAATTGAATGGAGGCTATTAAGATTAGTGAATTTTTAAAAAATTGTAATTAGGGAAGAAATTTTTGTTAAATTTCCCTTTTCAATGTAGAACTGTCTATATAACATTGAACATGTCATATAAGCATTCAAGCTTTCTTGAAAATATAATATTGTACTTCCTTTAGGAACAAAGAATGTACACGTTTCTTTAGAGGACAATTCATTTAAATACCCCTTTGCATCAATTTTTTATCATTGGAAAATCAAAAACAACTGTTCAATCACTTAATCTATCCATCATGTAAAAAATACCTTTTTCATAATATCGCTTCCCTCTTCCGTGAATCTTCAAACAAAATAGGTTGCAAATGTGTGAGTGTTTTATCTACCACATTGCAACCCTGATAGTATTTTGTTCAGTCAATGGATATAGAAATGCGTTCGCCCTTTGACAATCTTGAACTTGGTTTTATGACTTGATCATTTAATTGAATCGTTCCTTTTTCAATTTTTTTGATAATCTGTGATCGGCTCCAATCCTCAATTTGGTTTGCAAGCACTTTATCAATTCGATGTTTTCCAATCACATCATCCAGTACAATGTATATCATCTTAATGCCTTGTTGTATGAAGCTGTTTATCGGAATCGTTGACAAAAATGAAGATTCTTCTTGGTGCTCCTCCATTTCAGCAACATGCTCTGAGAACGTTTTATAAATAGCTAACTTTTTGTTCCACGTATGATTTTTTTCACATTTATAAATTGCATATTGGTAAATATTTTTTCCGTTTGCGTTATGTCTTCGCACATTTGTATCCGTAAAAATAGATATTTTCCCACACATTTTGCAGTGCTTCTTTACGGTACATTCAGGTATTTGAGAAAGTGTCCAGCGAATTGTAATATTTAACATTATCCTTCACCTCTTAATAAGATATAAAGGAACGCAAGCATCTATTCGGATATCTTGCAGTACAATGTAAAATGAATGAAATAAAAAAAGGAGATCCACATAAGGACCTCCTGTCATATCGAGACTACAGGGTTGCTCGGTTCCTTTGTAATGAAAAATGGGCATACTACCCCCTTGAAAAAAACATTGTTTTTTTGAGGGCAATGCTATCCAATTTATTAATCATTACAAAGTAAAGTTTGGCATACGTGTTCTCCTGTATCCTTTCTATCCAAATAGAGTTATCCCTACATTACCCGTAATTAGCTTCGATTGCAAGTGTAATATTTTAAATTATCCGAATTGTAACACATTTTGAATTTGAACTTAAGAAACCCTATTAACTTTGTAGCTAATAGGATTTTCATTCAAGTTTTTTATAATATCATTCGTTTTATATTACATAAGGCTATATTAAAATTCTCCCAACATAATTTATGATACGCTTAATCTTTTGACAAGCAACGTGGTCTTTTGCAGTGATATTGATTGATTTCATACAAAACAAAAAGCACCCTTGTTTAGATACGATATTGTAACTAAAACAAGAGTGCTGTATATTTGTTTACTCAAACGATTTTATATGATTTTTATAAAGAGTTCAGTACTTCATATTACCTACATAGATACCGTTTTTGTTGCAACTGTTTGTTGAAATGCCTGATCATGTTCAACAAACACCATTGTGGGATTAAATCGTTGAATAAGCTCCTCAATTTGCATGCGCGAATAAATATCAATAAAATTCAACGGTTCATCCCAAATATAGATATGAGCTTTTTCACATAAACTTTTGGCAATCAGCAGTTTTTTCTTTTGTCCACCAGAATAATGAGATATATCTTTCTCAAATTGAATTCGGTCAAAGTCCATCTTTCGTAGGATGGATTTAAATAACGTTTCATCAATCTCATGCTCTTCAATAAAGTCCGATAATAATCCCTTCAAATGAGAAGTATCTTGTTGGACATAGGAAATGATGAGACCTGAACCTATATTCATGAAGCCTGTATGCTGTATCGGATCTCCTTGAATTAGTTTGAGGATGCTACTTTTTCCGCTTCCATTCTTTCCATCAAGTACAATTCGGTCACCTTGTTCAACTTTAAAGCTAACTGGCTTATTCACTATTTGGTCATCGTACTGAACAGACACATCAGCCAAAACAATCAATTCATTTGCATGAAAATCCAATGATTCTAATTTTAATGACTCCGTTTTTTCCACATTTTTTAGCAGTTTCGACTTCTCCTCAATAGCTTTTTGTTGCCTTGACTCAAGGTTCTTTGCCCTCTTCATCATCTTTGCTGCTTTATGTCCTACAAAACCTTTGTCTAACTTAGAGCCCGAATTCGTTGTCCCATTTTTGGAAGCTTCCACTTGATTAGACCAACCCGATGACCGCTTGGAAGACTGTTTTAATCTCCCTATGTCTTTTTGTAAACGCTCATTAGTTGCCTCTTCGTGTTCCTGCTGTCTATCGAAATTTAATTTCCAAGAAGAATAGTTACCACTTTGAACTTCAATATTGGCTCTATTTATAGAAAGGATATGGTCAACGCATCCATCTAAAAAGTTTCGGTCATGTGAAATTAATATAAACCCTTTTTTCTTCCTTAAATATTCAGAGACCATCTTTCGCGCTTCCGTGTCTAGATGGTTCGTCGGCTCATCAATTAATAGAAATTGACCCTCCGTCAAAAAAAGTGCAGCAAGCAACACCTTTGTTTGTTCCCCATTTGATAACGTTTTAAAAGGTCGATACATAACCTCGGCATCAACGTCTAGATAGGATATTTCACGAAGAACTTCCCAATCTTCTGCTTGGGGGCAAATTTCTTCCATGATTTCATGAGTATACTTGTTTTTATCCGAAACTGGATAAGGGAAATAATTAAATTCCACCGAAGAATTGATTTTCCCACTATACTCATAATTCCCTAATAATAAATTAAAGAAAGTTGTTTTTCCTCGTCCATTTCTACCGATAAATCCAAGTTTCCAATCCGTATCTATTTGAAAGTTTACATTTTCAAAAATATTGTCAAAGCTACTTGGATAAGAAAAAGTTAAATTTTGAACTTGTATCATTGACATGATAATTCCTCCTTTGTATAGCTATACTTTTTACTTTTTATACAAAGTCGGCATATCCATCCATTGTAAATTTCTCCGTATAAGTTCGATGGATATTAACGACTTGTACGGAGTAATACATGCGTAACAATAGTATCTGAATCGCTCATTTTTAACTCTCCTTTCTTTCTTAAAAGTTCCTGATATGAACCATGAGAGAATAAAAAAACCCTCCCAATTTGTAATAATTGGAAGGATTAATCTTTAACACTTATCATAAATAATTTCTATTTTGCCATTGGAACCATGACAAAAAACGTATAAACTGATTTATAAAAATGGACAGACTAATCCTATATTTTGTAATTTGAAGTTTGAAGTTATTCATTTCAAATAAAAATATAGTTTAGTTAATCATTGTCCATTCATCAGTCCTCTCATAATTGTAATTATATATTAGCAAACTTTTTCCTGAAATACAATTCAAGCATCAACTTCACTTCAAATTATTTTATTTATTATAATACCACTTAAAGCAAACAGCTTAGGGTTAGTGATTACATCTAAGACATCATACTATACCTAACGCTTGTTACTTTTTATCCTCAAAATGTTCAGTTGAATTTTTTCGAATTATTGATATATTACTAATATGACAGACTGATTATAATACCAACTGGAAGGGGATTCACAATGGATAACAATGTTTTTGTCGTAATTTTAGTAGCATTCCTCAGTGCCATGGTCTGTTGGATTTCAGTTTTAAGAAAGAAAAAAGGATCATAGTGAGTTGCTTATGATAGCAACTCATTTTGTTTTAAATTCCAAGCCAATATTTACCGTGATCACTTGTACATCTGGTCATGGTTTTACATGTATCTACATTAAGAAGTAAATTAATTATAGTACAAATTCGATAGTTGTTTTAGCTGCAAATTCACCCGTAATTTGCTCAACCAAATATAAAGTCAGGGTTAAGTACGGTGAGTGAAGATAATAGTTATAACCATTGTGATTTTCATTATACTTTACCTGAACTCGCCCTTTTTCCTACACTTGACTTAGCCGATTCTGGATACTATCATAAAATAAAATCCAAACGGGATAAAATGTAAAATAGCATTATATATGGATGTGTTATCATTAGAATCAAACCTTTTTAGCAGTTTATCCTCAAGCAAAAGAAATAATTTGAATTTTCGTGGGTGATAATATGAAAATTTCAATAGAAGAAATAAGCCAACAATTAGAAGAAGAAATTATTATTAGGTGTCATGAGGTTAATGAAGAAATAAATGCAATTATGAACAAGCTGAAAACTGAAAACCCTATTTTACTCGGTCATCAAAATGATAGTATTCACCGCATTAAGCTTAGTGATATTTATTATTTCGAGGCAGTCGAGGGAAAAGTGTTTATGTACTGCAGGGACAATGTTTTTGAGGTAAAACAAAAACTATACGAGCTAGAGGAATTATGCAAAGGTAAAAACTGTTTTCGCGCATCGAAATCAACCATTTTAAACATCACGAAAATTTCATCTGTTTATCCGACCATAAGTGGCCGATTCGAAGCGGTGCTGGATAACGGAGAACGTGCTGTTATATCAAGGCAGTATGTGCCTGTCCTTAAAAATATGCTTGGTTTATAAAGAGGGATACATATGAATTTTTTTAAATTTGTACAAGAGATAATTAAGGATTTCTTTATCATCTTCGCATCCATAATCATGGTGATTACTTTGTTGCGACAAATGTATTATCCTGACATGGCCTTTGATTTGAAATCGATTTATATCATTATGGCATCTTCATTTTTAAGTGCATTAACGGGGTTTATCTTTTATTCTCCGAATGATCTTAGTGAGAAGAAAATGCGTATAAGAATCATTATTCATTTCTTCACTTTGGAGATTTTATTGATTGTCTTAGGCAGCGCTATTCATATTGTTAATGATGCATCAGGTGCAATCTTTCTAGCACTGCAAATTGCGGTAATCTATATCATTGTTCGTCTACTCTCATGGCAAAATGATAAAAAAGATGCAAAAAAAATCAATGAAAAACTAAAATTAATGAAAAAAGACTTTGATGAATAGTCAAGAGAAGCAGTAGTTACCTATAATAAATTATTTTACGGTAAGCATTAGAGCTTACCGTTTTTTTGCATCTTATTGGCTTGTGAATACAACTTACCGTTTTTCCATATACATCCTTCCATCCGTTTATTATGATGATTTCATAAAAATTTTTCCAATGAAGTGGAGGAACGACTATGGGAATATTACTATTATCAATGGCTTTGATTTTCGAAATTGCTTTTGCCATCTACTGCATAGCGACTAAGCAAAACCATAAAAAATTAAAGAATTGGATGAGGATTGCAGTATTTATCGTATTTGCAATACTTACTGTTTCATCAGTGATTGTCTGGGATTTCCGCTGGGTAATGCTTGCTTTCCTACTTTTCTTATTAGCCGTAAAAGGGACAGTATCTCTTATCCTTAAGATAACGAATATCAAACAATTCAAAACATCTAACATTGTGTGGAAGTCCATTATGATGATATTGTTATTTGTCTTTGTCCTTTCACCCGTCATTATTTTTCCACAGCACCCATCTCCAAAAGTGACAGGACAATATGAAGTCGCAACCGCTACTGACACATTTATTGACAAGAATCGTATTGAGGAGTTTTCTGACAAGGGAGACAACAGAATTGTTAATGTGGAATTTTGGTATCCAAAAAACGCAGATGGAACATATCCGCTTTTGGTATTCTCACATGGAGCATATGGGATCAAGGAAGGTAACGCCTCTACATATACTGAGTTGGCAAGCCACGGTTATGTAGTCGTTTCCATCGATCATCCCTATCATTCCTTCTATACTCGTTCAGAGGATGGAATAGTAACGATGATCAATTCAGATTTTAAAAATGAAGTCAATAATACGAATAAAGGTATTTATTCGTATGAAGAATGGTACAATATCATTCAAAAATGGATGAAACTACGAACAGACGATATGAATTTTGTCATTGATACAATACTTACAAAAGCTAAAGGTGACAATAACCCTATTTATCAACATATTAATACAGAGAAAATTGGTGTGTTTGGGCACTCAATGGGAGGTGCGGCAAGTGTGTGGTTAGGTAGAGAGCGTGATGATATAAGTGCAGTAGTAAATATCGATGCCCCTTTCTTTAGTGAACTTGTTTATAACAAAGCTGATGATAATTTTATGGCAAGCAGCAAAGCCTACACAACTCCCCTTTTTAACATTTATTCGGACGATGTTTGGCGTCAACTGGATCGTACTCCTGTTTACGTAGCGAACAAACTTAATAATAAACAGTTCGAAGGAGCCTATACTACTCATTTCAAAGGGGCAAAACATTTAAGCTTAACCGATTTACCGCTATTCTCACCTATAGTGGCAAATATACTACAAGGAGGAAAAGCCGATATTGATAAGTTCTATTGTATTGAAACTGAAAATGAATTAATTCTTCAATTTTTTGACTTTGAATTAAAGGGAATCGGCCATTTCGCTCCCAAAGAGACATATTGAACACAAAGTTTCTTTCGTCGTTATATAGGATACGGTTAATACCCTTCAAATACTTGTATAGATGTTTGAGGAAATAAAAACAGCTGAGGTTCTTGTGTAACAAGAGTCTCAGCCGTTTGTTTTTCCAAGGCAGGAGTTTATATTCTAATTAATATTACCTGTTGGGTATAATGTTGTTCCTCCAATTGAAACTTTTATTTCATTAGATAACGGAACATTGTATTCATCAATAACTGTTCTCCACCATTCCCATGCAAGACCTGTACATTCTCTTGCATAAATTCTTATATTCTTTGAATTAGGCGGAAGTGGTATCACTGTAGAGAAATGTGCTGTTTTGTCTTTCCAGCTTCCATCCCAAGTTTTATGGGATAGTACTTCTTTTCCGTTTTCGTCATAAGAAAATTCATCCCAGGCTACTTCAAATTGAGCAACATATGCACCATAATGATCAAGGATGATTTTGCCTTTAGAATATTCTGTAGCCGTCGTCTCGATATAATCTGTATTGTTATGAACTGCAGCAATCGAATTATCCTTTAAGAAAACGCTTGTATATGATATTGGGTATGCTGGATTTTTAAGACTAAATTCTGCATTATCCTGAATTATTTTTCTAATATCATTAAAGTCTTTTGAAACAACCTGGTTATGCTTTTGGGAATCTCCCCCTAATACTACAGCAGTAAAGGAACTTTCTTCAAAAATATCTTTGTATTGTCCACTAGTTTCTACATTAGTATTGACATCCTTCAGTAAGGCTTTAAAAGCAGCTTGTACATCCTTACTCTTAGAGCTTGTTTCTAATTTCACATAAATTGTTCTGCCATACGCTACATTTGAAACCATAACGGGAGGAGCACTATTACTTACACCTTTACGGGTTAACTCTTCAAAAGAAACACTATCATCAAAAAGGTCTGATGGATTGTTAGGTAATTCTGCACTTACGGTATAAAATATTTGTTTATATGCCGCAACCATCACTTTTTTCTCTCCACTCGCAATTGCATTAAAGTCAATTCCCAGTGAATTATCAAGAACTTGGGCGTTAACATTCAGAGCGCTTGCTATTTGAGATTTGCTATAAACCATAGATTCTGAATATTGTAGTCTTGCAGGTAAAGTATGGGTTGTTGAATATTTTTCACTCCATGTAGACACTAACTCATCTACTGCCCCAGAAACATTACCATATGTTGGATTATCCACGGTCGTAGTATTTTCCCTTTTCATGCCAGGTAAATCTATGCTAATATTTAGCGGTTTTCTTTTGGCCACTAATAAACTAGGTTGATTGTCTACAAAAGCTTTGTTGGCAAGTTGTAATGCTCCTGGATATGTACGATTCGCCATAGAGTCGATAATAGAAATATCTACCGGTGAAGTTGTAAGTGATTTCTTGTTACGTTCAACCACTATAAACTTATCATTTGAATTAATACCTTCTTTTGGGACAAAACGATCAACCTTATCACCATTCACTGCTAAAACTTCGCTGTTATTATAGTTCAAGTTTGCTATACCAGTATCAATGTCATTAGGATTGCTTTTTTCACTAACTACATTAGAATCAAGTATTGCTGCAAAGGAAATAGTCGGATAATTTATAATGCATAAACTAACAGATAAACATACTAGAACTTTTATTACTTTAAAATAATTTCGAATTCCCAAAAACACCACTCCTTTTAGGAAATTATACCATAAAAACATTTTATTCAAATATAGTACTTTGGTTTTGTGTTCAGATTTTTGAAGAGTAAATATGTAGTGAATATAACAAATTATTATTTCCATTTTTAACTATTTTAGTCATAATAATTATAGTAACAACCTAAATAAGAATTGAGGATAAAAGACCTACTACTAAAGACAGCGTTGCATATAACTCGCATTAGCTACTCTCATACCTGAATCCCAACACCCTACCATTAAATGATCAATTTCTAATTCTTTCGCTACTGTTTTATAACTCCCTCCTGGATCAGTGCTTTCTTCTCGGAGTGGTATTAACTTTGAAGTAGTATCTGTATTTATTTCAATGTTATATTTCCTGAAGAGGTTTCTAGCTGCACTTCATAATCTCCGTTCCCAGATGTTCCTTTTGTTTCTTTTTTACTTTGTTGTTTATCTTTTAATACAATGCCGACTGAACGTCTTCCACTGTTTGATTTAAGTAGGAACGTGGCATTAGGTTTAGCCTCATTCAATGAAATGTCCACTTTTCCACTTGTTGTAGTAACGTGAACATCACTATGAAAATCAAGGAAGTCAAGTTTTACGTTACCACTGCTACCACTAACTTGAAGATCGTGCATTTGCAGATCCTTACCAACGACATTACCAGAAGTGCTATCAACAAAGATTTCCCCTTTGAATTCAGTAGGAACTCGAACTTCTAAATGAGGCATCCGGTCGATTTTAAACAGACGGCTTATATCACTTTTTAATCGAATCGTTAATTTTCGTTTCCCTTTCTCCATTACAATTCCCGGCCCGTTGTCGTATAAAAGTAAGTTTGCTTCCAATTCATCTATATCTGCTGATACTACATCTATATTGATGCTCCCATTTTCAATATAAATGCTATCTATATCTTTAAGGGAAGCTATTTGAATGTCTTCTCTTTCCTCCCCTCCTGAACAGGCACTTACAAACATTATTGTAAAAATAACCGATATAACCATACAGTATTTCTTCATATTCACCACTCCTCTCTTTTGATGCCATTATAAAAGGTGACCCCTCGTCAGTTTCAAGGCTTCTATAAATTAATTCATAAAAGTTTAAAAAGAACTTGAAGCTTACGTTACGTCATTTTGTATACTGTTAAGTAACTACTTTTTGAAATATCTAAATAAATTAGAAAAATAAGGAGGATTAGATGAAACAGGGAGATATAATTATATATGGATGTGTCATTATAGGTGCTGGGATTGGACTGGCTCTAGATCATGCATTTCCTGGTGTACTGATTGGCTTGGGAGCAGGGTACTTACTTAAATCCCTTTTTAATAAAGAAGAATAAGAACGGAATGAATAAAACAGTTGTTAACAAAAGGTATAACGTACAGAAAGGTAGGTTTATTAGTTGATACACATTAACAAAGTGGCAGAGCTGACAGGTGTTACAGTAAGAACACTGCGGCACTACGATAAAATCGGATTATTAAAGCCACCATCCAAAACAGAAGGTGGTCATCGTTTATATACGAATACTGAAATAAAAAAACTACAGCAGATTCAATTTTTAAAAAAAATTGGATTTCGCTTAAATGAAATTATGAACATGCTCGCTTCCAGTGAATGGGATTGGTCTGATAGTCTAAAGAGCCAATTATCTTTTGTCATAAAAGAACAGGAAAACCTAAAGAATATAGAGCAGTCCTTACGGGAATTGATACATGGAATTGCTATAGAAGGTGAAGAAAACTGGGTTGCAATTCAGAAGCTCATGCAATTATCCAGTAAAGATAAAGAAATACAGCAGAATTATAGAGAATCTATATTTAAAGAACGAGAAATAAAGCTATTCGAAAAAGTTCCCAATATGACAAGTGACAGTTCTGATTCACTGGAATGGATTGCTCTGATAGGTCAGTTAAAGCGTTATATGAAGGACGGTCCTAAATCAAGCAAAGTTCAAAATATCATTAGAAGAATGGATGAAAAGCGTTTAGAGGAATTTGATGGTGAAGATGAATTTTTAGATAAGCTGTGGGAAATAAGGATGTCGCAAAAGCAGTCAGAGAAACTGGGATTATATCCGATTGATCAGGATGTACTTGAATTGTTGAACCAGGCATATGAAGTTTTTATAGCTAAAAAGAATAATCCTCAACCGGAATAAGGGGGAAAGAATGGTGAGTATAGAACTACTTCTCCTGATAGGAGGTTTAGCTTTACTGGATACATTAAGCCCTGCTACATTAGGGGTAACGGTCTATCTACTTTTAACAGATAAAGAGCAACAAACCAAACGTTTATTGATTTATTTATTGACGGTTGCAGGATTTTATTTTGCTGTTGGAGTTTCACTTATGTTAGGATTAGGGTTTTTGTTCGAGATTATTTCTGGCTTATTTCAAAATCGAATTGTAAGCTGGATAATCTTTATTATTGGAGTACTTTTGTTCATCGCAAGTTTTTATGTTCCAGCAAAGAGAAATTCAGAACTGCCTTCTCCAAAATCAAAAAGCATTCTTTCAATTGTGGCTCTAGGATTCACTACTTCATTAATCGAAGTAGGTATGGCATTTCCTTATTTTGCAGCAATTGGAATAATGACTACTTCTAATCTATCATGGATGGAGTGGTCTTCTATTTTAGCTGGATACAATTTGATCATGGTGATGCCTTCCCTCTTGCTGCTTCTCTTTTACCTCCTGTTTGGTTGGAGGATGCATAAACCTCTGAAGAAACTTCGAGTGAAACTAGCAAATAATACAGGGTCAGCCCTTTCTTGGATAATGTGTATTGTTGGAATCATTCTAATTTTTAATAGTCTGGATTACTTGTAGGGCGTTTTAAAAAATCCCCTTTAAATAAAATGTTATCTACTTACTGTAGGTTCATTGTTTACTTAAAGGGGATCTACTAGTCTTCAATAGAATGTAGTTAAGGCTTAGGAAGATACTCTATTTTAAATAAGTGAAATCATAATAAGTTTCAATTGACGCTGCTTTTTTCAAGTCGAGAACAAAAGCCTTATATTTCTCTTCTAGCTTTTCATATTCAAGAATAACACGAATGTATTCCATTTGCATTTCCCCATTTTCAGGTGAATTTTGGTATTCGTATTCAATCTCTTCCTTGGATACACGAGTATCTCCCAACTGATTATCAATAAAGCGTTGCATGCGCAATTCTTGCACTACTAATTCTTCAATCTCCTGTTTAGAGTATTCCTCTGATACATCAATTCCAAACTCGTCAAATAATTCTTGCATACAATCCGTAATTTGTTCTTTATCAGGTTCCCATTCAGAAATACTTCTATCCTCATTCATTTTTTGTACAATAAGCTCATGTTCAATGATTGATTCAAGAGCACAATAATAACTCTCAAGAAGGTCTGATGAAGACATTTCAGAAGGTATGATGCCCAACATCAGGTCGTTCATCAGCTCAATATTTAAATAGTTTAAAGTTATTTCATAATCGTTAACCCTTGCCACTATGAACGGTAGTTTAATATTATTATTGTCAGTCAACATCAAAAAATCCGTAATGACTACATTATCTCTACCAATACTTTGGCTAGTATTATTCTTTTTGTTTAACACTAATCATCACCATTTTTCATTCAATTTTTTAATTGCAGTTTCTATTATTACAAACGACTTTTTTGGTCCAGGAATATTCCCTTTAATTAACAATAAGTTGCGTTCCCTATCAACCTTTATGATTGTAAGATTTTGAATAGTGGTTTGTTTTCCACCCATTCGTCCGGGCATTTTTTTTCCTTTGATTACTTTCATGCCATCATTTTTGGCGACTACACCGATGGAACCAGGAGCTCGATGGAATCTTGAACCGTGAGATGCAGGACCTCCACTTAATCCATGCCTTTTAATGACACCTTGGAACCCTTTTCCTTTAGATATCCCGGTAACATCCACTAAGTCGCCTTCTTGGAATATATCTGCACTAATACGTTTTCCAACATCTAATGATGCTCCACGAATTTCTTTAACATATCTTTTAGGATTGGTATTTGCCTTTTGACTTCTTCCTATTTCCGCTTTGTTTGGATTTTTCTTATCAGAAAATCCAATTTGGATTGCATCGTATCCGTCACTTTCCAACGTTTTCTTCTGTAACACAACATTTTCTTCCACTTCAACAACTGTCACAACTATAGGATCTCCACTATCACTAAACACTTGAGTCATGCCTATTTTTCTTCCTAAGATTCCTTTTATCATAATATCCTCCTACTAATTTTTATTTATTGTTCGTAATATCTCTTAGGGTACTTCCCACGTTCTAAACATTACTCTCACCTTTATTTATTGGTTATATTTTTTTGATAGTTTCCATACAATTGCCCACAAGCAGCATCTATATCAATGCCAAATTGACTTCTAATGGTAACGTTAATTCCTGCTGACTTTAATTCTTTATAGAAATTTACAACTTGATGTTCATTTGCTTCCTCAAACCTCATAGGTGAACTAACAGTTGGGTTATATCTAATGATGTTTACATGGAACAAACTCCCTCTTTTATATCTACTTCTTAAAAGGTTTACTACTTCTTTTGCATGGTTAATAGAATCATTAACTCCTGGCAACATAATATAAGCAATATAAACTTTTCTTGAGGTCACACGTATATGCTCATCTAATGTATCCATTACATCCAATAATGGGTAGTGTTCATTAATTGGCATTAACTTGCTTCGCTGTTCATTAAAAGGAGAATGTAATGAAAACGTCAGGTTGACCTGCGGATAGTTTTGAGTCATTTTTTTTATGCCCGGAATAATACCTATAGTCGAAATAGATAATCTGCGAGGACTTAAAGCAAACAACTCTGGATTTGTCAGTACATTTAAAGCATCAAAAACTTGCACGTTCGCTAATGCTTCTCCCATTCCCATAAAAGAAATACTATCAATCGAATGTCCTTTTAAGTGAAAATACAAAATTTGGTCAGTAATTTCATCTGACGTTAAGTTGCGTTTTAAACCTATATCTCCAGTTGCACAAAATTTACACCCAAAATTACAACCGCACTGAGAGGATATACAAAATGACTCCCAGCCAGCTTTATATTTCATATTTACCGTTTCTATTTTTTCGTTTCCTGAAATTCCAAAT
Source organism: Lysinibacillus sp. Bpr_S20 (assembly GCF_023337835.1). Lineage (NCBI taxonomy): Bacteria > Bacillati > Bacillota > Bacilli > Caryophanales > Bacillaceae > Lysinibacillus > Lysinibacillus sp. Bpr_S20. Next base: position 24,609 of record NZ_JALNLQ010000003.1, read on the forward strand.
AAAACTTTTGAAACCTGCTCAGAATGTTGCTCCTTTAAAGGAATAACATCTAAAATAGACTCCCCAAATTCTTCAACTAATTTCTCTCTTAACAATTTAGGAAGTACATTCATTTCATGGAACTTATCAATTCTTTCTTTAAAAATGGCATTCAATATTTGTCTCATTCTAAAATTAGGGTAATTGTGTTCCCTTAAGAAATCTTGTATTCTTATATACTTATTGCTTTGTTTTAATTGCATCATTTTCATCCTTCCTTAGAACTCTCTAGTTTTATAGGAGTAAATAGAAAGGAGTTGTCTATCCTTTAAGCTAAAAATAAACACAAAAAAGCACCAATAGAATTATCGGTGCTTAACTTAAAATAAAAAAGCACCAATAAAATTATCGGCGCCTATCTTAAATAAAAAATATGCTCAAATAAATAAGGACTTTAAGTCATTACCTTGTCATTTAATTGGCATAGAGGCAAAGCTCCGATAACTGTTTTGTATGGTTGTATAACTTAAAAAAGGACAGACTACTCCCTTTGTCCGCCAAACCATTTCCAAGTTTTACATTTTTACCAAAAAGAATTCTAAAAACAGTTAACATTGCTTGCACCTCCCTTAATCAAATTTATTATTGAGTAATTTAACATAAAATTGAATATATGTAAAGTTTGATTTTGGCATATCACTATTAAATGAACAATCTTTTAAATATACTATTTCTAACAATACCTCTGCTTCCATATTAGACTCTCTAAATAAGTTTGTTATACATAATAACGTATTTGCTATTTTTGACGTTAAATATGCATTGTTCATTAGTTAAAATGGAATCCAAACAAACTGTCGCTAAAAACGATAAGAACATCCAACACACTAAAACTTTTTAGATAAAACTGGTCAAACCTTAAAAAGCGCTAGAAATCAATTTTAGAAACGTTGATTTCTAGCGCTTTTCTGATGTGAAACTTTCCGATTTTGCTTTTAAAATATATAAAAAGGCAATTCCAGATTACGGTAAGATACCATAGAGCAATCGGATAAAAACTCTTTGATATCAAACACGTATTCTTGAACTGCCTTGCAAATTGCAATATTTAATTAGATTCTAATTCACATCTTTGGAGTAATTATACTTCGAACGATCAACCGGAGTATAATCTGTTGGCGTATAGAATCTCAATAAGTCACCATTCACGACTTTATCAGATAATTGTAATTTACGATCTACTTTATCTTTGATAGTTTTCGCAAACTCTAATTGACTATCATCTAGTAGTAAACCTGTTTGATTATCATAATATTTTTCATTAATTGAATAAATCGTAGGGCTGACAAAACCGCCATTTCTAAATGGTACAACTTCATCATGTTCTTTTGATAATAAGTCGGAACCAAATTGAACAAATTTTTGCGTATCAATTCCTAGTAAATGTAATAATGTTGGAAGAAGGTCTGTTTGGCCACCATAAGTATGGTTGGTTCCACCTTGCATTCCTGGAACATGTATAAATAATGGTACGCGTTGTAAATTAGCACTTTCATACGGTGTAATTTCTTTTCCAATGATTTGTTCCATCGCTTTATTATGGTTATCTGAAATACCATAATGGTCACCATAAAGAACAATCATCGAATTATCATATAAGCCTGATTCTTTTAATTGATTGAAGACCTGTTCGATTGCTTCATCTGCATAACGTGCTGTTTGGAAATAATTATCGACACTTGCATCTCCAGTATTAGCTTTATCAATTGTTACTAAGTCTTGATCCATTTTATATGGATAGTGGTTCCCTACCGTAATTAATTTCGTATAGAAAGGTTGTGGTAACGAACTTAAAAGACTTTCAGACTGTTTAAAGAATGGTTTATCTAACAAACCATATTCAGCCATGTTTTCTGAAGAATTCGTGTCATAATAACTAGCATCGAAGAAGTGCTCAAATCCAAATGATTTATAAATCTCATTTCGATTCCAGAAGCTTCCGTTATTACCATGGAATACAGCAGATGTATAACCATGATCTTTTAAAATGCTAGGAGCTGCTTGGTACGTATTTTGTGCTTTTGTTATATAAGCAGACCCTTGTGGTAACCCGAATAAAGAATTTTCTAGCATAAATTCTGCATCAGAAGTTTTACCTTGACCAGTTTGATGGAAGAAATTATCAAAATACAATGTATTCTTATCTTTTGTTAATGAATTTAAAAATGGTGTAACTTCTTCACCGTTTAATTTATAGTTGATCAGGAAGTTTTGGAATGATTCTAAATGTAAATAGATAACGTTCATTCCTTTTGCTTTACCAAAGTACTCCGCGTTAGGTTTTGCGTAGTTGGATTTTGTATAGTTCAGCACTTCTGTAATATCACTACTATCCGCCAAAGCTCTCTGTGAAGATGCTTTCATCGTTTCTACTGAATCATAAATCGTATAGTTATACATTCCTAGATATTTCACAATATAGTTTCTATCAAAACCACGTGATAATAGTTGTGGACGGTCCGCTTCAGCAAGTCCTAAATTCAAGATTGAAATTCCTAATGCAAAGGCAATGATTGCGATTGCTTTTTTATTGCCAAAACGATTAGTTTCTTTTTGTATTTTTCTTGAGAATCGTAGGTAAAACATTACAAATACATCTACGAAGAACAAGATATCATAAGGCTTTAATAAAGAAAGAACACTACCGCCTAAATCACCGAAGTTCTGCGTTTGGGTAACTGTAGGTAATGTAATGAAATCACTAAAGAATCGGTAATAAACAATATTGGCATATAAAACAATAGACATCAGCGTGTAAACTATAACTAGTGATGTATATTTTCTCTTTCCTCTAAATAAAAACGAAAATCCTAGGAATAGCATTGCTGAACCTAGTGGATTTAATAGTAAAAGGAATTGTTGAAGCACTCCTTCTACGCCCAGTTCAAATTGTGCTTTTTGCGTGATGTATGTTTTAATCCATAACATTAAAACAGCAACTATATATATCCCTAAAAATTTGTTTAATAGGGCATCTTTTTTATTTAATAAATTTTTCATTTTTGCACCTACTTTTTACTTAATTAATTATGCCTCGGTATAATTCCGTCCGGAGGCTTCAGGCCAGTACATGCTGGTCAATCACTCATTGCGCCATAGAACATGGCAATATTGGACTGAGTTCCTTATGAGGGCATTTGAACACACCCACTAAAAGAAGTTTAATTTAAATCTAGCTATATATTAACTATGATTCAAAAGTATTACGTTTAAAAAGTGTTACTTCACATTAGCTTTTCACGTAGCTATTGTATACTACTCCCCTTATAGAATTCTGTCAAGTTATTATACATAGTAAAACACTTCTAACAACTTTCAAATATTAGTTTTTTAACATAACCTTTGCAAGTCAAATGCCTTCTTTTATATCCTCATTCAGTTCAACCACGCAACCGTTTCACCATGAGATGATCGATGATGATTACCAAGTGTTTTAGATTCGTAGCTTACTTATTGACTGCAAGCACTCAGTGTACCGAACCCAACAAAGGATTCTTTATCAAATTGAAAAACTATATAAACACAACTTCCAAGTAATATTATGTAAAGTAAAAATACTTTGCACCCCTATTTCCTTCTAAGGGTCACTTCGATTAAATGAATTCTTTTCCTTATTTCACCCATACTATCCATGTTTAAAAATGTTCATATAAGAAAAGATGAACAAGTATGGCGATAATAAGTGGAAACTCTAAAGACAAGCCATAAGTTTAGCATCTGGTTCGCTTTAAACTTTGGCTGTAACTGTTCCATTAATAAAATCTACGAGGTAATGTTATGGATATATTTTCATGGTTAGCAAAAGGAACAGGTTTGTTATATTTTTTACCTTCGATGATGGTCTTACTAGTTGTTATTGTAGTATGTGTGAGAATCTACGTTTTACTATTCGTAAAGACTCTTTCACCTAAAGTATTTAAAACTCTTTTGGTACCTGTTGTCCTTTTAGGATTCATTATTTGGGCTATTCCAATGAACATGGGATTTTATGATTTTTTTAGAGCGAAGTTTTCTTAGTAACATGATCTACAGGTAAAATTAGCTGGTAATTCATGCTTGGTACTTCATTAGAAATATCTACGAATAATAAAGCATCTTCTGTACAGACTAATTTCAGGAGGTGAAATCCATGAATAATAACAACCAAAACTTTAACCAAAAAGCCCCAAATGCAATGAACTCGTTGAACGCAGAATTTGGGAATGAGACTGATGTTAATCAAATTAGACAACAAATCCAACAAGCCGAAGCAAACAAAAAACAAGCTTCTGGTACAAAGCACTCAATGAACGAAGAATTCGGGAATGAGACTGATGTTAATCAAATCAAACAACAAATCCAACAAGCAGAGGCAAACAAAAAACAAGCTTCTGGTCGATTTGGAAATAATAACAGTATGAAATAGTGAAATATCTTCCCTAACCGGCAATCTTCTTTGCCGGTTTTTCCTATTTCACCCACCTTTTTTATTCTAAGATGTGAACCCTTTCTTGTAATAAAAAAGATTCTTTTGATGCACACATTCGAAGTACCGAACGCCGACAAAAGACCTTAAATTATGTTGGTTTAAAATTGTTTGATTAAATTTCACTCAATACTCTTGATTTCACTGCATAAAAAAAACCAATGTTTTTGACTATAACGTTGGTTTTCCTTTAATGTTATTACTTTTTTAAAAGATTGCATTTGTTACTGTTGTTGTTTAGTAATATTTAATAAACTATCCATCAATGTAAGAAAAAAGCCACCCTATTTAAATGTGTCGCACATCCAGTTATAAAATTTTTCCTTCTCTTCAAATTGTGGATAATGAGCTGACTCTTCAAAAGAAATGAACCCCTTTTGATCCGCTTCAAGCATATCAAAATACTTTTTTGCTGCATTCGATGAAGTCATTGCGTCGTATTTACCCATTACAAAATAAAATGGTAACTCAAGTTTGGTAACGATCTTAGATAGCGGCTTATCCAAGGTTTCTTTTACAAGCGGTTCTTGTGAATTAGCAGCTCCATTGTTATAGCGAATAAAATCCAACAAATTATATTCACGACTTAATAGTATATCGCCATCCGACATATTAATAAGTCTTGTAGCGCCGCCGTACTTATACACATAACCTCTTGGAGTCACTGCCTCTCCAGCATGTATTTTTTCAGCGACCCCCTCTAAGTACTTCACATCTTCTGTATTTCCGGCTTTTTTCGCTTCACTTATCATATTATTCAAATTATCTATTTCACTTTCTTGCATATTACTCATCTGACCAATCCCAATATAGGCTTCATATTTTTCTGGAGCTTTATAAGCAGCCATTGTTCCTAAGTATGTGCCGTAAGAATGACCCATTAAGATCACTTTCTCTTTGCCAAATCGTTTCGAAATATTGTCCGTAAGTTCTAATAAATCATCTACAAGTACATCTGCCGTTAATTTAGAATAATCCTCATTAAAATGATACGATTTGCCGCTTCCTCTTTGATCGTAATGAACGACTGTAAAATCCTTTTCTAATAAGTCTTGGAACTTAGCAGCATAAGGTATTTCGGAACAACCCGGTCCCCCATGTACATAAATAATGACCGGGTTATTTTGATCACGACCTCGAATCATGATTTGCTGTTTGGTACCGTTGATCTTAACTTGTTCTAAGACGCTAATACTGTTATCCCCTTTTATATTCGAAGTCCATGTGGGCCTGAAAAGTGCGATTACCAGTATTATAATAATGAATACACCGACATATTTTATTAATCTCTTTAAGTTTTTCATCTAATCCCTCCTTACCCAATACACTACAATTAAAAAGTAATATATTGTAGTGCCGGTAAGTCACTAATAAGTCATAAATATTTATAAATAAAACGACAAATTATGACTTTTGGCTAATATTTTAAAATAAGGGGCCGCAATCAAAAAAAGAGCATAGACAAAGTCAATTTAACTTCATCTACGCTTTCTTATTTAATATTTCTTATCTTCTATAAGACTCTCTTCCATTGCTTTAGTAATAGCGGAAGATCTGTTTTTTACATTCAATTTCGAATAAATGGTAGAAACATAGTTTTTCACAGTTCCCATAGAAAGAAACATTTTTTCTGTAATGTCTTTATTGGACAATCCTTGGGTTAAACATTTGAGAACTTTTATTTCTTGATTATTTAAATCATAGGGATGAATCATAGAGTTATGGTCTTGATCCGTGTGTGAGTTATTTTTTAATTGTATTTGACCAAACACCTCTTTTGCTAATTGTTGAGGAATGAGGGAGCCTCCGTAATACACCATTTTAATTCCCTGAACTAAATATTCTGGATCAACAGCCTTTAATATATAACCCTCTGCACCAGCATTTAAGGCATTCAACACATGAGTGACATCTTGAAAAGTAGTAAGGATGATCACTTTTATATTGGGCCAACGTTTTTTTATTTCTTCTGTTGCCTTAACCCCATCCATCACCGGCATTTGAATATCCATTAAAAGAATATCAAAGTTTTCTCTTTCGCATAAAGCAATTGCCTCTTCTCCATTTTCTGCAGTTCCAACAATCTCAATGTCAGAAATATTTTCAATCACAATTTTTAAACTTTTTCTTAGAATCTCTTGATCTTCAACGATTGCTGCTTTAATCATGATCATTAAACTTCCTTTGCCATAGGTATGTTACACGTGATCCTCATACCATTATTCAATTTAAAATCAAAGTTAACCGTACCCGCTAATTCCGATATTCGATCTTTCATGGAGCGTAAGCCAAATCCTAAATTTAATTTATGACAACCCTTTCCATTATCTTCGATAAGAACGATCAATTCTTCTAGTTCAAACGAAATATTTACTTTAATAAAAGTAGCCTGACCATGTCTTTTCGCATTTGTAAGTCCTTCTTGGATACAACGAATAATGGCAAACTTTACTCTTTCACTGACTTTGGTCGCTTCCCCTTTGACACTCAGTTGTATATCTGTTGATGTATGTTTCATAAAATCAGCAATCAATTCTTTCACTGATTCAACAAGTGTCTGATGGTCCATTGGAGACATATGGTGAATTGTCTTTCTCACATCGTTCAAGCCATTCCGTGCTAAATCTGAAATCTCTTTTATACTTTTTTCTGCTTCTTTTTGATCTGCCCGATATAGAAAAGGAAGGGCGTCTAAGCTTGTTATGACCGATGTGAAAATATGGCCTACCGTATCATGCAAATCTTGTGAAACTCTATTTCGTTCTTCCTTTATCGTCAGTTCCTCAATTTTTTTTGAATAATACTTCAAATCCTTATTTTTTTCCTCTATAGAGGCAATTAACTCTTTATTTGCTTTATTGACGATGGTCATCCTTCCTAAGCAAAACCCAATACCATAAAAAATAGTAGTATCAATGAAGAGTTTAAAGAAATCCTGATTAGTGAAGAGACTGCCTGCCCATGTACTAGCAGATACGGCAAAAGGTCCTAACCAAATTAATGGCTTAACTTGACAAGCATAAGCAAGAGTAAGGATAGGAACAAGTAAAAAACTGTAAGTCACTGATATATCATACTGACTTGATAAGTAAATAAACAAAGACCCCGTTAACAACACCTCGGCCATTAAATAATAATGGAACTTTATAAGCCCAGGCCGATAAAATAGATGGGGTATGATATAAGAACAACTAGCCCATAAAAAAATAATCCACTTTTCCGAACCAATCGTACTAACGAATATCGCGTATCCATTAAAAGAAAACCATACCGTACGCATGAGAAATAGAAAATAGTCGGGCCAATGCCATTTCCTTTGATCTATTATTGCTTCCACTTTTATTCCCCTATCTTCGGTGTATATACCATCATTCCTAATACTAATCATTTTCGAATCCTACCTGGAGATTATAAATTGAACTGCAATTGCAGTTTCAAAGAAGTAAATATTTTCAAATCTTTGTATTTATTTAGTTATCTCTAAACTCCAAGCTACAATCTTCTATTACAATTCCGATTAATGTCCCTTTTTTTAATTTCTCGCCCACTAAATAATTTAGAGATGATATCTCCTTTTGTTAAATTAGGTTTTTACAGATAATTAGCCATTATATGTATTATTAATTGGAATATTTATCATATGCATTTTTTAATTATACCATCTCCTTCTTCAACTGAACTCAAAATAAACAATGTTGTGATCATGGACTAAGTACTGACATGCAACATTGTTTTTTTATTATGAATTTATCTTCTGCCCTATTGCACAAGAAGCGACTGCTCTTATTGAACAATCGCACCTGTTAGTTGAATAACATAACCTCCAATTTGAATCAATAATCAATTGAATTGGCTATATCTATCAAGGTTTCAGGAGTAACTTTATCTGATACTCGTTTATCAATACTTAGCATATACTGCCAATCATCTCTCTCGAAAACAAGTACATTAAATCCTGAAATAGTCATATAAGTGGCTACACTTCCATTTTTTAATTCAAAGGTTTTTACCACGTACTTCTCTCTTAAAGGAATATTATTCTTTATCGGTCGAACGTTAATTTTATAATGATTTTCGGGTAATTGATCATTTATAAACGTCACTTCAAATGAGTCATTAATATCGCCATCTAAATCATTAAACCTACCAAAATGATGTGTAAAGCTTATTGGTGGTACCCTAAGCGGAAGCTTAAGTTTTTGTTTGAAATGCTGTTCAAAATCTTCCAATGCAGCTTCCACAGTTTTGTAACCTATTTCAGGATAAATTTCTTCATAAGGACTGGATTTATCGTTTGCAGTTGCATATATGGTCAAGAAAAAAAACAAACAAAATGAAATCAACAATAGTGAAATAGATCTGGTCATTTTCTAACACCTCAATGTATTTTAGGTGTAGTATTCCCAGCTTCATTAAAATTAAATTGACATTGCTTGTTCAACTAAACCTCGCCGTTAGCCATCCATGACGCGCCAAAAATCAACACTTCACCACAGAAAATGAAAGATGATTAAGTTCTTTCATGGGAGTTGAATAACTTAATAATCAGTTGTTTGGAATAGCACACCTTATTTTTAAATGTTGGAGTTGGGAGGCGTAAGCTTAAAAGCAAGGTATGTTGAGATTGTGGTAGCACATCATTAAGTTGATGTGCTTTGTTAAGTCTCTCAGACAGCGCTCAGACGACTCGAGTATCAGTTAGACATACACTTGGTTGCATGGGTTGCTATCAGGTAGGTTCTCAGAGCTACTTTCCAATTCTTATGAACGTTGATCAAGAGCAGGGAGCATAACAAAAAGGACTTGTGTATGATATTACGCACAAGTCCATAGTTTGAAGTGTGATAGGATGTTGTTCCTCTTGTTGAAAAATGACTCATAAAATTATTTTTTCTCCAAGATAATCTAAATCCCTTTTTAAGTTAAAAATAATAAGTATTCTATGAGACCTTTCTGTAACTCGACCAAAATCTACAATTTGTTGTATTTCAACTATGTCATTTGTATAAATTTTTTGTGAGTCTCTAACTTCGGTAATCTTTTCGCCTAAATTGTCAATAGATTCCCAATGTACAATGTTAAGTTCAACTACTCCTTGATAAGAAGCTTTTATACTCAAATCATCATCTCCCTGCATCTTAAATAACTGAAAATTATGTCTATTAAGAATGATAACACAGAAAAGTTTGATTTGGTAGATAAATAGAAAAATTTACCAGAGGTTTATTTCTATTACAGTAGTCCACACAATAAGGTCAAAACAGATTCTTAATAAGAACAGCGACGCTTCTTGCACAATCGCGCCCGATTGTGCAGGATCGTTATTCAACTAAGAATATATTTTTTAAGGTATTTGCATTATCATTATTTAGTTCTCCGTGACTTTTGTATTTATCAATGCTAGCAATTGTTCCTGTACCAGTATTTTCATTGAACCAAACTCCTAATTCCCTCAATCTTTCAGGCTTTTTATCATCAGTGTAAAAAAATGTAGCTTTTACATCTGGATTTCTAGCCATGTTAACCCCTGTATCTTCCCATTTAATGTTTTCGATTGTTTTCTTTAATAAATCAACCGTTTCATTATCTGTTATCATTAAAACTTCTTCGTAATTTCTTTCTTTACTTAACTTTTGAAAATCTACTCTTGTTAATTCCCTTTCATCTTCACTATAACAGGCAACTAAAAACATTGTTGCAAAAAGAAAAATAATAGTTATTATTCTTTTCAAATTCATAAACCTCCAATATTAGTTTTCAATACGCAAATATTCGGAAGGATTTCTCATGACAAAATGTTTTTCAATAGACATTAGGACTTCATCATTTCCAGGTAATGAAACCGTGGCAATTGCCTCTTTAAACGATAACCATTTATATTCGCTGTGTTCGTAATTTAATGTGACTTCTTGTTGTTCTTCAACATATCCAACAAATACAGGTGCAACATAAATATAATTTTCTTTTGGTGAAAATATTTGATCAAATTTGTTAGTAGTATATAATAAAATCTTTGAAATACCTGTTTCTTCTTTGACCTCTCTTACAGCAGACTCCCAAGCCATTTCTCCTTCCTCGATACCTCCGCCAATATAACACCAAACATTATTTAATACAGATGTAGACCTTTTCAATAACAGTACTTTATACTCTTTTTCAATCTTTTTTAAAAGTACAATTGCAACACCTGTACATTTTATTGGAACTTCACCATAATCTCCACTCATTTACTCACCTCGTAGTGTTTTTCTATAACCCTTAAATTTCCTTTTTGCTTTAAATAGAATTATTCATAATCTCAATATAGAGAACGAAACTTAGTGGTAAATGTTTCCTTAAAGTGTATAAAAACGTCCCTCAAGAATATGGCCCGATTGTTGAATACAAGTTAAACAACACTGTTCAACTAACCTGCCCCTTTAGTTTAAGTAAATTTCTTCACAATCTCCAAAGAGTTTGGGGCCGGGATCCTGTTTTTTGCGGCCCGGAATTTTACGTTGTGGTACAATATGTTAATTAATTACAATACTTTCTAAAAGGAGGATACATAATGAAAGCAACGAAACTCGTATCATTAGCAATACCTATTCTATTATTAGTAGGTTGTGCGGTAGAAAATAAAGAGTCTACTCCTAAGACTGAGCAGGTAAGCAAATCAACAATGAAAACAGTAATATCAGAGAAACAGTATCCCTATTATATTTGTGAACAATTAGTAGAGTTTCAATACTTGAAGGATTTATTCATAGTAAACTCGATGAAAGCTACGAAAGACAAAGAAAAAGAAAAAGATATTTTAAAAACAGCAAACAAGATGGATGAGATTTTAGACAATATGGAATATATAAAAGTTCCTGATAAATACAAAGACATTCACAAAGACATACAATTAGGGGTAACAGATGCAAGAAAAGGAACAAAGACTATTAAAGACGCTAGTAAAGAGGATAAACCGAATATGCAAGAAGCTGTACTAAAAAGTATGCCACATTTATCAGGTGTAGATGGGGAATATTGGAAAAGGGCGGGTTATGAGTTAAGTAAGGAAAACAAAGATGCTTATGTTAAAGCACTTGAGAAATTAACGAAAGAACATTCGGAAAATGACTTCCGCTAACGATAATTATGTAAATGAGCTGACCATATGGGCGGCTCATTGTATTTTTTGCTTAGCATGGGTTTTTTCCAAAATGCTGGCGGTACCCCAATCAATCTTTATTTTAAATAATCGAACTTTGTTTTAAATGATCAATCTTTTTTATAAAACTACAGTATTTTCAGATAATGACTCCTCCCAACCTTACAAACCATGCTATGACTGACTTTTAACAAAAGTGTATAAAAAGCTGTATAAATAATGTTCATAAGAAAAGCCACGAAACGTTGATTTAACAACATTAGCGGCCTTTGAGTTCGTCTCCAAACTTGTATTTGGGAACGTTTTTTTGAATGTTTATGTATTTACTTATATTTACAAAACAAGTAATATGTAATAAATTTATTACATATGAAACATATTAATAATGGTGATGAATTACTTTTGTTTTTGGAAGCTTTATCTAATCCTCATAGATTAAGAATTATTAGCATTTTGTCTAATGGTAAACAGTACGTTAGTCAGCTTGCTAGAGAGCTTGGTATGAGCAGACCCCTTTTGTATTTGCATTTACAAAAGCTTGAAGAAGCAAATCTTGTTTCAAGTGATATGGAATTACTAAAGAGTGGTAAAGCTGCGAAATACTATATGCTAAATTCTTTTAAATTACAGTTAAATGAGGAGCTTATTTCAAAGTTAGAACCAACGCTTACTCTCAAAAAAAATAAGAAGATGGAGGATTAAATCAATGTCTCATGGTGCGACAGGTGTAAATGCAGGAGATACAGTAGCAACAATTATTATGTTAGGATTTATGGTAGTTCCAATTTTTTTAGTAGTTTTATTTTACAGAGCGTATAAGAATAACGTTAAACGTGCAGAGGAACGATTAAATGTTGAAAAACAGCAAACATTTAATTTACAAAAACAAGTGGATGAATTAAATGAACGAGTAGGGAAAATTGAAAGTTTATTAAAAGAAGTAGATTAATAGTCAACAAAAGCCTTTATCCGAAATGATTGGAAAAAGGCTTTTAAAGTCCCAAAGTGTCCTTTGGGTACATTTCATTGAGATTCTATTTATATGTTACCGCCATTCAGAACAAGTGGATCGATCAGTCTTCTTTAAAATTATTTTTCGCAGCGTCTCAGAGTGTTATTTTATTATCACAAGATCAAACTACGACATTGTGAACTTCACCTGTAAAAAACATCGATAATCCCATCAATGAAATTAAGATACCAATATAAAATGGCCAAGGGTTATCTTCTTTTTCCTTATCAAATGTAAAGTAGGTTAGTATACAAAAAATCAAAGTAATTATGGATAGACCGTATTGTGGGAAAAGGAATGCCAATATACTAAGAACAACCGCCATCATGCCATACGGATTTTGGATTCGTATATGCTTCATTTGTTCCTCAGTTAATTCCATATCTTTGTCTCCCCAAATATCAAATTTTTTCATTTTGTTAAGAAACTCAATTATTTTTTTAAAGATATCCATAATTCTCCTTTGAAATTAATAATAATTCTTTGAAAATGGTACGAAATAACAAATATAATAGTTTCAAAATTTTGGGGTTTTTATTTTAAATAAAGGCGTGATTTAGATGCATTTATTGAATAAGTAGCTAAAAGCAAATACCCCATTCAAATTACTTCAATAATACTAAGATAATCTCTTCTTCATTTTCCCCTTTATAAGTGAGCTTTTCATCACGTCCACGTTATCCAAAAAGAAAATAAATCCCAATCCCTAAAATCCCCTCATTATCACTCAATCAAATTATACCAAAATAATCCAAACGTTTGTTGAACTACTCTTCCCCTCCATTCAGAACAAGTGAATCGAACAGTCTTCTTTAAAATTATTTTTCGCAGCGTCTCAGAGCGTTATTTTCTAATAAAAACAGCGACAAGCACTGTTAAATCAGTATTTGTCGCTGTTTGAAATGTTACCAACCTTTTGTTTGGGAACGTTTTTTGAGTAACATATACATGAAGCATTAATTAAGCTTCTCCAATTCCCATGGCTAATAATAATAGAAACGCAAGAACTAAAATCACTAAATTTGCGATTAACCCGATTAATCCGATTAATAATTTACTTATGCGTCCTTTAGACATCCATAAAGATATTACAGAAAGTATAATACCTATAATGGATAAAACCCCTGAAATATTAATTATTAAGTAAATATCAGCATTCGGACCTCTTTCTGTATAGTAAAAAATAACACTTACTATCGCAGGCAATATAGATAAGAATCCTAAAGTTGTCCCTACTTTGCTTTTATTCAAAATCCATCCCCCTTACATTAAGCTCTCCCTTTTTCAATATAGACATAAATTGTAATTAAATTGTTCCCAAACCCTCGTTTGGTCACATTTCTTAACTTAGCGTTGTAAATCCCCATAATTTTGAAGGTACTCCTTGTTGCACTAAACTGCCCCGTTAGCTCAATAAGAAAAAAAGATGCTGCCGCAGCAACATCTTTTTTAACTCTTGCACTCGTTAGTTTAAGAAGAACAGCGACGCTTATTAAACAATCACGCTCCCTTATCAATTAGTCGACTCAACTTTAAACACTAAATAACCATCTGTTGAGAAATTCGCCAGGTGGCTAATTCGTTTTATAAGCGATTATAGTTACGAAAGTAAAAATTATTTTTCTACTACTTGCATAGCTCCTTGAAAAATAACAAGCATTCACTCATCAAGAAGAAGTGTTTTATGCAGGAAAATGATCTTCAAGAAACGCACTCCGTTAGTTGAAAAAAATCCTTTAACTCTCCCGCCTACATTGTATAGTGCTTTCTTTTTCAGAAATACCCTTTTGTATTGTAACTTTATTTATTTTAACACCATTTTCTGGAGTATCAGTCAACGTGATATAGATTCTATCAAAGGGAGCGTCACCATGATGTGCACTATAATTTAACGCACTTGCATGAACTATATGTCTTCTTGTATCGCCATCCAGTCTTTCAACTTTATCTATTTTTGGACACATGATAAAATCTGAATAAGTTTCAGCGAGATAGGAAAAATATCTGGTATATAAAGTTTCTTCAAGCAACTCATCTTTAGGTGGCCCAACACTTTCATATTTCCAACCAACTAAGAGCCAATCATAAAATTCTAGTGATTTCAATCGAACCTTTTTGTTATTTCGAGTATATATAACCTCACCATCTGCTATCGTGCATGTTTTTACATGGTTTTCGGACACACAATTATATGCAGGTTCAATAACTGCAACGTCCCCATCTTTCATTTTTATTTTCATTATCGAGACTATGGGAGTTTTATTTAACTCAATTACTCCTTCGGAAGGACTTGCTGTGTTTATCCAGTTAACAACCTTACTGATAATCACTTCCTCATATCCATCATTTTCTTTAAATAAACGAGTTTCCTCATTTAAACGGTTTACTTGAATAAATGAAACAGCCTCTTTTTCTAATTTTGGTTGAAAACTCGCTTGTACTAATAGTAATTGCATCGAGAAAAATAATCCAAAAATCACCGTGACTAGTATAACTAACTTTCTCAAGAATTATCGCCACCTCTATTGTGAATTTTGTAGGTATTTTCCCCTTATATTAAAAATAAATACTTAAAGAACAAAGATGCAAATCAAACAGATTACGATACAAAAAGGAACGTTATTCAATAGCCCTTCTTGTTCAACTAAACTGCGCCGTTAGTTCAATAAAGAAAAAAAGAGCTGCATTATGCAACTCAATGATCTTCAAGTAAAGCCCCTGTTTGTTTAATAAGAAAACATTATTTTTTTACAATCGGTATATAAATATTAAAATGCGGATCATTCGGATCACGATCAACTGGATAATGTTCATGTTTAATCGGCATATAAGGATCATAATAATCTACACCAGCTTCTCTAAATGCGGAATAGTCACTATCAAATAACCATTGATGTAAATCCGTATAGGTCTTTTGTATATCTTCTCCTTTATTATGTGTCGTCTTCACATACATCCATTCAGGAACCCATATTTCAATCATCCCATCAGGAATTTCCTGCTCCTCACTCACTTCATACACCGCGTAATGTACAAATCCATTCTCAATTACATGATAAGATAGACCTAATTGAACATTTGGATTCACCTTATTCTCTAACTCATCAGCACGGTCTTCAACTTGTTGAATGACATTTTTTAAATTCGGTACAATTTCAGAGAATGTTCCCTCCCATTTTAATCCTACTGTCCGATAGGCAGGTAACGTTATAATTTCATAACTCAATTTATTCTACCCCTTTCTCCTAAAGCGTCATAAATTCCTTTTAACATTTTTCGCTTGGAGAATACCTTCTTTCACTAACTTGCTCCGTTAGTTCAAAAAAAAAGAGCTGCATATGCAACTCGTATCGGAAAATACCGCCATTCAAAATCAATAATATCCTTTGAATTATTCTGTTTTGAAAGCTGCAATAACTCTTTAGATTCTTTACTATCCCTTGTAAAAGGTTTTTCGCATACAACATTTATTCCTCTTTGCAATGCGTATTTCACCATTTCAAAGTGATGAATTGGTATTGAACTCACAAACTCAAGTTCCTCCTTCTCTAACATATCCGTCCAATTTTGATAATGAGCAGGAGGATTTTCACCATTTAATAATTCTTCAGGTAATTGATGACACTCCATAGTGCTAACAGCAGTAATTTTCATCATAGGATGTATTTTACATGATAGGGGCTTGAACTTTTAAACCAAAACCGCCCCCGATTATTCCAACTTTCATATATATATACCCTTGTTTGCTCAACAAAAGTCCCTATCCCGTTATAGTTCGGATCACCCTCTTATTTTTTGAGCGGTTTAACATTATATATATGCGTCTCTGATTTCCCTTCAACAATTGTACTACCGATTATCCTAATGATATTGCCAACTTCATCGTTTTCTACACGTAATCTTTCCTCTTCGTACAATTCCAATAGTGGATCGATATTATAAAAGAAATCCACTTCAGAAAGCCAATTGTTTTCGTAAGTGTATTCCTCATACTGAAGATCGGCAAATTCCTCCGTCCAGCAACCACTTCGTTCATACTTCATCAATTTTCCGTTTTCGTATATGCACTTGGACACCACTACTAACTCGCCTGAATTATCAAATTCTAAACCATAAACAATATCATCAATGTATATCAAATACTCTTCGTCAAATCTACTGTCTGGAGTTGTAAACTCATTCACACCCTTTACTCGAAGTAGCCTGCCGTCCTTATCAAAGCCATATTCGTATGTGTAATTCCCGAATTTAGGTTTCTTCTTTTTGAACAGTCTACCCCTTTTCATCCCACCAACGATTAAATCTAAAACGGGGCTCGGACAGTAGTATCCACGATGGATTGTTTCTCCTCCTTTAGAATACTCTAACCTTACAATTTTCTTCTCCGTAGCATTGCGTAAATCTAACAATTTGTCCGCATACTTATGTTTAATACTGACCAACTCTGCAATAACCTTTACAAAAACATCTAACTTTGATTGATCGATTTTACCCGAATCCTTTATTTGCTTTTTTACATCTACTAACCAATCATTAAATTCCGCCATAATATTCTCGAACTCATCCACATTAACACCTTCCTGTTCTATAAGTATCTTTAATTAACGCACCTCGTAGTTGAACAAGATAAATGTTTACCTCTTTCGACTTTCTAACCAAGGTTGAATGTATCATCATCTGAAGATAAAACATCTTGCACATGTGGGACAATTTTCTTCTGGAAAAGTTAAAAGTAACTCTAATACGCTTGGTGCCACTGGCCAATTCATATCTTGAATCCATTCGAGAAGGTTTGGCAGCAAAGGTAATATTTTATTTCTATCTATTTTTTAATCATTTCTACTCTATCATTATCAAATTTATGTCTTGGCAAAATATCTTCAAAGTTTTCCATATACATCCCTCCCTTAAATTTATATATATTAGATGGAACTAGATGAGTAGCATGTCGTTGTATGCTGATTAATAGGGGACTTGAAAAAAAATAACGCTGGTGACGCTAGACTTTCAATAACATTAATCCCATCCGTAAACTACAATTAAAACTACAAAAACAATGGCACAGATTATAGTAAAAATAGACCATGCTTTCATTAGGGTAACTAAACAACCTTTGCTATTTCTGTCAATATATAATCCTCCGATATTCATTGTTAATAAAAGTATTACACTTATTATTAATTTTATATCCATTTCTATCTCCTTTAAATTAGATGATGTACCTTGTTTTCTATATACATGACTTGCAAGATTATAACAATTCATCTTCTTGTACTTCGTAATATTAAACCGGCGGACGTGATTTCGTAATTACATACTAAACGATACCACCCGTTAGGTTGGTCGTTCCGTAAAAGGGAGTGGAGGGGGATGTACGGTATGGTACAGGGGACCCCCGCATTGAATTTAATAACTTTTCTATATCATCGTATTTAATGAGGAAATCCTGTCCTAATATTTTGATATCTTTCATCAATGTATTCTCCGTTAGTAAATAACTTCTCTACTTGTAGGAGAAACACACCCGCTCTAATTTCTTTCCATAGAATACTTGACCTATCAAATCTTAACAATGTATTGTTTTATTTTATATATGTAATTTTTTCCTCATTCAACTAAACTGTTCGGTTAGTTCAATAAAGAAAAAAGAGTTGCATATGCAACTCTTTGATCTGATCTTCAAGTAAAGCACCCGTTACTTAATAAACTCTAAATCTTTTGGCGTTTATTAACCTTATTTCTTAAATACGTTATCAATGCAAAATAACGCTACCTTTTAGAGTTCCAATTTCTTAAGTCGTTTAAAATCCTTATTCATACAGGAATTTTTCAATTTTCTACTTCTTAACAAATCTTTAATGTTAGAGACATTGTATGAGAGTTGAATGTAAAAGTAGTTAATAAACTCTAAAATTGCAAAAATATATATGAAGAAGGTGATTGTTAAACCATCTAATGGCAAAGATGGATACCATTTTATGAAATCAAAAGCAAACACAATAATTGTGGTCATAATTATAATCATATTCACTGTTTTTAAACTATGTAATTGTCGAACAACCTGAATCGGAGTTATAGGGTTATTCTCATTTCTTATTCTTTTAAGTTTTACATACCAATAAATCGTTCCTTGTAACAAAAGAAACTCTAAGAGAATAAAAGATACCCAAAATGAATATAGAGAATACAATTGTAGATTGGGAAATGCGTAATTTATTAGATAACTAGTAGGTACAAAAGTGATTATAGAAAATAATTCCCCTGAATATAAATAAGCCAACCTATTTTCTAATGTTTTTTTCATCCTTACCACTCACCTCTTTCTTATTATTCAATTTACTTTTCTATACGAATTCACAACCTAAAATTTATAATATTATCCTATTTCGTTATTCTACAAACCTGCACCGTTAATTCAATAAGAAAAAAAGAACTGCATATGCAACTCAATGATCTACAAGTAAAACACTTGTTAATTTAAGTACAATGTTTCACAAATTGATAACTTCCTTGGAATTTAATACAACAAAAAGGTTCTAAAACCAAAGCCTTTTTAGTTAAATTCACCTTTTAAATCCACCTTCTGAATGAATAATCTGACCTGTAATCCAATCTGCTTCATCGTTCACTAGAAATTTAATAGTTTTTGCAACATCTCTCGGTGTTCCTATTCTACCAAAAGGAAACATCGGTTTTAATTCATTTTTTATTTCTTCTGTCATCCAACCTGTATCAGTTGGACCTGGATTTAATGCATTAACCGTTATTCCTAAAGGGGCTAGTTCAGCCGACAACGTAATAGTTAAAGCATCAACTGCTCCTTTTGTTGTTGCATAAGCTAATTCGCCAGGCATTGGTCCTTGAAACTGACCTGAAGTAATATTGACTATTCTTCCACCTGATTTCTTATCAAACCTTTGAGCAAATCTACTACTTAATAATGTCGTTGCACGCACATTTACCCCAGTTGTTCATATCATGCCTCATGTCTATAATTTAATCGCTGATAGTAAAGTGAATGCAGGTGATATCATTACACACGTCCTCCCTCTTGAAAAAGCAATACATGGTTATGAAATATTCGATACAAAACAGGAAGACTGTATTAAAGTGGTTTTAAAACCCTAAAATATAGCGTTTAGGTACTTTTGTCTCTCTATTACAAAAGTACCTTTTTCTGTTGACTTGGGGGTACATTTATACTTGGTACTTCTAACTTTTATTAATCTTGCACTAATCTGCCTTCCTAGTAAACTGCCCTAATGACGGTCTCAGTGTTGCGTTAAAGCACCCGTTGTGGGTCACTCTCTTTTTATTCTACGTTAACATCAAAAACAAAAGTTTGTTTTCCTTTAGACCATATTGTTATAAGTTGATAAATATAATATCCACTTTCCGATGGCATCTTAATTTCATTATCTTTCATTTCGACAATATCAGTTGTACCATCTTCATTCAGTTTAGCTACCTTAATTGAAGTAGGATTTTTATCAATTTCAAATTTTAATGTATCGTCTTTTTCAACTTCTATTGTTTCGAATAGTTCAGCTAATTCATTAATATCGGCAGAACTTTTTGTACTAATTTCAACATTGTCTTCTTTCCACTGGTAATCACTTTGAATCATTTTATATTGTTCCCCGTTCATAATCACTTTGCCTTCTGGTTGACTAAGAGTATCGGTTGGGAATACATTGCATCCAGTCAAGATAATAACTATCAATATGGATAAAATTAATTTATTCATTTCATTACTCTCCTTTATTTTTTCATTTAATTTCATAATTTTCTTTTTATTTTAACATATATATCCAATAAATCTGTTGGATGTTATTAAAGTAAACTGCTTGTTCGTTTAAGTACATTTCTTCGCAATTTCCAAAGTGATATTATCATAAATTCCCAATAAAAAACCTCACCTCTTAAAATGAATAGAGGTGAGATGTTTTTAATCAAACTTTATTACAAATTATTTATCTTTATTATTAATGATCAAATTTTTTTTATAAAGCTACAGTTGCCATTTTAACTTCTTTCATCGGGTTGTATCATACACCTTTTCTCAAGCTTTTCTTGACCAAATGACAACTGGAATAAGGAATAAAGATAATAGACCTCCAGCTAAAGATAATGTCGCATAACTCGCATTAGCTACTACCATGCCTGAAAGAGCACCGCCTGAAGCTCCTGCTAATGCAATTAAAACATCAATTTTCCCTTGCGTTTTGGCACGAGTAGAAGGTTCGGTCGAATCAACTATTTGAGCAGTGCCACTAATCAAGCCGAAGTTCCAGCCCAACCCAAGTAAAGAAAGAGCAATGATTAATAGAACCATCGAATCACTCGGTGCAAATGCCGCTAATAAACCAGCAAATAACAAAGTAACTCCTGAAGCGATGCTCATGGCTGTTCGCCCAATTTTATCAACAAGAACGCCTGTTACGAGCGACGGAAGATACATAGAACCTACATGAAATCCTATAACAATTCCAACCGCAGCTAAACCGTGACCATGATGTTTCATATGTATTGGTGTCATTGTCATGATAGCAACCATTACAATCTGGGTAAGTACCATCACTGTTGCACCGACTGTAAGACCTCTTTTATTGATAGTTTTTTCATTAAAGGTTTGCGTCTTATTTCCATATTCATTCTCTCGTCTGTGCGCTTCTATCATTTTTGCAATTTCTAATGGATCTGGACGTAACATAATAAAAAGGATAAGACCTGCTAAGATAAATGCTGTTGCTGATAAAATAAATGGACCCGCAAGCGACGGAACACCAATGGAAACAGCAAATTTTCCCATAACATCTACTAAATTTGGACCTGCCACAGCCCCGAACGTTGTCATCATCATTGTTGTGCTGATAGCCGTTGCTCGTTGTTTATTATTGGCTAAATCTGTCCCGGCATAGCGAGCCTGTAAATTCGTCGCAGTCCCTGAACCATAAATAACTAGAGAGGCGAATAATAAAATAACACTATTCATCATAGCAGCAATTACTACACCAATTGCACCAAGTCCACCGACAATAAAGCCTGTCGATAAACCTGTGCGACGCCCATAACGTTGTGATAGTTTTCCTACAATGAAAGCCGCACCCGCCGACCCTAAAGTAAATAAAGCGGATGGTACTCCTGCATAAGCATCTGTTCCTAGCATTTGCTGAGCTAAAAGTGCCCCTACCGTAATACCTGCAGCTAGCCCCGCCCCGCCAAAAACTTGTGAAAGACTAACTATGATTAGCACTCGTTTATATAAGCTTTTTAGCTTTTCAGGGGAATCAATATAACTGTCTGTAATTTCTTGTGCTTTTCCAAGCATTTTTCAACACCTTCTTTTTACTTTTCTCAATGATTGACCATATTAAAGCAGCGTTCGCGGACCTAAATGTATTCCACTCTTTTTCCGTTTTTTTGTCTCCAAAATATGCTCTAATTTAATTATTGCGCGGATTGAGCCATTCTTTAACGCTTAAAGACGAAAGCCTCTATTCCAACTCTTCGATAGGAATAGAAATAGTAAAAAACCCCAAATCTCCACGAAATGTAGATAAAAACATAATTTAAAAGCTAGAGCTGTCAAAAACATGTACAAATTTGACAGTTCTTATTTAATGGGCATGCATTACAACATTCTTTTTCTTTGAATAGAATAAAAAAGTGATCGTTAAACTTAAGCTAATAATACCAAAAACAAGCCCCAATCCACTTAAACCAACTAAATCTAGCATCATGCCTGTTGACAATAAGACGACTTGAAAGATGACAGAATCAATCATATTACGGAATGAGAAAAATCGCCCATGAAAATCTTTTGGCACTTGCTTTTGAAAAATCACCATTGTCGTTGGGAAAAAACAGCCTACTGAAAAACCAAAAACGCCAAAAGCCACTAATGCTAAAAATTTAAAATCCGCGAATATTAGCATGAGCTCCATCGAACCGATGATAAATGCTAATATAAAAAGTAGTGTTCCAGTGTTCAGCCGTTCTGTAATAAATTTCAAACCAGCTGCACCTAGCATAAAACCTATTCCCTCAACTGTATATAGTAATCCTGATATTGTCGTTGAATGATGAATCTCAGAAATTTTCATAATCACTAAATTAAAGGAACCTAAAAATAATGTTGGAATTAACATTAAAACAAGTGTCATTAAAACAACAGGATGCTCCCTCACCATCGGTAACACTTCTTTAAAGTCGCCCTTTTCTTTAGTTGATGACGATTGTTGTGCCGTTTCATCTAATTGTAGGAAGTTCGTAATAACAAACATCATGATATAGACAATAAATGAAATGATGTACAACCATTTCAGATCAAAGAAACTTAACATGAATCCCGCGGCGGCAGTCCCAATAATCCTTGAAATCGTTCGAGCATTCATTTGCCAAGCATTTAATGTAATTAAATCCCTATCCTTAACAATCATTGGAATAATAGATTGTAAAGCAGGCATATAAAAGGCGGCTGCTATTTGCAACGTAATTAAAAAAAGAATCATCCACATAACCGAATTTGTATAAAGTGCCACAAACATAAATAAAACACTGATAATGCGCCCTATACTAGCCCACTGTACAACCGTTTTTTTCATCGACTTGTCAATAATACGCCCGGCTAAAGGACCTACTACTAAACCCGCCAATATACCGCTAGAAATAATTAATGATTTGTAAAAGTCAGAGGGAACGACCTTTTGCATGAAAGCTAGATTCCCAATAATGCCAGCCCACAATCCTAGACCTACAACAAATTCACCTAATAAAATTATCCATACATTCCGATTACGCCACATGCTGATCTCCTTGTTGTTTCATTAATTAATAAATCGTAACAAAATTACAAAAATTAGTACATAGTCATTTTACAATAACTTCATTAAATGTATGTCTTGAATATATTTAGATTAATCACATCTAAAAATATAGTTATCTTAAGGAAAGCAAAAAAACATCGTTTGATTCCCTTATCAAACGATGTCTAATAATATATAAACGCTTTTAGTTTGCATAAAGCTGTTTAGCAATTTTTTTTAATCGAGAGACCCGTCATTAGCATTTTATGAGGAGCCTTAAAACTGACACTACGCAAAATTAGAAAGATCTCACTTTCCATTCATATTAATTTTCTTACAAGGCGACGCCAGCCTATCCAGAAAATAATGACCATCATACCTGCACCAACAGACTCGGTCAGTTTCCAAAAAAGTATAAGAATTAGCAAAAAAATTAACGGAAGAATCGTTAGCTTTAAATCATCTAACTTTTTCATTTCATGCACTCTTCTTTCTAAAGTGACATAATTAGTACTCAACATACTTCCGACAAGCACAAAACACTAAAATTTTTCTTGTTTTAAAAGTGCTGGTGTTTACTCTCAAATTTATATTTTTGTATGAAATATCTCCCCCCATCCAACATGGATATTGCTTATCTACATCATATTCTGAAGGTAGCGTAATGGAAACCACATGCTTTTTTATTTTCAATTGATGCTCCTCCATCAAAATTATCAGTATCTTTTCTTCTTTTTTCCATCCTCTTCACTATCATTAATTGTTGCAAAATGATGCAGCTTTTTAATAACAGTCGTTGATAGTAGCACTGAATTCTTTACATACTCGCTTCCCCATATTTCAGCTGATACTTTTCCATTACTCGGCTAAAGAATGAGGCTAGAACTTGCTGAAATAACATACCAAGCACTACAGGCATAATCGTTTTTGCAGGAAAGTATGTAGTCGCTATTACAACCCCTACAGCAATATTACGCATCCCTCCTGTAAAAACGAACATCGTAACAATGCTTTTATCCTTCCAAAGCATATGCCCTAATATTAAACAAAAAGCATATCCTGAAAAAGCAATTAAAAAGACGACGAAAGTAACACTAACAAGCTCCACGTTCATATTTTTAATGTATGGAGCAATTGCACTACTATTTATCATCACGATACTAAATAAGCTAAGTTTTGAAAAAGGGGCTAATTTTTTACCTAGTGTCAATTCAATTTTTCCTTTAGTAAACTCATTTAATGCCACTCCTATTAGAGAAGGCACAACAATCATCCAAAGTAAATCTAGAATGAGACCAACAGTATCAATTTCAATTGTTTGCCCTACAACAATATGAAGTAATGCAGGAATGACAACAGGTGAAATGAGTGTATCGATTAAAATAATTGCAAGACACAATGCAAGATGACCCCTACAAATACTAACCCAAATAAAGCTTGTTACCCCTGTTGGTATAGCGACTGCTAAAACAAAACCAATTGTCAGTAGATGATCGTGAAAAATAATGTTTGATACAAAATAAGCCCAGATTGGCATGAGTAGGTGTAAAAATGCAATAACAATTAATATAACTGTTGGGTATTTATTAAGACTTTTTATTCCTTCTAAATTCATGCTTAAACTACCTGCAAATGTCATAAAAGCAAATAGCCACGGCACGAATAATAATAGCTGATGCCCTACGTTCGCAAACAATACACCAATCACTAAGCTAAGCGGTGTTAAAATAGGCATCCATTTTTGGAGGAATTTATTTAAACTATTTAACATCTCTTTTTATTCCTTCCTACTTTCATAAAAAAATAGTTTCCTTCAGTCTATAAACTAGAAAAATTTGCAGTTTATATCCATATCCTTCAAACTATTAACATGACTAGAAAGAAAGGATGACTGAGACAAATGAAAAAATTAGTGTGCGTGTTATTGCTTTTCATAGTTTTTATGTCAAATGAATACACTGTGCAAGCTGCTGGCTTTAAAGATGTGCCAAAAGATCACTATGCCTATGATGCTATCATGTGGGCAGAGGAATATGATATCATCAATGGCTACGCAGATGGTACATTTAAACCGAATGCAACCATTACAGAGCAACAATTCGCAAAACTACTTGTAAATTTTTATGAGCTTGAATCACCGTTGGATAAGCTAAAAAAACAGACCCCAACTGCAATCTGGTCTGATGAATTTTACAATCGACTTGCAAGCTATGCTGTTCCATTAAACGGGTATTTCGATAATACTATTAGAGCGGCTAATGTGAAGCGCGGTGTTGTGGCACAGGCCATTACACATTTAGCTAATGGTAAAAGTGGATTAGATCAATCCATACAGTTTTTACTCGATTATTACATTTCTACTGGTCAAAACTTTCAGTATGAAAATCGCAATTTACAGAAGTTTTTTGGGGTAACAAATTTTATGACTCGAGCTCAAGTCGTGACAATGCTCCACCGTATGGATGAAAGAAATTTTTATGAGATTTCAGAGGACGCACAAGCAAGTCATGATAATAAAAGTAATGATTCTTTAAATACACGCGCGAAAAATGGCCAAAATCAATTAGATAAAATAATGCAGCTAACAACACCTTCTAAAAGTGCTTGGAATGGTAGCTATTCGTACTACTATAAATGGGGGAATGGCATAACTGATTTTAATCGTCGTGATGCCTATATTTCAAACGCAACAAGCAAAAACTTTCATATTTTCATTACCTCAAATGATGGGGTCGCTGCAGGAAGTGTTGATGGTACAGCGACGATTACTTCTAGCACTAAGGCCGTGATGAATAAATCCTCAAACGGCAATCGTTGTGTATTAGAATTTGAACGTCTTAATAATGCACTTAAAATTATCGAGGTAGATTGTCGTACAGAGCATGATGAAGGAACTAATTTTTCTGGTACTTTAAAGAAACAATAAATTTCTCATAGGTCAACTGGAAATCTTCAAACTTATATAAATAACAATAATACTCTTTCATAGTGAAAAGAACTAAAAAGTGCGAAATGGATTAAAAAATTCATTCGCACTTTTTGGCCTACGTTATTCCTTTCAACACAATGATTCTCCCTTTTTCTATAAAATGCAAGAATATGGTCTACACATCCATTTTTTCAAACAGTCAGCAAAAGGAAAAGGATTGTTCAAAATGAAGTCCAGATTCAAAAAAATGCCATTATAACTTCTTATACGTCTTCATTGCAATTTCTATAAAATCAGCAAGGTACAGAGATATATGTTTATTCTTATGCCAAGCGATATCCGTAAAAATATCTGCTAAATTCACGGATGTATCCAGTTCTATTAAACATCGGTTTTCTAACTCCTTCTCCACCACCATTTTAGGTAAGAATGAAATACCTAAACCTGCCATCACACATTGCTTAATGGCCTCAATACTTGCAAACTCAATCATTTGTATTGGTAGCGCACCTTCCTGCTGTAGCTGTACTTCCAATTGATTGCGATAAGAACAACCGCTTTCCGTCAACAGCATAGTTTCATTTGAAAGTTGCTGTAAAGAAAATACGGCTCTCTCCTCGTTGCTATCAATAGGCGCACCAACAAAAACTAATTGCTCTTGAATAAGTCGCTCACGATGTAACATAGGTGTTTCCTTATATGCATCCGTAATAAATGCTATATCTAGATTGCCTGACTGTAATAAATCTTTGGCTATTTCTGTTGTATGTACAGGCTTAAAAATAATTTTGACTTGTGGATGGGATTTCTGAAATTGTTGTAAAACACTTGGCAAACGGTATACACATTGACTTTCCTGTGCACCTATTTTTAATATCGCTTGTGTTTGTTCATTTAATACAGCTTTTTTCATCTCCATATTTAAATCTAGCATTTTTTGGGCATACTGCTGTAATCGTTGGCCCTCCTCCGTAAGGGTAATGCGTTTTCCAAGCCGCTCAAAAAGAACTACGCCAAGCTCTTCTTCAAGCGATTTAATTTGTGCTGTAATACTCGACTGAGCATAATCTAGTAGCTGTGCTGTTTGCGTAAAACTTAACGTTTTCGAAGCTGTTAAAAACGTTTGCAGCTGCTTAATATCCATCTTCCCCACTCCTAAATCGTTTTTTTCGATACATTCCATCGAAACATTCAGCTTTATCGATAATAAAGATAAGTTTACACTAGTTATAACCTTAGAGATAGAGGAGGATTCTTATGAACATCACCGCATTTATTGGTAGTTCTAGAACTGATAGTAATAGTGAACAACTAGCCGATTATGTATTAGAGGGCTTAAACCATAAAAAAATAAATCTGAAAAATTTAACGATTGAGCCCATTTACGATTTGCGCCATGATAACAAAGGTTTCCAGTTTGTAGATGATGATTATGATCAAATTATCCATGCGTTGTTAACAAGTGATATCGTTATTTTTGCCACGCCGATATATTGGTACAGCATGTCAGGCATAATGAAGAACATGGTGGATCGATTGAGCCAGGCTATTCGAGATGAGCGTTTTCCACAGCTAAAAGAAAAATTACAAACTACCGAGGCCATTGTTCTTGCTGTCGGTGGTGACGCACCATATATTAAGGGTCTACCATTGATTCAGCAATTCCAGTATATCTTTGACTTCTTAAAGATGCCGTTCTCCTCGTATATAATTGGAGAGGCAAACAAACCTGGTGACATAAGTCACGATGAACAAGCACTTGCGCAGGCGTCTATTTTAAATAAGCAGTTAAAAGCACGTATCTATCCGATATAAAAAACCGACCTGAAAGCGGCTATGCTTTTAGGTCGGTTTTTTATGTTAAAAGAAAATAATTGAAAAAAATCTTAGTGAAAAAAAACGGGCTATTACTATAGTTAACGCTAGTTTCTGAGAAAGCTATTTCGCTATCCCATGCTTTTTAAATCAAACTGTAATCTAAAAAAACGACCACATTTTAATGGTCGTTTGTAAATTCAAGCTCTTTAGGTGGTTCGCCTTTTTTATTCATCAGGCGCATACGGATTGGCTCAATTTTAAGTGTAATCATTTCATCATGGTTACCAACGAAGATGCTTGTAAAAAATTCGGCTATCTTATTTTTTATTCCTTCCTCTAGAATTTCTGTTAGCTTTCCTTCAATTTCAACGTACGTGTCACCAAAGCCCCCATTTTCGTATCCATATAATATATGTGTATATGGGTTTTTGCGGAGCTCCTCCATTTTTTCAGAATGTTGGTTTGTTACTGTGTATAATACAAAATCTTCATGTTGGAATGTCATATAGCGTGAGTATGGTTTGCCATTCTCCACGGTTGCCATCGTCCCTATTTTTTCACGATTTAAAACTTCTAGTATTTCATCTCGTACAGAGGTCATCTCATCCCATCCTTTCTTATCCCTACTATTTTGTCCTTATTTAGCTTACCTAATCATATTTTTTGAAAAATATGAATTGACAATCTTCGTTTTATTTTAAAATCTATTGTTATAATAATTTGTTGAACAACATGAATTTTTAGAGTGAGGGTTATAATGATGAAGCAAGCATTTTTCACACGGTGTCTGTTCTTCTTAACGGGTATTTTGCTTTTATCCTTAGGTATAACATTGACAATTAAAGGTCAGGTTTTTGGTGTTGGTTCGTGGGATGTGTTACATATTGGGCTAGCTAAAACTTTAGGATTAACCATTGGTACTTGGTCCATTCTCATCGGATTAGCCATTATAGCATTTGATATGGTAGTAACGAAGAAGTTTCCACTTCCCGGTACATTTATAGATATGTTTTTAGCAGGGATTTTTATTGATATTTTTAACTATTGGATTCCAGAAATAGATGGTTTTTGGATGCAACTATTATCTTATATATCTGGCTTAGTATTACTTGGCTGGGGTTGCGGTATGTATATGGTGGCGAATTTAGGGATTGGCCCTCGTGATTCATTAATGCTTCTAATGGTCCATAAACTTGGCTGGAGTGTCACACGCTCTCGAACAACAATGGAAGTAACAGTTGCTATACTTGGTTTTTTACTTGGCGGACCAATTGGAATTGGAACGGCTCTAATGGCTTTTGGGCTAGGGCCAATTGTACAATTTGCTCTTACATTCAACGAGAAATTATTTACGAAATGGACTGGGATCAAAAGCGCCGTGGTATAGCTTACAAGACAATGCAAAAAGTGCATTGTCTTTTTTTATTCAGTTGCAATATACAGTTCAACTATATATAATCAAACTATATAGTTGAACTGTACATGAGGTGAACTTGTGAAAAAACATAAATTACTACCTTTATCCGAAACCATGCATTATATTCTACTCGCCTTACGTGAACCGCTTCATGGCTATGCGATGATGCAAAAAATCGAGGACATGAGCGCTGGTAGTGTAAGGATTGCGGCTGGTACTATGTATGGAGCCATTGAAAATTTGCTGAAATATCATTGGATTGTGCCTGTAGAGACACAGGATACGAGACGCAAGGTTTATCAAACAACAGCTGAAGGACTAGCAATATTAGCGGCCGAGCAACAAAGATTACAGCGCATTTTATCTTTATATGAGGGAGCTGATAGACATGATAAAGTTTAAAATTTTTTTTGATATTGAAAAGGAAGAACAATGGTTAAATCATATGTTGTCCGAAGGATGGGTTTGTGCAAATGTAATTTCTGGAGGCTTTTATACATTTAAAAAGACAGATAATCTTGAACGAGTTATCCGTATTGATTTTCAGCAGGATCTTAAGAAAGAAGAACGCACTAATTATAAACAATTGTATGAGGATTTTGGATGGCAATCATTAAAAGAAAAGTCGTATGATGGTTCTTATTATTGGTTAAAAAGAAAAGATGGCAACGATGAATTATTTTCCGATAATGATTCGCAAATTGCTAAATATAAACGACTAATGAAACATTCCAGTAATTGGGCAATAATCTTTTTTATATGGCTAATGATGTTTTATTCAAATGATAACTTTTATCCTTTCAATATAAAAGACGCTTATTTTACGCCAGGTTTATGGGATAAAGAAGGTTTTTCTTTCGTCTTTTCCTTCTTATTTGAAACACCCCTTGCCATTATGCGGTTTATCGTACCTTGGCTATTTTTCATAACTTTCAGTATGTACGTAATCATGTATTTCCGCTATCGCCAATCCATTCAGCAGTATACAGAATAAACAGCAAGGAGCCGCTTACCACGTGTAAGATGGCTCCTTCTCTGTTTTTATTCTTCTGAAGCAGATGGATTTTTCCCAGTTGCCTCGATTACTTCAGGGGTTCCATCCACTGTGTCTTCCTGCACATTTTCAGCAGCAGGCGGTGTAATCGTCACTAATGTATAGTCATCTTCCTGTAAAATTTCAAAGGAAAACTTTTGACGAATATCTCCTACATAAAGGGATGTTCCGATCGCTACATCCGTCACATCAACCTCTATTGTTTCGGGGATATTTGAAGGATTTACTTTTATTCGAACTTCTCGATTAGGTTGTAATAGGAATCCACCATCCGCAACGCCAATGGCCTTCCCAGTAACCGTTACTGGAATATCAACCTCTAGTTCCTCGGACATATTGATGGACTTGAAATCTACATGCTTTACATTGCCTTTTAACGCACAGCGTTGCACTTCTGTTAATACTGCATTGATCCGTTTACCGTCTACATCTAGTTGAAAGACATTTTTATTGCCAAACTGCGCTAACATTTTTGCAAATTGTCTGGCATCCATTGATACTGCTGTTGATTCCATTTGATAGCCATAAACAACTCCTGGAATAGCACCGTTCTGTCTAAGTTGAGTCAATGACGAATTACGCCCTTTTTCGCGTTTTTTTACAGTTAAAACAGTATTCATCGTATTTTCCCCTTCCATGGAAACTAGTCTCATAAAAGGTTTTGCCCGTTCTATAGATTTTTATACATAGACAAAGTATAGATTTCCCTTACGTTCGTCATTCATGGATCCAACAAAAAAAGCCGAGACGTTTGATGCTCGGCTAATTTTACATATTATAATCTTCCAGCTGCGCTCAAAGTCACTGCTAATAATTTAGCAAACTCTCCACGGCTAATAAATTGATTTGGTAATAAATGAGGACTGTCATTTAGCGCACCGATGGCATACAAAGTCTTAGTATGCTGCAATGCTTCCCCCTGAAGGTAGTAGCCATCCTGATAAGGTAAAACCACATATTCTTTTTCTTGAACATAATCAATAGCTTCTAATGTTCGACCAAGCATTAAAATGGCCTGTTGACGTGTAATTTTTCCATTTGGATCAAATGTAGTTGACGTTTTACCATTTATAATTCCTAAAGAATGTAAGGCACCAACATAACCACTATACCAAGATTTTTTGACATTAATGTCTTTAAATTGTTTTGTCGGTATTTGTTGAAAGCTAAATGCACGGGTTAACAATGCACTAACCTGGGCACGTGTTAAAGAATCGTTGACACCAAAATGATCTGCTGTTTTGCCTTGAACAATGCCCCGCTTCGATAAACTAGTAATATACGAACTATATGGTGAATTTCCTAGATCACGAAAATTATTTGGCTGTGAATAAACAAATGTTAATTCTGCATTATTGTGAATCGTTGCAATTACGCGATCCTTTAAATCTCGATAAGCAACTGGCTCCATTTCACCTTTTTTAACAACCTGTTTTAAGACCCCATTCTGACCATTTTTAAAAATTTCCACTTCTAAGGGCTGACGGTTATTGACAATATTAGCTTTAACACTAAAAGTATCTCCTTTTTCTGATGCGTTAATGGTAGCACCATACGCAGAGTACACTGTCATATTTGGCGTTTGCATATGTACATAATCGGTTGGCTTTTGATAGGCATGTACCTGCATTGGAATGACCAATGCTATACCAAACAATCCTACTAAAACACCCTTTGCTATTTTTCCTTTCATCTTATATCTCCTTTCTTTCCATCTAAGACTGATACTATCTATCCAAAAAACTACACTTCATTTGTTCGGGTTTATGAACAGTTGAAGTGTAGTGAGAATATGTACCTACAAAATTTCGACTTTGTGACCTAATAACAAATGTAAATCATGAAGTTTTTTTATTTCATATTGTGGTTGAATATCGCTTGTATTTTTTATATCACGTATATTAAACCAACATGTATCAATTCCAGCTTGAAGCCCACCTTTAACATCAGATGTTAAGGAATCACCAATAATCAAGGTCTTATCCTTATTTATATGATCAATACGTTCAAAAACATAATCGAAAAAAGCTGGCATTGGTTTTTGGTAGCCTGTTTGCTCCGAGATAAAAATCCCTTTAAAAAATTGTGCTAAATTTGCATCCTCTAGTCGTTTATTTTGGGTCATTGTTTTACCATTTGAAACGACATATAAATCATAGTCATCTGCAAGCTGTTCGATGACTTCATAGGCACCATCTACATAATGATGCGCCTCTTTTAAATATTTTTGGAAAATCGCTTCAAAGTACTCCCCATCCACATCTAGACCGAATTCCTTTAAAGCAATCGAAAATCGAGTATTATGTAATGTATTTTTAGAGATCTCACCACGTTCAAAAGCACGCCACATCGACTCATTAATCTCCTTATAACGGGCAATCATCGTTGGCGTCATAGCAATATTTTCCTGATTAAATAATCGGTCAAGCGCTGCATTTTCAGCTAAGTCAAAATCTAATAATGTATCATCCACGTCAAACAATAATGTTTCATATTTAGTCATGTCATTTCCTACTTTCTTTGGTACTGTATTACCATTTACTCCTTCTATCATAACGTAAATTTACCCATTCATCCACTTTCCAAAATTTTAGGATATTTCATGGAAGGAGGAGAGCTAATATTTCCTTCATTGGGTAACAAAAATGATCATCTTGCCTAAAAATAGCCCTTTCGATAATTTCATATTTGAATTTATTAACGAATATGAGACAATAGAGTGCTAGAAAGGAAGATGTAAGAATTATGACGACCCTACAAAAAATTACGCCTGCCTTTGATCCATGGGAAGCGTATTTAGATGTTGAACAACATGGGCAAATGACCCTATCCAATATTGAATTTACAACAACAACTCTTTGTAATATGCGCTGTTCACACTGCGCTGTTGGCTATACATTACAAACTAAAGATCCTGATGCTTTACCAATTGAGCTAATCATTAAGCGTCTCGATGAAATTCCACACCTTAAAACAATTTCGATTACTGGTGGAGAGCCGATGATGTCTAAGAAATCCGTTCAAAACTATGTATTACCTTTATTGAAATATGCCCATGTTCGAGGAGTACGCACACAGATCAACTCCAACCTGACATTGGAGCCTGAACGTTATTTACTGATTGCCCCTTATTTAGATGTACTACATATTTCACATAACTGGGGTACTATTGATGAATTCGTTGAGACAGGCTTTGCCATGATGGAGCGAAAACCTACTTATGAACAACGTGCAGCTTTATTCCAACGCATGATCGATAACTCTAAAATGCTTGCTGATCACGGCGTAATGGTATCGGCAGAAACAATGTTAAACAAAAAAACTTTGCCGTACTTAGAGCATATCCATAACCAAATCATCAACGAAATGAAATGCGCACGACACGAGGTGCATCCGATGTACCCTTCAGATTTTGCAAGTTCCCTTACTTCGTTATCACTTGACGAAACTCGTGATGCGATTCATCAACTACTTGATGTTAGGGATAAAAATACATGGATGTTATTTGGTACGTTACCCTTCTATCCATGTAGTATGAATGAAGAAGATCAACATCTACTAAAACGATTAAGAGAAGAAAAAAACGTGACAATGCGTAATGATCCAGATGGTCGCTCTCGCTTAAACGTCAATATCTTTACAGGTGATGTCATTGTGACCGACTTTGGCGACACACCTGCACTTGGCAATATTATAAACGATGAATTACCAGCAATCTTTGATAAATGGATGGCTACAGATTTAGCGAAATCACTAAACTGTCATTGTCCAGCGGTAAAATGCTTAGGTCCTAACGTCCTTGTTAAAAATATGTATTATAAAGATACACAGTTTGTTAGTGGCTCAGCTAGAGTGTAACGTGAAAATGTCCAATGCAAATGTATGCATTGGACATTTTTATAGGAGTTATAATTTTTTCGCCTTAACAAAAAGTGTTTTATTAAATCTTGCTGATGGTGCTTTCCTTGCCACCATCAATATAAGACAAAGTGATACTTTAAACGGATTTACCCCTATGACTTAAAGCCTTATTTCTGAGGTGGTAAAGTTAAACTTTTTATTCTTTCAATTTCTTCTCTCGATAATCCTAATAAATCCATAATTTCTTCAATCGGTTCATGACGTTTTAATAATTTTTTTACTAATTCTATTTGCTCTTGTTTACGCCCTTGTTCTAATCCTTGTTCTAAACCCTGTTCCAGTCCTTCTTTCACTCCTTCTGCTTTCCCTTGTTCTCTTCCCTTATTGATCCCATCAATGTAGCGAGCTTCTTCATCTAGGATATACTTTAAGCGAGACTGATAAGCAAGAATTGTTTCAGGGGATTGACTAATTTCTTCCCATGTATTAAATGCTGCACGTAAATTTTCATCTTTCATCGCTAACTCCTCCAATTCTCGATAGATCTCTGCATAAACTTTCTTTTTGCGACCGTCGACCATACCAAGCAATAACAACCATCGATATCAATTATGCCTCGGCATAATTGCGTCTGGAATCGGCTTTGTGCTTAGGCCTACGTGATGCAGGTCAGTTAGCCGTTATCGCATGGATGCGATGATCTTAGGCTAACATCCTCTAAGAACTCCTTTCCGATCCCGTGACATCCGCCGGAGGCTTTAACTTCTTTCAGCTTTTGCTGAAAGAAGTTAATATATCATCAAGAACATCCAGCTTTTCTTCACGCCAAAGAGTAATAAACTTATTCATCTCAATAAAATGAATTTCCAACACATCTTCTTTTGGCATTAACCTCGTTAATATTTTGTCTTCATAAAGATGATACGTACTATGATAAGCTTTATTATCTTTAAACATTGTAAAATTACATATATTGATTGTAATGGTTGGGCGTAACTCACTGTACCCCATCCCTCTAGTTAGTTGTGACTCATACATTTTTGCCCAATAATATAGCGTTCGCTTTGTCATATCATGCTGATTGGATAGTTGAATTTCTACATTAATTAAATCACCATTTTGTGTTTTAACAAGAATATCAAGACGAGATTGTTTATCGTCTTGATATTCACCGCCCAATTCATGTTGAATAAATGTTACTTCTTTAATAGTATCTCTTCCAGTTAGCTTTAAAACTGCATTCAAAAATACAATAGTTATTTTTTTATTTTTCTCACTACCGTTTTCTAATGGAATTCTTCGTATTGCTTTTCGATTCATCAGAGATCACCTCATTTTTATTACTATCATTTATAGTATGTGTAATCTACTAGACCTCTTTACAGCATCAAAAATGTTTTTTGAACATACATTTTTTTAAAGATCCACACTCTTAATATAGACGAGCTTGTTTCCAAAAAGATTTATGTTTTCGAAATAGGTTTATATAACAAGAAATATTTATGAATAGATGGTAAAATAATGACAAAGAATAAGGTGGGATTTGATGGCTGAAAATATTTTATTAATTATTTTAATCATTCCCTTATATGGTTCGATAATTTGGTCTTATTTTTATCCTGAAGAAAGTTTATTGTTCGGAAAAAGGTGGATGTACAAAGAAGAACCAGAGTTATCTAATGCAGTTATCCGTTATACTAAATTTACATCAATGATAGGCATGATTGGATTACCCATCGTTATAATTGGTTTCATCTTTGATATTTTCATTCTTAAATTCTCATTGGCGGGTTTTATTTTAGTAGTGGTAATTGGGGCATTTAAAATATTTACAGATGAAAAAGATTACTAAACCGAAGGAAAATTTCCCAAATGTGATTTGTCATTGAAAAATATGATCTAGGGGGCAGGACGCATTGTAAAAACTCCTTTAAGATCATATTCAAAAAGACAATAGTAACAAAGCGTTTAGAAGCAAATAGATTTAATCAAAAAAGCTATGTTCACGGAACATAGCTTTTTTTGTTATTTTAGATGATTCATAGAGTTTTTCGCTAGCAAATTAGAAACTTCTATTGTTGTTTAGTAGGTTTTGCTTAATGCCACTAACACTGTATAGTTCATATTAATTCCTTTGCCATTAACTTAAAAGTATTCAAGCGACTTTCTAGTGCATATTGATTGCAGTTTAGCATCACTTCATCAAATCCATAATGTTCTTGCTCTGTTATTAAAAATTCAGCGATTTCCTTAGGAGTTCCGACAAGATTGGCTTTTCGATTATTAGCAATTGTCATTTTGTCCATCTCTGACAGTGGATAATCTTTTGCTTCCTCAGGTGACATTGCTTGAATGATTTGTCCTTTCATGAGATGAAGACGTGTAATATCAATTGGCTTGGCCAAATATTCCGCTTCTTCTAAAGTTTCTGCAACTGTCGCCGCATAGGTAACGATAATTTGTGACTTCTCCATATAATAGGACGGTATAAAGTAATCTCTATACGTATCAAATATATCCTTTGACATATTGCCAGTGAAAAACTGTGCATATGAATAACCTACACCAAATCGTCCTGCTTGCATGGCACTTTGACCACTAGAACCAAGCAACCAAGCCTCAGGTAATTGGATATTAACTGGTGCTGCTATCACTTGATCATAGACATCTTCACCTGTTTTTTGATTATTCATCAGTTTTAAAGTTATTTCGAGCTTATCGTATTGCTCGGTAAAACGTTGTCTTCTTCCCTCTGCTAATGCATAAATAGAGGCATGGTCGCCACCAGGTGCTCTACCGACACCAAAATCAATACGATTCGGTGCCAAGCCACTTAACGTTTTAAAAACCTCTGCGAGCTTATATGGAGAATAGTGCATCATCATTACGCCTCCAGTACCGATACGAAGACGTTTTGTTTTCGCTGCTAAGAAAGCGGCTGTAACCTCGGGAGCTGAACTTGCCAACGAATGACTATTATGATGCTCTGCCAACCACATACGATGATAGCCTAGCTCTTCACCTAAAAGTGTAATTTGTTCTGTACGCTGAAAGGCTTCCTCAACCGTATGACCTTTCGGAACAGGCATTTGATCTAAAATACTTAATCTCATTGAAAACACCCTCTCTGTCTAAGCACTCCTCTCTACTGTAATATAGTAAAGTCTTTATACAAAGCAAAAGACCTTACTCATAGGCGAGCCGCTTTGAATGCCATGTTTCATAAATCATGCCAATAAGCAACCGGTTTTGTACGGGACTCAAAACGACATCATTAAATTTCATCGCATAAGCAGTAAATTCTTTTGTTTGTTCATCCACTACGAACTGTAAAATGGCATGTCCTTTCTCACCTTCAAATGTAATATCACCTGATAATTCGACAACATGCTCGCCTGTTTTGGCCTGATAATATCGCCAATATGGTTCAAAAAATGCGTAATTAAATGCATTTCGAACAGAAACATCTGAAAAATTCTCCAAATACCCTTCTTTTACTATATCAATATACTCATTATCTGTTATATCTTTTTTGGCATTATACACACATCCGACAAGTAGCCCCATAACTACTACACAAACAAATACTCTTACATGATTCCCTAAACTCAAATGTCATCATGCCCCCTTAACGAAAAACATCATTAACTACATAATACATTAAAATATACACATAAAGTAGAATATTTTTGAATTTTACAGAATTTAAAAATATCTAAAAAGATCTAATTCTCGCAATTAACAAAAAGAACATTGTAAAGCTATTTACAGTCACTTTTCATTTCGCTACTATAAATTATTATTATAGAAAAGAGATGACCTACTGTGCCTTTTGATTTAGATGTAAACATCTTACTCATTCTTATTTTTTTTGGCTTTCTAGCCGCATTTATCGATTCTGTTGTAGGAGGCGGTGGACTTATTTCATTGCCTGCTCTTATGTTTGTTGGTCTTCCACCATCTGCTGCCGTGGCTACTAACAAGTTAGCGGGCACTATGGGTTCATTAACGAGCACCATAACATTTTACCGCTCTGGAAAATTGGATCTTAGATCGGTTTATATATTGTTCCCTTTTGTTTTTATAGGTTCAATGATTGGTGCATGGATTGTCCATCTTATGGATCCGAGCGTTTTAAAGCCGCTCATGCTTGTCATGCTAGCTGCTGTGGCTATTTATACTATTTTCAAAAAAGATTGGGGTAGCATTTCTACCTATAAAAAGTTAACACCTAAGCGTTTTGCATTTTTTGTTGTGATCATAACCTTCATCGGCTTCTATGATGGCTTTTTAGGACCAGGGACAGGCTCGTTTCTACTATTCGCCTTTTTAATAGTTGGCTTTGACTTTTTAAAATCTGCAGGAAATGCCAAATTTTTAAATTTCGGAAGTAATATCGCCGCCCTTCTTATGTTTATATACTTAGGGCAAATAAATTATGCCTATGGTTTACCAATGGGACTAGCTCAAATTGCTGGTGCAATTGTTGGTTCTAAATTTGCCATAAAACGTGGTAGCGGGTATGTACGTAATTTATTTATCGTTGTGACAATTCTATTACTTTTAAAAAATACATATGACTATTTTTCATAATTGATTCGTTATATCTATTAAAACTAATTTAAGCGATGCAATTATATTCATTGCACCGCTTAAATAGTCAGTAGACACGCTTATTTCGATAACCTTCTTAGGATATGTTTTGGTGTAGTGAATTAAGTTAAGGGCATTTTCTTCGATAAAACATTCTATCAATATAGAAGTTCCCCCTGTGCTTCAAATAACATCCAGGTGTCACAATTTCTAATTTTAACCAATTTACTCTTTCCTCTTTCTAAGCAATTGTAAAAGGTTTATAATTTGCTATGATTTTTCTCCAATTTAAAATTAGTAATGCACAACATTATAAACAAGGAAAGTTGAAATAAAGTACAACTTTAACCAGCGATGGTATTTTTCTTTCCCTTACGGATTATTTTAATTTTACAGTCAGTGAATGCTGAAAAAGTACTCATTACTTATCTTTGAAGAAAAGCAAAATAAGATAAGTTTTTTTTACCTTCAACTTTTTTTCCCCTTTCATACGTCTAGTAGATGTATACAATTTGAAAATGTTAAAAAGGAGCTTCTTTGGACATGAAAACAAGAAATGCATTTCAACATGAAGAGGTGTTTGTCCAGTTAATTCGTGAACAGAAAGAACGTTTTTACTTGCTAGCGTATAACTATACAAAAAATGAACAGGACGCACTTGATGTTGTACAAGACAGTATTCAAAAAGCAATGCTTTCTCTTGATCGACTAGAAAATGTCGAGTATATGAGAAGCTGGTTTTATAAAATCGTCGTACGTACAGCCATAGATTTTTTACGTAAGCATAAACGCTTACAGGTGACAGACGATGATACATTGCAATATTTAACTCCTGCACAAGAGGATGTTTACGAAAACGTTGATTTAGAGCATGCGTTAGATGAATTACCTATAATGTATCGTGAAGTTGTCATTTTACACTATTTTGAAGACTTAAAGCTCGCTGATGTTGCAAATATCCTTAACATTAAGCTGAGTACCGCTAAATCACGTCTTTATAAAGCGTTAAAACTATTGAAAATCCAATTACAAGATGTGAAGGGAGAAACAGCACATGGATGAAAAATTAAAAGAATTAGAAAAGCAATATAATGAGGTATCTATCCCAAAGGAGCTTGATTTTGTAGTTGAAAACGCTCTAAAACAAGGTAAAAAGAAAAGAAAAAAACGAGCACCACAATGGTTACTTGGATCCGCGGCGGCCGCAATGCTTTTTACAGCTGGTTTAAATGTCAGCCCTGCGATGGCTAAAACACTTTCAGACATTCCGGTTGTTGGTAGCGTTGTTAAAGTCTTAACATGGACTGAATATCAGGTAGCAGAGGACTCCTATGATGCTGACATAAAAGTTCCTTCTATTGAAAACCTAGACAATAAAGATCTTGCTAATGCTTTAAATGAAAAATACCGTTCTGAAGGGAAAGCTCTATATGATGACTTTATTGCTGAAGTAGGCGATTTAAAAGCTAACGGAGGCGGGCATTTGGGAATAGACAGTGGTTATGATGTGAAAACAGATAATGATCAGATCTTGTCTATTGGTCGTTATATCGTTAATACAGTTGGATCTTCTTCTACAGTCATGCACTACGACACAATTGATAAACAAAATGAAATTTTAATTACACTACCGAT
This sequence comes from Lysinibacillus sp. Bpr_S20, assembly GCF_023337835.1. Taxonomy (NCBI): domain Bacteria; kingdom Bacillati; phylum Bacillota; class Bacilli; order Caryophanales; family Bacillaceae; genus Lysinibacillus; species Lysinibacillus sp. Bpr_S20. Next base: position 65,378 of record NZ_JALNLQ010000003.1, read on the forward strand.
GCTATTCAAAGATGATCATTATATTAAAACGATCAGTGAAAACATTAAGGAACAAATGCGTGAACAAGCTGCTGCATCTAACCAAGAAAAGGTATACTGGTTAAAAGGAGCAGGTATTCCTGATGAAGAGCTTTCAGATGAATTTACAGCTGTTAAAGCCGATCAACAATTCTATATTTCCGATAAAGGTAAGCTTGTTATCTCCTTCGATAAATACGAAGTAGCGCCTGGCTATATGGGTGTTGTGGAATTCGAAATTCCAACTGATGTCTTAAAAAATGATCTTGTAAGCTCTACGTATATTCATTAATCATTTGACTATAGAGTGAAACTTTTATCTGTGGGGATTCTTGTATCCCGTAGATGATGTCTTCACCAATCGGACTTTTACAGGCAGTTTTTCTCCTAGAAGAAAAATTACTCATAAAAAAACAAAAAGCGAGGTATTTGACAATTCAATAGTCAAATACCTCACTTTTTTCTTTCATAAACGTGTTAGGAGCGACAACCTCATGAAGGTTTTAAATTCTTCATTTACGGGTAATTTGCCACGCTTATAATCCTCTCACTTTTTGTCTAAGCTAAAGTGTATCAATTAACGTTAGAGGGTTTTCATATGAAAGGTGTAGGATCAATTAGTATTTTACATGTTGTCTTCTTATCTATGACTGTCATCGGCTTAAAAAATCACGTGACAATTATTCCACCGATACTCCATGTAGTAGGGAGAGATGGTTGGGCATCTGTAATAATGGCCACTGTTATTATCTTCTTCTGGCTATTTCTTTTAGTTTATATTCAAAAAAAGATGAACCATGAGCCTATTAGAGACTGGTTAGATGGGAAAATTGGGAAAACCGGCTCTACAATTGTCATTTATATTATCGTAATTTTTTTACTCATTTTAGCTGCCTTTACTATGGTTGAAACTTTGCAATGGGTAAATACAACTTTTTTACCTGAAACACCGGTCGTTATATTACTACTCATTTATACAATTCTCTGTATTTTACTCGTTACAACAAGCTTACAAACCATGGTTATTCTTAATGTCTTTGTACTATTTGGTGTAGTAGTCTTTGGTTTTTTTGTAGCATTCACAAATATACAGGTAAAAGAATACGAGTTATTACGTCCATTTTTTGAGCATGGATTTCAACCCGTCGTGAAAGGGATGGTTTACCCGGCATCCGGATTTATTGAATTAATAATGCTTTTATTTTTACAGCATCAATTTAAGGACCGTCTTCGTTGGTACCATTTTGGCATCATACTTGTCATTTTAATGGGACTTACGTTAGGGCCACTTATGGGCGCAATTGCAGAATTTGGTCCAACCGAGGCTTCAAAGCAAAGGTATCCTGCTTATGAAGAATGGGGACTAGTATCGATTGGTCGCTATATTGAACATCTTGACTTTTTCTCTATTTACCAATGGCTTACTGGTACATTTATACGAGTTAGCTTTATCTTATATATCATTGCGGATTTATTGAAAATGACTGGGGATCCAAAACAAATTTGGAGAATGATCGCTCCCCCCTTCTTTCTACTTTGTTTACCGCTAATTATTTTAAATGAAAACATATTTTTGAAGGTAAAAGGGAACTATATATTGACCATTACTTTTATTTTCTTTTTCCTTTTGTCAATTTTTTTCGTAATAGTAGCTTTCTTTTCAGGAAAGCCTTCCAATAAAGGGCAACCTGAAAAACAAGAGATGGAAAGTGGTGAATCATAATGCCTCAGCAAGAGAAGGCGATAGACCTAAACACTTTAAAAAAACTATTTCAAAAATCAGCGGATATTCAATTTCAGGAATATACATTCAATCAAAAAAGGGTTCATTTCATTACCTGTGATGCAATGATCGATCAGCAGCTGCTTAATGAAGTCATAATTCGCCGTGTTCAATTTCTTTATGATCATTTAGCTGACGTACCGTTAGAAGAAAATATTACAAATCAACTTCATATCCCTACCCTTCAAAAAGTCAAAGATAAAGAAGAAGCTATTACCTTTGTCTATACTGGGTTCCTACTGCTTTATTTTGAAGAGGAAGAGCTTTTATATGCTAGTAGTATTGCGAAAAAGCCTAATCGAAATCCTGAAGAAACGAGGATGGAAGTTCTCGTTAAGGGGCCAAGGGATAACTTTATTGAAGACATTCGTGTCAACATTGCCCTATTACGAAAACGTTTACCTACGAATTCATTTTGTGTAGAAAAAGTGGAGTTAGGAAAACGTTCAAAAACAACCGTGGCAATACTTTATTTTGACGATATTGTCGACATGGATATTTTACATGGCATAAAAAAACAACTGGCATCTGTAGATACAGATATTGTCTTTAGTGGAGATATCTTAATGGAGCGAATTAATAAAAACTCCAAGCTTTTCCCTAAATTCGATTACACTGGACGACCCGACTATGCTATTCAAGCACTAGTTAGAGGACGTTTTCTCATTTTCGTCGATGGCGTAGCATATGCCATTGTTACACCTGTAAACTTATTTTTATTATTAAAATCCGCTGAAGATAATGAATATCCCATCGTTTTCAGTTCTATAGAACGAGTTTTGAGGATTCTTGGCATATTAATTGGTTTGCTATTACCTGCTTTTTGGCTCTCTCTGACAACTTATCACCAAAATCAGTTACCGTTTCAGCTTTTAGCTACAGTTGTCCAAGCAAAAACGGGATTACCTCTCCCCTCCTCTCTCGAAATGCTAATAATGCTACTTATGTTTGAATTGTTTCGAGAAGCTGGGTTACGTCTGCCTTCTGTAATCGGAGGTACAATAAGCGTTGTTGGAGGTTTAATTATTGGTGATGCGGCTATTCGCGCAGGTGTAACGAGTCCAGAAATGATTGTGGTTATTGCCATCTCCACAATTGCATCATTTACGCTTGTCAACCAATCTCTTGTCACAACCATCAGTATATTGCGTGTAACGTTTATACTAGCCAGTGCTTTTTTAGGTTTATTCGGATTTTTCATCTCCCTATACTTTACACTTCTTTACTTATGTAACATCCGGATCTATGGTTACTCTTACATGAATCTTGCAACAGATTTAAATTGGATGACGATTAAAAAATCGATCTTCCGCTTATCGCCAAAAGGTTACGCTGAGCGTAATAAAGCACTTGCACCTCAAGATAACACTCGTACCTCAAGCAGGAAGAAACAATGAACAAGCAATTAATTTTATTTACAAGTTTAGCTACTTCACTACTTCTTTCAGGTTGTTGGGATGTTACCGAGCCTCAAAGAATGTATTATGTTGATGGCCTTGGTATTGATTATAAAGATGGTCAGTATGAAGTATACTTACAATTAATTAACTTTACCAAGGTTGCTAATTCTGAAAATCCTAATTCTCAAGCAACACAAGCAGAGGTTGGACAATCTAAGGGAAAGACGTTAGAAGATGCTCTTTTTAAATTATTTCGATCTATCGACCAAAAAGTGTTTTGGGGTCATATGACTTACATTATTTTCTCCGAAGATGCAATGAAAGATAAACATGCCATCTCTATTATAGATAGTTTATTACGGTATAGGGAAACAAGATATCAAATATGGGTTTACTGTACACAAGATCCTATAAAAGATATCCTTCTAATAACGCCGATTTCGAATAAATCCCTAACATTAGGAAAGCTTAGTAATCCTTTAAATACTAAAGATCAAGAAACATTTGTCGAGCCCATAAATTTCCGAAATTTAGTTATTGGCTTAAATGAACCAAATCATGAAATTGGGATCCCTTATATAACAATCAATAAAAACTGGGCAACTGCAGATCAGCAAAGACAGGATACTGCTTTTACAGGGATCGGCGTACTTTCCTTAAAAGGTTTGAAAGGCTTTATTACGAATGATGCTGCAAGAGGGATGCAATGGATGCAAAATCGAACACATAGAGGAGCAATAACGTTTAAGTTAGAAGATAACGAAACAAATTATTTAACGGCAACATTGGAAAAAATAAAAGTAGACATCAAACCACTTGTTAAAAATAATCAAGTAACATTTGAGGTAGTAGTAAAATTAAATGCAACGTTAAACGGTTTCGAAACAACTTTATCTGAAGACGAAATCAAAAAAAAGATTAAAAATGAAGTAAAGAAAGAAATTAAAACCACCTATGAAGAAGCATTAGCAAAAGATATTGATATTTATCGCCTTTCTGAACAATTATATCGGAAAAATATGAAGGCATGGAAGAAACTAGAGAAGGATGGGAAAATCCCATTAACATCTAGTTCTATTAGTAAATTGAACATATACGTAAACCAAGTAAATTCAGGCCGTAAAACATTTACAAGTACACTGAATAAATAATCAAAAAAATACCTAGGCACATATCGAATTGCTTTTCTCTAAGAACTGTTATAAAAAGTCTAAATATAGCTCTACATTTTGATTTGCAATTGACGATTAGCATGCTATAATTCATGTATAAAGAATTGAATAGCTTTTGACAATTATGTCAAAGGGGAGTAGCTAGCAGATGTGACAAAGCATCTGATTTCACATTCGTCATTACATGGTTATTTACCATCGGGTGTGAAGGCATATTTTGGCGTACAGATATTCTGTGTAACCATTTAATTAGCTTAGCAAGACCTTTGCCTATTTTTTAGGCAGGGGTCTTTTTATTTTGCCTAAAAAAGCAAAGAATACGTTAGAAGCAGTTTATTCATTTTCTGTTCAAAGTAAAAAGGAGGAAATAAATTTGGAAGCAATTTTTCTAGAATACGCATGGGTCCTCGTCGTATTAATTGTACTGGAGGGTTTATTAGCTGCTGATAATGCCGTTGTTATGGCCGTCATGGTTAAGCATTTACCAAAAAATCAACAGCAAAAAGCATTGCTCTATGGCTTAGTAGGAGCTTTTATCTTCCGCTTCGCTGCACTATTTCTTATTACGACGCTCGTTAATTTCTGGCAAATTCAAGCCCTTGGTGCCGCATACTTATTAATCATGTCTAGTAAGCATATTTACGATTCACGGAAAGCTGCACAAAATCCTGAGGAAATTCATGAGACTAAAAAACAATCTGGTTTCTGGATGACCGTACTAAAAGTCGAGTTTGCTGACATTGCCTTTGCCATAGATTCAATTTTAGCTGCTGTTGCTATTGCTGTTACACTACCCCATATTGGAAATTTCGATGTTGGTGGGATTAATGCCGGTCAATTCGCAGTGATGTTTTTAGGAGGTATTATCGGTGTTATTATGATGCGGTTTGCTGCTCGTTGGTTCGTGAAAATTCTCGATAAATTTCCATCGCTTGAAACAGCTGCCTTCTTGATCGTTGGTTGGGTTGGTGTAAAGCTGGCTGTTCTAACATTATCACACGAAAAACTAGGTATCATTCCACATGAATTTCCACACTCAACACCATGGAAGGCCACTTTCTGGATTGTCTTAGTTGGAATTGCCCTTGGTGGTTATTTAGTTGGTGTGAAAAACCAAAGAAAAAATTGAAAATCTCACCTAAAAATAAACCTGGTCTAAGCAAGATCAGGTTTATTTTTATCACCAGTACTTGGGCACCCTGCCAACGGTATTCAAACCCACATTATGATAATAATACAAATTTTTTACGTTTGAATCTTTTTCTAATTTGACTCGTATGTTACTATATAAAAGTTATTTTAAAAAAAGAGAGGATTCTTCTATATGGCGTATGCTAAAAATCAAAACTTAAATAAAATTTTAAAACACTTTGCTTTCATGTGGGTATTGACAGTTATTGGAATGTACATCGCAACATTATTACCTCCTGCAATTGTCATGCCAATTGCTATTATTGCTCTTGTACTTCTTCTCATTGCCATGTTTGTACGAAAACTGAAACTTGCTAATTCCATTATGTATGCAATCCCCTTTTTAATGGGTATTTTGCTATTTTGGACAACACAATTTTACATTGCTGAGCTAGGGCAACAACTTGTTCTACTTGTTTTCGTAGCGACCGTAGCTATTTTCATTGTACTAGCACTTATTGGTATGATGATGAATAAAGACGTTTCCAATTGGGGAAGCTATTTATTCACTGTCTTAATCGTCATCATTGTATTTTCAGTAGTCTTTATGTTTTTCCCTGTTAGCAACATGATCGGTTTGATTATTGCGGGAGTTACTGTTCTACTTTTTAGTCTCTATACTGTCTATGACTTTAACCAAATCCGACATAATCACGTTTCAGATGCTGAAGTCGTTGGTATGGCTTTAAATCTTTATTTAGATTTCATTAATTTATTTATCAATCTTTTAGAAGTAATTTGGCGTATTAAAAAATTATTTGATTAATTTTTTTCATTGAGAATAAACATCAATTAAGCTTTGCAATGCCGCCTTTTTCCGCTGTATACTATAAGAGATGCAGGAGGTATTTACTGCAAAGGGAGGAAAACTTTTATGTTATCTGAAAAACTACACACAGCACTAAACGAACAAATGAATTTTGAATTTTACTCTGCGCATGCTTATATGGCGATGGCGGCATATTGCACAGATCAAGATTACGATGGTTTTGCCAACTTCTTTTTAGTACAGGCTGAAGAAGAGCGCTTCCATGCGATGAAGTTTTACAATTTCCTAAGCGATATGGGCTACCGCGCAACAATCCATGGTTTCGATAGTCCAGATAATCATTTCGAGTCTATTTTACATGCTTTCAAAACTGCCCTTTCTCACGAGAAAGAAGTCACTCGCCGTATTTATAATTTATCGGATATTGCTTTAGATGAACGCGAGCACGCGACAATGGCTTTCTTAAAATGGTTCATTGACGAGCAAGTAGAGGAAGAATCAACGTTCGACACGTTAATTCGTAAAATCGAACGCATCGAAAATGACTCTAACGCAATCTTTATGCTGGACGCGGAATTAGCGACACGTACATTTACACCAGGTGCTGACGCTTAAAATTTAATTGTAATAAAAAGAATCTGCTGTATAAGCAGATTCTTTTTTTGACTATTTCAATGGAATATCAACCGTTTGGGTTCCATCTAAAAAGTTTTCATAATGTGTGAAATAAATGCGGACTGGATTGACTACTCCCTTTATGTCATATATTTCTGTTTGTTCGATTACGTATTCATCAGGTCTATGAGAACTTCCTGAATTACTGTAAACAGTTTTTCCATTTGCATCTATTGCAGTACCAAGTAAACCGATATTTTTATTTTTATAAGAAGTAGGGACATTCATTGTTACCATTTGCTTATTAACTTGAACTTTTAAGCCTGGCAGAGATGGTTGGGATAGCACTTTCTTTTGATTAAAATCCACCTCTATAAAATCCTGACCTTTTGGCAATGCCTTTACTTTTCCAATGGATAATGTTAAATTTTTAGGCTCTCTAAAATAATTACTTTGCATATAGATTGTTTCTTCTCCATCTATTAGATTACCTGTAGCTGTTAAGCCATTATTGATTGTCGTCCACTCCTCCCCTTTTTCATCCAATAAACGTATATCATCAAATCCTAAAATTCGCATTTCATTATTTGGGTCGAGAGCGATTGTAATACTTGTACGGAGTGGTGAAATAGAGACAGACTTGACGGTGATTTGCTGATCTTGAAAACTCATTTTTTCATTCAATACATAGGTTTTCGTTTTCGCTATCGGCTTTTTAAGTGAAAATGGGATTGTAAACTCTGTTTGTTTTTCATCTGCAAATTGTATATATAATTCAAAATTAGCATTGTCATAATTTATAGGATCTTGAAATATAAACTCAAATTTATCTTCAATCAAAGGTGTGTCCTTTTCGCTATACCAACTGTAATTTACTCCAGCGGGTAATACATCACCATTTAGACGGAGCTCCATTTTCTTAGTTTTTAAATCATGAACATCAAACGGCGCTGAAAATGTATATGGCAAAATCATTCCTGTTTCATCAGCAATTACTCCTTGAAGTGTAAATGATAAATCATTTTTTGTTTGTGACAATCCCAGTCCCTCATAATAGCTATTTTGGAGTATATCTTTGACCCCTTTATCATACGTAATCATCTCAACTAGTGGAGCAAAGCCTGGGATTTTTGCGATGGCACTAGCAAAAGCTGGAGATACACGGATGGACGATACAAACAGTAACAGTAATGCACAAGTAACTGCAATGCTTTTCCATGTACGTTGTCGATTACGCTTTTCTTTTCGGAAGCGTATGACACTTTTCCTACGCGACTTTTCTAATTGCTCATATGGAATGTCAATTTGCGCTAGTTCTTTGACAAAAGTATCATAGTCATGCTTTTTTACCTGTTTCACCTACAACTCCCCCTTCTCCGTAAAATATAGTTTTAGCTTTTTCAATGCCGCATGTAACCTCGACTTCACAGTTCCTTCCGGAATATTTTGAAGGATAGCAATATCTCGATTTTTATAGTCTTGAAAATATTTTAGAAAAATAAGCTCTTGCTGCTCGTTTGGTAGCTTCGTAATGATATCCGTTATTTCAAAACGCTCGTGATTGGGAGCGTGATCACCGATTTCTATGTCTTCCTGCAAATCAAGACGACTGCTTCTTTTACGCATATCATGACAAATATTAAGTAATATTCGGACAAGCCAAGTACCAAAATAACCTGGTTCTTTTACGGTATGTATTTTTTTTAGGCTTCGATAAGTAGCTTCTTGTACCGCTTCAATGGCATCATGTTCATTTTTTAAATAGGCAAATGCCATACGGTACATCGTCTGTTCATACTGTTTTATTAAATGTAAAAAAGCTTCTTCGTCCCCTGTTATTGCACGCCTCACCAACGCTTCTTCATCCATCACATTCACTTCCTTCTACTTATTAGACAGTCGAGCTAACATTTTCGTTCGATTTATTTTCAACTATTTGATCAATTGTAACAAATTTCATTTTCATAAAATTGTATAGAGGTGGGAAACTTCTGTACCTGTCGCTACGCTTTCGGTACAAAAACACTTGCTGAAAGAATTTAAATGTACATTAAAGCCTATTTCTCAAGCCTCTAAGTAATAAAAGATAGAGGTTGTTTTTTAAAATATTGTTGCTTTTTAACGATAAAAAGGACTGAAAGATATGTCAAAATATATATAACAAATTGTTTTAGGAATATCGCCTGGCAGTCCGTTTATATAGAAAAAGTTAAAGTTGAAAATAATAATCTTCACTTAACTTTTGAGGATCTCTTATTTGCAAAAGAACACCCTCTTAACCCTTTTGACACTAAATGGGAAACGAATGAAGCAGTATTAGTTTTTATGGCTTCAAGGTATTTGATTCTGGATATTATGATTGTTCACAAGTCAAAAAAAATTTAGAGCCTACGATAAAGATTGTCAGCATTTCCCAATTCCACTTTTATAGTTAATTACCGATTTTACTATTGTTACTGAAGATACAAAAGAAAAAATAAATCATTTGAGGGCTTTTCTTGAAATTTCGAAGAAGATACTTGGGGCAATTTTAAACTTCGATCTAAACGAATGGAAATGATGTGGGATTCTTTTCATAACGAATGATAAGTACAATCAACGCTTATTCTACTATTAAGGGCTTTAATTAAAGTATCATGGGATTGCCATGGGTAATTCTAATTTCTTTTTCAAACAACTCAACAGTTTTAAAGGAGGAAGTGAATGACAATATCTATTCACGATGGTGTGTTAGTAGGATACTCAGTAAATTTTTTAGAAAATGAATTGCTATTAGATATCGAAACGGAGGCAGATGAAATTGTAACTGTTACATTCGAGAATTACTTAGCACATTATTTCGATCATGTAACTATTTATTGGAATAAATCTAACCGTTTCCTTAAGAAACGGTTAGATTTAAGAGAGAAAGTTCATTCATTCGTATTTCTTTAAAACAATCGTCGCGTTATGACCTCCAAATCCGAATGAGTTAGATAGACCTGTATTTATTTTCACTTTACGAGCAACAGATGGTACATAATCAAGATCGCATAATGGATCAGGATTTTCTAAGTTAATTGTTGGAGGAACTATTCCTTCTTTTATGCTCATGGCCAAAGCAATGGCTTCCACACCGCCAGCTGCCCCTAACATGTGACCAAACATAGATTTATTTGCTGTTACTGGAATTTGATAAGCTTGTTTTCCAAACAGCTGCTTAATAGCTAATGTTTCAGATATGTCACCCACTTGTGTACTTGTAGCATGGGCACTAATAACATCTACTTCTTCAGGAGCTATGTTTGCATTTTTTAAAGCTAATCTCATTGCAAGTTGCGCCCCTTTACCTTTTGGATGTGTTGCTACCATATGATGTGCATCTGAACTCGCACCATATCCAATAACTTCTGCATAAATTTTTGCCTCTCTACGTAAAGCATGCGATAAGGATTCTAAGATTAGAATTCCAGCTCCTTCTGACATGACAAATCCATCTCGGTTTTTATCAAACGGACGACTAGCTTTCGTTGGGTCATTGTTTCTTGTTGATAATGCTGTAGCATTCCCAAAGCTTGCTATTGATAAGTCTGTTACAGCTGCCTCTGTTCCACCAGCAAACACAACGTCAACTTCTCCAGAACGAATTAGTCTAAAGGCTTCTCCAATAGCTGTATTTCCAATTGCGCAAGCAGAAACTGGCGACATAGAAGGTCCCATTGCATTCCATTTAATGCTAATTTGCGCTGCAGCAGCATTGGAAATCATAGCTGGTACTAGAGCAGGGCTGACTCGTCTTGGTCCTTTCTGTCTAAGCGTATCTATATTTTCAATTAAGGTTTCAATTCCCCCAATGCCTGAACCTACGTACACACCTAATCTTTCGGAATCTATACTATCGAGATCTAACTTAGAATCTTTCCAAGCTTGGTCAGCTGCTGCCAAAGCAAATTGGGAAAAGCGATCTAAACGTCTTGCTTCTATCTTTCCTAAAATTTCATCTGCATCAAAATCCCGTATGATACCTGCAATTTTTGACTTATGATTAGTAATATCAAATGTATCAATAAGAGATATACCAGACTTGCCGTTAATTAGATTGTTCCAAAATGTTTTGATGTTATTGCCTATAGGAGAGACTACTCCCATACCGGTAATCACTACTCTTTCCACTCTTCATCACTCCAAATCAATAATATAATTGTATTTTATAATCTTTTTATCCTATTACAAGTGATTATTTATCATGGTATAATTTCCACTAGGAAAAATTGGTTTCATGAGGAGTTTTAAAAATGAATGATAAAACTAGGCTTGAGGCTTTGTCGACATTTCTAAAAGCTAAGCGTGCCCAAATCAAGCCAGAGTCAATTGGTTTACCTGCCGGAACTCGGAGAAGGACACCTGGGCTACGAAGAGAAGAGGTTGCACATTTAGCAGGTGTAAGTACTACTTGGTACACATGGCTAGAACAAGGAAGAGATATAAAAGTTTCTTCTATCGTACTTGATTGTATTTCTACAGCGTTGCAATTAAATAATGATGAAAGAGACTATTTATATGACCTGGCATTAGAAACAAAAACGGAAATTGATAATCCAAAAAAGGATCAAACAGAGCTTAGCCCTTCTTTAAAACGAATACTAGCTGAATTAACATATTGTCCTACCATCATTACAGACCGACATTGCCATATTGTGGGCTGGAATCCTGCAGCTGCTCATATTTTTTTAGATTTTGACCAAATACCAAATGATCAAAGAAATTTGATTCGTATAGTTTTCACCAGAAAAGAATTAAAAGCTTTAGCCGCTAATTGGGAACACTTTGCGAAAGGTTTTCTTGCCATATTCCGTACCTATTATGGCCACTATTTAGGCGATGAGTGGTACAACCAATTTATAAAAGAAATGAGTCATTCACATCCAGAATTTCAAGATTTATGGCAAGAGAGTCAAGTAAGTAAGGCTCCCGAAATGTTAATTGAATTTAGACATGCTAAAGTAGGTAAAATGCTGTTTAATTTAACTTCTCTTCAGGTTCAAGGTGAAATGGATTTACGGTGCAGTATCTATACACCAGTAGAGGAGACAGATACAGAAAATAAATTAAAACGATTAATGAAAAAGATTTCGGTTGAAAATAAATAAAGTAATTTCGTTATTCCATTTTCTGAAGCCACTCTTTAGTAGGTAGGTTTCTTTTTGATGTTCCCATTCACATTAAGAGGATTAGATTTTTTTAAGATAAAAAGAGACAGCAATCGCTGTCTCTTTTTACTACTTATTACTGTTTTATAATACATTCACTTGTCTTTAATTTTACAGAGTAAACGTTACTCTTTACTTCTTTATAGTAACTGAGGTTCTCGAATTTCTCCATCAAATGCAGCACGATAAATTGTATAAATATCTTCTCGCTTAAGCGGCATCGGACTACGTGCTAAGATTCTAGTTTGCTTTGTCGCATCATCAGTTAATTGTTCCAGCGCTAATTCTGGTATATTAAATCCTTTTAAGGTTGACGGAATATTAACATCCTGCACAAGCTGCTTTAATGCATCTACACATTTATAAGAAGCCTCTTCTTGCGATATATACGCAGATGAAATACCCATCGCATCTAAAATATCTTTCATTCGTTTTTCGCAACTTTTGCGAATATAGCCTATGACATATGGTAATAGCACTGCGTTAGAATCTCCATGCGCAATATGGAATTGGCCACCAAGAGGATACGCTAAAGCATGTACTCCGGCAACCCCCGCATTGAAAAAGGCTAACCCTGCCAAATAACTGCCATAACTCATATCCGAACGTGCTTGCTTATTCTGACCGTCATGCACAGCAGTTCGGATAGAGCCACTAATTAATTTAATGGCTTGTAGTGCAAGTGCATCTGTTACTTCATTGGCATTGACCGAAACATAAGCCTCTATTGCATGCGTTAAAGCATCTACACCTGTAGCAGCCGTCACTTTTGGTGGTAAGGAAATCGTTAACGCAGGATCAACAATGGCGACATCTGCTAATAAGTAATCATGCGTAACAACATCCTTTGTTGTGTCTAGTGACAGTACTGAAATATTCGTTACTTCTGAGCCTGTTCCAGAAGTAGTTGGAATTAAAATCTTGGGTAACCCTTTATTTTCAAGATTTTTTGATCCCGTTAAATTTAAGTAATCTGCCACTTTTCCATCATGTGTTGCTAAAACTGCCGCAAGTTTAGCCAGATCTAATGCACTTCCTCCCCCCAAACCAATCACTACATCAAAATGATGCTTTCTTGTAAATTCAACTAGTTTTTCACCAATTGCGAGCGGTGGCTCAGGAGCAATATCGGTATAAATAGTTGTAGCGTACCCATTTTCAATTAAAGGCTTTTCAATACGCTCTGTTAAACCTAACTCTTTTAAAAATGGGTCCGTAATAATTAAAATATTATTTGCTTTGAGCTTTTCTACTTCTACTAGTAGCTGATTCAAACAACCCCAGCCTGTATAACTTACAGGAGTAAAGGTTAATTTTTGCATAATGAGTCTACTCCTATCTATTCATATATATCAGCGGATGTTTGGACACCGCTGAAAGACGTTAATTGTTATTCCAAATCACTAGCTTCATTTCTGTCATTTCCTCCACTGCGTATTTGATTCCCTCTCGGCCAGTTCCGCTTTCTTTCACGCCTCCATAAGGCATATGGTCTACACGGTATGTCGGGACATCATTTATAATAACACCCCCGACCTGTAATTTTTTAGAAGCTTTAAAGGCAGTCTCGATTGAAGGTGTAAATATCCCTGCCTGTAAGCCATAATTTGAATCATTGACAGCATCAATAGCTTCTTCAACTGATGAAACAGTATTGACAATCACAACAGGTGCAAATATTTCTTCACAAGATACACGGCTATGAGAGGATACGTTTAATAGCACTGTTGGGAGTAAAATATTATTTTCAATACGACCACCAGTAATGATCTCTGCACCTTCTGCTACCGCTTCCTCTATCCATGTGACAGCACGCTGTTGCTCAGTTTCTGATATCATCGTTGCTAAATCTGTGGTTGCGTCAAGTGGGTCCCCTATCGTTAGCTGATCTATTTTTGCATTGAGTTTTTCTAAAAATTCCTCAATCATATTTTCCTTTACATATATACGCTGTAGGGAGATGCAAACTTGGCCTTGATTGGAAAAAGCCCCCATAACAATTCGGTCCATGATTTTATCGAGTTGAACCCCTTCATCAACAATAACACCAGCATTCGAACCAAGTTCTAATGTGACTTTCTTTAAGCCAGCTCGATTGCGAAGAGAAATACCTACAGCTGGGCTTCCTGTAAATGTGATCATTTTTACTTTTGGATGTGCTAAAAATGCATCCCCTACTAGTTTTCCTTGCCCAGTTACTAAGTTAAATGCACCATCTGGTAAATTTGTTTGTGCCAATAGATTCGCTAGAAAATGAGCAGATAACGCTGTTTGTGTAGCAGGCTTCAAAACAATCGTATTTCCAGCTGCTAATGCCGGTCCAACTTTGTGGGCCACTAAATTTTGTGGAAAATTAAAAGGAGTAATGGCCGCAATAACGCCCAATGGTTCGCGAATTGTATAGCCAAATCTGCCCTCTCCACTTTTAGATGCATCCATCGGAATCATTTCACCTGATAGTCGCTTCGCTTCTTCTGCTGCAAATTTGTATGTTTCAATTGTTCGATCAATTTCTGCATAAGCATATTTTAGCGGCTTAGCTGATTCTAGTGAAATGATTCTAGCTGCCTCCTCTCGATTTTCAGCAAATAGATCCGATAATTGTTCTAAAATCTCTGCTCTTTGAAATGCTGTTAACGCAGCCATTTCAGATTCTGCTGCATAAGCACTTTCAATTGCATGCTGTACATCGTCTTCAGTTGCCATAGCAAATTGTGCAACGACCTCTTTTGAATAAGGAGAATGAACCTCCATATATTCATCTGTCTTCTGCCAATGTCCATTAATAAATAAGTCCTTTTTCAAGACTCGACTCACTCCTTCGTTTGAATGGTTACGTATTCATTTCTGAAAATAAAGAAATGAATACGTAACCATTTTGTTATAAAAAATAAACTGATCTCTCAGCTTATTTTTTACACGTCGTATTTCTTGGGAAAAGTTTAACAGATTCTGTTTGTTGAATGCAAGCACTTTTTTTCTCCATTACCTCAAATAATTTTTCAATAGCAATAAATCCGAGGTTTTTCTCGGATTCTAGACCTACTGTTGTTAAGGCAATTGAATGGTGTTTACTGAGCTCAACATTATCAATGCCAATAACATTAAAATCATTAGGAACATGAAAGCCCCTCTCTAAACAAAGGTTTAATATTTCAATTGCAATTGCATCTGTTGCGGCACAAATAGCGGTAGGTCTCGTAGGAAGCATTAGTATTTCTTCAAATATTCGTTTAATATCGTTTTTGCTCGTATTTGTAAAAAAAGATGGCACGTTTTTTACCTCAATACCGCTATCTTTTAATGCATTTCTAAAGCCCTCGTACCTCCCATAAAAAGTACTTATTTCATGTGGACCGCCAATCCAGCATACATCTCGATGACCTAACGATAAAATATGATTCGTTGCTAGATAACCCGCTTCTACATTATCAATTTCAACAAAATATCTGTTTTCTTGATGTTTGCGATTATACATGATAAATGGGATGCCTAGTTTTTCAAGCTTAAAAAATAAGTCATCTTTATATAACATGGACGATAAAATAATCGCATCAGCCTTCGTTTCCAAAACAGAATTATAGATAGAATCTAAATTATCTTCCGTACCAAAATAAACATTTACCTTATATCCCCGAGCATTCACATAATTAACGATGGCCGTTGTTGTATCAACAAAAAAAGGATTATGTAAAGGCCCTGAAATCAACGTAATAATGCCTGTTTTTTTCTGTACAAGCGATCTCGCAATATCATTTGGAATATAGTTTAATTCTTCAATCGCGTTCATCACTTTTTCAACAGTTTTCGGCTTTACAAGTTCAGGAGTATTTAGCACTCTTGAAACTGTTGTTTGAGAGACACCCGCATACTTTGCCACATCTTTTGAAGAAACCAAAAAACCACCCACTTCATCTTTGTAAGCCTATTTTATACCATAACAGATAGAATGTTAATAGTTGAAGGTGGGTGGAAGGTATAGTGAATTTCTATGATTAGCCATTCTTTTTATTTTTTTCGTTTATAAGGCTTAGTCGCTTCACTAGCTTTAAAATTATAAACGGGTGTAATTACTTTTAATATATCAGCAGTTTCCTCAAGAACAGATGTAATTTCTGACATCGGCTTATACGCCATTGGGGCTTCATCTAAAGTCTCTTCATTGACGGATGTTGTCCAAATACCTTGCATCGTTTCTTTAAAATCCTCCATGTTTAATGCTTCTTTTGCAGCACGTCGAGAGTACATACGCCCTGCCCCATGTGGTGCCGAGCAATTCCAATCTACATTCCCTTTGCCAATACAAATAAGTGAGCCATCCCGCATATTCATAGGAATAACAAGCTTCTCCCCTTTATTTGCTCGAACAGCTCCTTTTCTTAACGTCATTGTTTCCGTATCAATATAGTTATGGATCGTATCAAATGTTTCGTTAAAATGCCAGTTCATATGCTTGGCGATTGTTTCGGCAATTGTCCAGCGATTCATCCGAGCATATTGCTGAGCGATTTTCATATCATGAATATAATCATCGAAATATTCACCCTCTAAATAGGCTAAATCTTTTGGTACAATTGGATTTTGCTCTTTATAAGCTTTAATCATTGCTTGAATTTCTTTCTCGCGCCCCTGATCTTTCAGTTCTCCTATTTTTACTTTTAAATCTTCCCGTTGCAATGTTTCAAAGGCTCTTTTTTGATGCCAATTTGCTACCTTAGCTCCGACGTAACGCGAGCCGGTATGGATAAGTAAGTAATGTGTACCTTCTTCATCTTTTGCAAGCTCAATAAAATGATTGCCTCCCCCAAGTGTACCAAGTGATAAATTCGTATAGTCATCCTTTAAACCACTCGCTACAAACTGCCTCCCCTCGAATTCAACAAAATGACGAGCTGGAGTTACTTCCTGATGGATACCCTGTCCACTTGGTATATGTGCTCGAATTGTAGCATCTAATTTAGAAAAGTCTATATCTGTCTCATTTAACTCAGCTACAAATACACCGCAACCAACATCAACGCCTACAAGGTTAGGGACTACACGATTGTGAAGTTGAATCGTTGTACCAATAACACAGCCCTTCCCTGCATGATAATCTGGCATAATCCGTATTTTTGTTCCTTCCATAAAGGCTTGATTTGCCAATTCTTTAATTTGATCAATAGCTGACTGTAATGCTGTATTTGAATATATTTTTGCTTTCGTGAAATGTCCTTTAATTTCTATCATTTTATCCCTCCTACTATCTATACGAAATAACACTTGATTTGTTTCAATTTTCAGCATTTAAGGCTGTTTTCGAAAAAAAAGACATTTCTCAACAAGTTAAAGACTATATTGAATTTACTTGCAAATAGTTATTTCTGAAGGGATCTTCAGAAGAGGCTTCATCTTAAATACTTTTTAATGAAGGAGAAAAAAATATGTTTTTCATAGCATATGTACCTATTTTTTCTTTACTTATTATTAGAATTTTATAGAAGTTCACCTGTTAGAGAAGAAATACAAAATCGTGGTTCCAGTTTTTTTATCGGGCTAGTTTTAGCCTTGATGATAACCATTCCAGAGATCATGTATTTCTTTACAATAAAAAAGACGAATGATGCATGGCCGCTTTTTGGTGTTGTTGTCGAGCTAATCGGTGTATGGATAAGGTTTTCTTCAATGAAAATATTAGGGAGATTTTACAGTAGAAATGTCGGAATGCAGGGGGATCATCAGTTAATTCAAAACGGTCTTTATAAATATATTCGCCATCCTGGATATCTGGGGACTTTTTTAACCTTTTTAGGATTTGCGATTTCATCATCTTCGTTCATTGCCATCATCTTAAATATCATTTTATTTTTCCTTGAGTATTCGTATCGTATAAAAATTGAAGAGAGAATTCTTGTTATACTGTTTGGTGAACAATATAAACAATATCAGTCCAAAACTTGGCGAATCATTCCATTTTTATACTAGAGATGATCGGAGAAAGTTCAAAAAAGATATTTGGTCTTTACGTTAGCGTCGTACCTAAATAATTATTGTGAAAAACTGTACATAATGTAGGCATTCGTTAAATTTCAATCGCGAACTATGAAAACAACAAGGCAGAATTTAATCTACATGTTTTGTCGATTAAATCTGCCTCTAAATGTCCTAAGGCGGATGCCAACGAATCAGCTTTGTACTTGCACAAATTGAGGCAAGATTGATCGTCTATGCTTCATATTGAATATCCAATTTTTTTGGAATTTCTGGTATATCGTTTGATTTCACATCTATTTCTGCTAAAGCTAACGTATGTAATGGATATTTTTTCTGAACATCAAAAGGAATCGCACTACTTTCCATTTTATTGTTCATCTGACTACGTGCAAGTAGACCATTATTCGTCAGGTCAATGCTTATGATACTGTTAATCGTTTCTTTTAGCATTTCAATATCTTTTTCTTTCAGCGGCATTTGTTCGTCCATAAAAAATGGTTGAATATTGTCTTTAATATAGCCCTGCGCCTCAACTAAACAAGAAAATTCGTTTAATTTATTTGCGTATAACTTTAATTGGCGCTTTTCTTTTAAACGTTGTTGATTTAGCTCATGGACTTTTTGCTCAATACGTACCAATCGATTTTTCGTTAACTCCATAAGATAGTTTTGTGTCGAATGAATGGACTGAAGCATTATTGCCTCTGCTTCTTGTACTTTCTCAAATTGTGCAATACAAACAACTTGCTGCTCATTTAACTTGTTCACACGTTCCTTGAAAAATCCATTTTGTGTATGCTGACCAAAGATAGCCTTCATAAGTCCTTTTCCATGAATTTTTTTATGTTGAGCGTCCAATCGATCATACTCACGCATATATTCGCTATGCATATTACGATACTCTCGTAACATCTGTTGATAAAAAACGGCCTTTTCTGTAAAACTTTCCACAATTTCATCCTGCATATAATCATTTTGTGAAATAGTTTGTAAAAGTTGATATAATGTTTGAACATTTTTAAATACATTGGCAGCCTGCTCGTATTCTTGTTCATATTCAGTCACAATTGCTAAATCACGTTGATAGCGTGAAAATTCGTATTGTGAATCGCCTGTATACTTTTCAATGTTCTCAACTGCAGATTGGAATGGATCTCTTTGTGGAATAACAGTTAATTCGAAGCGGAATCGTTCGAGCCACTGCAAGAAGCGAATTAAAATGCCATACGTTTTCTTATCACTATTTTCTGCAACTCGATGAATTTCAGCTATTAATTGCTCATACTGACTTTTTTGCCAAAGTTCATCACTATTAGACTGTTTAGCTTCAATCGCTTCTCTAGCTGATATAGCTACAAAATCACTGATTAAATGTCCGAAACGCTCTCTCTCAGCTTTGATAAACTCCTTTGTATTGTCATTTGAATCAATGGCATTGATGACACACAGAGGTTCAACACCTTTGTTTTTTAGCGTTTCCATTAATAATATTTCAGGATAAATAGCCATCGAACCGGAGCGTAATACCCAAAAAATTTCATCAACACGATTCATTAATGCTTCTGGGAAGTAGGCCATTTCTCCTCCCCCGGCTTCCAATGAAACAGAATCAATAATTGTCACTGATTTTAATAAATCATTTTTCAAATATACTTCTAGGTAATCTAAATGTTCTCGAAGTATTTGAGATGCAAAAGTATCGCTAGTTGTCAATAATTCTAGCTTGCTCATATCGAAAATTGCTACAACACCATCCAAAAAATACGCCTTTATTTCTTCATGTTCACCGTATCGCAAAAATGTATTTACCCCTGTTGGATGCTGATCACTAATAGGTAAAACTTGACGGCCTAACAATCCATTCACAAGTGTTGTTTTTCCAACACGCTCTTTCCCAACAATTAGAATCATCGTTTCATTGTTAGCATCTTGAATGATACGATTTAAGTGTTTGGCTGTATCTTTCACATATGTATTTTGCAAAATAATGCCATGTAATTGTCGCAAATGATCAACAAGCTGTGGCAAAATATTATTCGCTGAGGCTGTAAATTCGGTCGGCACATTATCAATATTTGTCATCCTCGAAACCTCTTTTCGTATGTATCTAAAGTTATTATAAATGAAAATATTCCCTTATTAATACATAGTACTAAGAATTAACGACAAAAAAGGATAATATACTCAAATAACATCGCCATAAATAGGTAATAACTCTTATGCATTTCACCAAACTACCGCAGATAATATTACTCATTCAGACTAAAAGAAATAATATTTTTGTAAAGTGAGTTGTGTTCCCATTATTCTTCAACACCAGTCAAACGTGCATAAACTGCTCCAAGATTTGGCATTCCACCTTGCGCACCGAATTTCTCCACTGATAATGAAGCAGCTATATTTGCAAAATATACTGCCTGATCCAATGATTGTCCTTCTACTAAAGCATAAGCTAATGCACCGTTAAACGTATCGCCTGCACCTGTTGTATCTACTGCTTTCGTCATATAGCCCGGTACATGAATAGGATATTCACCATCAAAATAGCGTGCACCATCACTACCTAGCGTAATAATCATTTTATTAGGATATTTTTCTACTACTCGCTCAATATCTTCACCAAAAATTTCGGCACACTCCGTTTCATTTGGTGTGATATAAGTAATATCCTCCATCCATTGCACATCGAAATTAGCTGCTGGAGCTGGATTTAATAAAACAGGGACATTGGCTTCTTTACAAAGTTTTATTGCATAAGCGGTCGTTTCCTTTGGGATTTCTAACTGCATAATGACCAACTGGCTTTTTTGAATAATTTCTTTCGCTGCCTCTAAATGTGCAGGCCTTAATTCATAATTTGCCCCAGGCACTACTATGATGCGGTTATCGTTATTGTAGATTAAAATATTAGCAATCCCAGTAGGTGCCGATACACTCGAAATAGCTTCAGTTTGAACATTCTCTTGCTGTAAAACCTTGCGCAATGTTTCACCAAAACTATCGGATCCCACACACCCTATCATTGCAACTTCACTACCAAGACGTGCCGCAGCAATGGCCTGATTAGCCCCTTTCCCTCCTGGAATTGTTTGAAACTCTTTCCCGAGTATAGTTTCTCCCTGCTTTGGAAAAGTCCCCATTTGTACAACTAAATCCATATTTATGCTTCCTATAACTGTAATCATTTTATGACCTACCTTCCATCTTATTTTTCCATTTTAACTGAGAAAACAATAGAAAGACAGGTCATTTACATTTGAAAATTATGGAGTAACGCGAGCGTTTTTAATTTTCAATTAAAGTTTTCCTAACAATCCTTTCCTTGACTCCAATTCAATTTTTCTATCACAATCTTCACAGGAAAATTTCCCCTCCATATTTTGTTTATACAGTCTATATTTCTTTGACCCTTCTACCACTTCAAATGTTTTTTTACAAAAAATACAATGAACTGAATAGCTAATCATACTTTTTCCTCCTTTAAACCAATATTGTTTTTTGGGGAATATAGAACAAAATACAGTGAAACTGAGAATAAAATACTAATAATACCGAAAATCATTGCAGTCATTTGAAGCGTAAATAGTTCTGCAAACAGACCCAATAATAACGTAAAGGAAATTTGTAATATATTTTGAAATATAGTAGAAAAACTACCAAATCTCCCCATTATGTCAGTCGGTACATATTGCTGATAAAACGTTTCATAACCAGAATTACTAAATGCCATAAAAAAGCCTAGAAAAACTAAACTTACAAAAGCCAAAATACTCGATGTCGAAGCATAAAAAGCTGTGTAAAACAGCATTGTCAGGAACAAACCAAAGGCTATATATGATCGAGTGGACGATTTTTTGGCGAAACTTGCAGCAACCATTCCACCTATAATTGCTCCGGCTCCTGCACTACTCACAAAGGTTCCGTATAAGCTATCGGATAAAGCTAAATCTTGTTTTATAAATGTTGTTTCTTGAGAATCTAGGGCAAATGCAATCATTAACGTACTTTGAAACAGTAAATAAATCGTAATAAATAATGAATTTTGTCGAATGAAAGCTAGTACTGCTAGGTAATCACTTTTTAATAGTTGCCAGGTAATTCGTTGTTGTGAAGTTTCTTCCACGTTATCTACATCTGGTAAAAAGTAAATGATCATAGCACAAATAAAAAATGTAAAGCTATTGAACCAAATCGTCACTGTCGTATTAAAAAGCATGATGAATAATCCTGCTAATGCTGGACCTAGTAAAAACGAGCCTGAATTGAACGTGCCAAGTATTGCGTTAAAACGTTGTCTATCTTCTGAGGGAACAAATTTTGTAATATAAAATGTACTACTAGGTCCAAAGAAACTACTCGCTATATTCGCTAAAAATAACAGCGTATAAATAAGCCAAATAGATTCCATAAACGGCATACAAAAAACAATAAACCCTCGTATAATATCCGCTGTCATCATCAACTTGCGTTTATTCATACGATCAATGAACGAACCAGCTACCAAACTTGTTAAAACTCTTGCAATTGGTCCGACAATAAAAATTCCAGCCATCGCTGCAGGCGATTGTGTTAAATGCCATATAAATAAATTTAGCGCTACAAGGTAAATCCAGTCCCCTAATTTAGAAAAACCTAAGCCCCCAATTAATAAGCTGTATTTTCGAAGGTTTGCCAAGATCGTTCCGCCCCTTATATTTAGTAAGAGCTCACTTCCACTTTTTTCGATAAATATAGAACATTCCCATTATTTATCATATCTCTGTTTACATATTATCAAAATATTGCCTCAATTCGTTATGTTTTTTAAAAAATAATCAACAAATCACAATATCTAATGCTATATTTTTATTATGTAAAGTGGTAAGGACTAATCATTCACCAAGTCAATGAGTTTTTTTCACTACCTGGTCATTTCTACTCTAGCCCCAGCAGTTCTTTCTACTTCCTGATCATTTCCCACTCTAACCCGAACAACCCTTTCTTTATGCAATAAAAAAACTGAAGACAACAAATTTGTCTTCAGTCAAAAGTAAATCCCTTGATCCATTAATATGCAACACGTTCTGCTTCGTAAGCAGCAATTTGTTCTTCGTATTTAAAGGTTAAAGCAATTTCATCCCAACCATTTAGCAATGTTTCCTTATAGTAAGGATCGATGCTGAAATTATACACTGTACCATCTTCACCCGTTACTGTTTGTGCTTCGAGATTGACTTCCATCGTGTACGGATTTTCTAAGCCTTTCGCTAAAATTTCATCACACTCTGCTTCAGTTAGTTTGATGGGTAGGATCCCATTTTTGAAGCAGTTATTATGGAAAATATCTGCGAATGATGGTGCAATGACTACATTGAAGCCATAATCTAAGATTGCCCACGGTGCATGTTCACGTGAAGAACCACAGCCGAAGTTATCTTGAGCTACTAAAATTTTGGAATCTTTAAATTCAGGTTTGTTTAAGACAAAATCCTTTATCTCATTGCCATCCGCATCGAAGCGCCAATGATAAAACAAAAACTGGCCAAACCCTGTACGTTCAATACGCTTTAAAAACTCTTTCGAAATAATTTGGTCTGTATCGACATTTTTACGATCAAGTGGTGTTATCACACTATTTACGATATTAATTGGTTCCATATGCAATCATCCCTTCAGTGTAAATGGCAATTACACAGTTTCCTTTACGAATTCTCGAACATCCACAAAGTGACCAGCAATTGCTGCCGCTGCTGCCATTGGCGGTGATACTAAGTGTGTACGAGAACCAGCTCCTTGGCGTCCTTCGAAGTTACGGTTTGATGTTGATGCACAGCGTTCGCCCGCTGGTACTACATCATCATTCATTGCTAGACACATTGAGCAACCTGTTTCACGCCATTCAAAGCCGGCATCTGTAAAGATTTTATCTAATCCTTCTGCTTCTGCTTGTTGTTTCGTCGAATATGATCCTGGTACAACGATCGCTGTTACATTTTCATTGACCTTACGCCCTTTAATAACATCTGCAGCTGCACGTAAATCACTGATACGAGAATTTGTGCAAGAACCGATAAATACGTGTTGAATATCGATTGAAGTTAATGGTTGACCTTCCTCTAAGCCCATGTAGGCAAGTGCTTTGCGAAGGGCAGCTTTATCTGACTCATCCTCATAATCTGCCTGTGTTGGAACATGACTTGAAACACCTGAACCCATTGACGGATTCGTTCCCCAAGTGATGATTGGTTCAATTTCTTCTGCTTGAATTATTCGAACCGTATCATAAGTTGCATCTTCATCCGATGCTAAGCTTAACCAATACTCTGCTGCTTCTTCAAACTTTTCTCCTTGTGGTGCATGTTTGCGTCCGCGAATATAGTCAACAGTCGTTTGGTCAGGCGAAATTAGACCTGCTTTTGCCCCTGCTTCAATCGACATGTTGCATATTGTCATCCGTTCTTCCATAGAAAGCTTGTGGATAGCCTCTCCAGTGAATTCCACAATATGTCCTGTACCGACACTGATACCAAATTTCGAAATAATCGCTAAAATAATATCTTTTGCAGCTACACCTACCGGAAGCTCACCTTCTACACGAATTTCCATCGTTTTCGGCTTATTTTGCCACAGCGTTTGTGTTGACAATACATGTTCTACCTCAGATGTCCCAATACCGAAGGCAATCGCTCCAAACGCACCATGTGTAGACGTATGGGAGTCACCACAGACAATTGTTTTACCAGGCTGAGTTAAACCTAGCTCTGGCCCAATTACATGTACAATTCCTTGGTCAGGATGCCCCATTCCCGCAAGCTCAACCCCAAATTCTTCAGCGTTTTTAGCTAACGTTTCAATTTGGTTACGTGCGATTGGATCATGAATCGTTGGAAGATTTTTGGTAGGTACGTTATGATCCATCGTCGCAAAGCTTAAATCTGGGCGACGTACTTGACGCCCGTTCATTCGTAGACCTTCAAAGGCTTGCGGAGACGTTACCTCATGAATTAAATGGAGATCAATATATAACAGGTCCGGTTTGCCCTCTTCCTGATAAACAACGTGTTTATCCCAAATCTTTTCAATTATATTTTTACCCATTATCTTCACCTATTTCTTAAATGTATGTTGTCATAATACTTTCTGAAACAAAGCTTGTATCAATCTCATTAATGATTTTATCTGTCCATTCATTCGTCGATAGTATACGACTGCCATCACGTGCTAAATCTGCTGTGAAGTAACCATCATCAAATACCGCACTTACAGCACGTTCTATTTCTGCAGCCTCTTCTTTTAAGCCAAATGAGTATTGTAGCATCATGGCAACTGACAGGATTGTTGCCGCTGGATTAGCAACACCTTGCCCTGCAATTTCTGGTGCTGAGCCATGTACTGGTTCATATAGACCAAAATTATCACCGCGGATAGACGCAGATGGTAATACACCTAAAGAGCCTGTAATAACAGATGCTTCATCACTTAAAATATCTCCAAACATATTTTCTGTAACGACTACATCATAATGACTAGGATTTGTAATTAATTTCATAGCAACTGAGTCTACTAAATTGTGTTCCACTTGCACATCTGGATATTCTTTTTTCTTCGCTTCTACAACTTCTCGCCATAAACGACTTGTTTCTAGAACATTTGCTTTATCAACAGAGCATAATTTGCCTCCACGTAAACGTGCTAATTCAAAGGCATTTTCAACAATACGTTCAACTTCTGCAATTGAGTAAACAGTTGTATCAATCGCGCCATTCTCAGTACGCATACGTGGTTCCCCGAAGTATACGCCGCCTGTTAATTCACGTACAATCATTAAATCGACGTTTTCGGCTACTTCACGCTTTAATGGTGAAGCATCTAGTAAACTCGGGAACGCCTTTACTGGACGTAGATTTGCGAATAGGTCGAAGTGTTTGCGAATACGTAATAATCCTTTTTCTGGACGTAATTCAGGCGGATTATTATCCCATTTCGGACCACCAACAGCTCCAAGTAAAACTGCGTCACTATTTTCACACATCTCTATTGTTTCATCTGGTAGTGGATTATTGTGTTGGTCGATGGCAGCGCCTCCGATTGTTGCATAACCTAAATGGAATGTATGGTTGAATCGCTTACCAATAACCTGTAATACACGTACAGCAGAAGCAACAACCTCTGGTCCGATTCCGTCACCAGGAAGTACTGTAATTTTTTTCTCCATCGTCAAAACACCTTTCTTTGTATAACGTAAAATTACGCTATTTTAGTAAGACTCTCACCTATAGGAATAGGTGAGGTCATCAATATTACGACTTGACATCATTGCGTTTGGAATGTTCTAGCAAAATCTGTGACATGTACAGAACCGAAGATCCATTAACTTACAGGCTGTGCACGAAGGCTTGCTTGAATCAAATGACGATTGATGGCATTTAAATAAGCCTTTGCAGATGCTTCTAAAACATCCTGAGATGAGTTTCGTCCGGTTGTTGAAATACCGTCATATCGAATATTAATAACGGCTTCACCTAGTGCATCTCTTCCTTTACCAACAGACTTCACTCGATAATCGATTACATGGATGTCTCCTTGTACAAGTTGTTCAAGCGTATTGAAAATGGCTTCCACCGAGCCAGAACCTGTTGCCACAACGGTCTTCTCAAGACCTTCTGGTGTTAAAACAATCGCGGTAGCTGTTGGTATATTCTCTGTACCATATTGCACCTGTACCATCTTTAGTTCGTAGAGTGGCACATCTTCTAATTGAACTTGCTGCTCTGTCAGAAGAGTTAGCAAATCTTCTTCTGTAATTTCTTTTTTACGATCTGCAAGCTTTTTAAATTCAGTAAAAGCTTTATTTAATTTTTCATCCGAAAGGTTGAAGCCCATTGTTTCTGCTCGGTCACGGAATGCTGCGCGTCCTGAGTGTTTACCTAGAACGAGTGGCACATCCCCTTCACCAATAAGGGCAGGTGTAATAATCTCATACGTTTCAGGATTTTTTAACACACCATCTTGGTGAATACCTGATTCGTGTGCAAATGCATTTTTACCAACAATAGCTTTATTCGGCTGAATAACTACATTTGTAAGCTTACTTACTAATTGAGATGTACGCTTAA
Organism: Lysinibacillus sp. Bpr_S20; assembly: GCF_023337835.1. Taxonomy (NCBI): domain Bacteria; kingdom Bacillati; phylum Bacillota; class Bacilli; order Caryophanales; family Bacillaceae; genus Lysinibacillus; species Lysinibacillus sp. Bpr_S20. Next base: position 92,583 of record NZ_JALNLQ010000003.1, read on the forward strand.
TTTCTTGTAAATGAATACCTGTTTCTACAGGATATATATCTTTACGGATATGAAGGGCCACTGCGATTTCTTCAAGCGCAACATTTCCTGCTCGCTCCCCGATACCGTTAATCGTCCCTTCTACTTGTGAGGCACCATTTTCTATGGCAGCAATTGTATTAGCGGTTGCCATCCCTAAATCATCATGGCAATGTGCAGAGAATTTTACCTTGTCAGCACCTTTTACGTTTTCAAGTAGGAATTTAAATAATGCACCATATTCTTGTGGCGATGCATATCCTACTGTGTCAGGTACATTAATGGTTGTTGCACCTGCCGCAACAACATCATTCATAATACGTACTAAAAATTCACGATCTGAGCGGAATGCATCCTCTGCAGACCATTGTACAAGTGGAAAGAATTTTTTTGCATATTTGACGGCTTCCACCGCTTGTTCTACCACTTGATCAGGTGACTTTTTCAGCTTGTATTCCATATGAATTGGGGAAGTTGCTAGGAAAATATGAATATGTGGCTGTTCGGCCACTTTAATCGCTTCCCACGTTGTATCGATATCCGTTTGTACACAGCGGGCTAAGCCTGTTACGATTGAGTTTTTGACTGTTCCTGCAATACGATTTACCGCCTCAAAGTCACCGGGTGACGAAGCAGGAAAACCTGCTTCAATAATTGTCACTCCTAGGCGCTCTAGTTGCTTGGCGATTTCAATCTTCTCTGCTGTGTTAAGATTAATACCAGCAGATTGTTCGCCATCGCGAAGGGTTGTATCGAAAATATCAATTTTTCGCACTTGCAGCCACTTCTCTTACAACTTTTTCTTTACCTTCGTTGATGAATGGCATCATAGCACGTAATTTAGCACCAACTTCTTCGATTTGATGGTTTGCACCAGCTTCTTTGAATTTTGTATATTCTGGACGTCCGTTTTCGTTTTCTTGAATCCAACGGCGAGCAAATGTACCATCTTGAATATCAGTTAATACATCTTTCATACGTGCTTTAACTGAGTCATCGATGATGCGTGGTCCTGCAACATAGTCACCCCACTCAGCTGTATCTGATACTGAATAACGCATTGTTGCCATACCACCTTCAAACATTAGGTCAACAATTAATTTAAGTTCGTGAAGTGTTTCAAAGTATGCTAACTCTGGTTGGTAGCCTGCTTCCACTAAAGTTTCAAAACCTGCTCTTACTAATTGTGTAGCACCGCCACAAAGTACAGCTTGCTCACCGAATAAATCCGTTTCCGTTTCTTCTTTAAATGTTGTTTCAAGTAAACCACCACGAGCTGCACCGATTCCTTTACCGTAAGCAAGCGCTAAATCTTTTGCTTGACCAGTTGCATCTTGATGAATTGCGAATAATCCTGGTACACCAGCACCCTCTTGGAATTGACGACGAACTAAATGTCCTGGACCTTTCGGAGCAACTAGGAATACGTCCACATCTGCTGGTGGTGTAATTTGACCGAAATGAATATTGAAGCCGTGTGCAAACATAAGTGCTTTACCTGCTTCAAGATGAGGAGCAATTTCCGCCTCATAAACAGCTTTTTGACGCTCATCTGGAAGTAAAATTTGGATAACATCTGCTTCTTGTGCTGCTTCTGCAACAGTTTTTACATCTATTCCATCCGCTTTTGCGGCATCGAATGATCCGCCTGGGCGAACTCCTACTACTACATCGAAACCTGATTCTTTAAGGTTTAATGCATGTGCGTGACCTTGTGAACCATAACCGATGATTGCGATTTTTTTCCCCTTTAATACTTCCTCGTTGATGTTTTGTTCATAGTACATAGTAGCCATAATTTGTTTCCTCCTAATATTGGGTTTGTTTTTTTACTTCAAATGCACGTAAGCCCTAAGAGCTATGCATCCAAAGCTGTCAATTTTATATGCAAACTATTTTAAAATAGAGAGCTGCGTATTTGAGATTTTTTGCGTTTCACGAACAGATGCCGTAGCCCCCGTACGCGTTAATTCTTTAATACCATAAGGTCGAATTAGTTCAATAAAGGCATCGATCTTATCTGGATCTCCTACTACTTGATAGGTGACAACGTTTTTCGCTGTATCAATAATTTGTGGACGGAATGGTTCAACAATTGAATTCATTTCCAGTCGTAGGTTTGGTGGTGAAATGACCTTCACAAGTGCTAACTCACGTAGCACGATTGATTTATCTGTAATGTCATTGACCTTTAACACATCAATTTGTTTTGATAATTGTTTCACAAGCTGTTCAATTTTCCGCTCATCCTCAACGTTTACAACAAAAGTCATTTTCGAAAAGTTTGGCTGTTCTGTATGGCCAACTGTGATTGATTCAATATTAAATTGACGCTTCATCAGTAAGCCTGTTACACGGTTTAAGACACCGCTTTGGTTAATCACTGTTACGGTAATTACTCGTTTCAATTCTCTTTCACCCCAATCATTTCTTGTAAGCCTTTGCCTGGTGCCACCATTGGGTAAACACATTGAAGCTGTTTAACACGACAATCAATTAACACTGGTTCATCAGAAAGTAGTGCCTCACGGAAAATACTTTCCGCTTCATCGATTGTGTTAATTCGATAGCCCTTGAGGCCATATGCATCAGCTAATTTAACAAAATCCGGTTGGATCGGCATAAGTGAAGATGAATAACGCTCCTCATAAAATGTTTCTTGCCATTGGCGTACCATTCCTAAACAGCTATTATTTAAAATCACCACTTTTACCGGTAAGTTGAACTCTTGTAGTATCGAAAGTTCTTGCGCAGTCATTTGGAATCCTGCATCACCTACAATAGAAACAACTTTTTTGTCTGGTTTCGCAAACTGGGCGCCAATTGCAGCTGGGAAGCCGAAGCCCATCGTACCAAGTCCACCAGACGTTACCCATCCATGATCATTGTTTAAACGGTAATATTGCGCAGCCCACATTTGATGCTGACCAACATCTGTCGTGACAATTGCGTCACCTTCCGTAATTTTATGCACAAGCTCTAAAGCTTCCTGAGGTAAAATTTCTTTGTCCCCAGGTTCTTTGCTGTACCATAATGGATATTCCTTTGCATGATTATTCAAAAATGCTAGCCATTCTGTTGTCTCTGGACCCTCGAAGTCTTTTTTCAATAATGCTTTTAATGCTTCTTTGGCATCTGCAACGATTGGAATATCTGTCGGAACATTTTTTCCAATTTCCGCTGGATCAATATCGATGTGTATAATTGTTGCATTTGGAGCAAATGTTGCTAAATTACCTGTTAAACGGTCATCAAAGCGAGCTCCGATATTCAATAATAAATCAGATTTCGAAATCGCTATGTTTGCTGTTGCAGTTCCATGCATTCCTGCCATACCGATGAAGAGTTCATGCTCCCCATGGATTGAACCAAGCCCTAGCAACGTGTTTGCTACTGGAATTCGGTATTTTTCAGCGAATGTTGTTAACTCTTCTTTAGCATCCGCAAAGAGTACACCAGCCCCTGCTAAAATGACTGGATTTTTGGCCAATGAAATCGCCTGAATGGCTTTTTGAATCTGTAAATAATTCGGTTTGTATGTTGGTTGATAACCTGGTAAATATATTTCATCCGGGGCCTGCGGTGGATTCTCTACATCGAATAACATTTGAGAAACGTTTTTCGGGAAATCCACTACTACAGGGCCTTTTCGACCAGTACTTGCAATATGGAAAGCTTCTTTAACAATACGAGGGATATCATTAACATCCTGCACCTGATAATTGTGCTTTGTAATTGGTGTCGTAATTCCCATAATGTCGGCTTCTTGGAAAGCATCTGTACCGATGACAGCTGTTGAAACTTGACCTGTAAATACAACTAACGGGATGGAATCAATCATCGCATCAGCAATACCCGTTACTAAGTTTGTTGCCCCAGGACCACTTGTTGCTATTACAACACCAGGTTTATTGGAAACACGTGCATAACCTTCCGCTGCATGGATTGCACCTTGTTCATGTCGAGTTAAAATATGACGAATCGGGTTTTTATACATTGCATCATAGATTGGTAGCACCGCTCCACCAGGGTAACCAAAAATAATTTCAACACCTTGTTCATGCAGTGCTTGCACTAATACGTCAGCACCATCTTTCGCTTGATAGGTTTGTTCAGCTTTTGCTGTTGTTGCTAATTCTTCTTTCTCATTAATAGAAACATTCGTACTCATCAAATATGCCTCCTTCTTATCCTTCCATTTCACTTCGGTAATGCACACCAGTGAAGTGTTTAACGTTGAAAAAAATAAAAAGCCTTTTTCTCCACACGCAAAGAATTACCTTACGTAGGGATGAAAAAGACTTTCCATGGTACCACCCTTTTTTATAGCAAATAATTGCTACCTCGTGAATAAACATAAGCATTTAAGCACCAATGCGAAATCCCTCGCATCCAATACGGTGTCAAAAATTATTTATTCATTAATAACGAGCACTTTCGATTATGCCCGGAGCTATCTAATGGCGAACACGCGTTTAATAGCCCACTCAGAGGGGATGTCGGATCTAGTTGTATCGCCGGCTTCCAGCACGACCGGCTCTCTGGTAAATACAAGGCTCTAGAACCTTTAACCTCATCAACGCTTTATCTTTATCAATTGTGCCTTGGCATAATTGCGTCTGGAATCGGCTTTGTGCTTGCACAAAGAACTCCTTTCCGATTCCATGACATCCGCCGGAGGCTTTAACTTCTGAAAGAAGTTAAATTTTCATAACGCCACCTGTAGAAGCGTTTGTTACTAATTTTGAATATCTTGCTAGCCATCCGCGCTTAATTTTCGGTTCAAATACCGGTAGTTTTGCACGACGTTCAGCGAATACTTCATCTGAAACTTCTAAATTAATAGTACGATTTGGTAGATCAATTGTGATAATGTCACCGTTCTCTACTAAAGCAATTGGACCACCTTCTGCTGCCTCTGGTGAAATATGTCCGATTGAAATACCACGAGATGCACCTGAGAAGCGTCCATCTGTAATTAACGCAACCTTTGTACCAAGACCTCGACCTTGAATCGCAGAAGTTGGAGCAAGCATTTCAGGCATCCCTGGGCCACCTTTAGGTCCTTCATAGCGAATGACGACTACATGGCCCTCTTTAACCGTCCCGTTATCAATATTCTCCTGCGCTGCCTCTTGTGAATCAAAGACGATTGCTTCGCCTCTGAATACTTTAATAGAAGGGTCTACAGCTCCTACTTTAATAACAGAACCATCTGGTGCGATGTTGCCAAATAACACCGATAAACCACCAACTGGGCTATACGGATTGTCTTTTGTACGAATAACTTTATCATCTGTAATTTGATAATCCTTCACAAGCTCACCCATTGTCACCCCTGCAACTGTTGGTCGATCAGGGTGAATTGCACCTGGAATAGATGTTAATTCATTAATAATGGCACTAACGCCACCTGCTTTATTAATATCATCCATTGAAATATCTGAAGCAGGCATTATTTTCGCTAGATATGGAACACGCTCTGCAACTTTATTAATATCTTCAATGTTATAATCAATTTCAGCTTCATTGGCGATTGCTAATGTATGGAGGACAGTATTTGTCGAACCACCCATCGCCATATCAAGTGCAAATGCATCATCAATTGCTTCTTTAGTAATAATGTCACGAGGTTTGATATCCTCTTTAATCATTCGGACTAATTGTTTCGCTGCTTCTTTAATGAGCTTATGACGCTCTTCAGAAGTAGCTACAATTGTGCCATTACCAGGTAAAGCTACTCCGAGCATTTCCATTAAGCAGTTCATAGAGTTGGCAGTAAACATACCTGAACATGAACCACATGTTGGGCATGCATTGTTTTCAATATCTAAAAGCTCTTCAGCAGACATGTTGCCAGATTTATGAGCTCCTACACCTTCAAAAACGGAAGTTAATGAAAGTTGCTTGCCTGTAGCAGAAGTACCAGCCTCCATAGGACCACCAGATACGAAAATTGACGGTACATTAGTACGAACTGCTGCCATTAACATTCCCGGTGTAATTTTGTCACAGTTAGGAATGTAGAATACACCATCGAACCAGTGTGCATTAATAACTGTTTCCGCAGAGTCTGCGATAATTTCACGACTCGGTAAAGAGTAACGCATACCAATGTGCCCCATTGCAATACCATCATCTACACCGATTGTATTAAATTCGAATGGAATACCACCCGCTTCTACAATGGCCTCTTTGACAACATCAGCAAATGTACGTAAATGAACGTGACCTGGTATAATGTCGATATAAGAATTACAAACCCCAATAAATGGCTTGCCTAAATCTTTCGCTTTTACTTTGCCTGTTGCATATAAAAGACTTCGATGTGGCGCACGATCTACGCCTACTTTAATCATGTCACTTCTCATTTTAAACGCCCCTCATTTATTGCTCTGTTCGTTGCTATATACGAAATGTTCTGTCTATTTCGTTTTTGCGTATATTAATCTTTTAAAAGATTACTAACTACTTTAACGAACGTGTTAAATTGTTGTTATCATAGTACGAAAAAAAGGTCTAGTCAACAGTATTTTTCGAATTGTTTGAACAATTTAAATAATATACAAAATTTGAAATCGTTTTCATGCTGATTAAGTATCACTTTTTTCTCGCTTTAGGGAATATTTTGACATTTCGTTCAAATTTTAATTTTTTCAATACTCTATTAACGACATTTCCAAATACTTCAAAAATATGTGCATGTTATGTCCTTACAATGTAAATAATTTTCTTAAGTACCCTGTCAAAAACACATGATCAGGATCGTTTTGATTGCGAATCGCTAAAAATTTTTTGATATCCGGGTATAGCTCATATACATAGTTAGCAGTTAAATGACTTAGTTTACCCCAATGCGGTCGTCCTTTATATTTCTTCATCATCGTATGAACCCATTCAAAATAAGGCTCTTCCTGCATTCCCTTATACATATGAAAGGCAATAAATGCTGATTCTTGTCCTTGTGTAGGACTTAAAAAACCCGCTTCACCTGCTGCTGTCCGACATTCTAACGGAAAATGCACATTAAACATACCACTTTTAAAAGTTGCGTGGATTTCCTCCATACATGCCTCAAATTGTGTTAATGGAATAGCATATTCACTTTCTTGGAACTTTACGCTACGCGGGGACGGAAAAATTTCGTAGCTTATCCCCTTTTTCTCACCCTCGACTACATTAGCTGCTGCTAATTTGCTCATAGCGCCACTTAACGCCGGCCTCCATTTACAAAGTTCGGACATTGCAAAAAAAGCGCCGTTCTCTACTATTTGCAGTTTCAATGTTTCCATTCTCTTACTCCAACTACTTTGAAAAACAGGCGCTATGGCGTTCATACGTTTCACTTGAATTGTTTCACTACTAGGGAAATAAAACCATTCAACATGTCGATTTTGTCGAATATCTTCAGCAAATATCGACAGTCCATTTTCTAAAGTGTCCCTTGTGCTTACATAATGTAAGCTATACAGTGGGATCACCTTAATTGTTACTTTTACAAGTACACCCAGCAAACCTAGTGAAACATGCAAAGCTTCAGATAAATCATCCGCTCCCCTCTTATGTTCCCTATAAGTACCTGTACCATCTACAAAAGCCCACCTAGTTACAGCTGATGATAACGAACCGAGTGTTACACCTGTTCCATGGGTCCCCGTTGATACTGCTCCAGCAATCGTTTGCTCTTGAATATCTCCCATATTTATAAGGGCAAAGCCATGCTGCGCAAGTAATGGACCAATTTCATATAAATACGTTCCAGCCCAAAGTGTCGCCTCTTGTTTCTCCTCATTCACTGCTATGAGCCCACGCATATTATGTAAAGAAAGTGCTATATGCTCAGGCATTGCCACAGCGCTAAAGGAGTGAGCTGCACCCGTAACACGAATCGTTTTTCCTAATTCACGTGCATGCTTCACGATATTTGTCACCTCTTCAATAGACTGAGGTAAATACATCTCAGATGGATAAGAGATGACATTGCCAGCCCAGTTTGTCCACTTCTCACCATTTTTCCACTTATCTATAGAAAACATTGTCCATCCCCCCTATAGGTTTTATAAGCTCCTACATACTTGTCCCCTCTAATTCCATGTAGTTCCTGAAATCTTTCACAAAGTTCACCAGCCTTCGCATGTCGAAAATAAAGCGTGTCTCCTATCTTAACTTTTTTACGCTTTATCTTAACGGGTGTTTGAACTTCTCCTGCCCCTTCCAAACTAAGATATGAGAAAAAGGTCGGCTCATAGAATACCGGTAAACGATCAGCACTAATTGCCCCTGATGCTAGATAACCACCACCATGACAAACAACAATATTTTTTTCTGGCTTTCTTGTTACACTTAAAGCAAATCCAGCTGCCTTTTCCAGCTGTAAATGCGTAAATTGATCAAACAAAGCTGGTGCATAAAATGCAGAGCCAACCGTAATTTCTGATACTTCCTTTTGTTGCGCCGTGTATGCCATACTTCCAGAACCACCACCATTCACGAAGTGCAAGTTTGGAAAATACGCTTTTATATGGGCAATTGCTAATCTACGAAACTGGGTAACTTGCTTTTTAGCTTGCAATTGCATTACTTCAATAAGTTTCCCTTTAACAGCATTGTCTGGACGGTTACCAACTCCTGCAATTTGAGCCTCATAGCCCATCGCTCCAACTACCTCAATAAATGCTTGATTTTTAATATATTCGAGGAATGGTGTTAATGACTCAAGTGATTGAAGCGAAGAGCGTTTTGTACCAAAATAAAGTAACTTAAAATCATTGGATACATTTATATCAATACATACCTGCACACGAACACCTAACTCTTGCCCTAACTCCGCTAAAAATTTAACATGCTCCCGCTTATCCACCATAAAAGTGACGGTTTTCCCTGCCTTTACAAATTGTAGTAAATGGCGAACAGCAGCTTCTTCCATCACTGGATACCCTAACAGTAAATTATCAAAATGTTGTTGCAGTAAAAAAATTGTCTCCGCCGCTGTAAACGTCATAAATCCCGTCACATTATGTAGATTTTTTTGTAAATAGCGTAATATATCCACAGAACGGACTGATTTCGTAGCAATACGAATATTTTTTTCTCCACACATGTTGTGTACGGTTGAAATATTATGATCCAGTGCATCAAAGTCCAACCAAGCAAACGGATGCTCTAGTTCATGAAACGCTCGATCAAATCTAGTGGTCATGCAATCACTCCTATGTTTTTTTATCAAAAGACAATAAAAAACAACCGTGGACATGTAATCAAATTTGCCTTCACGGTTGTTTTTAATAATGGACAAGCATTTAACTCACCTTTCTATTTTTTTAAGAGATTACGAGGAGAATATGAAATCCGCTGCTAAATTTAACAATACTAGCAGATGTAAGCCTGCAATAAGTAATCCTTGGCGATTTAAACGTTTCATAGCTGTCATATTCATATAGACCACTCTCCTTTTTTTCACATTATACTCTCAGAAAAATCAATTTTCAAACTATTCGTAATATTAAATTTGAATCATTTTTCTGACAAACAGGCCCAAATATGGCATGATAAAGGTGAGATTATACCTATTAGGAGAGTGAAAAGGTTGAAAAAGGCTTTATTAGTAATTGATTATACGTATGATTTTGTTGCTTCTGATGGAAAACTAACTTGTGGTGAGCCCGGTCAAATGTTGGATAAAAAAATCTCATCCTTAATTCAAAAATTTATTGCTGAAAATGAATTTGTTGTTTTTGCGAATGATCTACATGAGGAAGATGACCCGTTCCATCCTGAAACAAAGCTTTTTCCTCCGCATAATATTCGCGGTACGGAAGGACGTCATTTATATGGGCAAGTTGGTGAAATGTATAATCTTCACAAAGATAAAGTTTTGTGGCTCGATAAAACTCGCTATAGCGCATTTGCCGGAACCAATTTATCGATTTTATTGAATGAGCGAGGTATCAAAGAAATTCATTTAGTTGGAGTTTGTACTGATATTTGTATTTTACATACAGCAGTTGATGCTTATAATTTGAGCATTTCAACAGTTGTTTATGCGGATGGTGTTGCAAGTTTTGATGCTGCAGGTCATGAATGGGCATTACGTCACTTTGAGCACACATTAGGTGCAACTGTTATTAAGTAATCCATTTCGCGTTTGTGTAATTGTAGATTCTTCCCTAAAGAAAACACTAACAGATGTTTTTTGCACAAAAATGAGGTATCAGCATAAACTAAATAATGATAAAACCTTTTTATGAATTTGTAATAATTACTAAGAAGCTAGACGCGTAATATACTGCTTTCAGGGCATAACTAAGTAATCGCCATTATGTCTTAATTTTAAGGAGATGAAAAAAATGATTAGCTTCATTTGGTATTTAATCATCGGCGGAGTTTTAGGTTGGTTAGCTGGCGTGATTTTAGGTAAAGATGTACCTGGCGGCATCATAGGAAATATTGTTGCCGGGGTTGTCGGTTCGTGGATCGGTAGTATGGTTCTTGGCAACTGGGGTTGGCGAGTTAGTAATTTTTACGTATTCCCAGCATTAATTGGTGCTGTCGTGCTGATCTTCATCGTAAGCCTTATTTTAAAAGGTATGCGTAAAGCAACCTAAATATGTAAAAAAGAGCCATCATTTTTGATGGCTCTTTACTTGTTCAAAAATAATTGCGGGGCGCGCCTGATCCCTAAGGAGTTGCCCAGCCTCCACTCCAATCAACTAAATATGTATTTTCTGGCATTTCACCATTTTACTTTTCTTTATATAGGACCGCTTCCTTTAGTTCATCATGATAGTCATTATATAAATTGAAATAATGTAACACTTTTTGAACATATTCGTCACTGTGATTGTACTTAAAAACAGCTTGCTTTATATGACCATCTGCTGCTCCATTTTTCGATAAATAATTCGCTGCACTAAATATAGCGTCCTCCATATCATATGGATCTGCTATGCCGTCTCCATTAGCATCTATGCCATATCCACCATATTTTTTAATGGTTTCAGGATTCATTAATTCAACCTTCGATATATCCCCTTTTCCTAACCCTGAGCAAGATGGATGTTTCCAGCCGACAAATGTACAAGGCATAAATTGCATCGGTCCTTCTGCTCCAGCAGATGAAACGAGAGATTTCATGGAGGAGAATCGTGTTTCAATTCGATGATGAGCGGCAAGCAAAGTCCAAGGCACACCATATTTCTCTTCCGCTGCTACATAGATAGGAATATATTGCTCAGGAATTTCCATATCGAAATTTTGTTGAATTTCTTCTAACACTTTTTGTTGCGCTAATTTTTCGAATATCGGTAATGTTTGTAGTTCCTTCCACGCAAAAAAAGCAAAAACACACACAGTTATCGCTATTGGTATTAATAAAGCTATCATGCCTATTTGAGCGGAAGGCGATAGCATCGGTTTTTTCTTCTGTTTTTTCGCCATATGTCACACCTAATCTTTTTTTCTAATTCCATATTACCAAAATTTCCGATTTTATAGCAGACTTTTCAGTATATAATTTCCACTACTTAAATAGTTGAAAAAGAGGAGAAAAATATAGTAAAATATAATTCGATTATTTTATCTGGATAATAATAGGAGGAATTTGTTTTGTGGAAAGACTTTAAAGAGTTTGCTATGAAAGGCAATATTGTCGATTTAGCAGTAGCAGTAGTAATTGGTGGTGCTTTCGGTAAAATTGTTTCTTCCTTAGTTGAAAATATCATTATGCCATTAGTCGGTATTTTAACTGGTGGTATTGATTTAACAAAAAGCTTTGTTTATGGTTCGGGTGATGCATCAATCCAGCTAGGTGTATTTTTACAGTCGATTATTGACTTTTTAATAATTGCTTTTGCAATTTTCATGGCATTACGAATTATGACAAAGTTAACTCGTAAAAAAGAAGAGGCTGTTGTAGAAGAACCAGCACCAGAATTGGATGCTAAAGAAGAGCTTCTAAAAGAAATTCGAGATTTATTAAAAAAAGAACAAGCTTAAAAAGAATCTGTCTAATTACCACTACTTGAGGTAATAGACAGATTCTTTTTAGCTCTGTTAAATTTTAATGTTGAGTAAAACATTAAGAGTTCCTATTTCTAAGGAACTTCCAAAATAAAGATGATCTTAATCGAGAAGAAATCCAATATGTATCAGATGTTTTAAGTTGATTCAGTACCCTTACTGCAACTTTAGAATAGTCTTCTTCAGATTCAGCTTTTTCATAATTAAACCATATCCCGTCCTCTTCTAAAGATTTAGCTCCTAACTTAAAACGCTTATTTATATGAAGAGCGTTTACTTTATTAAGTGGGATTTTTTCACCCCAATACATTGTAGTTCCATCTTCCGGGCAAGATGCTAATTCAACAACTAACGAGCCTCCCCATTTGTTGAATTGAAACGTAATCAAGTCTATATTATTTTCGTTGCATCTTCTAAAATGCGGGAATGATCCCTTGAATCCTTGTTCTCTTAGTACTGGTATTACGATATTCTTGTGCTACGCCCTGCACGTGATTGAGGAAGGAGTCTTCTTGTGGAAAACCGATAAAGACACTTCCTTGAGCATTCCTGTTCCACCTATTACTAGCCAATGTTTCAACATATTTTTCCACCTCCCATATTTCCTACTATTCCTAGATGATTTAATTTAAATAATCTCTCTAATTTTCTGAAATTATCTTGTTCTTCTTTAGTATACATGTTAAATTGGTAACAATTATTGAGAATCCAGGGAAAAGAAGTTCTAGTCTTTAGATATTTTACTCCCCGTTATTATGATGAAGAAAAGAGTGACGACATGACAAACAGCAGAAGTATTGAAACAAAACTTGTACAGCTTGGGAATTTAAGTGATCCTATAACAGGTGCTGTCAGCCCACCGATCCATTTATCAACAGCTTACAAACATACAGGTATCGGTGAATCCACTGGTTTTGATTATACACGTACCAAAAATCCAACTCGTGCTCTATTAGAAGCAGGAATTGCCGATTTAGAGGGCGGAGATGCGGGCTTTGCCTGTAGCTCTGGGATGGCTGCTATCCAGCTAGTTCTATCATTATTTAAACCTGGTGATGAATTAGTAGTGCCTGATGATTTATATGGTGGTACATATCGACTTTTTAATTTCTTTGAAGAAACCTATAATATAAAGCCTGTCTACTCAAAATTTGAATCAGTTGAACAGGTCGAAGCTTTAATGAATGACAATACGCGTGCTCTATTCATTGAAACGCCGACAAATCCGCTTATGCAGGAATTTGATTTGCAAGTTTATGCAGAATTAGCTCGTAAGCATGGGGCATGGTTAATTGTCGATAATACGTTCTATACACCATATTTCCAACGCCCCATCGAATTAGGCGCTGATATTGTCATTCATTCGGCTACTAAATATATTGGTGGACATAATGATGTGTTAGCTGGTTTAGTTGTCGCTAAAGGCGTTGAATTAGCAGAACGTATTGGCTTTATTCATAATGGTAGCGGTATGGTTTTAGGTGCGATGGATTCCTGGTTACTTATTCGTGGATTAAAAACAATGCATCTTCGTTTAAAGCAGCACGATGCGAATGCTAAAGCAATTGCTGCCTTTTTAGAGGAAGAAGAGCTTGTAACTGACGTACTTTACACAGGAAAAGGTGGCATGCTTTCATTCCGCTTGGAAAAGGCTGAGTGGATTGACCCATTCCTTCGAAACTTGAAGTTAATTACATTTGCTGAAAGCCTTGGTGGTGTTGAAAGCTTTATTACGTATCCTGCTACTCAAACACATGCAGACATGCCTTATGAGGAGCGTATTGAACGTGGTGTATGTGACCGATTACTGCGTTTCTCAGTTGGCGTTGAAGAGGCTGAAGATTTAATTGAGGATTTAAAACAAGTATTCGAAATCCTTAGAAAAGAGGTTAAAAATGAAGCAGCATATTGAAACAAGCCTCATTCACGCTGGTGTTCGTGACGGCTATAAAAATAAAAAAGGTGCGGTCAATGTACCTATGTATGTATCATCTACTTTCCATCAGGAGAGTATCGATGAATTCGGCGAATATGATTATGCGCGTTCTGGTAACCCTACTCGTGATGCATTAGAAAAAGCAGTAGCAGAGCTTGAGGCTGGAGTACGAGCCCATGCATTTTCTTCTGGCATTGCCGCAGTATCTGCAGCGTTAATGCTTTTATCTCAAGGGGATCATATTGTCATTACGGAGGATGTTTATGGAGGAACATACCGCTTCGTGTCCAAGGTTTTACCACGCTTCGGTATTTCCCATACGTTCGTTGATTTCACAGATTTAGCGGCGGTAAAAGCAGCCATTACGCCAACAACAAAGCTACTATATATGGAAACGCCGTCGAATCCAACACTTGGTATCACAGATATTCGCGCAGTAGTAGCACTCGCTAAGCAACATCATTGCTTAACGTTTTTAGACAATACTTTTATGACACCTTTACACCAACGTCCACTTGAGCTCGGTGTCGATGTTGTTATTCATAGTGCTACAAAGTTTTTATCTGGGCACTCCGATATTATCGCGGGATTGACGGTGACTGCAGACGAAAAAATTGGTCAGGAGCTATACTTTATCCAAAATTCATTTGGTAATATATTAGGTGTACAGGATTGCTATACTCTATTACAAAATATAAAAACAACAGATGTCCGTTTTAGCCGATCTGCTGAATCGGCACAAAAAATAGCAGAATTTTTAGCTACAAATTCCCTTGTCGAGCAAGTATACTACCCGGGCCTTACATCACATCCTGGGTATGAGATTCATCAAAGTCAATCAACTAGTGCAGGTGCCGTGCTATCCTTCCGCCTACCAAGCTATGCAGCTGCAAAAGCACTTGTAGAAGCGATGAAAATTCCTGTTTTCGCTGTCTCTCTAGGCGGCGTTGAATCGATTTTATCCTATCCGGCTAAAATGAGTCATGCAGCAATGGAGCCTGAGGAGCGTGCAAAACGGGGTATTACTGATGGTTTATTACGTTTCTCGGTAGGGCTAGAACATGTGGACGATCTGATCGCCGATTTTGCTCAAGCATTAGAGGTGGTTGGCGCAAAGGCTATATAATAGAGCAACCGCGTTTCTAAACTATAGAAACGCGGTTTTTTCATTCATACAAAATTATTTAACCATCAGTTATTCACACGAGCCAGCACTCGATATAAATAATCTCCATGTCCATTTACTAGCGTTACTTGTTGTTCGTCTGTGATCCAGTAAAATGAAAATTCAAAGCCTACCTCATTCACACCAGTCGGATAATGCTTCCATGAATCTCGTTGTTCATTTGTCGTTAAATGATAAAAATAACGTTTTTGTAATAGCCCTGAATGATGATTAAAATAATCCTGGGCAATTAACCCCTTAACGACTAAATCGGACAAACCCGTCTCTTCAAACATCTCTCGTTTCACTGCCTCTAACGGAGTTTCCCCTTCTTCTACTGTGCCTTTCGGAATTTGAATCCCTGCTCCTTCTGTATTTTGCTCAAATACTAGCACTTGTAACTGACCCTCATGCTCTCTCGTAATATAGCCAAAAGCCTTTTCAACAACATGCATGAAGTCATCCCCTTTCGCGTGATTTGATGTTACAATAAATAGAAAAATTGGAATTACAGTTGAAAAGTATTGATATCAATTATAAGACATATGCAAAAGAATAGCATCATTTTCGTGCAACAAGTTGCCAAAAATAGTTAGTATCAAACAGACGAAAGTATAATCCCATAGGAAATTCAAAACCGTTTTTTACAAGTGGCTTATAGTAGAGATTGATGGCTAGATTGTGTGAAAAAAGGTCCATTTTTAGTAGCTATTCTTGAAGAATCAATTGTAGGCTTTGTAAACGTTGTAGATGATGAGGCAGAAATTTTCTCCATATATTTACTTCCAGAAACTCAGGGCAAAAACTTCACTATTAGTTTGTGTAGAAAAAGAAAATACGAATGGCATGAACTTTAATCAAGCTTAGGGCTTCAAGAAATTGGAGGAGTTTGATGAGCTTTTTGATGGTCATTTTTTTAAACAAGTTCAACTAGGCTTTAATATAACTTAGTGTAACGGAGCTATAACTTACTCCGTTACACATTTTTTTGTAATCTATGCAAGATTGATTTGCTCTGATTGGATGACAAGTGCTGTTAAACCTGATTCACTTCCGGATTCATGTGCTTCTCCTGTTTGCCAAAGAACACCTTCTCCAGTTTTTATAAATACTTTCTCTTGATCCTCACCGCAAACCCATCCTTCACCCTGAATCACAATAAATAACTGTGGTACAGGCGCCTTATGCATCCCAACGACTCCACCAGGCTCTATATACATGAATCCAATATTTGTAGGCTCCACTGTTCTCATGATTTTCGTATAAAAAGCATCTATCGATTGATAATTGTTAATTTGGTTAGCCAATTCTTGTGTAAAATTATATTTTTCCATGTCAGCATAGTTCCCTTCAATCTTTTACTACCATCTTGTACATTAAAACATCATCAATATATTCGTTGTCGTGTAGCTTAATTTCATTGATTTTTCTTCCTTCTTCAACAAATCCCATCTTTTTATAGAGCGCAATAGCCCTTTCGTTTGTTGAAAATACGCCAAGACTAATTTTTTCAATATAAGGGTTGTATTTTGCCCATTTTAGTAGATTTTCAATTAAGAGCTTGCTTAGACCACGATATTTATTAAGCACCATCATGCCAAAAGTACCCGTATGTGCTAGTCGTTTTCTTTGTGGCGATTGAAATACAAGCCAACCTACTATTTTTCTTTGATATTGTGCAATAAAAATTGTTTCTCGTTTATTTGTTATTTTCGCTTGTATCCATTCTCTTTACTCATCAATCGTTTGCTGAAATTCATCTATTGTAGTGATTAAATACTTTTCTTCTGCTAAAACTTCTTTCTGGATTTCCAACAGGGCTTCAGCATCGTCTTGATAAGCAACTCTAATTTTGATTTTTTCTGTCATTAATCCACTCTCCTTTTTAATAAACGAAAATTACGATTGTCTAGCCTAAAGTCTTATTAGGAGTAGAAGTTACTCCTTTTTAAGAATCCAATTTTTTAAAGATTTCTAGTCAGATATCTTTGGAAATTTTTTAAATCCTTCGCTAAAAATTCATTTGATAACCAATTGTTTTTTGTCATAATATCTTCAACAAAACTAGAAATAGAAGTTTTATCTAACTGACTAAAATGATTGGAAACTATCGTATTTTTAATTGTTTCTTGCCAGACACTATAATTTTCTATTTTCTTTTGTACTAGATGAGATTGATTTGTATAAATCGACTTAACAAGCTGGTTATAGTCCTTAAATGCTTCAAGAAGTGCGTCTTTATCCTGTTTTTCAGTAACAGCTAATATGTTATCCTTAAAGCTCTGCCATTTTTCAGGGAAGGCTTCTTTCACAAAGTCATCTATATGAATATAATCATCAGGTGCGTTTACTAGTGGGCCTTTTTCGATAGCAAAAGTTACTTTGCCATCGTCGTTTTTCACGCCATTAACTGCAAATTTTGCGATTGTCGTCATGGCATCCATATAATCTTTTGCTTGTTGCCCAGTTAAATAATTATCTGCAATATATTGTGCTTTTTCTAAACCAAGTGAGATCATAGCTTGACGTTGTTCTTCAGTCATATTACCAACATCGCGTACAAAAAAGTTTTGAGATATTGTTGTGTATGTAGCATCAAATACTTGCTGACTCGCCCCCTTTAAACTATTGGCGAGCTTATCATTTGTTTGAATATGTGGAATAATGATAGCAAGAACATTATGCTCAATCTCTTCATCAAGCCTCGCCTGCTGTTCAGCACGAATAGCTTGTTGCTCTTCACTTTCAACAAAATTAATTTTTCCACCATCCTTGAAAATGGAAGCTATTTTTTCAGCTATCTCTTCTGGAACATCTTGCAATTGAATTTGGCGATCGCATAATTGACGCGCTTCCTCTCCAATAGTTACTGCATCCTGTTCTTTTTTTACTGCTTGAACATTCTCCCCCTTAGATTGGACATTCGTAGTTTGAAGAAAATTTACTGTATTATTATAGGATGTTATCTTCATAATAAAATTGTCTCCCCCTTTTACATATGTTAGAGATTATATCGGAATTTTTACAAATAATTGAATAATGTATAATAATTGGGTATATCTCAAAATATAGTTATGGAGGGAAGCAGCTCGATCCCGCCCGCGGAAATCAACGGCTTTACTTTATTTTTAAAAGAAAAAAGACTGTAGGCAAACTCTCAAATTTTTTGAGTTTGTCTACAGTCTGAACCCAGAATATTTTCTGGGCTTGATAACACTTACTTTTCTAGCATGATTAGAACTGTCGGGCTTTTGCTTCACTTCTCAAGATACGATTATGGAGAGTAATCTCCGTTTCACCATTTACTTGAGATTTTGAACGCTTAATCCTTGACCAGTTGCGGTGGATTTTTTGAGATTTTGGGTCTAGTTGTTCGAACCTACTCATTCGTGTCATCCTCCTCATCAATATAGATTCCATAAGTGAAACCTTTTTTAGTATGACCTTACAGTTTAAAAATATTCAGTTTCCTAAAAGCATTAACCCCACACTTCTTGCAGTGTACTTCTAAATAACGCATCTAATTTTTGTGTAGGATCATCGACTTTAACATGAAGATTTTTGCAGTATGTCTCGATATGCGCTATTTCTGTATCTAAATACTCATTAATACATTTAATTCGCGGCTCCAAATTTAGTTCATCACCCGCTATTTTTCTCTGCAAAAGTTGCTGAATTTCGGTTTTTAACGGACCCTCAGAAATGATTTCATTTAATAATTCCTGAAAATCAATTGGTGGAACTGTATTGTTTTTCTCTATCCATTTACATGCTAAAACTGGTCTGAGAACATAGAAGTATTTTTTTATTTTTACTTCTGAACTCTGTAAATACTCTCGATAATTGTTTTTAGCCATATTTAAATAATGATATAGGCATGCATTGGGATAAAATACTTCTCTTTCTAGTAACCGTACATTGTCAATAAATGAATATTGTTGGTCATACACAATATTGCTTCGTAACCACTCAAATAAAGGTGGATTACTTTTGCGGAATAGTCTTAATGCTTTTGTTATTTCCCAACCACTAATATCTAATAAATCATTGATCGGTACTTCAATGACATCCCTCTTTGCCCCAATTCCTTGAGGGTCGATCGAAAGATACCATTGTGGTTGATGAATATATATGAAACGAACATCATAATCGCTATCCTTCGAAGGGAATCCCCAAGCACGACTACCTGATTCTACAGCATATAAAATTTTCACTTGATACTCTTTTTCAATTTCTTTTAATTTTCTTAGGATAATTTCCTTCATATAAATACCACTTTCTAAATTTGTCTTTTAAAGCATTTGCCTAGCATCAACTATGCCTGTACGATCATACACTCTCAATTGGTTACGACCGCTTTCTTTTGCAATATATAGTGCTTGATCCGCACTGTCAAGTAGCTCATAAAATGTTGAAATATTTTTAGAATGTCCGTATCCAGCAATGCCAATACTCACTGTCACATTGATTTCAAAATCATTTGCATGGTATGGGTTATTTTCAACTTGTTGCCGAACTCTTTCCGCTATTTTTACTCCACTCTCTAACGTAGTATTGGGGGATAAAATGACAAACTCCTCTCCCCCATATCTTGTAATAATGTGGATGCTTCGCACACAATTTGTAATGATGGTTGCGACGTGCTTGAGTACTTCATCACCGATTAAATGTCCATATGTATCATTGACCTTTTTAAAAAAATCAATATCAATAGCTATACATGAACAATGGTTTTGTTCTTCTAAACATTTCTGAAAAACAAGCTCCCCCTGTTCAATCAAATAACGACGATTATACAACTTTGTCAACTGACAAGTAATCGATAGTTCTTTCAGTAAAATAGTATCTTTTCTCACCTTGGCGCTCATTTCATTGAAGGACGAACAAAGCTCCTGAAATTCTTGCGCAAAAGGTACCAGCTGTTGGTCATTTATTTGATAATCATAAAAACCTTGTTCAACCTTTCTGACACCTGTAAGAAGCTGCTGAATAGGTTCTTCGATTCTTTTAGAGAGATGTAGCATCATTTTAATGGTAAAAAATGAACCTACTACTAAACAAAAAGTTATCAATGAAAATCTAATGATTAATGGTTTATAGGCCGCTACCAGACCAATTTCTGATATGATAAACCATGTCCCTTCATTAATAGGTTTACTTTTAGCAAGAACCCATTTATCATTCGCGTCTTTATATAGCTCGAGGCCGCTCGCCGTATTTTTTAAAGCTGCGTTCAGGATATGCTCATCAACTAAATAATTGCCTGAAGACCGTTGTTGTTTATTGTTAAATTCAGAAAGCATAGTACCTTCCTGATCGATAATATAAGCGTGACCTAAAAAGCCCACTCTCGATTCTTGTAGCAGTTGATCGATGGTGTCTAAGTTTACAGCGCCAAAAACTACACCATTGAATTGTTGTTGTGCATTAAGAATCGGTGAAGCAAATGCAATAATAGGCCGCTTCGTCACTTTACTTATTAAAATATCAGTTATATAAGGTTGTTTTGTTTTTTTAGCAACTTGAAAATACTTACGATCATTTACATCCATATTAACGCCATTTTTACTATATTCGGTAACTGTGTCAAATTGCACGATGCCCTCTTTATTGACAAATATTAAGTCGGTGAAATTTGTTTTTTCTTTATAATCTTGAAAAAAAACTTGGGATTTTTCAAAATTATAATCCTTTACAAAATCTAAATTAGCTATTGTATGTATATCGCTGGATCGCTCTGATAACCAGCTTTCAAAAAAATATGTTTGGGCATCCAAATAATGCGTCATCTCTTCATTTTGATGTTGGATGGTTTGTCGATATTCAATATAAAGTGTTGGAATAAAAATACATAGGCCAATAATAAAAGTAATCCAAACAAGAGCTCGATGAAGTTGACCTTTTATTGTGTTTGACTGTGGAAACTTTTTTAAAACCCTCAAAGCATTTACCTCCAAATTAATCTAAATTTTTCCTTAAAATGGGCAATAAATAGTATTTTATTCATTAAAAATACCACAACCGAATGATTGTGGCAGTGAGAAATTTAACTTCTTTCAGCAAATATTTTCTGTAGCGTTAGCGAAGCGCCAGCTACAAATATTTTCTGTAGCGTAAGCAAAGCGCCAGCTACAAATATTTTCTGTAGCGTAAGTGAAGCGCCAGCTACAAATGTTTTATTTAACGTAAGTCATAAAATTTATTGCAATAAAATTTGTAGAATTGTAATAAATACAGCCGTGACGATGGGCAATAGTTTCAAAGAGGTATAGCCGACTGAAGATGTACAAATTGGCTCTAACGGATCCTTCGTTGGTGAAGCTAAATATTGAATAAAACGTTGCCAGCGACTTTTCTTGTAGGTCATTAGCTGCTTAGGAATCTCCACTTTATCTTGATCTAAGCTGTCTTTTAACCATTGCTCCTTTTGAAATTCATCCTTAAGCATCGAAATCCTCCTTTAGCTCTTCCTTTAAAGTCCTAATCGCATTATGCAACCTTGATTTAACTGTACCAAGGGGAATGGACAAAATTTGTGCTATTTCCTCCTGTGGCAAATCATGATAATAAACAAGCAAAATAACAGCACGTTGCTTTTCGGGTAACTGGAGTATGGCTTCTTGTATCGTTAATTTTTCATCAGTTGATAGACGACGACTTTCTGTTGGTACTAAGAACGGAAAGAGTGTGCGCCACTTTTTACGTCGATTTAATTTATTGATCATTAAGCGATAAGCGATTTGAAATAAAAATGCTTTCACCGTTCCCTTTTGCTGGTCAAAGTCTTTTTTTATATATTGTAAACGCTCAAAGGTATCTTGCACAATATCAATGCTTAGCTGATTTTCCCGAGTATAGCGGAATAAAAAGCAGTACAACGGCTCATACAAACGACTATAGAGCTGTTCAAAGCCCTCGACTTGGCCGTTTTTGTAGGCCTCCATCCACTCCTCATTGCTTATCATCTAGCTCATCCCCCCAATGAGCCTTTATGGACTTTAATGTTATAGAAACACGAGATACCAAATAGCCTACTATTACAATGACCCATGCTTGCGATTGATTTGTAAAAAACTGTACATATGGATTTTCGATTGTTTGGCTACGAAATAAGAGCATATTTAACGCTTGTACACAGAATATTGTATAGATGGCTAAAACGAGCGTTAACGTATCAAATACATTCCAACGTAAATAAATTGTTGTTTTTTTATAATTAATTTTTCCATTTTCGCGAACAACATATTTTTTATCCATCGGGATTGTAAATCCTAAAATAATAATAGTAAACACTACAATTGCAATTAAAGATACAATAAATCCAATTCCCACCAAATCACCTACTTACTGATATATACTTTTTTAGCGATGGATGCTAACCCAAAGCTAATCACTGCTAAAATTATACAATATTGATACTGCGGAAGCCATGTGTCGTTAATTAAATTCAAGTACTTTTGCAAACTATCATTTAAATAAAGCATTGGATTCCAGCTTAGAAAAATATAATAATCATGTGGGTTTTTACCCCCAATTGTTAAGAACATCGTTGTCATCGTTACTGAAAACATGAATAAAATCATAATTGGCACTAGCATACTTTGAGCTACTTTCTCGTTTTTAAATAGACCTGCTAATATAAAACTCAATGGATATAATGCCAGTAAAACAAAATTACTAATCAAAATAATCATAAAGTAAGATGAAAGTGAAATATCAATGATGAAGGAATAACCAATGAGTAGTAACACTAAAAATACATTTAATAATGTAAAGACACCAATGCCCATCCCCATATAGTAAGTGTGTGGCTTAACGCCTGTTCGCTGTATCCATTGGAACGTTTTATTAGCCTTCATATCTGCCAAATATATAGTAGCGCTAGAAAATGCAAATGAAAAAATTAACATTAAAATTGAAACCGGTAAAAACTGACCTTTAACCAGATAATCAAATGCTTCTCCGGACATCATGTTTTTACAAATAACTGACATGATCAAAAAAATAAAGGCTGGTGACAAGTTTCCAATAGACATGCCTGTATTACGTATACTTTCTAACATATAAATTCGTGCAATTTGTTTCATCATCCCGCTCTTCCCCCTAAAATTTGTCCTGTCACTTCATAGTAAAGACCTTCGATTCCCGGCAATTTCGCCTCAGTGTATTTTCTATAAAGCTCATCTTGTGTGTTATTTTCAATAAGCTTCCCGTCCTTTAAGATCACTACATAATCAAATAACTCTTCTAATCCTGCTACCTCATGACTAATAATAATAATCATTTTGTTACGTCGACGAATTTCATCTTGTAAGTAAAACATCAATTGCTTTTTCTTCGTTAAATCTAAATCAGCAAATGGCTCATCTAATATGATAATCGGTTTATTTAATAAAAAGGAAAGGTAGATCGATACTGCTTTTCGCTGACCACCTGACGCATTTTTTAATAAGATGTGGTCATAAGTTGGTAATCCTAATATTTCATAAAGCTCTCCCAAATCAACCTTAGTGTTTGTCAATGTAGTAAAAAGAGCAATGACTTCACGAATTTTCAGATGCTGATAACTCGAAAAAAATTGGTACTGCAGTGCAACTTGCTCTTGTACATGTTGAGACGTCTCGTTGAATACAATGGTACCTGCATCAGGTTTTACATCTCCAGCTATACATTTTGATAATGTAGATTTACCCGCTCCATTCTGACCTAACAATAAATAACAATACCCCATTTCAAATATGGCCGACACACCATCCAAAACGTTCACACCATTATATTTTTTCACAAGATCCTTCACAATAAGCTCCAAAATAATCCCTCCTAATTTTTATATTCATTGACTATACAAACGGGGATTGCAAAAAGTTCATTTTATTTTTAAAAAATATGAAATAAAATTAGATGTTTCTATAAAATGATTTTTTTATATAAAATGAGTATTATTGGAAATTGAATGAAGTTAAAGGAATATCGCCATAAAGTGAGCTTCTACGACTTCTTTAAGACATTCATCTTTGCAATTTGTGATTCCTTTGAAAAATCAACAAGTTCATTGCTCTGACGAAGCATATTATCTTTTAGCACAACAATATCGTAGATCGCCATGTATGGACTTAAATTAAGGGTTTCTTGATTTGAAATCATCAGGGGCACCACCTGCACAATTCTTTTAAAGGAAAGCGAGACAGATGAGACCCCGCACGAAGTGAAGCATAGGCCCTCGGCCGCGGAAAGCGAGCGGAATGCTCCGGAAAACAACAGTAGAGTCACAGTGCCAAATAAAAAAGCGAGGTATTTGAATACCTCGCGAAGTGAGAAGATATGGACTTTTTCAGTGCCCTCCGCAAAGGAAAGGTCTTTTTGTTGTTTAAGATTTCATTATTTTCCAAAACTCTGCTCCATAGCTTTTATTATTAAATTCAACAGATGTTTGTGTTTTCGCAAAATTCTCACCAACGTCTATCTTGTTTACCTGATTTTGTACTGGTGAGCCAAATGAAAATTCCAGTTGCAAATCAGTAAGGTTAAACAAAATTGAATGTACTGTTCCAAAGCTTTCTTTGTAATTATGGACGGATAATCCTTTAGGGAACTCTGTTAAGAGAAGTTCTTGGATTTCGCCTATAGATCTTTTTCCACTTTCTTTAAATTTCTCCTCTAAAATATCATATCTTAGTTGAGAATGCTCGAGCTTGCCAGGCTCCATTTCTTGTATTGCGGAAAATAGTCCGTGGTTAGTGGCAATAAGATAATCTAGTTCTGCACGTTTCACTTCTTTTATTCCGTCATATGTTCCAATCAAAGCTGCGTCGCCATTGGCATCAGCCAAAAGTAAATTCATATTCGTTCCTACTGGCATATTGTTAACCATATAAATTGCTTCTTCGACATTTTTACAATTTTCTAATAGGGCTCTAACAATAACCATAAACTGTAATCCAGGTACTACTGGTGGTCTCATGCCAGGATATTTGCCAATGGGCATGCCACACGATGCATAGGCAACACATAGCCCCTTCTCATTTAAACCTTCACTTCGACCGAATGTTGAAACAGAAAATCCTGTATGAGTATATTTCCCTTCCACACGAGTAGTACATAAGCGCATATCCGAAATATCAGGAGATAAATCATAATTTCTTAAAACATATGTTTTACCATCCGCCATTTTCCCAGGTAAAATAGCCCCTAAACTACACCCTCCAGGAATTAACCACGCATTTTGATAAAAATTTAGTTGTTCAGGCGCATAACCAAAGCCTTCTGCAAATCCTTCTAATTCTTTATTTAAACCTGGGCAATACTGCTCTATTTGTGCTTTCATTTCAAAATAAGCGTTGTTCGAAGTTAGTTTTTCCGTAAAGAATAGCGATTTTGCAAAAAGGTTTTTTTGAAACTCTCGCGCTTGTTGTTGTCCTATCTCGTATGAACTACCTTGAAGAAATGCAAACTGTCCTGTATTTGTTTTCATCGATATACCCCATTCTATATTTAAGTAGCAAGACATTTCTTATCTTGCTAAATACAGAATAAAGTCTCCATCTACTGGAGAGTTTAGCTAGTTTCTTATTTTCACAAATATTTTTGTCAAAAAATCATTTGGATGTAGCCCAATATTTGGTTTAATATTAATTGGATTTACTACTTCAGTTGGGATTAAGCCCTTTATGTACTGCTCCATAAATGTCCCTTCTGCCTGAAGAGCCTGCTCAGTCAGCCATTCCTGCAAGCGACTATAGCCAAAATGTAACTCTGAATACGATCCCTTTACATGTATGCAAGCATACCTGCCTTCGGGTATTACTTTAATATACTCTGTCAGTTGAGCTGCTTTTACAGGCAACAGTAGTTCAACATCCGCTATATTTTGCTTCCTATACTGTTGATGAAAAATTGTAGTTAGCTCCCCTTCTATCTCTAATTGATAAGCATAGATTCGTTCAAATAATTTTTGTACTAGCCTATCCATTTCCATTACATTAATCTTTTCACGGATGGCAAGCACCTGAATTTTTGGTCGTTCTTCTATGTAACAACTTGATAATATTGGCTTTGGATTAAACGTTTCAGCGTTCCTAATAGAATTTTTTACTTGGACAATATTTTGAATTTGTTCAGCAATTATTTCTTGTTGATGCTCTAATTCCAGAACTTTTTTATGTAATCTTAGCTCTAAATCTTGCCAATCATTTTTTCCTCTCATAATCTGTTCAATCTCTTTTAATGAAAAATGACAATTTTTTAGTACCTGAATCGTATTCAGTTCTTTCATTTTATCGTAATCAAAATAACGATAGCCGGTCACTTCATCTATAAAAGATGGTTCGAGTAATCCAATATCACTATAGTAACGAATAGTTTTTACAGGAACATTACACAGGTTCGAAAATTTCCCAATGCTATACATAAAAACACCTTCTTTTTAAATAGTTACATGTGCTATGTCATTCATTTTAATGCTTAGTTATTGTACGTTAAAGTAGTAGTATTTGTTTCACTATAATGAACTTATTAACATGGTATACGTTTTAACAAATATCATCGACAACTTGCTCAAAAAACAAAAGAGTATGCTCATCATTTTTTGATTTGAGCATACTTCTTTTGGTTATATACTAATTTATTTCGTACGGGTATTTGCCCCGCTTCCGCGGGTATTTACCCTGCTTCCGCACGCGGGTATTTACCTTCCTTCCGCGGGTATTTGCCCTGCTCCCGCGGGTATTTGCCCTGCTTCCGCGGGTATTTGCTCTGCTTCCGCGGGTATTTACCCTGCTTCCGTGCGCGGGTATTCACCCTGCTTCCGCGGGTATTTACCCTGCTTCCGTGCGCGGGTATTTACCCTGCTCCCGCGGGTATTTACCCTGCTTCCGCGCGCGGGTATTCACTCTGCTTCCGCGGATATTTGCCCTGCTTCCGCGGGTATTCACTCTGCTTCCGCGGGTATTCACCCTGCTTCCGCGGGTATTCACTCTGCTTCCGCGGGTATTCACTCTGCTTCCGCGGGTATTTACCCTTTTTATATCAAATTTTTCTAATACGAAAACTGGGTTTTCAACAAGTAAAATTGCAAAGAAGCTTTGAATTGCAAGAGGAATTATATATTCCAATTTGATAAGATTGTATAAACCATAAATCCACCTACTATTAAGTTCCCAATAATTATAAATGGTAAGTTTCCTTGTAATTTAGTATTTTTCTTTTTCCCTACTCCACCTAACGCAGTAATCCCTATAAATAAAGACAATGCAGGATATATAAAGATAAAATACTTACTGCCGTTTAAATTGGGACCAGCTATGTTGAAGGTAATAGGAATCTCATCCGATATATTTTGTACACCAATAATTGAAAACGCCAAAAACAAGGCACAAAATATCCAAGGAATTATACGTACTGACTTTTTAGATGTATTCATAATAATCTCCATTCTCTCCTGTGTCCGCTTCACGATACAAACAGTAATGAAAGCGAGTGAGCGGAACACTCTATTTTTCGATTTTTCAATTAATTTCAGTCTTTATTTAGCTTACTTTTTTCAATAATATTTAATAATTTCATCTTCACACTACTCTTCCCAAATTAAATAGGCTCACCATTTATTGTTTTTGCATATAACATGCTAGTTACGATGCCCAAGCATAAAATAATAATAACATCATATATACCTACTATCGAACCTAACCATAGTACTCTTGGAACTGCTGCAATGAATACCAGAATCGCTGCACCGAAAAACCCCAATACACTTGATATACTCCGCTTTACTACTTGGAGTTCTGATTGCCAACTATAATTGACAAATCTTAAATTAATAGCGACTCCGTATATTGCTGAAAATACTGCAAATGCACATGGAAGAAGTACTAATGTCATGGAATGAAATAATGTTGCTTCAAACACTCTTCCGATTATTATTCCGTTTATTATCGTAAGAGGTATTGTAAGCGTAAGATTAACAAGTATCTTACTCTTTACAACCAATTCTTTCGACAATGGAAAAGTTTTGATTATCCAAATATTTTTACCTTCAAGTGAAAAAGACACGCTACTTGTATTTGATAGGCATACCATCAATGACATTATATACGGTGTTACGCCATACAGAGTCTCTACTGTATTAATAGTATTTATCGGCATATTTTCCATCACTTTTGTAATTGAAATCATTAAAGAAATCGTAAAAATAACCATCATGATCATTCCGAATGTTGTGTTTATTAAGTACGTTGTGGACGAAAATAGTCGTTTGATTTCTTTCACATATAATGCTTTTAATTTACTTGATCTTTTTAATGTGTTTATTTCATATTTTTTGTTACTACTCATTGATCGAATTTTAGTATTTAGTCCTTTGTATACAAACGAGAGACCTATAATGAAAATCACTGTTAACACTATTGAAACTGCTATATATATAAGAAAATCTCCCACTTTTCCTGTTACCAGTATTTTATTAAACAAATAAAACATTGGATACACTTGGTTAGCCTGATTCAATATATTTGTTAAGATCAATTTCATATCGCTTGGGTCTAATTTATAACTACTCAATGTTGGTGCTAATACTAAAAATAAAATAATACACATATAGCTAAATGATGAAACCGCACGAGAATATTTTGCTCTCGATGAAACTTCTAAAACTACTATACTAACAATTGATGCTATAATTGATGGCACTATTGCAACTGTAAGTATTCCAATCAGTATCTTTATCCAAAAAACGCCGCTTACTGTTCCTGTAAAGAAATATACTGCTCCCATTAGAATCATGATTATTAAAGATACTACCGTATTCAAGAAATATATATATAAGAATCTACTTACTACTATTATCGATGTTTTAATAGGAAGTGACATTAATGTGTCATAATCTCTTTTTCCAAAAAACTCATCACTAGCACTAAAAAATGCTATAAACAATGATATAAGAGTACTCACTAAAAATGAATATGCAAGTATGTGTTCTCTCATATTATATTCATTCAGCAAATATCCAAGACTTGTAATATACGCTAGCCCGAAAGCAGACGCAAGAAATATACCAACAATAGCCATTTTATCACTAAAGTTGGCTTTACCTTTTAGGGTATTAAGTCTCACTAGTGAAATAATCCTAATTTTCAGAAGAATCGATAAGTTTTTCATCTTTTAACTCCTTCATAAAGAACTCTTCCAATGTTTGATTTTGTATTATGTCATCCATCGTACCACTATAAACTAGCTTTCCACGATTAATCATGGCCACCTTATTACAAAGCTTTTCTGCAACATCTAAGACATGTGTTGAAAAAAATATTGCATTCCCTTTAGCAGTCATTTTCTTCATTATCTCTTTTAAATCAACTACTGCTTTTGGATCAAGACCTACAAATGGCTCGTCCAGAATCAAAAGCTTTGGTTCATGAATAATAGCCCCAGTTATTGCTAACTTTTGCTTCATTCCGTGAGAATAAGAGGATATTAGATTTCCAAGACTTTCTGTTATTCCAAACATTCCAGAATATTCTTTTATTCTCTTTACTCGAACATCTTCCGGAACTCCGAAAATATCTGCTACAAAATTTAAATACTGGATTCCTGTCAAATGTTCATATAATTCGGGACTATCAGGAATATAAGCAAATTTCGATTTGCATACAAGCGGCTCTTTCTTAATAGAATGCCCATCAATGTAGATGTCGCCTTCTTCAAAATCTAGGATTCCTACTACTGATTTGATTGTTGTACTTTTCCCTGCTCCATTATGACCTATAAATCCAAAAACATCGCCATTTTCAACACATAAACTAATGTTATCGACAGCTTTTTTTTCACCTTTATACACTTTTGAAAAATTTTTAATATCTAGGATTCCCATTCTTTCATCTCCTTACCTTATTATTACCGATCGATTACTTACAACCTCGCTAATGACCTTCGTAAAGCTTTCACGGAAATCATCACAAGTAAAAGTGGTTATCATCAAATGTTTGAAGTTTAAATCCATCTGGAACTTTGCTTCAGAATAGGGGTTATCATTACTTACTATTGGTTTTGAATGGGAGCTTTGCAAACTCTAATTTTTCAAGTGGACTGTTGCTAAATGGCTTTCGGATAGTCTTCGTTCTGATCTCTACGATTCTCTATTTTATGTTCACAAAGTACAGTTAGATTCAGAACTTATAGTTTAACTTGGCTTACTTCCTATGATTGAAAGTAAACCAAGTTCTTTTCTATTATTTTTTATGCTCAGACCATCTTTCAAGTCCTTCCTCACCTTTGAAAGCGCATTCTCTTATATCGCTTTGGATTGGTGAAGAAAATATAATCGCACTTTTAATTTCGCCTAATTGTATATCAGAAACTTTCACTATCGATTCCTTTGTAGAATCAGACCTTCTCCATTCCTAGTCTCTATTTCTTAATAAATTGCTGGATGGCTGGCAACAATTCTTTATGAAGTGGTAATGATGGGTCTGAATACGTCGCTAAATTTTTCGAGCGATCGGCTGGAGCATTTTTTAACACATGATTCATGCCGTCCATATATACAAGTTCGGCATCTGGTTTACCTTTCTTTAATGCTTCCGCATCCGTTGCAACTACTTGTAAGTCAGTTGTTCCTTGAATAATTAAAACTCGGCTGCTTACTTTTGCTAACTCACTTGCAGGGTTATATTTTAACCATGAAATCATATATGGTTGAATGGAAGAGCGGAAGAGAGATTGTAATTCTGGTGAAACGTTCTTCACTAGCTCGCCTTTTTTCAAGGATGCAAGAGCATCTGTTGATTCTTTTAGAAGGGCTGGTGTAAACTGACCTTTTACTTGCTCTAACAGAACTTCATCTATTGGTCTTCCAGTGCCTGCGATGGAAACAAAGGACTCTACCTTTGCTTTTTGTGCGGCTAGCAAACCGATCAGTGAGCCTTCGCTATGACCAATAATATGAACACTTGAATAAGCTTTGTCGGCTAACAGGGTATTAATTACTTGAACTGCGTCATCTACGTATTGGTCGATCGTTAAATCCTCTTCCTTTGTTAAAAGAGATTGATTATCGCCAATTCCACGTTTATCATAGCGGACAGTTGCAATACCATCTTTTGCTAAGCCTTCTGCAATCATTTTTAAGCTATTATTTTTACCAGCTAAGGCTGAATTTCCATCCTTATCAGTTGGACCAGAGCCTGCTATAATAAGCGCAACTGGAGATGATTGGTTGCTAGCCTTTTGAAGAGCCGCTGTTAACTCACCATCTTTGACGGGAACCTTTAACGTTTCATACGTAACTGGTTGTTTTGGCTGTTCTTTGAATGGCTTTAAGACAAGTGGGAATTTGCCACCATTTTGTTGGAATGTTGCTTCTATTTGCCCATCTTTTAATGTGCCTTTAATTTCAATTGCAGAGCCATTTAAGTTGATCGAAACATTCACTTGATCTCCATTATATGTAATGCTTTTAAATGGATAATTCCCTTGCCCAGGTACTGATAGTTTCCCGTTATCTTTTTGCAAATCAACAATAATTGGAAATGCTCCATTCGGTGTCTCAATATTCCCTTCCCATTTACCTATTAGTTGTTCATTCATTTTATTGTCCCCTTTCGTCTCTTTCCCTTTTGTGTTGTCTTCCTTCTGAGCGCATGCTGTTAATAATAAAAGTGCACAACATAAAACTAATAGTTTTTTCATAAAATCTCTCCCTCTATATGAAAATGACTAACAAGATTGGTAAAAATATGACAAGTAAAATGATATAGCTCCATTTATTCGCCATATTCACAGTCCAACCAATACCGTATTTCTTTTCTACTAATAGTGAAGGGTCATTTTTATTACTATAAAAAATACCCCATTTCCAGTATCGATCATCGGCTGAAGCTGTTTCGTTTGTATGTAAATCATCAAAGCGCTCATTACTTTTACTTAATTTCCAATTGAAGAGGATAAGTCCCCCTAAAGAAACGATCATAGATACAATAAAAAGAGGGAAGAAATAAGGAGCTGTTTGATCTTTTAAAATCACTGTCGTGTAATGTAAAACAACAAAAAGAATGGTCATATTATAATTAATCGCCGCTAAATACCAGCTGCCATATTTACGCTGAGTAAGCTCTCTATTGGCCGAAGCTTCTTTCGCCTGTGCGCTCAATTGAATTTTGGCACTTTTCATACCAAAACTTATAATGAATAAGCTAATTTGTGTCCCTAGTAAAATAAGTGGCATGACAATTACAGAGATCCACGTTTTTTCAGTCCAACCGTCTGCCTCACCTGCTGCATTCCAATGGGTTGCAAACACATCCGGAATGGCATTGTAATTCATATAGGTAAAGGTAATCAACGCTAACGTGATAATAATTGGTAATGCGAAAAATACAGGTGAAAGTACTTCATCTCTATCACGTATAGATAGATCCGTCACATAAACAGTTTTGACATGTGCCTCCCAATTTTCTTGCTTTTTTAGTTTTTTTATTTTTATATGATAAGACATAGAAAGAGCAGCTGATAGGAGAAACATGACACATAGGAATATAAAGGATAGTAAAACAAATTTCTCTTCCTGAATGGACGTCAATAATAGTAAAATTTGGCCTAAAAGAAATGCAGCTGCGATGCTCCCTACAAACATGCTGTAGTGCTTTTTAAATAGTTGTAATTGCTGATGTTGCACATAGGGCTCTGGAATTGACACACCAAACACTGTTGTTTTTCTCGACAAATATGGTGTTACTGTTTCCAGTACCCCTACAAAGATAAAAATGCCTATTATAAAAAGCATATTTCCCCTACTTCCATTGTTTTAAAATTCGATGAAACAAACTTGTCATCTGATCTTTTTCGAGGCCACGTGCAAAGGCCTCTGCCATAATTGGTTTTAATGCATTTTCTACTTTTTCAACTTCCGTCTCTTGCAATTCTTTTTTTTGACCACCGATAATGAGAGCCTTTGCTTTCGGCTTTAATTCGATTAACCCTTTTTCTTCGAGTTCGTGATAGCTCTTACTTACCGTACTGACATTAATGCCTAAATCTGCAGCCATTGAACGAACTGAAGGTAATGTATCACCATTTTTTAGCTCTCCCTTAGCAATTAACTCAATTAACTGATTTGCTAACTGTTTGTAGAGCTGTAATTCACTGCTTGGATCTAAATGAATATTCATTTTACCCCTCCAATCTGTACCGCTTATCACCAAACAGAAATCTGTCATACTTAGAGTAGTACAGATTTTTGAAAAAGTCAAATTTTTCTATAAAGTAAAACTGAATCAGCGGGGTTTTTTTCCGCTAAAAAAAGGACCCAGAAAAATTCTGGATCCAAGAACACTTATTTCTATTTGATTTGATCTGTATCGGTTTTTGCTTCTTCTTAAGATACAGTAAAACAGAATATCCTCTGCCTCACCTTTTCCTTAAGATTTTAGAAGCTCACCCTATACAGTTGTGGCGGACTTTCCTGAGATTCCTGGTCTTTGGGTGTTAGACTACTCATTCTACATCCTCCTAATCACATTAGATTAATAAGTGGTTCCGCTTTTAATATGAACTGTTTCACGAATGTTTATTCACCTGATGCGCCTTTTTATTTAAAATCCTTCGTATAGCTTGAAACATCAAGAAAATTTTACGCTCCTTCTTTAAAAACCTGTTGCGCTATCATTAAAGCATTTTGTACACGTGGAAAACCTACATATGGCACTAATTGTAATAGTGCTTCGACAATTTCTGTCTGAGTCAAACCTGCATGTAAACCACGTTTAATATGTGTTTTTGTTTGTGGGGCAGCACCTTGCGTTACTACTGCCGTAATGACAACTAGTGCACGGCTTTTTGCATCTAGCCCAGGTCTTGAATAAACATCCCCATAGGCAAATTCAATAATCATTTTGCGTAAATCTGGTGCAATGTCAGCTAGTGTATCCGCCTCAAGCATTCTTGCCGCTTCTTCATTTGTCACATACTGTTTAATTGTTTCTAACCCCTTTGTCAAACGCTCATTCATTGAAAATCCCTCCTATTATTATTTTTATTACACAAAAACCCCAATTCCGCGTCTCCAGAATTGGGGATTGTCCTTTACCTATGTAAGGGGCTCTTTTTCGTTTCACCCTCTGGCTCTAACAAAAAAGGAAATGTTTTTTCATAGTGCCTCACTGGACAGCTTTAATGAATATCTATGCAAAGTCACAAGGACACGCACGTAACAATAATGATTACATAAGACAAGCTTTTGCCTTTTCGATTTGGATAATTACTTGGTCAAATCCTGTTCCACCTAATGAATGACGACGACGAACCGCAGCTTCAGGTGCTAATACATCATAAATATCAGCCTCGATAAGCTCACTTTCTTTTTTCATGTCTGCAAGCGGTAAATCTAATAAATAGATGCCCTTTTGAATACATGTGAATACAAGTTTTCCTGTCACTTCATGTGCTTCACGGAAAGGCATACCTTTTGTTGCTAGATAATCTGCAAGCTCCGTAGCGTTGGAGAAGTCAGCGTGTACTGCCTGGTGCAAACGCTCTGTATTGACAGTCATCGTGCGAATCATACCTTCAAAGATTTTTAGTGAACCTAGAATTGTATGGACTGTATCGAACATACCTTCTTTATCTTCCTGCATATCTTTGTTGTATGTTAACGGTGTTCCTTTTAAGACTGTTAATAGGCCCATTAAGTTACCGTAAACACGTCCTGTTTTCCCACGGATTAACTCCGCCATATCAGGATTTTTCTTTTGTGGCATAATAGAAGATCCTGTTGAGAAAGCATCATCTAATTCAATAAATTTGAATTCATCTGTCGACCACAATATTATTTCTTCAGCAAAACGAGATAGATGCGCCATTAATAATGATGAATTACTTAAAAATTCAACGATAAAATCACGATCACTCACTGCATCCATAGAGTTTGCATAAACCTCGCTAAAGCCTAAAAGCTCGGCAGATTTTAAGCGGTCGATTGGGAAAGTTGTACCTGCCATGGCACCTGCACCTAAAGGCAAAATATCGATACGCTTAAGCGACTCTGTAAAGCGCTGTTTATCACGCTCTAACATCCAGAAATAGGCCATTAAGTGATGTGCAAATGAAATTGGTTGTGCACGTTGTAAATGTGTATAACCAGGCGCAATTGTTTCCACATTCTCTTCAGCCTTTTCTAGCAACGTCTTTTGGAAGGTCTCGATTAAACCGATTGCTTCCTTCACACGTTTTTTCAAGAAAATATGCATATCCGTTGCAACTTGGTCATTACGGCTACGACCTGTGTGAAGCTTACCACCTACAGGACCAATTAAATCAATGAGCATTTTTTCCAGATTTAAATGTATATCTTCATTTGCAACTGTAAATTCAAGCTCACCTGCGCTTGCTTTCTCTTTTAATTGTGCAAGTCCACCAAGAATAGCCTCTACGTCCGCAGCTGGTAAAATTCCTGTTGAGCCAAGCATCGTAACATGCGCAACGCTGCCTTCAAGGTCTTCTAGAACAAGCTGTTGGTCAAAGCCAATCGATGCGCCAAATTCGTCAACCCACGCTTCTGCTGATTTTTGGAAACGTCCGCCCCAAAGTTTTGTCATAACAGCTCACCTTTTCCTTTGTATAAGGTGCAGCATAACACAAAGCTATCCCACACCTTGCTTGTCAAAAATTGTTTTTATTTATTTACAGAAGAATTAACCACTGTTGGAAGGCCCCATAATTCGATGAAACCTACTGCTGATGCATGGTTGAATTGGTCTTCTTTAGAGTATGTTGCTAGCTTTTCACTATAAAGTGAATTTGGAGATTTACGTCCTTCCACAATTGCATGACCTTTGTAAAGCTTCACACGCACAGTTCCGTTTACAAATTTTTGTGATTCAGCAAGGAAAGATTCCAGTGCAACACGTAATGGAGAGAACCATAAACCATCATAAATTAATTCAGATAATTTTTTCTCAATGACTGGCTTGAAGTGCGCTAACTCTTTTACAAGTGTTAAATCTTCTAGCTCTTTATGTGCAGTTAATAGCACTTTTGCTCCTGGAATTTCATATACTTCACGAGATTTAATACCAACTAATCGGTTTTCTACGTGATCGATACGACCAACACCGTGTGCACCAGCTACTGCATTTAGCTCTTGAATTAAATCAGCAAGCTTCATTTCTTTACCGTTTAACGCTACTGGCTTACCAGCAACGAATTCAAGTTCTACGTATTCCGCTACGTCTGGAGCGTTTTCCACAGAAACGGTTAAACCGTAAGCTTCTTCTGGTGGAGATACCCATGGATCCTCCATTACACCCGCTTCGTTTGCACGGCCCCATAAGTTTTGGTCGATAGAGAACGGTGAATCTAACGTTGCTGGAATCGGTACATTATGTTTCATGGCATATTCGATTTCTTCATCTCGACTCCAGCCCCACTCACGTACAGGTGCTAATACTTCTAAGTCCGGATTTAACGCCTTGATAGAAACTTCAAAACGAACTTGGTCATTCCCTTTACCTGTGCAACCATGAGCTACTGCATCCGCTCCGACTTGATTCGCAATTTCCACTAATTTTTTTGAAATTAATGGACGAGAAAGTGCCGATACTAATGGGTATTTTTGTTCGTACCAAGTATGAGCTTGTAATGAAATTAATGCATATTCTTCTGCAAACTCATCTTTCGCATCTACCATATATGATTCAATTGCTCCTACTTGAAGAGCTTTATTTTTTACGAATTCAAGGTCCTTACCTTCACCAACGTCAAGGCACACTGCAATAACATCCCAACCTTGTTCTTTTAACCATGGAATTGCTACAGAAGTATCAAGACCACCTGAATATGCTAAAACTACTTTTTTATTTGCCATAAAAAATGCGCCTCCAATTAATCTATAAGTTATGTATGTTTATACATCCAACTAAAAGTTTATACACGAATAGTATCATGTTATAAAAATAAAAACAAGTGTATTTTTATAAATTAATAGACTTTTATGTTTATTGTAAAAAGTGTGTCATTCCAATACTTTAAGTGCTTGTGCGAACTATGTATATTTTTACTCGGAAAAACGATTTTTTACTTATAACTTGAATATATATAGTATAAATTTCGGGAGTAAATGGCTCTTTTGCAAAATGAGGGGTTGATTTCCGTTCCGACTGGGCGCTTTGTAGCTGACGCTTCGCTTTCGCACAGAGCAAAGCTTCCTGGGGGCGTCCGATGAGCCGCTTGGGCAAACACGATTTTGGTCACGAAGGCGTTATCACAGGATGTGATGCTCTTAGCCTTCGTTCCCCTATCGCTAATCCCCAAGGAGTCGCCCAGTCTCCACTCCAATCAACTGATTCACATAGCATGTGTTTCTGGCATGTCTCTATAATTTATTGTTTTTAAACGCTATTAAAAAGAACCCATTGCGTAAAATGAGTTCTTATGTCTACAAAAAGGTCAATATTAATTTAATGTGTATAAATTAGCAAAGGTTGGTTTTTAACTCTTCGTTGGCGCTTTCCACTGGTTTGGCTTTAATCACCTTGATTAATTTATACATTTGAAAGGGTACGCTCAATTGGTTCATCTAATATTCTGAGCAATAAATAAGGCTTTTTTTCTCAAAGATTGTTGCTTCTGCCTTGACTATCTTCTTCAACTTAAGCTCTCCGATAGTTGAAGAAGAACTATAGTTTTTTACCACAATCACACCTAATAAACATTTATTTGGATATCCATTCATATTGAATATCAGCTAAATTTTCTTCATTTTCATGCCCTCTCCCTATGATTTCAAATCCTTGTTTTTCATAAAATCGTTGTGCATTTTCATTTACTTCGAATGTATATAATGTTAATCTCCCACTTGATTGTGCTTTAACTTTATCAAGTAATGTATGACCTATACCAATTCCTTGATAATCTATATGAATATATAGTTGGCTTATTTCCCTTTCATTATAGGCAATCATTCCAACTACTTTTTCATCAATTAACGCTAAATCTATTTGGAACTGTTCAGATAATATATGATTTAAAAAATAAACGTGACTTTCAAAGCTGTGACTTTCTTTCTGACCAATAGCCTGTTCCTTACTATTTCGCCACATGTCCACTGTTTGTTCAGCGTATTTGGGATTATACGAAGTAATTATCACTTTGTGTTGGTTCACTACAATACCTCCTCAAATTTTGTTTACTTTATAATTGTTTTCCTACTATAAAGTCGATGAATACTACCTGTTGCAGGTATTTTAACATTTGCAAAGCTTTTTTCTAGTTTCTACTTACTCCGTTAGTTCAATAAAAAAAAGAGCTGCATATGCAACTCAATGATCTCTGATAAATGCCCCGGTTAGTTGAAGAAGAAAAGAAATCTTACTAAAGTATTTTTTTTATTATCTTTCTCTTTTTATTAGACTCTCTATAAATTCGTAGAAATCGCTATTCCTCATTTCGTAGTTTATGAAATAACCTACATCTTCATCTTTAGTTGTAAAAATGATTGTTTTGCCGTTGCCGTAAATATAAGTTGTAAATACCATCTTTCGATATCCACAATCAAAGTAACTCTTTTTTTGAAGTGCGATGGAATTTTAAATTCTTTAATGATTGAACGATAGTATCTTTGTCTTCTTTTTACATTTCAGCTTTATGCAAAGTATAAAGCTTTCGTCTACAAATCTATGAATTAATGATAGCTAACGGTTCTATTTGTTCTCAAATTAAAAAGGCATATAAATGTTATTTTCCTTTAAGCACGTGGTCGTTTATTTTTCTAGCGATCGTTTTTTGATCGTCATTGATAACGGTTAATATGTCTTGCTTAATCGTTACAAGGACACCTAAACCACGTAGGAAAAATTCATCCACTTTCATCGCATGTAACTCAAGTGGCATTGTAGCTGGCAGGAAAATATATAAGCGATGATCCTCTTGTAACGCTATTTCCACAGCATGTTCAGGATGCTCCTGGAGTTGGTATTTACCTTCATAGCTTTGTAAAACTTCAATTGGTAAATGTACAGCTTTATATTGCTCAGGCCTTTTCGGCAAATGGAATTCATGTGTCGTTAATACTTTTTCAATCGCTTCGCCGATAGCTATCTCATAATCTATTTCTTGCTCTTTACTGCGTAAAAATACAAAGACCGTCTTAGATTGCGGATAAATTTTAAAGGTTGTTGCATACCCCGGCCATCCTCCGTTGTGCCATATACATTTTCCAAGTTGTTCATCCTCGGAAATAATCCATCCCATCCCGTAAGAAAAAGGCTGGTCTACTGTAAGAGTTGAAGGTGTAAAGGCTTGCTCAAGTAAAGCTTCATCCCACAGCTGTGCCTGCATAACAGCACGCCCTAATTTCCATAAGTCCTCTACCGTTGAATAGATTCCACCATCGCCAGTAATATAGTTCAAACAAGTAGTACCTTTCGTTTCCTCAAATTCTGAAGGGTCCACGTGTTGTCCGGCATACACATCATACACATAGCCCTGTGCAATTTCATTCGTATATTGTTCAGTAAAAGTAGTTGATGTTACCGTTGTGTTTATCATATTTAATGGTTGAAAAATAGCTTCATCCATATATTCAGAATAGCTTTTATTGGTCACACGCTCGATTAAAAGAGCTAGTAAGACGTAACCTGTATTGCTGTATTCCATTCGCTCACCTGATTCAAAAAGTCGCGGTGGTGCATATTGAATTAGTAGCTGTAACGCGTCTTCATTTGTAGCAGCTGTTGTTTCATCCCAATTTGAAAACAATGCCATATAATCAGGTAAACCTGATGTATGATGTAATAAGTGACGTACAGTAATATTTGAGTAAGGGAAATGATCGAACCATTGATGAATATCATCATCAAATGATAATTTCTTTTCTTGTACTAAAAGTAAAATGCCCAATGCTGTGATTGGTTTTGATACTGATGCTAAGTTAAAACGTTGATGGAGTTCCATAGGTGCGTGTGTTTGAATCGAAGCTTCGCCATAGGCACCTTGTAATAAAATGGTCTCATCTTGTGCAAGCAACACAGTACCATTAAACGTATCATCAAGCTGTTCTTTCACTTTATTCCAATCCATTTGAAATTTCCTCCTCAACAATTCGATTTAAGCGCTGGATTAAGCTACGCAATTGTTCTAAATCTTCCACCGGCATTTTGCTATAAATCTTTTCAATAATGAGTTCATTAATTTGCTCATCGCGATGATAATACGCATCTCCATTTTCAGCCAACATAACAACCACTTCTCTGCGATTGTTAGGGTTAATATCGCGTTTTAAATAGTTTTCTTTTTCAAGTCTCGATACTATTTGACTCACTGCACTCGGGGAGATTTCCATATAGTGAGCGATTTCGCCCATTGTACACTTCTTATGCTTGTGTACAAAATCAATGACCAGCGTTTGTTTCATCGATAAATCATCTGTAAATAGAGCTTCTTGAGCCTTCGCTAATTTTACATTCATTTCATAAGTATATTGATTAATGTCATCTACAATTTGCTTAATTTTCTCAGTCATTTTTACCAACCTTAATATTTTAGTTAACTTAAATATTAACCAAACGAAGTGTTTTGTCTACTTATTTTCATTTTTTACTGTTTCAGTTGTCCTAAATGAATTAACTATCTCCCCAACATTATCAATAATTCCATCCAACTCTTTCGTTATTTCTTTTACTTCAGGATCCTTATCCACATCTACTACTCCAATTCTAAATATCCAATCTTTTTTCTTTTTAGCCATTTTTGCACCCACTTTATCGTTTAATTTTCTTCCTATAAAATTTCAAATATGTTAATTCCAAAACTAAACAAATAATTCACCTAACAAAAATCTTTTCAATTAAAACAATATTTATTCTTCTTAATATTTTATCTAACTTAAATATTAATGAAGATAAATTATTTTGTCAACGAAATGGATTTTTAAAAATAAAAAAACTGTAAGCATACTCGATTTTTACCCGAATATGCTTACAGTTAAATACCTATTTTTTATTAAAAAATGATTTCCCTAAAAATTCAACGGTTGCAGGTGCGATTGCATAAAGCTTACTTGATAACCCCATGATTCGTGGTAAATTAACCTCTCGTACAGGGCGCTCGATTGTTTTTATCGTCGCGCGTGCCACTTCTTCAGCGGTTAATAAAAACCTTCCTAAAGACTCGCGATAGCCACTTTCATCACTTGCCTTATCTAAAAATGGTGTATCAATTGGACCTGGATGAATCGCAGTGACTTTCACATGATAAGGAGCTAGCTCCATGCGAAGTCCATTCGTAAAGCCAACAATCGCATGCTTTGTTGCTGCATAAACACTAGCCTTCGGTGTCGCTACCTTTCCTGCCTGTGAGCCGATGAAGATGAGCTGCCCTTGCTGACGTTGTATCATAGGCGCTGCTAGACGTTTTGCTAAATACATCGGTACACTGACATTTAGTTCTACCATTTGTTTAATCGCTTCATCTGATAATTCAGGTGCCATACCGAATTTACCTACCCCGGCAGATAAAATAGCTACATCGAGCGGAGGTAGCTGTGCGCATACTTCATCTATAGTAGCTACATTCGTTAAATCTGCTTGAATCACGTTAGCACCTACGCGCTCTAATGCTTTCAATGCAACCGTATTGCGTCCTGTTGCATAAACTGTATGACCTTGTGCTACTAATAATTCTGTTATTTTCAGTCCAACACCACTTGTTGCACCTGTCACAAAGATTGTCTTTTTATTCACGCGCATGTTTACACCTACTTTCTATGAAATAAATAAATACCTTCTTCCGTTTTTGTAGATGTAATCAAATTGTTGGCCTCTAAGTAATCTAAATAACCGAGCGTTTTAGACAGTGTCAGACCAAGTTGACGTTGGAAAATTGCTGGGTAAAAGCGCTTCGTTACTTGTACAGCAGTTAATGCTTCGTCACCAAATAATTCGCAAACCTTCAAAGCTTGCTGATGCTGGCGTTGTAATCGTTTATCAATTAAATCAGGAATATTCTGCAACTCTGCACCATGTCCTGTATACATTGTTTTAACTGGTAACCGTCGTAATATTTCTAGCGATTCATTATATTGTAGTAACGATTTCGTACGTCCTAATGTACGGTCTAGTGGTGGCTCAATTAACGGGTTTGGCGTTATTTTTTCAAGCAATAAATCTCCACCGATTACATCATGCGTTTTTTCATCCCAGAAGATTAAGTGACTTTGTGCATGCCCTAATGTTTCAATAGCCGTTAATCCTGGATGTCCTGGCACTTCATCCCCATCGTTAAGGATTTGTGTTAATGGTCGTTCACCTACAAGCTCTATTTCACGGCGGACATGTACACTCGGCTGAATATATTCTTGAGGAACACCGTGCTCAAATAAGCGTTCACTGTAAAACTGTACATGGTAACGTAAAAAATCGTCGTCATGACGAAGCCATTTATCGTTATAGGCATGCCCTAAAATTTCTGCGTTTGGAAAGGCATCCACCCAACCTGCATGATCTGGATGATGATGGGTTAACACAACCTGTTCAATATCTCGCATGTCAAAGCCCGCTGCGCGAATACCCCATTTAAGCGCATCATAGGCTTCCATTGTTTTTGGACCAACATCAAAAATTGTCAACGCATCGCCTTTGACAACAAATGCATTCACATCTCCTACGTCATAGGGTGTTGGTATTTCTATTTTGTATATAGACAAAAGCTGTTTCCCCCTTTTATGCAACTAGTGAATACCGATTCATTCTATTTTACAAGTTTTTCTTCTTTTCGTCACCCTTCTGTTGACAGGTTAATGTATTATCAATATAATTTTGAATAATCTAATTATTTTTATGCGTTGATGAAGCCAAGTACGTAATTGATGAAGGTGTCTTAGAGAGTGTTACATTTGCTGAAAGTAACATCACCCGCTCCCATTACCGAACCTACTTCTGAGCAGTTATGAAAACATAACCGTTTCCCTTGCGATAAAAGGGCTATAAGTTGTGCCAATTGGCAAACAAAGGTGGTACCGCGGAAACAAAAGCGTTTTCGTCCTTCATTATAAGGACGAGAGCGCTTTTTTTATCTTTATTCAGCTACAAATGTTTTATCTGCGCGAAAGCGAAGCGGCAGCTACAAATGTTTTCTGTAGCGAAAGCGAAGCGGCAGCTACAATTACGCCAAGGCGAAATTGATTTTGAGAACTGGAGGTTTTATCGTGAAAAAAATACTATTTATAGGTGCAGGCTCTATGGCAGAGGCCTTGATTCAGGGTTGGATAAAAGAAAAAGTATTTACAGCACAAGAAATTTACGTCACCAATCGCTCAGACAAGGAACGTTTAGAGTTTTTGCATGACACGTATGGTGTAAATAGCCATATTGACCATGATATTTATCAGCGCGCTGATTTAATCATTTTAGCGATGAAGCCTAAGGATGCCGTTGCAGCGATGCGTGAACTAAAACCTAAAATAGCAGAGCACTCAGCCGTTC
Organism: Lysinibacillus sp. Bpr_S20; assembly: GCF_023337835.1. Lineage (NCBI taxonomy): Bacteria > Bacillati > Bacillota > Bacilli > Caryophanales > Bacillaceae > Lysinibacillus > Lysinibacillus sp. Bpr_S20. Next base: position 136,183 of record NZ_JALNLQ010000003.1, read on the forward strand.
TTTCTATTTTAGCCGGTATCGCGATTACTACTATTACAGAACATTTAGGTGCTCGCCCAGTCGCACGCGTTATGCCTAACACTTCTGCAACTATTGGGATGTCTGCAAGTGGAATTGCCTTTAATGATAAAGTGACTGCCGAACAGCGCTCCACTTTCTTACAGCTTCTAGAGGCGGTCGGTTCAGTTATTGAGGTAGATGAGGATCAATTACATGCTGTAACGGCTCTTTCAGGGAGTGGCCCAGCTTATATTTATTATTTAATGGAGGCATTTGAACGAGTTGGTACAAAGGTGGGTCTCTCGAAGGATACAGTACGACTTTTAATGACGCAAACTCTTGCTGGTACTGCGGAAATGCTGAAGCAATCCGTCGATGAGCCTGATGTCTTACGCCGTAAAGTCACAAGTCCAGGTGGTACAACAGAAGCTGGAATAAAGGCTCTTGAACAATATCAATTTAATGAAGCGATAGAAGCATGCATTAAAGAAGCAGAAGCTCGATCTCGTTCACTTGCAAATAGTAAATAATGGGTGCAAAATAGGGTATATCACTAGGGATTAGGGGGCTTTATTTTGGCAAAATTATTTGAACCTTATCAATTACAAAATATCAATTTAAAAAATCGTGTTGTCATGGCACCGATGTGTATGTACTCAGCGAAGGATGATGGGCTTGTCACACCATTCCATCAAGTACATTATGCAACGCGGGCTGCTGGTCAAGTTGGTTTAATCATTGTCGAAGCGACAGGTGTTGTACCAGAAGGTCGTATATCTAGTAAAGATCTTGGAATTTGGGATGATGCTCATATCGAAGGTTTACGTCAATTAGTTCAAGGAATGAAGGCTTACGGAGCAAAAGCTGGCATCCAGCTCGCACACGCTGGACGTAAAGCAACTGTTGATGGAGAAATATTTGCGCCATCAGCCATTGCTTTTAGCGATGCTTTTAAAACGCCAACGGAAATGACATTAAAAGATATTGAATATGTTGTCGAAGCATTTAAACAAGCAGCTGTCCGGGCAGCTAAAGCAGGCTTTGATGTTCTTGAAATCCATGGAGCACATGGCTATCTAATAAGTGAATTTTTATCACCAGCAACGAATAAGCGCAACGATCAATACGGTGGATCCGTGGAAAATCGTTATCGATTATTACGTCAAGTCATCGATGCTATACGTAGTGTTTGGGAAGGTCCTTTACTTGTGCGTGTTTCTGCTGAAGACTATGTAGAAGATGGGACAACAATGGATGACTTTATTGTCTTTAGTCGCTGGATGAAATCGCAGGGTGTTGATTTAGTGGATGTTTCTACAGGTGGTGTCGTGCAAGCTCATATAAATGTTTTTCCAGGCTACCAAGTCCCTCATGCTGAAGCGATTAAACATGGTGCTGATATCCCAACAGGCACAGTCGGCCTAATTACGACAGCTATTCAAGCAGAAGAAATTTTGCAAAACAATCGTGCCGACTTAATTTTCTTAGCACGTGTTCTTCTACGGGAGCCCTATTGGCCACTTCATGCTGCCAAGGAATTAGGTGAAGAAGTTCAACCTCCAGTGCAATACGTACGTGGCTGGTAAAAAACAAAGTGCACACTTGCTAATCATCACAAAATAAAAAACAGCTTGTTGATGTATGTTAACAAGCTGTTTTCATTCAATAAATCGGTTATTGTTTTTTCTCCATCTCTTGCCTTCACTAACGTCTCTTACACTTCTTCATTGATGAATGCGAACATACTTTGCTCACAATTTTTCAATTGCTGTGGCTCTTTCTTTTTCTTAAGCCTATGTTAAATAATACTGTTAATTTATTAAAATAAATAACGGGAACTTCATTTCTCAGAATTACCACCTTTAATTAAAGCCCCTTTTATGGAACAAGGCTAACAATTCTTTATACCGAGCTTTACTGATAATGTTAATTTTTCTTTAAACTCTCCAGAGTTAGAAATATCAAGCAGGGCTTCTCTAAGCTCACGTTCAAATAGCTCGATGTTATTTCCAAGAAAAAGTTTAGAACCATAAGATGTGGAATATAGATTTCCGAGTATTGACTCGATGGTCCAAGTTATTTCGTATGTAGGTAAATTGTGTATCTCAACATTAAATTTTGAATTTGACAGTACTTCTTCATGACTCATAATGGGATGAGTATAGGTAGCCTTACCAGCTCTTCTATCTTTCCCGTACCATTTTTCTATGATTTCATTTGTTTTTTCTTGCCATTCAGTTAACGATTGGTTTGGGTCATAGTTATCAATAATAGCTACTCCACCACCATCAGTAACCATATTGAATAGTTCATCTAAAACCTTTGGTCTATCCATCCAATGAAAGGCTTTTGCTATGATTACGAGATTTAATTGTTCATTGTGTTGTGCTTTATATTGTTCTAGTTTTCCATTAAACCAATGTATTTGCCCCATTCTTACCTCTTGATGAAGACGTTTTGCTTCATTAATCATTTCTGGCTCAGTGTCTATTCCAACTATTTTATTACACCAATCCGAAAATCTCATTGTAAGTTGTCCTGTACCACATCCTAAATCAAGTAGGTTCTGCTCCCCATTCAAAGAGAATTTTTCTACCAAGAACCTTATTAGAGAAGAAGGATACATAGGTCTGTATTTAGAATAATAGATTGCTGAACCTTTAAATAAATCCTGACCATACTTATTCAAATTACTCAACCTCCAATAATTTAATTTTAGTCTTCCAAGTCCGTTAAGTACCCTTTAACGGAAAAACGCTTTGACAATCAATTGGAAGATTCTGGTAATCCGAGTTTATCATAGGTCACATTGTTGAGAACAGACAGCTCTCAACAATCATCTTACTAACACCCTTTCTTATCAAGTAGGGCGATTAATCGCTACCAACATAATCACCCCTAAATATACTATAATTACCATAAAAAGTTTTATATTTCCACATTGGAAATAACATTGTTATAAACGTTATATGTAATAGTAATAGCCAAGATGCAATAAGCTTCTTGGCTACTACTATTACATATTCTTTTTTAAACTCACTAAAAACTCAATCATGCCACCTTCTATTTTGGCCGTGGCACTTCCACCTAATTTTTCTGCTAGCAGCTTAACTATAGATAGCCCTAAACCAGTGTTTTTACGTCTGGAATTGTCTGTTGTATAAAATCGATCGAAAAGCTGGTTAGGATTTAGTTGAATATTTTCGTCAATCGGATTTTGAAAACAGATATATGCATATTCCTCTTCTAGCCACAACTTAATAGTTACATCACCTTGAGCATGCATGATGCTATTTCGTACTAAGTTTTGCACAATACGTAAAAGCATTTCTTCATCAGAATTAATGATGAGAGGCTCGAATTTAGGTAAGTTGACGGCTATTCCTTGTTGTTCAAATTGCGCAAAGGCACCAGCAATTTCTTCAAATACAATATTGGATATATTGATACGATTTTTTTTAGGTTGATCTTCATTACTGTGCAAATAGGAATATTCAAAAAATGTTTCTACTAATTGCTCTAGTCTTCCAACATGTTTTTGTGAAATTTCAAGCTTTGTAAGCTGCTTTTCTGTTAAGGGTTCTTTTAAAAGCATTTGTTGATAGCCCTTTATTGCCGTAAGAGGCGTACGAAAATCATGAGAAATGTTTGAAATCATTTCCTTAAAGTATTTTTCTTCCCGTTTAATATACGACCTTGATTTTTGTGATTCTAATAATATGCGATTTATATTAGCCACTAGTTGATTTACTTCTTTGTTTAATAGCTCTACGCTAATTGGTTGCGTATATTGCTCATGTAGACGTTGTGACAATTGTACGTTCATCAATCGTAGTTGCCTTTGTAGATAAAAAATATAAAATAGTAATCCTACAATGATTACAATTGCCACAAACCACATTCCCTACATCCCCTTACCTGATTTCTGCTTTTCTAAATGTCATGAATGTTAAATACAAAACTACTATTATAAAGATTACACAAATGGAAACGGCCGAAATTATATCACCTTTACTCATGCTTACATTAATCGTAATGAACTCCACTGAATATGGTGTAAAGGATAATATGTTATTCATTATCTCAAATGAATTCTGGAAGCTCGCTACCTGTCCAAAGAACATGGACATCATATAATACGCAGCTACGACAAGAACGGATTTTCTTAAGACAAAGGCAAGTAAAATACAAATCGTTAACTGGGCAAGATAGACCATTGTCATTGTGATCATTATTGTTACGTATTCACCAAAGCTACCACTAGTAGTCAATGTTAGAATGCTTAAAAAACCTGCTGCATTCCTCCCCATACTAAACGTGCTGTCCATTGATAAACCAATTATAGTTACGATGATATACGGACTTACAAGAACAAGTAGTAATAACCAGTAAACAATCGCTTTACTTATGACAATTTGGATTCTTGCAAACCCACTTATAATAGGATGATGGATATTTTTTGTGTCAAAATCTGAACAAATAAGTGTCGTGGCAAGTACTGCACCTACTATTGACATCATATTCATATCAGATAATAAAAAACCAATATTACTGATGTTTTCATTGATTGACTTATTGCCGATACCATAGGCAATACTAAACATTGCTATTGCAGAACATGTTGTAAGAGCCAGTAAGACCCAAAATATTTTAGATTTAGTTGTTTTATAGAGGTAAGCACGTACTAAATTAAACATGTTGCTCACCTCCAATTAACGTTAGGAAGTAGTTCTCTAATGTATCTCCTTGTAGACTAAATTCGGTAAGCGTTATCCCATTTTCAAATAACGCTGTTGATACATCTCCGAGGTCTTCTAAGAAATCATACAATTTAATCGTTTTATTAGGCATGACTTGAAAGTTTTGTGTTTTAAGAACTGCTTCTAATACATGTACACATTGTTCTGGAGCTGTACAACCAATGCGAATATAATGTCTACATTCTTCATCAAGCTGTTGTTGAGTCATTTGTTTCATAATTTTCCCTTTATGAATAATGATATAATCAGTCGTTGTTAAATAAAGTTCTGGTAAATTATGACTTGAAATTAATATCGTCATCTGTCGCTCTTCACAAAGGCGTGTTAAAAGCTGACGAATTTCCACAACACCTTGTGGATCTAGCCCATTTACCGGTTCATCTAAAATCAATAGCTCTGGATTAGTTAATAATGCAATAGCAATGCCTAATCGTTGTTTCATTCCTAATGAAAAATGCTTCGCTTTCTTGTTGTTTGTACCCGTCAATCCAACCAATTGTAGTATTTCATCTTCAAGCTCCTCGTTCGGGATCCCTCGCATGTAACGATGATATTTAAGATTACCTTTTGCCGTCATATCAGGGCTAATCGCCGGTTGTTCAATCATGCTGGCAATACGTTTTCGTTGCTGCTGTATTTCCTTGTCAGATGATTTTCCAAATAACTCAAATGACCCTTCTGTTTGAAAACTAATCCCTGAAATAATCTTCATTAAGGTTGATTTACCCGCACCATTTTCACCAATAAGTCCATAAATACGACCCTCTTTTAATTCAATTGATACGTCGTGAAGTACTGGTTGTTTTTTATATATTTTAGTTAATTGATTCGTTTTTAATATGGTTTCACCCATACTAAGCACCTCCCTTTCATATTCATAGATTACTCATGAAAGGTATAGATAAAGTAAAGATGGCGTATAGATTTCGAATAATTTATGGACGTAAACGATAGCCAAGCCCTCGAAGCGTCTCGATATAATCCACCTGTGGATTTTTTGCCTTTAATTTTTGACGTAGATTACTAATATGGATTTTAATAATATGTTCATCCCCTAAGTATTCTTCTTGCCAGATCGATTCATACAAATTTGCTTTCGTGAATACTTTCTCTTTGTTTGTCATAAACAATTCGAGCAATGAATATTCCTTTGCCGTTAGCAAGACCTCTTCACCACTCACTGTCACTCGCTTAGCGACATCATCCAATACTATATCTTTGAATTGTAGCTGCTTCATTGGTGTAGCTTGTTTTTTAACACGACGTAAGATCGATTCAATACGGGCAAGAACCTCACCAAGGTCAAAAGGTTTCGTAATATAATCGTCCGCTCCTAATCGAAGCAAATCAATTTTTGTTGATACTAAATCTTTAGCTGAAATCATAACAACAGGTACATCCGAAATAGCGCGAATTTCCTTTAGCAATTCATCCCCACTTTTATAGGGAAGCATAATATCAAGAAGCACAAGATCAAACTCATTTTGCATAAATGCCCGCTGACCTGCTACCCCATCCATCACACTTGTCACCTGATAATCTGCTTGCTCAAATAACTCTGTTAACATTGCATTTACATCTTCATGATCCTCAACCATTAAAATTCTCAATACCATCACACCTTTGTTAAAATATCCCTATTCATAGTATATAAAACTTTATGTTAGTCAACATTAAATAATTTTAATAGCTATCAACATAACGTGAGTTGATTTCCGTTCCGATTGGGGCGCTTTCCTGAAGTAGCCCAGCCTCCACTCCAATCAACTTTACATAGCATAGATTACAAAATGACTTCCCTACTTTTGATATGAACCATTAATAAAGATATGACCTAAATAAACAATACGAAATTGCTAACGATAATCACAAATAATCCCTCGTTTGAAATAAACAAACTAACTCTTCAGGAACCTTTACCGAATCCTTATAAAAAAGGTATACAGGAACACTTGGTAAAGCTATTTCATCGAAGGGAACGATATTAAAGCGCCCCTCCATACGTTCTCTTCTAACAATCATCCGCGGTAAAAATGACATACCTAATCCATCTTTTATTAAGCGTTTTACCACATAAGATTGAGATATGGACACTTGCTTTCTAACTACAAATTTCTCCTGTAATTTATGTAATAAATCCTCCCAAATAGTCGGATGATGATGTGTAAATAACGTGTAGGTTTGAAATAATTCCTCATAATCAATATAAGCTCCTGTCTCATCATCGAAAGCATCTAGCGGAATAACCAATTCTAAAGTACTTTCTACAAGAAGCTCTTGATGCCAATGTCGATAACGAGTTGGCAATAAGGATATACCAATATGCGCCTTATCACGATTGATTAGATCCTCAATTTTTGCTGAATCCTCCACTAGAATCGATATTTCAATGGACGGGTGTTCATTGATAAACTGATAAATTACATGAGGTAATATCGTTTCCACCATTAAAGGAGTCATTGCAATAACTAACTTTTCTTCAATTCCTTTTGTCGCTAACTGAAAACGTTCAATACTTTTATCCCATTGATGGATAATTTGCTGAGCTTCCATGAGAAAAAGGTGCCCTGCCTCCGTTAATTGCACACGGTTTTTTTCACGTTTAAATAATTTAACATTCAAAAATTGTTCTAACTGATGAATATGAACTGTGATACTTGGCTGCGATAAATGTAGTTCTTCTGCTGCCACTCTAAAATTACTAGATTTAGCTGCTACTACAAAAGACTGTAACCATTTATAATCCAATATCTCCTCGTCCCCTTCAATTAATGTTTTTAATCAACTTCATTATCTATATTTAATTTACTAAATTATCCAACAATAATAAACTAAAATAAGATCCATTTACTTTTACACACAAAGGGGAGAATCGTATGTTAGCAAAATTAAGTCAACAATTCCGTACTTTTGCAAAAAATGAATGCGAAAATTCAAGTCCGTTGTATGAACATTTAGCGATTAAGATTGCTGATGATGATGAACTATTAAACATTGCGACATTTATTCCTCAAGGACAACCTGTACCTAATTTACTATTAGCTGGTGTTCAGTATTTGCTGTCATCATCAGAGGACGAATTAGTGCATTTTTATCCATCTCTAACGACAACACCCAAAGCATTAAATGAAGTGTACCCAGTTTTTAAAGCATTCGTCTTGTCACATTCAGACGAATTGAAGACTTTATTTCAAGAAAAACTTGTTCAGACAAATGAAATTCGTCGTTGTTCTTACCTTTATCCGATGATGACCGAAATTTATGAACGCCACAAAAAACCTTTAGCCTTCATAGAAATCGGTGCAAGTGCAGGACTTCAACTTGGCATGGATCAATATAATTACTGCTATAATCAACAGCTTCATATAAATAATTCTAATAGCGATTTTGTTTTATCCTCAGAAAATCGAGGACAACCGCTCCCAGCTTCCATTACAAATACTCCCGTTGTTTGTAAGCGAGTAGGCATCGATTTAAACCCTATTGATATTCATAATGAGGAAGAGCTCCGATGGCTCGAAGCATTAATTTGGCCAGAGCATCAACAACGAAGACTTTTGTTACATCAAGCACTCCCTATTCTAAAAGAGCTCGATTTACAACTGGTAAAAGGCGATGCCATTAAACTGATAAAAGATATTAGTAAAGAGATAAACCAAGATGCGATGTTAGTTGTATATCATACACATGTGGCAAACCAAATCCCTCTGGAATTACGCCTTGAATTACTGGAGCAATTAAAAGAGATCAGCATGGAACGACCTCTATTCCATTGTTATAACAATCTATTTGATACGCAACTGCATCAAGATTTTATGGATCAAGGAGAAATAGAATCTATCCGTATAATGGAGCGACCTGATGGTCATGCTCGATGGTTTAAGTGGTCCAATTAAAAATAAAAATGGCTACGAAAAAACGCTGCGTAAGATTGCCTTCTTATGCAGCGTCATTTACAATAAAATTAAATTTTCTATTTATTAAAGTATGGTTCTCTTTTCTATCTATGCCTTATTTTGCTGTATATTTTTTAATCGCAGGTAAAATATCGTTCCCGATAATTTCGATATTTTTCATTAATTTATCGAATGGTACACCGCCAAAATCAATTTGTGCCATAAATCGTTGCATACCATAGAGCTCGTATTGATATAGTAATTTTTCAATAATTTGTTCTTTACTTCCAACCATTAAGGCATCTTGTGTATCTGGCGCTTCCGCAAATTGTTGCTTTGGATAACCAGCGCCACGAATTGCTTGGAATCCACCATTTAAATGTGGGTACATCCCTTCTAGTGCCTCTTGCGTCGTATCCGCAACGTAAAATAGGCTTGCTGTAGCAATTGGTAACTCTTTCGGATCAAAACCACTTCGCTCCGCTGCTTCTCTGTAGGCATCAACTGATGGCTTAAAGTTTACAGCGGGACCACCTAATGTCGTTAACATCATTGGAATGCCCATATAGCCTGCTTTAATGGCACTAGCAGGAGGGCCACCGACAGCTCGCCAAATTGGGAACGAGCCATTTTTAGGTTGCGGCAAAATTTGCGCATTGTGAAGTGGCGCACGGAATTGCCCTTCCCAAGTAACAAGCTCATTGTCATTTATTTTTTTCAGTAGCGCTAATTTTTCTTCAAAAATGTCTTCATAGTCCTTTAAATCAATGCCTAGTAATTGATATGCACCTACTCGAGAGCCACGACCAGCTACTATTTCTGCACGTCCATCTGAAAGTAAATCAATCGTTGCAAAATCTTCATATACACGTACTGGATCAGAAACGCTTAGTACCGTCGCAGAGCTTGTTAATTTAATTGTTGATGTAGCTTGTGCGATCGCCCCTAAAACAACCGTATGTGCCTGTGTAGTAAAGTACGATTGATGACTTTCACCCACACCAAACACATCAATACCTGCTTGTTCTGCAAGCTGACTTACTTCAACTAGCTCTTGGATTCGTTGCTGAGCTGAAATTCGTTCACCTGTTAATGGATTTGGAATATGATCCCCTAATGAATAGAGGCCAAATTCGATGCCTTTCGATTGATCAATGCGGTATTTTTCCATGATTAAACCTCTCCTTAATCTAATGGTTCTAAATTAGCTTCGATTTCTGCACGTCTTTCTTCTAAAAATGGCGGAAGATCAAGTTCCTTACCAAGATCCTCTACTGCCGAATCAACAGTAAACCCTGGTCCATCTGTGGCCATTTCAAATAAAATGCCATTTCGGTCTCTAAAATAAAGACTTTGGAAATAATAACGATCTACAATGCCAGTGCTATCAAAGCCCTGCTCCTTAATTTTGGCATCCCATTCTTGTAATTCTTCCAATGTTCCAACACGTAGTGCAAGATGATGAATACTTCCACGACCAGGTTTCTCACTTGGCCCTTCTAATTCTTTCACGACGACTTCTCCAAGTACTTCACCAGAAATGGATTGCAACACCGCTTCTTTTTCATTTTCTGTTACGACTGTGTAGCTAAATAGCTCTTTTAATAAGCTTACTGTCCGTTGCAAGTAGCGAACTGTTATTTCAACTGTACCCATCCCTAAAATGCGATGTTCCGCAGGGATTTCGGAGCCATCCCATGGTTGCCAATGAGCAGGTGTTTCGTGACCATGATTGTTTAAAAGCACCATTCGTAATCCTTCATGATCCTCAAAAAACAATGCATCTTTACCTGCATAAGTTGTAATCTCACTATGTTCAACCTCTAATTTTTGAAAGCGATTTTTCCAATATTGCAGACTGTCATAGTTCGGCACTAATAAGCCAATACGTGTAATAGCATTAGTTCCTCGAACTGTTCGTCCTGCTACGGGCATTTCAAAAAATGTTAATTCTGTACCTGCAGCTCCAGTTAAGTCTCCATAAAATAAATGATACATAGAAGGTGAATCTTGGTTGACAGTCTTTTTCACACGACGTAAGCCAAGAATTTTTGTATAAAAATCATTATTACGTTTGCCGTTTTTTGTTAGCATTGATATATGGTGATGTCCGCTTAATTTGTTCATAAATGTTTCCTCCTTATTTTCACTTGACTAAGCAAGTGATGTTGTAAAAAAAAATCACGCTGGTGGTAGTTTTTTTTCACGGCTATGCTTCTCTAATTTTGACATTAGTGTATTTAAAGTTTTCATTTCATCTTCTGTTAATACTTCTTCAAAAAATGAAGATTGGAATTGTAGCTGACTTGGTGTTGCCTCATCAATCACCTGCTCGCCTTTTGCTGTCAGTGAGATTGTTTTGGTCTTCCAATGTTGCTTACGTTCAATAAGTCCCTCTTTTTCAAGACGAGCAAGCATCCGAGATATACCACCTTGCGTCACTGTCACTTTCTCTGCTAGCTGTAATTGCGTTAACGGTGCATATGTCTTTATTTGTATGAGGACATCAAATTGCGCAGTCGTTAAGTCAAAGCGCTTTAAAAACTCATTGGATAGCTGGTTACTTTGATTGGTAAAGCGCATCATTCGAATCCATGTCAGTGATCCAAGCGTATGTTTTCGCATCGCTTTCTCCCCCTCTCATATATCACTTTACTACGCAAGTTATAAACAAGCAAGAAAAATATCTTGAATTCGAGATATTATCTAGTGTGAAGCCTCACACTAGATAATGCCATGCGTTGTAACCGGATATAAGTTTCCTTTAAAGGCAAAAGAAATTCTCCCTGTTTCTTCAGACACTACCATAACAAGCGCATCACTTACTTCGCTTAACCCTAATGCCGCTCGATGTCTTGTGCCTAATTTCTTTTCCCCCGTATATCTGTCTGAAAGTGGCAGTACATTGGCTGCTGACTGAATTAGATTTTGGCTAACTAAAACTGCACCATCATGAAGCGGATTTCCAGGAAAAAAAATAGATTCTAATAAGGAATGCGTTACTTCTGCACCAATATGAATACCAGGCTGTAAAAGTGATGCTAGAGAATCCTCTCGTTCAATCACAATTAGTCCACCGTGTCTTCTTTTCGACATGTTTTGTACGCATTGCGAAAGCTCAGGATATTTTTCAGTAAACGGGGAAAGATAGCAATTTAAATAAAATGTTGCAGCTTTCATTTCAATCGTTAAAAACTTCTCTTTAATTTTTTCAAAATTCCCAAGAAGACAGTTTGCATCGGTATCCATTGCTTCTACACTTTGCTGTAATGAATTAATAACTTGCAAAAGCTCTTCCTTCAATGTTTGTTTCATTGGCGAAAAATCGCAATTAGTTGGATCCACAAAAAACACCCCACTTTTCAAATTTATTATGTATTTATTTTTTAGTTTCTCTTATTGAAATTATTTTATTCGCTTGAGGTTTCATTCAGTCTTCTTTCTGAAAAAAATGATTCCGAAAATGTAATTTACTTATCAAAATGAAATTAAAAAACACGTGTAGCCATTAGATGATTTAACGAATACACGTGTTGTCATTTAGCTTACATTTGCCCTGTACGAATTTTCTTAATAATGCTAAATGTCGTATAAGCAGCAGCTGGTGCAAGTACAAAAATAAAAATAAGCCAAACCGTTAAGTTGTCCGTAGCCTTTAACGTGTCATAATTTGAGATAACAAAAAAGATAAGTCCAAATAATAATAAATAACTCAACACATTTGGAAATATAACTATTAAACGCGCTAGTGCTGGCGGCACCTTTTGCTGATTCATATAAAACCACTCCCCTTTAGTCAATTATACGAAACTCTACTATTAACCGCATTATTTTTCTCTAATATTCTAAATCTTTGTAATACAACTTTTCCTACATGATCTTTTTCACTTAATAGGTCGAGACAATGTACGTTAATGATAAAAATAAGAGCCTTGCTACATAATTGTAGAAAGGCTCTTCAGCTTGTCGACAAAAGGATGAATACAAAAAATGTAAATTAATCCTTTTCAATAATTCCTCTTCCAATAATAATTTGTTGATATATTTACAAACTATTATTTAATCTTTTTTTAGATGGCACAAATAAAGTTAAAACAAATGCAAGTATCGCTAAGATTGTCATGAAATAATAAGCATCACTTGAACCTAAGATGGAAGCCAGTTTGCGAATACCTTCAGCCGTAGCATTTGGTGTTTCGGCTAACAATGTTTTCGCATGGTTTGTTGTTTGTGCTGTAAAAATTGTAATAACTACTGCCGATCCAATGGCACCTGCGATTTGGCGTAATGTATTATTCACTGCTGTACCATGTGTAACAAGTGTCTTCGGTAAGGCATTCAAACCAGCTGTGTTCAATGGCATTGTGATAAAACTCAGCCCTATTCGTAGAAAAATGGTACGTATCATTAAAAAACTAAAGGCTGTTGTTTCTGTTAAATCTGTTACAACCCACATGGAAGGAATGACAAAAATCAAACCTGTAATAAATAACGGCTTTGCACCAAAGCGGTCATACATTTTTCCTGTCACTGGAGACATAAAAGCATTTACAAGAGCACCCGGTAATAATAATAAGCCAGCATCTAATGCCTTAAACCCTCTTCCATTTTGTAAATATATCGGTAATAAAATCATATCTGCATACATCATCATTGTGACAATAATATTAATGATAGATGTTAGCGTAAATAATTTATTGTTAAAAACGGATAAGTTAAGAAGTGGATCAGAAGATTTCATTTGACGAAGACAGAAGATTGCCGTAGTCATGATCCCTACAAGTATAGTACTTATGACAACTTTATCATCCCAACCATGGCTTCCTGCATTACTAAAACCATACAAAATAAGACCGAAGCCAATTGTTGATAAAATAACACTCATTATATCTAACTTCGTGTTAGCTGTTTCTGAAACATTAATTAAATATTTCATTGCCATGAATATAACGATCACAACAAATGGAATAATTCCGATAAATAACCAACGCCATGAATAATAATCTATTACAAAACCTGCTAATGTTGGTGCAATGGCTGGAGCGAAAATCATAGCAAGCCCAATTAACCCCATCATACTGCCCCTTTTTTCAGGAGGGAAAATAAACATCACAATGCTCATTAGCAATGGCATAATAATTCCTGCTCCAACCGCTTGAATCATACGACCTATTAATAAAGTGGTGAAGTTTGGAGCTACTGCACAAAAAATAGATCCTACTAATAAAAACAGCATTGAACTTATAAATAATTGGCGTGTTGAAAAACGTTTCATTAAATATGCTGTAATAGGGACTAGCACCCCATTTACTAACATAAAACCAGTAGCTAACCACTGAACAGTTGTCGCAGAAACGGAAAATACGTCCATTAAATTACTTAATGCAACGTTTAACAGCGTTTGATTTAGTGTAGATAAAAAACACCCGAAAATTAAAACTGTTAATAGTACTTTTTTATTTATCGATTCTGACATTACATTCTTCCTCTTTCTACTTGTTTTATTAACACTATGTCAATAAAATAGATAATAACACGTTTATTTTTTGATTCCTATTTACAATTTTTCAAGAAGTGTCAATTAAACAACAAAATTAAAAATACTATTCATTAAATTTGTATTTAATAGATAGATAAAGGAGAATTAAATTGACTACACAAAAAAAGCAAGACCCACGAGCTATTCGCTCTAAACGGGTATTTAAAGAAGCTGTCGTAGAAATATTAATCGAAAACCCAGATATTTCGAAACTTACTGTACAAAAAATAGCCCAACGTGCCGAGCTAAATCGAGCAACATTTTATTTACATTTTATCGATATTAATGATTTATTAAAGCAAGTAGTTTACGACATTTTCGACGACCTGTTGTCGAAAATGTCTCCAACTTTACAAATTGATAATTTAAATAATCAAGAACAATTAATCACGTTTTTAGATTACTTTTATAAGCATCGAAAAATTTTAGCTGTGCTATTTGAGCACCCTGGTTTCATAAAAAAAATGCATATGACATTAACGGACTTGATTGTCGTACAACGTAAAAGTGAAGGCGCTGATAGTACTCTATCAATGGATATTCTCGCCTCTTCAATACTTGGGATCCTCATGTGGTGGCTCAGAAATGGGGTTCATTTTAGCTCCGAATATATAGCAAACCAAATTGTTGAATTGTATCGGTGATTATTCCTCATTCACCTTTTCAATTTCTAATTGGCTAAAAACATGAATGATAAAAAAAGTACCTTTTAAATGACGCTACATTTAAAAGGTACTTTATGTGTTTTTGATTAAGTTAATCTATTGTTATTCCATGTAAATACTGATTGATCGGATGTAAGGAAGGTTTGTGGGAAAATCTCCTGAGCATCCGCTAAAAATTTCGGTAAATCATGTGGTAAAAAACGCGCACTTAAATGGTTGAGAAGTAAATAGTTTGCGCCCGCTTGTTGTGCGACTTTTGCCGCTTCTATATTTGTAGAGTGGCCATAGCTTGCTGCTAAATCTGTCGTCGTGCCATCAAAGGTCGCTTCATGAATTACGATATCTGCTCCATTAGCTAATGAAACAGCCTCTGGACAGTATTTTGTATCGCCTAATATTGTAAGCGTAAAGCCCTTTTTCGGCGGAGCAACAACATCTATTGCATAAACAATCGTGCCATCCTCCAGCTCAATATCTTTCCCAGCTTTTAATTGTCCTAACAAAGGACCTTTTGGAACACCAAGAGCCTGTGCTTTTTCTATTAACAGCTCGCCAGGCAAATCCTTTTGCTCAATTCGATAGCCGAAGCATGGAACTACATGTCGCAATTCACTTGCACTTACTGTGAAATGTTCATCTTCATAAATAACACCTTCACGGACTTCAACAAATTGTAATGGATAGGTTAAATGCGTTTTTGACAAGGCTAACGTTTGCTCAATCCATTGCTGTAAACCTTGTGGACCAAATATCGTTAATGGCTCATCTCCACCTTGAAATGAACGAGAGCTTAAAAAACCAGGTAATCCAAAAACATGGTCACCATGTAAATGTGTAATGAATATTTTCGTTACTTTACGTGGCTTTAAGGACGTATGCAAAATTTGATGTTGGGTCGCCTCCCCACAATCAAAAAGCCACATTTCCCCCACTTCATCTAAAAGCTTTACCATTAGGGCACTTGTATTTCGTTCCTTTGAAGGCATTCCTGCGCCTGTTCCTAAAAAATGTAGTTGCACATATGCCACCTCACTTCTATATCTATATCGCTTTATTGTACCCTATCGCTCCCAATAAAAAAAACCTTTGGTCACTAGTTTTGTCCAAAGGTTTCATAATTATTTCGGTTCCCATGATACGAGTGCAGCGTGGAAATCATGTCGATAATAATAACGCCCATTCTTTTCCTCAATAAAAGGCAAAAGCGACTCTTCAACATGTGCTCTATGAAAAGTATCATTTAATATTTTTTTACTCTGTGGTGTGACAAGTTGTTCATAGCTGTCATATTCATACACTCGTTCTAACGGTATGATTTTGCACTCTGCATAAATATCCATTTCATATAGCAAATTTAAAAATTCTATATAATCTCTTCTTGGAAATTTAATATCGTAGCCATACTTTTCGTATAAAATTTCATAATGAGGTTGAATCGGCCCAGTCGTCATGCCAATAATTGCGCGCTTTTTAGCTAGACGATTCATATGGAAAAGTGCTGCTTTAATTTCATACATACGATAAAAGCAATTGACCCCGATGACGATATCGTGTTCTTCTATTTCATCGGCAAGGCATTCCCATTTTGCATGAATATAAGAAACGTGTTGCTTATCCTCCAGGCAACTTTCTAAGTAGCTAAGGATACTTTCTGAGCTATCTACACAAGTTAGCTTTCGCGCATGATTTGCTAGCGGAAACGTATAATTGCCCCAGCCAGGGCCAATTTCCAATACCGAGTGCTCGGGTTGAATACTTTTTTTAATTTCTTGAAAAATTTTCGCAGCATATGGATCTGTTTGTCCAGCCTTTTTTCGGGCGATTGACTGCGCCCAAAACTGCTCCTCTAGTTGATCATTGACCATTCTTTCAGGCATTTGGCCATGCCAGTCTTTCATACCTTCCTGCCATAACGCTTCATAATCAATGGCTAACGGTCCTTTTCTTGTCATATAGGTACCTCTAAATTCATGATTTCGTATACTTTTTTCATATCGAGATTCGCACGCACATGCTTTGCAAGCATATTGTAAGCATCCTCTCTACGTTCTGCGTCACTTTTAACATCACTTGGTAAAGCAGCAAGGCCCTTTTTCACGCGAATGTCGTTGATGAGCTTTCGTGTAAAGGTACGATTATGGAATAAACCATGGAAATATGTTCCGACCACTTGTTCATCTGCACTTACTGCCCCATCTACACGACCATCTGCCAGTTGTAAAAATGGTGTTACTTCATCACGTAAAATTTTTGTACGCCCAAGATGAATTTCATAGCCAGTAAACGTATCCTGCCCTCTTGTTCCCGTCATTTGAACAGTTTTTTTATCGCCCACAAATACAGTTTCCATTGGCAATAATGCTAGACCTTGCGCTGAATCGCCATTTCCTTCTACAGCATCTGGGTCTAATAACGTTTCGCCAAGCATTTGGAAACCACCACAAATCCCAATAATTTTTGTCCCTCTTGCGCGTAATTCAGCAATCGCTTGATCGAAGCCTTGTGACTTTAACCATGCTAAATCATCCATTGTACTTTTTGTTCCAGGTAGTATAAGTAAGTCGGGTGTACCTAGCTCATTGACATTGCCAATTAAACGGACACCAACTTCTGGCTCATCGAAAAATGGATCAACATCTGTAAAGTTTGAAATACGTGGCAAGCGAATCATGGCCACATCCACTGCAAACTCTCCAGGCTTTGGCTTTTTAAAGCGTAATGAAGATAATGCTAGTGAATCCTCAGCCTCAATATTAACCTCTACATACGGGACAACTCCAAGAACAGGAATTCCTGTTTCACGCTCCACCCATTCAATGCCATCATCCAGTAACTCACGCATTCCTCTGAATTTATTAATAATCAGACCTTTTACACGTGCACGTTCTTCTTCATCCAGTAATGCGAGCGTTCCAACAATCGATGCAAATACTCCACCTCGATCAATATCAGCAACTAGCACAACCGCTGCATCTGCTAGATGAGCCATGCGCATATTGGCTATATCACGGTCTTTTAAATTAATTTCTGCCGGGCTTCCCGCTCCTTCAAGGACAATGACATCATATGTATTTTGTAAAGTTCGCACTGACTTTTCAACTATTGGCATCGCTTCTTGCACAAATTGATTGCGATAGCTTTTAGCGTCCATATTTAAAAAATGCTTACCATGAACGATTACTTCCGATACCATATCCTGCTTCGGTTTTAGCAATATCGGATTCATATCCGTCGTTGCAACAACTCGTGCTGCCTCTGCTTGTACACCCTGCGCACGGCCAATTTCCCCGCCATCTTGAGTGACAAACGAATTAAGGGCCATATTCTGTGATTTAAATGGTACTACCTTTAGCCCATCATCAGAGAAAATACGGCATAGCGCCGTACAAATCATACTTTTCCCTACATCAGAAGCCGTTCCTTGAATCATGATAGATGTTGCTGGCATAATCCTTTCCCTCCTTTATTTATAGTTGATGCGCTGGAGCAGAATTTACTTCGCGGGTATTTTGCTTCGTTCCGCGGGTATTTCATCACAAAGCGCGGGTATTCTCCTCCATTTCGCGGGTATTTCACCACAAAGCGCGGGTATTCTCCTTCGTTTCGCGGGTATCACTTAAAACGCGGGTTTTCATCCGATGCGAGGGGGCAACCCGATTCGCAGGTATTCTCCTTCGTTCCGCGGGTATTTCACCACAAAGCGCGGGTATTCTGCTCCGTTTCGCGGGTATCACTTCAAAACGCGGGTTTTCATCCGACGCGAGGGGAGCAACCCGATTCGCGGGTATTCTACCCCGTTCCGCGGGTATTCTGCTCCGTTCCGCGGGTATTTCATCACAAAGCGCGGGTATTCTGCTCCGTTTCGCGGGTATCACTTCAAAACGCGGGTTTTCATCCGACGCGAGGGGAGCAACCCGATTCGCGGGTATTCTACCCCGTTCCGCGGGTATTCTGCTCCGTTCCGCGGGTATTTCATCACAAAGCGCGGGTATTCTGCTCCGTTTCGCGGGTATCACTTCAAAACGCGGGTTTTCATCCGACGCGAGGGGAGCAACCCGATTCGCGGGTATCACTTCAAAGCGCGGGTATTCTCCTCCATTCCGCGGGTACCCATCGATACGAGAGAATCTAATTAGAACTCTAGACCTTTTACAGCTGGAATGCCTTCGTCATAATAATGCTTGGTTGCATCGATTGTTGAGACTAGATCTGCCATTGCAATAAGTGC
This sequence comes from Lysinibacillus sp. Bpr_S20, assembly GCF_023337835.1. NCBI lineage: Bacteria > Bacillati > Bacillota > Bacilli > Caryophanales > Bacillaceae > Lysinibacillus > Lysinibacillus sp. Bpr_S20. Next base: position 155,271 of record NZ_JALNLQ010000003.1, read on the forward strand.
TGGGTTGGCGCTACGTCCGGTTACGACTAAATGCATGGTAGTTGGGCGCTGCTGGATGGCTTCGATGACTTCGGTTAATGGGAGCACATCAGCGATTGGGAATTTTGTAATCGCAAGCGCGTTGTTGAGCTCGTCTAATACGAGTAAATCAATACTGTCGTCTTGTAGGGCAGCCTTTGTTTTTTCCCATGCCTTTGCTAAAGCGGCACGATGCTCCTCTGGTGTTTTTGTCCAAGTAAAGCCGATGCCCATTTGCTCCATTTCTACTCCAAGTTTACGAAGAGCAATTTGCTCTCCGTATGTACGCTCTGGTGATTTAATAAATTGCATATATCGGACATTTAGGCCTCGGCCAACTGCGCGCAATGTGACACCAAGGGAAGCTGTTGTTTTACCTTTCCCTTCACCTGTATAAACTAAAAACAAACCTTTTCTAGCCATTTTTCAAGCCTCCCCTAAAGCCATGTTGTTTTTTCTTCAAATGATGTACGTTTCTTGTCTTTAAGTTCTTGCTCTTCTGGATAGCCAATAAAGATCGTTCCGACTACCTTTTGTGATTCACTTGCACCAATGAATGCATGCATACGTGGATCATGGACAAGACCTACCCCTCGTGTACGCCATACAAAGCCAAGTCCTAGCTCCTCTGCGGCAAGCCACATAGACATGATGGCACTACATACGGCAAAGACATTATCTGCTGTCGCATCAGCATCACCCTCAACAATATCTGCTGTTACAACTATAGCAACAGGCGTTGTTTGAACTACTTTTAATGAGCTTTCCACTAAATTCGGTTTTGTAGGAAATCGCTCTTGTAAATAAGTATTTGCCATTTCTTCATAGCGTCTCATCGCATCGTCCTGAATAACATAAAAATGCCAAGGCTCACGCATACGATCATTTGGAGCATAAGTGGCAGCTTGTAAAATTTGCTCAATCTTCTCTTTTTCAACGGGCTGTGTCGTGTAATTGCGAATTGCACGACGTTTTTTTAATGCCTCGATTACTGTCATGATGTAATTCCTCCTTATGCTTAAATACGTTTTATTCCTTTATGTAAAGGCCAGTCCTTGCTCTTCAAACCATTGGATTTTCTCGCGTACATTGACGACCTCGCCAACAACAATCATGGAAGGGTTATGGTAGCCTTCTCGTTCAATAATGCTCGAAATTTCATCAAGCTGACCTGTAATAGTACGCTGTTGATCTGTTGTTCCCCACTCAATAACGGCGACTGGAGTAGTTGCCTTGCGACCATTTTCGATGAGCTTTCGAGAAATATAAGCAATATTACCAACACTCATATAAAAAGCGACTGTATCGATACCGGTTGCAAGTGCAGGCCAATTTAAAAAGTCCTGTCCTTTTTCCTCACGACCGTGCCCTGTTACAAGAGCAAAGCTAGTTGCAAAATCACGGTGTGTTACAGGAATACCAGCATACGCCGGAGCAGCAATCCCTGCTGTAATACCTGGTACAATTTCATAAGCAATACCATGATTTTTTAAGATTTCCGCTTCCTCTGCACCACGACCAAAAACGAAAGGATCGCCACCCTTTAAACGTGTGACAATCTTGCCTTCCTGCGCCTTTTCAACAAGTAATGTATGAATCTCATCTTGAATTAAGTGATGCTTACCAGGTAATTTACCACAGTACACAAGCTCAGCATCTTGTTTCGCAAACTCTAGTAATTTCGGGTTCACAAGACGGTCATATGCAATGACATCGGCCTTTTGAATACATTCGAGCCCGTATACTGTAATGAGCTTCGGATCTCCTGGTCCGGCTCCAACTAAATACACTTTTCCATCTTTCATCGCGCTACTCCCATCAGTATTTGTTGTAAAAATGCTTCCCGTCGATCAATGTCTCCATTGCGTGTCCATTCTAATAAGCTTGGTTCCAGTAATGCTTGTAAAGCTTTACGTCTTTCAGGACCCTTTTCAAACTTCGCAGCAATCATTAAACGTGCTTGCTGAAGGAAACAAACATAGTCATCATAAACCTCATCAAATTGCTCTTCGAGATCAGCTTTGATTTTCCGAGCTAGTGATGGACTGGCACCTGATGTTGATACAGTTAATACTAAAGGACCACGGCGTACTGTTGCAGGCGTTATAAAATCGCTCTCAGCCTGTGCATCAGTACGGTTGATGAGCTGCCAATGCTGGGCAGCTTCTTGTACAGCCTCATTTACTGACGTATCATTTGTTGCGGCAATAATAAGTGATGCATCATCTAAGTCACGCGGTTCAAATTCTTTTTCATGCCACGTAATTTGCCCGGATTCCGCAAGTGGCACCAATGAGTCATCTAGGGTTGGGCTTACAACGACAATATTGGCTTTAGCCGGAATCAGTGACGCTACCTTCTGTGCTGCTACGTGACCTCCACCAACAATTACTACGGTTTTATATTCAATATTGATGTGAATAGGAAAATAATTAGTCATGATTTTTCACCTTCTTACAAGCTGTTAGCCAATTGTCAACAAGCTTTGGGTTTGATACAAAATGAAAATGCGTATAGCCAGCTACTAAATTCCCTGCTTGATAGCCTTCTTGTTTGTTACCAAAGCGTCCCTTCGTTTCATAGGCCGGCGTATTATGCGAGCCGCTATATTTTGAATAGTGGAATTCATGTCCCTTGGCTTCTTCATCTGTACCAATTAAAAAATTATGTTGTGTGCCAAAAATTTCACGGTAGCCGAGAGCCGCTAGCTTTGTTTGCATCGCTACCTCACCTGGAATAACACCTACCATGTCATATCGGTCACCATTGCTATTCGTGATAGCCTCTGTCAAATACATGAAGCCTCCACATTCAGCTAATGTCGGTAGACCTTTAGCGATTACTTCACGAATAGATTTTTTCACATTGGCATTTTCCGCTAATAGATCAGCAAATTCCTCTGGGAAGCCCCCACCTATATACAAACCGTCTGCTTCTGCGGGAACAGGCTCATTTGCAAGTGGTGAGAAAAATTGCAGCTCCGCTCCTTTTGCACGTAGCAGCGCTAAATTTTCTTCATAATAGAAGTTAAACGCGGCATCCTTCGCTACGGCAATGCGAATATTTTGCGATGGCTGTTCTGCAAATAGTTGCCCTGATTCTTGTAGAACTGGAGCCTTTGTTAATGCAAGTAATTGATCTAAATCAATCGTCTCTGCCATTAAAGAACCTAGTTTATCAAAAAATGTATCGAGTTCTCCTCGTTCAATCGCTGGCACTAAACCTAAATGGCGGCTAGGAATATCAATCCCTTCCTCCCGCTTCAAATAGCCGATCACAGGAATTCCACACTCCTGCTCAATAGCAGCCTTCGCAATTTCATAATGGCCAACACTACCAACTTGGTTAGCAATAACGCCAACGATATTTGGCTTATCAGACAACAATTGAAAGCCTTTCACAACTGCCGCTACACTGCGTGCCATACTTGCACAATTGACTATTAAAATAACAGGGCTCTCTGTCACAACACTAATGTCTGCTGCAGAGCCAGCATCTGATAGCGGACTTTTTCCATCATAAAAGCCCATAACTCCTTCAATAATAGAAACATCAGCGTCTTTACTTGCACGCGCAACAATATCACGCACCGCTTCATGTGAAAACATCCAGCTATCGATATTGCGCGATACCCGTCCTGTCACAGCAGTATGATAGGTAGGGTCAATGTAATCGGGACCACATTTAAAGCCCTGCACAATTTTCCCCTTTTCTTGTAATGCTTTCATTAGCCCAATGGTAAAGGTTGTTTTACCAACTCCACTGCCAGTACCAGCAAGTACAAAGCGATTCGTTTGCATAGGCTTCCTCCTTAAAATAATAATCTAGCAACCGAGATGGTAGCATTGCCCGATTTTTTCTTTTCTAGCACAAGCGACTCCACCTGTGCATAACGCAATGCTGCCGGTTCACTCACCCCGTATGCTCCTGTATATTTAAATACAGTTTCCGAAGGTGAAGGGAAATCAATTTCATTTAATTGCGCCGGTGAATATGTAACAAATTCCCAATCGTGTTTTTTCGTTATTTCAAGGAAGCATTGTTCGTCCTTTTTTAAATCGATCGTGCATAGCGCTTTGACACTTTTCTTCGAAAGTTTTAACTCCGCAAGAGTTTCATCAATGACCTGCTCAACTTCTTCCACAGATGTTCCTCGATTACAGCCCATGCCAAGCACAACCGATTTTGGTCGATATATAACACCATTTTCAAGAAGCACTTCTTCCTCTTGATCAATGATACGGTCAGTAATGAGCAGTGTCGCATGTGGTTTCGCTTCAATCGCTGCATATGTCGACGGGTAAATCTTAATGTGCTCTGGCATCGGTGTGTCACGCATCCACCAATCACCTTCCCCCGTTTCCTGAACGATGGCAACATGCTCCTCATTAACAACAGATGCACTGACAGGCGTCAGTTTATCGGCACTATCCCATACCCAGCCAAAACGTGCTCCAAATAAATCAACTGGAATGGTCTTTTGCACATCGGAAGCTGTTGTAATAATTGGATTTGCTCCAAGTGCTGCAGCTACTTCATGCGTCAACTCATTGGCGCCACCTAGATGTCCCGATAAAACACTAATCACATTTTCACCACGGTCGTCAATAACAACAACACCTGGATCTGTCTTTTTATCCTTTAAAATCGGTGCTATCATGCGGACAACTGCACCGAGTGAGATGATTACAATTAAGCCTTTGTATTGCTTAAAAAGAGTAGGAAGCAGTAGACGGACAGTACCTGTAAACATTTGAATATGCTTTTCTGCTTCATCGCCCTGCTCAAATTTACTCATGTAATATAAGTCGCTCGCAGCAAAAGTCTGCTGCAAACGACGACCGATTTGAACACCATGCTTTGTAATAGCTACAACCGCATAAGGATTTCGTTGGTCAACCTCTGGTAAGATGCCCTCTTGTAACTCAATCACTTGTCTTCACACCTTTTCTGAAACCATGTGTAAAGGTAGCATCATATAATTTCGAACGATATTGATCTTTATCATGAATAGTCGGATCTAATGCCCAGCCAGCTAAAATCATCGCATGCTTACGAATACCGTTCACACGCATTGCTTCATCCAGTTCAATTAATGTTGTACGTACAATTTTTTGATCTGGCCAAGAAGCTCGTTGAATAACAGCTACTGGTGTGTCATCTGCCCAGCCAGCACTTTGTAATTCTTTGACGATTTTCTTTGTTAGCGTTGCGCTCAGGAATAACGCAATTGTACAGTGATGACTCGCTAAATCGCGTAGCTTTTCGAATTCTGGTACAGGTGTACGCCCTTCGGCACGCGTTAAAATAAGTGTTTGTGTTAAGTCAGGAATTGTTAATTCTGCCCCGATTGCCGCCGCAGAAGCGAAGACAGAGCTAACACCAGGAATGACCTCATAGCCAATGCCCTCTTTTTTTAATAGGGCCACCTGCTCCATGATCGCGCCATACATAGCAGGGTCCCCTGTATGCATACGAGCTACTACTTTACCCGCGTTAACACGATCTACCATAACCGCTACCATTTCCTCTAAATGCATCCCTGCAGTACGAATAACCTCTGCATCTGGTTTTGCTTTTGCAATAAGGTCCTCACTCACTAAAGAATCTGTATACATTACAACGTCTGCCGTTTGTAGCATATGTAAGCCTTTCACTGTAATTAAATCCGGATCACCAGGACCAGCACCGACAATATATATTTTCTTCATTATTTGCGCACCACCATTAACGTTAAATATTCTAAATCGACACCGTCTAGCTCCCGTACATCCCAAATGATTTCCTCGTCAGATGTTACCTTCGTTACGACGGATGCCTTATCTAGTAAATCTAAATCACGTAGTACCTCAAGCATTAAATCAATAACCTTCGCTACTTTTATGAACACTACTGCATCGTGACTTTCAATCGCTTCACGCATTGCCTCATAGTCATCGTGTGCAGGTACAATAGCCACACGGTCATCGCCATCCGCCAGCGCAATTCCCAGTCGTGATGCTGAACCATTGAACGAAGAAATACCAGGAACCGTTCGAATTTCAACGTCAGGATGCATGTCCTGCATAAGCTTCATCATATGGATGAACGTACTATATAATAATGGATCTCCCTCCGTTACGAATGCAACGTCCTTACCTTCTTGTAATTTTTCATAAACAAGTTGAACTGATTTTGTCCATTCTCGCTCTAAAACAGCCTCATCCTTGGTCATTGGAAATACTAGGCCAAGCATATCCTTTTCTTCTGGGTTAATGTAGACATCTACGATACGATGGGCGTAGCTTTTACTGCCTTTTAGTTTTTTCGGATAAGCAATAACAGGCGATTCCTGAATGACACGGAATGCTTTGACTGTAATTAACTCTGGATCGCCAGGCCCTACGCCCAAGCCATATAAAATACCAAGATTACTCATAATTTTCTTCCTTTCGATATGCAGAAATAATATAAATCGGATTTAATGGGACAAAACGTGTCATATCTAATATTGGTTTACTGCGCGCAAGCTGTGCCTGCAATATGTCTACAGCAAAGCCACAAGACTTAAATGCTTCAACTGCCTTATATAAATTTTCAATTGTTGCAGCATTCAAGACAATACGACCATTTGGCTTTAAGCGTGTACAGCACAATTGTAATAACTCCACCATTTCTCCTCCTGTACCGCCGATAAAAATCGCATCCGGATCAGGGAAGTTTTCAAGTCCTGCTGGCGCTTTACTATGAATAGCTGTAATATCTACACGGAACTTTTGCTGATTTTGCAGGCAATTTTCTAAATCAGGTGCGTTTTTCTCCACTGCAAATATTTGACCTTCTGGCGCAAGCTTACCAGCCTCAATAGCCATCGAACCTGTACATGTACCAACATCCCAAATGATACTATCCTTTTGTAGTTGCATTGCTTGTAAACTTAAGACACGAATTTCCTTTTTCGTAATTAAACCTTTGTCTGGCTTTCGCTGCGAGAATTCTTCATCATCGATACCAAGCACATACCGTTTCGGCACTGAAGTTTGCTGTAGAATGACAACATTTAAAGAAGAAAAATCTTCCGTTTCTAATTCATCCAGTGAGTACCAGCCGAATTTTTCATTTGTACCTTGTAAATTTTCTGCCACAAACGCACGGTATTCTGTCATACCAAAATGCTTTAAATAACGGGCTAGCGCATTAGGGCTATTCTCTGCATCTGTTAACAGTGCCACTTTCTTTTTACCATCAATTCGTTGTGCTAAACCTTTCATGGAGCGACCATGAATACTTGTGACATAAGCATCCTGCCAGCTTTCCCCCACCTTTGAAAAAGCAAGCTGGACTGAGCTCATATATGGATAAACTTCAATGTCTAGCTTTTTCGCTAAATAACTACCGATTCCATAAAATAATGGATCACCTGACGCTAAAATAACTGTATTTCTTGTTTCTGCAGATAATCGTTCAACAAGCGCTGAAAGACCACCTTTAATCAACATTTTTTCTCCAGTAAAGTTCGGGAAAAATGCTAAAACGCGCTCTCCCCCAACAAGCACCTCACAGTCTTCAATCCACTGTACATACTGTGGTAGCAAGCTTTCTTGTCCGTTATCCCCGATCCCAATCAATTTCATCGATCGATGCAATGTCATCAGCCCTTCCTAATAATTGTCCCTGCATCGAATAGATCGATGTGGAAAGCGATAAACCGCCTTTAATATGATGTAATGATGAATAACAGCAAGCCTCACATAAACGGTGAAAGAAAGCATCATAGCCACTTTCCGCCATAATTTCTCCGACCTGTGAAGCTGTGTTTGCCTCTCGTACGTTCGCTATGGTCTTCTCATCAGCCCCTATATCCACTGCTAATTGTGCTAAAAAGTTAAAGTCAATAGGAGCACTTTTGGAGTGCACCATCATGACACCTTGTGCCACCTTCGAGAATTTCCCCATCATCCCAACAAGCGATACTTGCTTCATCCCAAGTCGTTTACAATGCTTTAATGTAAAGCCTACAAAATCGCCCATTTCTATAAATGCTTCCTCTGGCAAATTAGGGTACTGTGCCATTGCGAACTTTTCACTACGTCCACCTGTCGTGACAACTAAATGCTGACAACCAGCCTCTTTTGCAACACTAATCGCTTGGACAATGCTGGCCATATAGGCGGAACTCGAAAAAGGCACGACGGTTCCCCTTGTGCCTAAAATGGAGATGCCTCCAATAATACCAAGGCGCCCATTTAACGTTTTTTTAGCCATTTCCTCACCCTCTGGAACAGAAATAACTACGTTAACGCCTCGTTTAATGTGAAATTCATCTAGTACGCCTTGTACAGTACTATGAATCATCTTTCGTGGCACAGGATTGATGGCTGCTTCTCCGACAGGTACTGGTAAGCCGGGCTTTGTTACGCGCCCGACACCAATTCCACCGTCCAGATGAATGCCTGGTATATCCGCCCAGCTCACTGTGCCAATAATGAGTGCTTTATGCGTTGCATCCGGGTCATCACCTGCATCTTTAATCGTTTCACAGCTTACAGCATCATTCTGAAATGTACATTTTTCTATCGTAAAGGTCGCATCTCGTCCAATTGGCAAATGAATTGTACTTGTTTCTTGCTCTTCATTTGTAATTAAAGCAAGTAATGCAGCCTTCGTTACCGCAGTTGCACAGGCTCCCGTTGTATAACCGTGACGCATGTCCTTGGGATCCTTTTTAGGCTTCCGCTCCATTATTTTTTCGCCTGTTCATCCGCTAAAAGTGAGACAGCATTCAATGCGGCAACCGTCACTGTACTACCGCCTTTACGACCAACATTTGTAATATAAGGAATACCTTCTAGTTTTAATAGCTCTTCCTTCGATTCAGCGGCTGAAACGAAGCCAACTGGCATACCGATAATTAAATCTGGTTTCGCTAAGCCTTCTTTAATTAAACGAATTAATTCCAGCAATGCTGTCGGTGCATTCCCAATTGCATATATACCGCCTTCATGTAATTTAGCGGCCTTTTGCATGGAGATAATCGCACGTGTAGTGTTTTGTTTTTTTGCTTCAACTGAAACGTCTTCATCTGCAATATAACAGTGTAAATCTCCTCCATGCTTTTGGAAGCGTTTTTTACCTGAACCACTTTCAATCATTTGTACATCTGCAATGACATGGCGACCTGCAAGAATTGATTTAATCCCAGCCTCGATTGCGCCCGGGGTAATAATCACGCTACGTCCTAATTCAAAGTCAGCAGAAGCGTGAATAATACGACGTACAACTTTCCACTCGTCTTCTGAGAAATTATGCTCGCCCATTTCTTCTGCAATAATTGAGAAACTGTAATCGTAAATTTTATCTGGGTCTACTGTTAATGGTTTGAAATCTGTTTTAAAATCCATCGGAATTGCCTCCTAAAGTGTGTTTTGTACAGCTTGTAATACATCTTCAAATGTTGAATATTGCTGTCCGTATTTTATATTTGGTCTTGCAATTAAAATCGTTTCGATGCCACATGCAAGAGCAGCCTCTAGCTTTTCATCCACCGAGCCTACCTTGCCGCTTTCTTTCGTAATCATCAATGTCACATCATATTGACGAAATAGTGCCTCGTTTAATTCCTTTGAAAAAGGTCCTTGTATGGCAACAATATCTCTTTGTGCCACACCAAGTGCTTCACATTTTTCCATATTATCGAGTCGAGGAAGCATACGCGCAATCACTCGCGTATTCTCTAAGCCATGCAACACCTTTGTAAAGGTCGCTAACGTCTTACTGCCCGTCGTTAGCATAATGACACCACGTTTTTCTGCTGCTAATTGGGCAGCCTCCTCATAATCTTTCACAACCGTAATGAGTGGATGGGCATAATGCCAATGTGCACGTTCATAGCGAATATACGGAACATTTGCTTGCTCCGCTGCCGCCATAGCATTTTTCGAAGCTTCTTCAGCAAATGGATGAGAAGCATCTACAACTAAACGATATCCCTGGTCCTTCATAATCGCCGCCATTTCTTCCGCTGTTAAACGACCAACTAAATGAGGTAGTCCCACTTCTGCAAGGCTTGAGGCGGCTGAATCCGTCACAACAGTTGCTGTCACAGCGTAATTTGCTGACTGTAATTCAAGCGCTAAATTCCTTGCATCACTCGTCCCTGCTAACATGAAAATCATTTCACTGGCTCCTCTTCATGGTGATGATGATGGTCGTGATGGTCATGCTCATGATCGTGCTCATGGTGGTGATGATGATGTGCATGTCCATGAACTGCCGCATAAGCACGATAATTTTCCAAATCTTGCATGCCTGTTGATGTGCCATTTACAGCTTGCTCAATACGCTCCAATAGCACATTTTGCAAACGCTCATGATAGCCAAAATAGTTGGCAATTTGAATTTCACAATCCACATATTTTTCGTTAAATTGCTCACACATACCATTCATTCGTTCCATTAGGACCCCTGTGAATAAGAAATACGGTAGCATAATGATTTTTTTAGCACCCAGCTTCACACAGCGCTCCATTCCTTCTTCAACACGAGGATCTGTGACTCCCATAAAGGCGCTCTCTACATACTGAACCGGGAGTTTTTCCCACAGCAAACGTGTAATTTTATAAAAATCACCATTTGCATATGGGTCACTACCGCCTCGTGCAATTAATAAAATCGCAGTATCCTTATGTTCTTCTTCTGCATTAAAACCGATTTCTGCAAGACGATCTTCTAAAATCGCAAATATTTCTTCATGAATACCGATTGTTTGACCATATGTGAACGTGATATTCGGATAATGCTCACGCGCATGCTCGATCTCTGCAGGAATGTGCATTTTTGAATGTCCAGCATGAAGCAGGATAATCGGAATAACATGCACCTCAGTAGCACCCTTTTTCACACAGTTCGTAATACCTTCTTCGATGTTTGGCGAAGCAAACTCTAAAAAACATGTTTCTACTAAAAAACTTGCATCAATGCGAGGTGTCATTTGCTTGATAAAATTGCGTACCTCTTCATTTCCTGCTTCTAAACGGCTCCCGTGGCCGACAAATAAAATTGCTTTCATCTCATTACCCCTCACTAGTCGCCGCATGGAGCTGGCTCAACTTTTATTTTTGAAGACATATCCTGATACGTAAAATGTAGGATCTTTTTCACACGCTTGAAGTATTTAAACAAACGTTCATTTGGATGTGCATTTGCTTTATATTCTTCGATAATGTCGGTGATCAGCGGTATGAGCTGTTCAGGCTCTAATCCCTCCACAACCGGCTGGGCCGCATGTGCTGTTCGTCCAACCGGCTTGGCCCCAATAAAAACATCAAATTTACTTTTACGATAAACAATACCAATATCATCAAATACTGCTCGATAACACGCCATACCACAGCCGTTAAAGCCAATATTTAATGTTTTCGGTAATGCCATACCACCGAGCTTTTCTTGAATCTCTTCTGCATAAGGAATCGAATCGACCTTTTCTCCGTAACAGAAGTCACAAGCCTTTAACGACAGCACGTCACCAATTGGGGCTAGTAAAAACCCAACTTGACGAAGCTTTGCTGTAATGTCTTCAGGCGCTGACGTAGGAATTTTCAAATGAATTTGATGGTCTGGTGTATACTCCATCGTTCCTTTCTCACCAACTACCTCCGCTAACGTCATCATTTGTTGAGGCGTAAAAAATTTATTGGCTACCCCTGGACTAACAGCTAATTCAAAAATGGATTCGATTCTTTGTTGCACGAGCTTAGGTGTTGCTTTCACAGCGCTAGTTCCCTTCACTAAAGCAAGAGCTGCTGTCGCCATTTCAAGTGAAGATTTTTTAGGCTTTGGTTGTGGTGTTATAGCTAAACTGGGCTTCATACGATTGGCATTGGGATCTGTCGCAAAATCACTACGTGCAGAACCTGTTTCTTGATTCATGGCCCATGGTTCATTTTCTTCCTTCAGTCGTTGATGCGGTCGTAACGGTTGTTTTTCTTCACCAAGTGTATATTTACGCTGATAACCACGTGGTGTAATCATTTTATTGTCATAGAAAAATGTTGTTGAATTCCCGATAACCACTGTTGTTAACATACCGATATCATGTTCAAGCATTTCTGATAAAGTCGTCATCGTTATTTCCTGACGGTCACGATACGCGCTTTTCACAAGTCCAACCGGTGTATCTGGCGAACGATATTCCAATAAAATTCGTTGTGCCTCTACGATTTGTCTCGTACGGCGTCCACTTTTTGGGTTATAAAGAGCAATAACAAAATCCGCCATCGCTGCTGCCTCTACTCGTTTTGCAATTAAATTCCAAGGTGTTAAGTGGTCACTTAAACTAATCGTACAGGCGTCATGCATAATTGGAGCACCTAGTAAACTTGCACATGAATTAATAGCAGAAATACCAGGAACGATTTCAACCTCGATACCAGTTGCTTCTGTCCAGCCTAGCTCGATTAAGACCTCATATACTAATCCAGCCATTCCATAAACGCCTGCATCTCCACTAGAAATAACCGAGACGATACTTCCAGCCTCCGCTTGACGTACTGCTTCCTGCGCTCGAGAAACCTCCTCTGTCATACCAGTACTAATAATCGATTTTGCACTTACTAAATCCTGAATTAGTTCAACATACGTTTTATAGCCTATGATCATATCACTTTGTTGTAGTGCCTCTACAGCACGAGTCGTAATATGTTTAAAGTCTCCAGGACCAAAGCCAACTACGAAAATCTTACCTTTTTGCGCCATTTTGTTACCCCTCTTTCACCTTTTCAATACCTTTAATGGCTGTTGTTTGTGCTGTACGCTGTAGCGAACCTTCACGCATTGTAAAGACATGCTCATTCTGTAAAGATTCATGATTTAAATCTTGAACGAGTGCTCTTCCATGCTCCTTTGTCGGCACACGGTACCAATTCCCTTGAGGATATGCAATGACCACACAAGCATCCTTACACCTACCATTGCACCGAGTCCTCGTCGTATGTATTTCCTGATCAAGCGCTAGCAACTGAATCTCATCACGGATTGCCAGTGTAATATCCTCAGCATCTTTTTTCATACAGCTACTACCATTACAAATAAAAAGATGCGTTTTCATCCCCTCTAAATTCCAAGTTGTCATCGTTGTTCTCCCCTCATTTGCTTTAAGAAAAAGAAAAACCTCTACTCTAAAACGAAGAGTAAAGGTTTTGTAGAAGCCAAATAAAAACGAATATTACGGATACTCGCTCTCGCTTCAACTTCTCCCTCCGAAAAGTTTGCATGCATTATCACATAAGCAGGTTTCCTGACTTAAGCTTCCTTTTACTTTCGCGCCTTCCTAGTTTTCACTAGTGGCATCCGCGATTTCATCAGCTTTTACAGTAGCGGGGGCTGTATCGGATTTTCACCGATTTCCCTATTATCTTGAACATATTCAAGCACTTATGGACGTTTTATATAAATTTATGTAATTGAAAACTGTTTCTATCATAGCTTATTTTTTTAAAATTTCAATATTTCTTTCTTAATTTGTGACATTTTTATTCATTTTTTTAGAAAAATGAGACATTCGTTTACTATTTATCCGAATTTTCTACATAGATATTCAATTTTAAATTTTTTCACAAAAGTATAGCATATTTATGGAAAATCATGTTACACTTTGTCGTGAAATCTCACAACTTCATCTTTTTTCGGTGCGAATTGTTCAGCATTTCGCTTAAAAGGGAAGCCGGTTTAAGTCCGGCGCGGTCCCGCCACTGTACTAGGGAGTTTTATAGAGAATGTCACTGTCCAATGGATGGGAAGACCTATAAAACGTTGAACTAAAGCCAGGAGACCTGCCGAAAAATATGTGATCGTTTCAACCTACGAGGATGGGTGTGCGGCTGAGCAGATTAGAATTTTATTTGCATTTTTTAGCTATGCACTTTTCCACTATCGGAGAAGTGCTTTTTTCATTCAGAAGAGACTCCATCTCAAGATAGTAAATGAGTACAGATATGGTCCCAATCGGGCCAAAACACCTACTGAATGAAAAAAAGCCTCTGGCGGATGTCGCGGATTTTTAAAGGAATGAATTGTGATTGCACAATTCAAAATCCGAATGCATTATTTATCTGTGCGAAAGCAAAGCGACAGCTACAAATGGTTTCTGTAGCGAAAGCAAAGCGACAGCTACAATTACGCCAAGGCAAAATTATATAGCCTCGCATACTATTTCGAAAAATTTTAAAGCTAGGAGGAGAGATTTTTGAAATTTTCAGGTTGGAAGCTTAGTTATTTCTTATTGGCATTTTTATTCGTGCCAAATCGTGCATTTGCGATGCACATTATGGAAGGCTTTTTACCAATTGAATGGGCCATTTTTTGGTGGGTGGTATCGATACCATTTATTATTTTAGGATTACGTTCTATTCGTAAAACTATTGATGAAAATCCTGAAACAAAAATGATATTAGGTCTATCGGGTGCCTTTGCTTTTGTGCTATCAGCCTTAAAAATCCCTTCTGTAACGGGGAGTTGCTCGCATCCGACAGGAGTTGGGCTTGGGACAGTTCTTTTTGGACCATTGGCGATGAGTGTTATCGGGACAATCGTATTATTATTCCAATCTTTACTTTTAGCACATGGTGGACTTACAACTTTAGGCGCTAATGCATTTTCTATGGCAATTGCTGGTCCTATTATTGCTTATTATGTTTTTAAGGGTTCACAAAAAATAGGTTTATCATTTTCGGTTGCCGTCTTTTTAGCAGCCATGCTTGGTGATTTAGGGACATATGTTGTCACTTCTGTACAATTAGCTCTTGCATTCCCTTCTGAAGTTGGTGGCTTTATAGCTTCATTCACAAAGTTTGCTGGTATTTTTGCGTTGACGCAAGTTCCTCTTGCTGTTAGTGAAGGTCTTTTAACAGTGATCGTTATGAACTTCCTGAAAAAATACAATGTCAGTGAATTAAAAGCTTTACGTATTTTCTCAGCAAAGGAGGCTCATTAAAAAATGAAAAAAAACTTATTGCTTTTAGCCATTGTTGTATTGCTAGCAATCTTCCCTCTATTCATTCAAAAAGGCGCAGAATTCGAGGGGGCTGATGGCGAAGCAGAAGCAGCAATTGGTGAAATCGATGCTAGCTATGAGCCATGGTTTGAAAGTTTATGGGAGCCACCAAGTGGTGAAATTGAAAGCTTATTATTCGCTCTGCAAGCTGCTATTGGCGCTGGATTTATCGGCTATTTTATTGGCTTAATGCGTGGCAAACATAAAGAAGGTTAAACGCCATGTTACTCATTGATAAGTATGCTTATATGAATAAACTAGCATCTGTTCATCCGCTAGAAAAAATGGCGTTATCCCTTGGACTACTTTTATTGTCGCTTATCATGAGAGATGAACGAATTTCACTCATCACATTTCTTGTGATGAGTGCTTTTATCATTTTAGTCGCAAAAATCCCTGCCAAATATTACGGCAAATTATTATTGCTACCTGGATTTTTTTTACTATCAAGTTTAGCATCCATTTTAATTTCTATAGGGCCAGCAACAAGTTCGCTCCCTTCAAACATTTGGTCATTTTCTCTTCATAATTGGACAATTTTTGTAGGTAGTGCGAGCCTAGTGACAGCACAACAGCTTTTTTTCATCGTCCTTGGCAGTATTAGCTGTTTGTATTTTTTAATTCTCACAACATCTGTTCAATCCATTTGTTACGTTTTGCGACAATGGCGACTTCCTACTCTGTTTGTAGAGCTAGTAGAGCTAACGTATCGTTTTATTTTTATCTTTTTAGATAGTATGCAAAAAATTCACCTTGCCCAACAGGCTCGATTAGGGTACAGCTCCCCTATGCAATGGCTTCGCTCCGTATCAATGTTGATTGCAGCTTTATTTGTCGAGATGTTCCAACGAAGTCGTGAGCTGAATAATGCGATGGAAGCACGTGGTGGCGAAGCTGTCTATTGGCAGCAGGATGTCAGCTATAACATAAATAATTGGCTAGGTATTGCCGCTATTTTTATACTCCTTATCATTTATGGAGGTTTTTTCTAATGACAGACTTATACTTTGAATTAACAGATTTATCTTACGCTTATGCAGATGGAACTCATGCCTTAACAGATATTACACTTCAGATTCCAAAGGGGAAAAAAATCGCTTTACTTGGTCATAATGGGGCTGGAAAATCAACGTTATTTCAGCATTTAAACGGTATTTTAAAGCCTACTAATGGAAGTATATCCTTTTGCGGCAACGAACTTAAGTATAGTAGAAAAGCATTAAAAGAATTGCGTCAACAAGTTGGTATTGTTTTTCAGGATGCGGACAACCAGCTTTTTTCTGGCACAGTTAAGCAAGATATTGCATTTGGACCGCTGAATCTTGGCTGGACAACCGAAAAAATTGAAGAAAAAATGGCATGGGCTGTCGCTCAAACTGAAGTCGAAGCACTACTAAATAAACCAATCCATTTTTTGAGTGTTGGACAGAAAAAACGTGTCGCTATGGCAGGAGTTCTGGCAATGGAACCATCCATTTTATTATTAGATGAACCGACAGCTGGACTTGATAATTATTTCAGTGCTCAAGTTTTACACTATTTAGCCTCGTTAGAGAACGGTGAAAGAACAATTTTACTAGCTACTCATGATATCCCATTAGCCTATGAATGGGCAGATCAAATAATCGTGATGGAAGCTGGGAGAATTATTTATAATGGAGATCCAGTCGACATGTTTTTTCAAGAGGATTTGCTTGAAAGAGCTCATCTTGAACGCCCTTGGGTTTTCGAAATGGCCCTTGCCCTACAAAATAAAGAACTATTTGAGAAAAACATCAAAATGCCTCGTTCGAAGGAAGATTTACAGAGACTTATTGAACAGCTGTAAGGCAATTTGACCAACGCCAATTGTGCCAAACCACTCCCCTACTCTCATCTCACAAATCAAGTAGGAATGGTTCCAGCAGACTATATATATTTATGTGCTGTTTTTAGTTCTAATCGTAATAGCACTTTTACAAAAATTTATAATGGAAAAATATAGAATGGTTCTTTTGGAAAAATATACGCTATTTACGAAACTTTTCTATTACTCATTCGTAATAGTAGAGATGGCTCAAATAATGAACACACCCAAGGAGGAAAAACAGTTGAAGAATTGGAAAATGAAATCATTCGCTATAGTAGCTTCTGCAGCACTAATGGTTCCTGCTACTTCAGCCTTTGCCGAAACACCGCAAAAAACAGCAAAGAACCAAGAGTTAGTGAAATTAGCTAGTAACAAGGACCAAGCATTCAAGAATCAAAAGGAATGGATTAATAAAGATACTATTATCGTAAAACATTCCGGTCTTGATAAAAATGTGCACAAAAAAATTGGCTCAAAAGTGATTCGATCTATTCCTTCATTAGGTTACGATGTTATCCAACTTAACAAAGGAACAAGTTTAGAAAAAGCAGTTTCATATTATGCTAAACAAAAAGGGGTTAAAAGTGTATCTCCAAGCTATGTTTATCATTCCTTTGGCACACTAGAAGATCCGAAGAAAAAAGATATGTATCACTTAAACTTACTTCAAATTGATAAAGCACTAGAATTGGCAGGTAACAATGAGGTAAAAGTGGCAGTTATTGATTCTGGTGTGGATTTTAAACATCCAGATTTAAAATCTCAAGTACTTCCATCCTATAATGCAGCAGCCCCTGCCAATACTCCTATTCCTAGTGAGCACGGAACACATGTAGCAGGAATTATTGGTGCAGCAAAAGATAATGGCATCGGAGGACATGGGATTAATCCTAACGCTAAGCTTCTTCCAATTGATGTATTCAACGGAAAAGATGGTATATATGATTTCGACATTGCACAAGGAATACTTTACGCGATCGAGCAAGGCGCTGATGTGATCAATATGAGCCTTGGTGGTTACGGAGAATCTCCTTTAATGCAGGAAGCAGTTCAAAAAGCAATTGAAAAAGGCGTTACCATTGTAGCAGCTGCGGGAAATGAATCGACAGATCAATACTCCTTCCCTGCTTCTTACGAAGGCGTTATTAGTGTAGGTTCTACGAATGATAGAAACAAACTATCAAGTTACTCTAACTTTGGTCCATCGGTTGATCTAGTAGCTCCAGGTGAAGAGATTTATAGTACAGTTCACGATCAGAAAGGATCATCCTATGTAAAATATAGTGGAACATCGATGGCATCTCCTGTTGTTGCTGGTGTAGCATCCCTATTAAAATCAAAACATCCGGATTTAAAACCTTATGAAATAGAAGCAATTCTAGAAATGACTGCAAAGGATTTAGGGGACAAGGGCTATGATCTTACTTACGGAAATGGCCTTGTAGATCCTGTGAAAGCATTACAGTTTAATATTAAAAATCTACCTAAACAGTATTCAGAAACAAAAGAAGAGCGTCTGAAAAACGCAAAAGTCCTTAAAAAGGATATATTTAATACTGAAAAAGGTGCATTTAAGCAACCTGACGAAATAAACTGGTACAAAGTTGATTTAGAAGCAGATGAGTATGCTCAACTGACATTAAAAGGTGCAAACAAATATGACTATGCATTTGATTTGTATTTCTACCCTGAAGGTAACAACGAAGAAGTAGAACCAATAAACATCAATGATGTTCGTGTAGGCAAGCAAGAAGGATACCTATATAAAGCAGATCAAAAAGGAACCCTTCTTATTGGCGTGAAGGATCATAATGGTAGCTATAGTTTAAAAGGCGAATCTAACTACACTTTCACAGCCCAAACGACTAATAAATTACCTATTGATTCATTAGATATGGATCATATGGATACTATTGAAAAATTCCCCTTCAGTACAGCTGGGAAAAACTATACCCTACTTTCTGAAGATCATCTAGGTGACAAAGATTATTTTACATTTTCAGTGAAAGAACCAACGACATTGAAATTTGATTTAACTGGTATTCCAGGTGTTACAGCATCTATGGAGCTATATCTAAAAGAAGATATGGTTAATGATGAAGTCGATGATGAAGAATTCGATGAGGCCTATCCAATCCGCACATCTTATGGCACGGATAAAGGCGAAGGAGTAAACTTAGTTGTCGATGCTGTGCCTGGTGAAGAGTATGTAATAAGTGTATCTAATACAAATAGTAGCACTTTTTCACTTGATATGTTCTTTAGCGGCGGTATTAATACCGAAGAAACTATTAGTGAATCAATCATTCCATACACATTAAAAGGTGAAGTGGTTACCCTTCCAAAAGATGAAGACGGCCTTTCATTTAATGGAGAAACGCAAGAAATCAATGTACAAAAGGATGTTTTACCTTTAACTGAATATAATACTAAAAAACGTAATCAACTAAATGATTTCATGAATATCTTCATGAATCCAGGTGCTATGGAATTACCGGAAAACGTGGACCAAATTATGGACCAAGCGATTCGTTTTGATATTGGTCAGGATCAAAAGGCATACTTCCAAACAGAAGATGATGAAGATTACTTCACATTTACAGCTAAAGAAGATGCGGTATACGGTTTCAAAATTCAAAAAGGTATGAACCAATCACCAGCTGGTACGATATTTGAATACGATGAGGAAACAAATGCATTAAACCCAGTTACTTCTTTAACGAATGACATGGGGATACTTGGTCTACTTTTTGGATCAACAAGTGATCCAAACGATGCGAAGACAGTTGCATTGAAAAAGGACAAAACTTACGTTGTAAAAGTAATGAATCTTGGTGACCGTTCCGCTGAGCCATATACACTTAAAACAAGTAAAATGGCCGCTGTTCCAGAGGAGGATAATCGAAATAATAATTCACCAATAGCTGCTAAAACAATTCGACCTGGTATCACTTACAAAGATCACCTTATCTATCAAGATGATACTGATTTCTACTATTATAAACAAAAGGGCAAAGATGAGGTAATGAGTCTTCTTGTTTCATCTGTACCATTTACGAAAGAACAGCTAGATCAATTACCTAAAGAACTTCAACATGACTTAAAGTTTTCAGGCTCTATTATAGAAGATACAAATGGTAATATGGAAATTGATCCAAAAGAAATGGCCACAGAAATTCCATTTGGACAAGGTGAGGACCTTCTTCAAATACTGCTTGGTCTTGGCGGGACAACAGATCTAAATACTTCTTTTAAAGCAAAAAAAGATCACGGTTACTTTATTGTTCTTAACGGCAGTAATGTTGGACAACTATCAATCCAACCATATAATTTAACTTTGGTTGATCATAAAAATGTAGATGAAGATGCAGATTCCAAGTTAGTTAACGGTATACCGACAAAACCAAACGTACTTAAGAAAAAAGACGGTAAATGGGTTGCGACTCAATATCTAAATGCTGGTGTTCCATTTGGAGATAAGGACTATTTTGTATTTACAAACGACAGCAAACGCAATGTATTCTTCTCTCTTCAAACAGAGAAAGCACTAGATGGTGTCATCCGTATTATTGATGCAAAAGGTAAAACA
Source organism: Lysinibacillus sp. Bpr_S20 (assembly GCF_023337835.1). Taxonomy (NCBI): domain Bacteria; kingdom Bacillati; phylum Bacillota; class Bacilli; order Caryophanales; family Bacillaceae; genus Lysinibacillus; species Lysinibacillus sp. Bpr_S20. The sequence goes on from NZ_JALNLQ010000003.1 coordinate 175,755, forward strand.
GTCGAAACGTTAGATCTTTACGGAGCAGGAGATGCTGAGGTAGGTACAGTCGAACTGGATAAAGGAACTTACTATATTGAAGTGAGTGAATATTACGGTAAAGCTAGTACTCAACCTTATACACTCGAAGTAAAATAAGACATCCTTGGACTGAAAATTAGTAGAAAAATAGAATTTTCGGTTGAAGAGAATGTAGAAAGACTGAGGCTGGGACAAAACTGGCCAAAACTTTAAAAAGCGCAAGAAATCAATTTTTGATTTCTCGCGCTTTTTTGATGTGAAATTTTTATCCTTTAGCTATAACGTTTAAATGACTACTTCTAGATCATCTTTTCTAGCTAAAATATTTAACATAGTTACTATATTGATCCTGCATCATTTCAAGCTTTTCATATAGCTTCCGCGCATTCACATTATCAGGTGCCGTTTGTAGTGTTACATAACGAGCATACTGCTGCTCACAATATTGAAATACCTTTTCCATTAATGCCTTCCCCACCCCTTGGCCTCTAGCATCTTCGGTTACATATAGATCATTCAATATATATGCGCGCTGCAGTGCAATGGACGAAAATGTTGGATATAATTGTGCAAATCCGATTGCTTTGTTCTTTTCCACAACTATAAAAATAATAGATTCTTGTAAGGCCATTCGTAGTTGTAAAAATGCCTTGGCACTGCTTACATCTGATTCAATCCCATAGAACTGGCGATATTCATCGAAAAGTATTGTTAGCTCCTCTAGTTCCTTCATTGTTGCCTGAAGTATTTCCATCTTATTCTCCCCTTGTGTCTGCCCTTGATTGTCAAAATATGAATCTAACTTTATTATAAAGAAAAAAGTAGAACAAAGGAAAGAATACCATCTTTTTCGAGCAAAAATACGCCTTAACTCGGTTTTCCCTCTAAATACTTCGCCACTTTTTGCACAATCTGCTTCCAATTTAATTCCGCTCTTGCGAATGCTTGGAGGTGTTCGCAAGTATCAGCCAATAAAGCTTCCTGGTTTGTTACTTGCTGCAATGTCCGTCCAACACTTTGCCAATCATGTGTCGGATGTATTGTTCCGTAACGTTGATGATGAGTAATATCTGAAGCCCCATCTACATCGGTCGTCACAATATAACAACCATTTTTCGCTGCTTCAGCAAAGACATGAGCATAGCATTCTACTAAGGAAGTTAGGCAAAAAATTTTAGCCTTTCTATATTCCTCCTCCAATCGCACCTTATCATAAATCGGTCCCAAAATTTTGACATTCGCTGCAAATGGACTTCCATCAAGTACGTTCAACAGCTCCTGTCTAAACGCCTCTGACATTGGACCTATTAAACGAAACTCCCAATCTGAAAGTTGTGCTGCTAAAAATGCTTTTACTGCTAATAGAATTTGTTTTTCAGGAGCATCCAAACGACCAACCGTTACGATTCTATTTTCTTTCTCTTTAAATGAAACAGGGACTGTTTGGAACATTTCATAAAAGCCGTTAGGAATATGTTTAATATCCAAATTCGAAAATTCATGAATTGCATTTTGAATGGATTCACATTCAGAGGATAATACATCACAAAGTTGGAGTAACTCCAAAAAATAAGGATACGTTTTTAATCGATTTAACCAAAACCGATTAACATCTAGTTTCATATAAATTTTTCCATTCGGGTTAAATTTTTTATACGTTTTTAATATCGATAAATACGATGGGTATGGCCCTATTGCAAATGCAATATCGATGTCCTTTGCATGCTCTATTAAATAGCTATTCATATTTGCAACATAGTCATCCTCAAACGGGATATGTTGAAATGTGACAGCAGGAAAGGTTTGTTTCAATAATTCTTCATTCATTTCAGTTGCTAAAATACTAACATCATAGCCTAAATATTCACCTAACAAAATAGGCACTAGGCACAAATCCTTGAAAAGATGTGCGTCGGAGAGCTTATACGATTCCACACTACATATGAAGGCTATCTTTTTTGACATAATATCCCCCTCTTTTAAATGAAACGTTTTATTAAATTATGATTTCTTGTTCAATAATGTGAAAAGATTAGTATAAGTACCATTAACACACTAGTAAAATTGCCTTTCTCTCTTATCAATAACTAACAAATGTCAGCAATTGCCTACAGAACAACTCTTTCAACGCATATAGTAATAATGAATCCTTTATGTCAATCAAAGTAACCGTATAGACTTTATAAAACTCCTGCTAAACACTTCTACTAATAATAAAAGAATCGAGGTTTTACATGAAAATTAGCTTTTTATCACCAGCCTACAATAGTGACGAGTGGATATTGACAATGTTAGAAAGTATTCCTAAAGAATACGCCTATGAAATTATCGTGTGCGATGATGGCTCTACCGACAATACATTAGCCATATTAAAGGACTATCAAAAAAACTGTCCTGCCTTAAAAATTATTACTCACCCAACTAATTTAGGTGCTAGTGTAGCCTATAATCGATGTATCGCAGAAGCTACTGGTGATTACGTAGCTATCATTGATAGTGATGATCACTACTTACCCGCTATTCGAAACGTCTTAGCTCAAGTAGATGGTCAGTTTGATATTTACTATTACAACATGTTAATAAAGGACGGCTATGCATTTATAAAGGATGAATCAAACCAATACACATTACCTGGACAATTTAAAATTATCCGAAGAAGTTTTATAGGTGATGCAACCTTTACTGTAAGGAAAGATATTGCCGGGGATTGGGATTTTAATTGTGCTTTAATGGATAAAAATCCGACAAGTAAATATACAAATGAATTGGCATACTGGTATAACTTCCCTAGGGAAAATTCTGAATACGATTTACATCGAAGAGGATTAAAATGATTCATTACTTGAGGTGTGACAATGTTTAAAGATAAAGTTCTTCTCATTACAGGGGGTACTGGCTCTTTTGGTAATGCAGTATTAAAGAGATTTTTGAATACAGACATTAAGGAAATACGCATCTTTTCAAGAGATGAGAAAAAGCAAGATGATATGCGTAAACTCTATCAACATCCGAAAATTAAATTTTATATTGGTGATGTACGTGACATTCAAAGCATTCACAATGTAATGTATGATGTCGATTTTGTTTTTCACGCTGCCGCTCTTAAGCAGGTCCCCTCTTGCGAATTTTTTCCAATAGAAGCCGTTAAGACGAACATTCTAGGTACTGATAATGTTTTAACTGCGGCTATTCAAGCAAGTGTTAAAAAAATTATTTGCCTATCTACTGATAAGGCTGCATATCCAGTAAATGCAATGGGCATTTCGAAGGCAATGATGGAAAAAACGTTTATTGCTAAGTCAAGAATGGTTAATCCAGATAAAACATTGATTTGCGGGACACGATACGGAAATGTCATGGCTTCACGAGGCTCTGTTATCCCTTTATTTATCGAACAAATTAAAGCTGGCAAGCCTTTAACGATTACAGATCCAAAAATGACACGCTTTATGATGAGTCTTGATGAGGCAGTAGAATTAGTTTTATATGCCTTCTCACACGCTGACAACGGGGACATTATGGTACAAAAATCCCCCTCTGCACATATCGAGGATTTAGCACAGGCTTTACTAGAAGTTTTTCAAGCTAAAAATAAGATACAAACAATCGGAACACGACATGGCGAAAAGATGTACGAAGTATTATTAACAAAAGAAGAAGCTGCAAAGGCCATTGATGTGGGGAATTTTTATAGAATCCCTGCAGATAACCGAGATTTAAATTATGGAAAATATCTTGATGAGGGCTCTCCTAAAATTACGTTAACCGACGAATACAACTCTACTAATACGAAAATACTGTCCGTCGCTGAAATAAAAGAAAAATTATTAAAGCTTCCTCTCATTCAAGAAGAATTACAAAATTGGACAGGAGGAAAACCTTGAAATTTTTAGTACTTGGAGCTACTGGAATGGCAGGCCACACAATTTCACTCTATTTGTACGCCCAAGGACATGAGGTAACAACCTATTCACGAACTGCCTTTTCATGCGGCAATAATATTACGGGAGATATTACAGAAACAAGTTTTTTAAAGGCACTTTTATTCGATCACGAATATGATGCTGTAGTCAATTGCATCGGTGTGTTAAATGACGCTTGTGAAACGGACCGCGAAAAAAGCGTATATCTCAATAGTTATTTGCCTCACGCCATAGAAACTTTATTAAAAAACAGTAACACCAAGCTTATTCATTTGAGTACAGATTGTGTATTCTCAGGAAAAGCAGCCCCCTATCATGAAAAAAGCCTTCGCGACGGGGAAACCTTTTACGATCGTTCGAAGGGACTAGGAGAAATCGAAAGCCCACAACATCTGACATTTCGTAACTCTATCATCGGCCCTGATCTGAAGGAGGATGGCATTGGCCTTTTTAATTGGTTTATGAAGCAGCACGATACTATTCACGGCTATACCGGTGCAATATGGACCGGGGTTACGACCCTAACGTTAGCAAAAGCAATTGAACGTGCAGCAATTGAAGGAACAACTGGCCTCTACCACCTCGTCAACAATAGCAGTATTTCAAAATTTGAGCTGCTGAAATTATTCAATACGCATTTCAAGGAAAATAAAGTAACAATCCAACCATATCCCCTCGTAAACATTGATAAAACACTAGTCAACACTCGAAAAGACTTTTCATTTACTGTTCCTAGCTATGAAGACATGATCCTTGAGATGAAAAACTGGATATGGCAACATAAAGATTTATACCCCCATTATTTTTAAATGGAGGTTCAAGTTGCTAAAGAGAAAGTACGGAGACCATGCAGAATGGCCACGAGCTATAGAAAGAACGTATAGTCAGTCATACCTTGATTAACTAAATCATAGCACCGTCATTTAATTCAAGTGGAGCACCGTCTTTTTTGAAAATAGCTGAAATTCGGTTGTACGTCAAAAGTGGCAAAATCGCATTAAAACGACGGAAATTTCCATTTCTATTTCTATTGAACTCTTTAGTAGGATGAAGAAAGACTAAAAAAACAGCTTGTTGGATTTTAATAATCACAAGCTGTTTTAATAATTTAATAGTTATTTAAGAGAAAATATTAACACTATCTTCTTTTACATTCCCTTTAACTTTTTCTGTTTCTTTTACTTTATTTTTATCCCCTTTTTTCTCAACGTCTTTTAAGAAAATAATCATGATAGAACTAATTAATAATAATGTACTTAAAAAATATAATCCGACCGTCGTTGTATTAAATGTATCTTTTAAATACCCCATCATATATGGTCCAACAAAACCACCTAAGTTACCAAATGAGTTAATCATGGCAATACTTACCGCAAGTAAAGACGGCGCCAATAACAACTGTGGATAAGTCCAGAATGGTCCTTTGAAACTATACATTCCTGTTAAAGCAAATGTAATCAATACCATAGATAAAACAGGATATGCACTAAATACCCCTGCACCAGCTAGCGTAATAGCAGCAATCAATAAAGGGAAAGCAGAGTGGAACTTTCTTTCTTTCGTACGATCTGAGTTACGTGACCATAAAATCATCACAATTGTCGCTACGATATAAGGCACCATAGCAATAAATCCAACTTGTGTATTTGATAAGTCATCTGAGAATCCTTTAATAATTTGCGGCATCCAATAACCTACGCCCAAACTTCCTGTCAAATAAACAAAGTAAATAATTGATAAATACCATACACGCCAATTTTTAAATGCTGCAAAATGACCATCTTGTTTTACAGCTTTACTTTGCTTTACATTTTTCTCATTTTCAATTGTCTTCGTTAACCAAAGCTTTTCATCATCATTTAACCATTTTGCATCCATTGGCTTGTCTGTTAATAATTTAAATGCAATAAATCCACAAAGAATAGCTGGAAATGCCTCTAAAATAAACATCCAACGCCATCCTTCAAAACCTAAGAAATAGAAATTATCCATAATAAGAGTTGATAGCGGTGCTCCTATGATATATGAAACTGGAATGGCCACTGAGAAAATAGCAATGGCAGAGGCTTGTTCCTTACCTCTGAACCAATAGGTTAGATACAAAATAATTCCAGGGAAAAATCCCGCTTCTGCAACCCCTAGCAAGAATCGAATAATATATAATTGCACTTCAGTTTGTGCAAAAGCCGTACAGCCCGAAATGATACCCCATGTAATCAAAATACGCGCAATCCAAATACGTGCGCCAAACTTCTCCATTAAAATATTACTTGGAATTTCAAATACAAAATATCCTATGAAGAAAATTCCTGTTGCTAAACCGAAAACCTGGCTTGTTAAACCTAAATCTGCATTCATTTCTAAAGCAGCATAACCTATATTTGCCCGGTCTAAGTATGCTAAAATGTAACATAAAATCAAGAACGGCAAAATACGTATAGATACTTTTTTCATTAATTTACGCTCGTCAACTTGTGGTAAATTATTTTCCATAAACTATATCCCCCACTTACCTATTTTCTATATTTAAGCCCCTTTGTGAGAAGCAAAATACCAATTATATATGGATATCACATGCATCAGCTAGAACTTCTACTAGATGATAAACTTCTACTTTGTCATTCATTTTTTCACGTTCAATACCAAGCTTCATTTGCAAATGACAGCCCGGATTCGATGTAATAATCCATGCTTTTTCTTGATGTAGTGTATTTTTTACATGAAGCATCTTTTTATCTAAAATCGCCATTGATGCTTCATAATTTATAAAATTATAAATTCCAGCTGAGCCACAGCACATATCTTTTTCAAGTAATGGTACATATGAAATACCCGGAATTTTCTGAATTAATTCAACAGGCGGTGTAACACATTTTTGAACATTTGTCATATGACATGAAGGTTGATAGGTGACAAGCTGCGAAAACGATTTTTCAAATGGTAATTCTACTTGATTTAAAAGGACACTTATATCGACAACTTTTTCAGCAAAGGCCTTTGCACGTTCTGCCCATTTACTATCATTTTTCAATAAAACATCATATTCAATGAGCATTGCTCCACAACCACCAATACTATTAACTATATAATCAAATTGATATTTTTCAAAAATTTCAATATTATGCTTCGCTAACTGTATGGTTAAATCATGTTCACCGCTATGATTATGCAATGCTCCACAACAACCTTGCTTTGGAACTACACTTACATCACAATGAGCCATCTGCAATAATTTAATACTTAACGTATTAATTTTTTTAAACATCGTATCCATTACACAACCTGTAAAAAATCCTACATTAAACTTTTTAATTTGCTTAGATTCATAAAATGATTGTCTTTTGTGACGTTCTACTTCTGGTAATATGTTTTCAAACGCTTTCATTTTTTCTGGAAATACATTCAATATATTTGATTTACGAACTACTTTTTGTACTCCTGTTTTTTGATAAAGACTTAACCCGACTTCGCCAATTTTTAGTATTTTTTTATTTGGAATGATATGTTCAAACAACATATACTTAATAAGTTTTTGACGTTTTTTCATTCTCTCTTCATTATAAGTCACTAAACTTGCAACAGCCGCTTCTAAGATCGTGCCATATGGAACATTGGAAGGACACGCTGTTTCACAAGCCCTACACCCAAGACAAAGCTCAATACCTTGTTCCATATCTTCATAAGAAATTTTCCCTTCAGCAGCCATTTTCACTAAATTAATACGGCCACGTGGTGAGTGTTTCTCTTTTTTAAAGGTAATATAAGTTGGACAAGCAGGTAGACAATAGCCGCATTGTACACAGCTAAGCGTTTCTTTATAAGCAAGTTCTTGTTTAACCATTTGTTAACGAAAATTTTTGCCCTTTTTCAGCAAAAATCTTTCCTGGATTTAAAATATTATTTGGATCCCATGCTTGTTTAATTCGTTTCATCATATCTACCCCTACCTCACCTAGTTCCATTTCTAAAAATGGTGCCTTTAATGTACCTATTCCATGCTCACCAGAAAGTGTTCCACCAAGTTCGATGGCTGCTTCAAAAATTTCTGTTACCGCTTTTTCTACCCGTTTCATTTCCTCCAAATCATTTGCATCTGCAATAATATTTGGATGTAAATTCCCATCACCAGCATGACCGAAAATAACTAGCTCAACGTCGTATTTTTGACGAATTTCTTTTAATCGCGTAAACATCTCTGGAATTTTACTTCTCGGAACCGTTGCATCTTCTGAAATTTTTGTCGGTTTATTACGAACAATTGCTGGTGACACTAGCTTACGTGCCTTCCATAAAGCAAGAGCTTGCTCTTCTGTGTTAGCAATTTCTACTTTTCGAGCGTTATACTTTGTACATACTTTTCTAACAACTTCAATTTCTTGTTCAATTGCTACTGGATGCCCATCTAGTTCTATTAAAATCATAGCCTCTACATCTATTGGTAGCCCTGTCGGTTGATATTCTTCAACAGCTTGAATAGACGCTTGATCCATAATTTCTAATTTAGCAGGTATAATGCCTGCACTTAAAATATTAGAAATACTATGCCCAGAATCTATCAAATTGTCAAATAATGCCATTAATGTAACTGTGGCCTGTGGTTTCGGATAAAGTCGTAGCGTTGCTTCTGTTATGACAGCAAGTGTACCTTCTGATCCAACAATCAAATTCGTCACATCGTAACCGGTTACATTTTTAATCGTTTTTCCACCTGTACGCATTACATTTCCCTCAGGCGTTACGACTTCTAAGCCTACTACATAGTCTTTCGTCACTCCATACTTCAACCCTTTAGGTCCTCCGGAATTTTCCGCAAGATTACCACCAATCGTAGCAATATTCATACTACTTGGATCTGGTGGATAAATTAAGCCATGTTTGAGTGCGGCATCATTAATTTGCTTCGCTGTAACACCTGGTGAAACTACCACAAGCATATCCTCTGGAAAAACTTCTAATTTCGATATCCATTGAGAACAATCTAAAACAATACCGCCTTGTACAGGTAAAGGTCCACCACTCAAACTCGTTGATTGCCCTCTTGGATACACTGGCACTTTATAATGATTCGCTATTTTCATAATATTTACTACTTCATCAGTTGTTAAAGCTTGTACAGCGATATCAGGCATATACGAACCAAAAGAGGCATCATATGAATAACTTACTAAATCTGCTGGATCTCTCATAACTCGTTCTGCGTCTAAAATAACTTTTCTAATTTCACTTTCTACTTTCTGTAGCTCCATTTAATTCCTCTCTCTTCTATTAGTAATATGAGCTCTTTTCAATTAAGCCTGAAAACTAATCACTTCATGAAAGCCGTAAAGGACTTCAAAAATAATTTTTTGTTTACATTTATAAAACACATTCAATACTGTGTTATTTCAAGGATTCCAATTTATTACGGGCATTTGTTAAATGTAAAATCATCGCACTACTTGCCGCGCGTGCATCTTTTCTCTCAATTGCTTCTACAATTTTTCTATGCTCTTCTAATACTTCATTACGCTTTTTTTCTAACCCTAAGTTTTTTGATAAAGAAAATTGTAGCGCCTTTATATACAGTTCTGAGAGATTATTTTGTGTATCTATAAAAAATTGATTGTGAGAAGCTTGCATAATTAATTTATGAAAAGCAAAATCAATTTGTTGCCCCGTCTCATAATCACATTTATAAACCTCTTCAAATTGTTGAACTGCTTCTTTTAAAGCTTCTACTTCTTCTTCTGTACGACGTTCAGCTGCCAAACTTGCTGCACTGGACTCAATATGTATACGAAACTCTAATAAATCAAGAATTTCCTCTAAAGAAATGACTTCAAAGCGAATTGGCTCTAACATATCTGATAAATTGACCGAATTAATACGACTTCTCCCACCCTGTTTACCGGAAATGATACCAGATACCTCCAGAACCTTTAAAGCTTCTCGAATAGGTGCCCTACTTACACCAAAATGTGTAACTAAATCATGTTCACTTGGCATTAAAGACCCGACAGATAATTCATCATTTTTTATCATTTCTAATAATTCTTCCAACACCTGATTTGAAATACTTTTACGTTCAATCATCATATAACCCTCTTTCTAATACATCGATACACTCGAGTTGTTAACTTGTAATACAAGTATACAAATTATTACCTTATTTTTCTACATCTTTTTATGAATTTTCTTAATTTTTTTACTTCACTTTTAATGACAAAGGATTCACTTCGGCTAATTGTATGCGAATAGTTACACTTAACATTTTTGCAGCATTGTGAAAAAACAAACTAGAAGTCTGTAGAAACAATTTCATTTTTCTATCCTTTTTAACGTGTTTCAAAAAGGAAAAAGCACTTCAAACCCTTGTTACCAAAGATTTGAGGTGCTTTTCAATTGTTTTAAACGTTTTCGCTGGGACATTGGCATTACTCGGATTGTTGAAGTTTAGGTGTATAATTCACGGACATACAATATGTATGTATTCAAATGCCTCGTACAAAATATTTTTGATATTGCAGCAAAAAAAACACCTGCTACGGTGTCTTTTGGCACGAGACTAATAGTTGATTTTGAGCGTATCCCCATCGACATAAACTCCCTTGGAACGGGAAATCGGCAACTTTTGCTCTGCTGAAAAGCCGATCGTTTCTCCATCCCTTAAAGTGACGTTCTCTTCTACTATATATCCAGAAATAGCAATCAAAAAATCACGCAGCTCGGCAGGAGATGCTTGGCTGTCCAAGATTTCAATTTCATCCTTGCCAAAGGCTTTTAGCCCATAAGTATATCCATCTACCCCGGTTTCCGTTCCGACCAGGCCGAAATAAACCAGATTCAGTAAAGGAAACATGTCGTCATTCTTCATGACTTCAGCCATATCTAGAAAAAGTTCAGGCTGATATACGGTGCCGCCTGTATAGATCCCTATTGCATTAGGAAGCTTCAGACAACTAGCCGCCAGCTTAGTGTAAAGCTTGCCACTGTCCAGCGGAGAGCCCGAGCGAGTAATTGCCGCCAGAATGATTTGAGCTACATGCGTTTGAGTAACCTCCACGGCTTCCTTCCATATGTAGTTTCCCTGTGCATAATGCTCAGCTTCACCATCTGGGACGGGAGCATCGACAAAACTAACCGCTAACATGCAGTCGTCCACTTCAAAGACTAAAGTGCCTTCCTTATCCTCATCCTCTGCCGACGAGCAGGAGATGTTCCAATCACTCAAAAGATTGGCCTTGATCTGATCAATGTCACATTCTCCAGTGTTAAGCAGAACAAACCCATTAAAAATACCAGATCCATCGTCTTGGGTTTCCGTCTCGTCCTCCATAGATTGCGTAGCTTCATAATCTGCAGCCTGTTGCATCCAGTATTCTCGGATCATTTCTACCATCTTTACAGCTTCTTGCTCTGCGGTCGCAGGGTCATATGGTTGCATTTCGCTAAATATATGGCCGCAATGCTCGGTGTCAGACGGGTCCTCATAGCCCCCACATACGCCAAGGAGCCATTTTCCGAGCATTGTTTGTTTATACTTGAATATGTAATAGTGCATATCATATAAATCAAACTCTCCTGCAATTTCTATTTTCCTCGGTTGTTGCCCAAGTTCGCGTTCATCTGCAAGCCAATCAATCATAGATTGCATTGCTGCTTGTTGTTGAGCCGTCATTAATTTCTCCCCTTTATGAATGTATGATTCTACAATTATACTACCAACTTTTAGGAAGATGAATAATGCATCGATAATTTCCCTAAAAATTAGTAGATTACTTCTATTTTTGTTTCTCTTCCATCCGGGGCTTTGGGCCGACTAATGTCTTTTATGCGAAAGCGAAGCGGCAGCAACAACAGTACGATGTTAAATTCTTAGCCTGCGTTTCCCCTCTAAAAGGGAGCTTAAATCAAATCTATAGTTCTTGACATTGAAGTAAAGCTCTAGTTAGTTAAATAGGTATTATTCATTACGTTTAATTAGTTTAGTTTTAGTGAAAACACCTGCAACGATTGTGACATTCTACCAAACGATATAAGAAGATGAAAAACAATTAAAGAACCTGTTCCTTCTAAACGATTCCAATTAAAAATGTGCCTTTTTAAGTAAAAAGGCACATTCAACAACTTTTTAAATGCAATTATTATAATACTATCGTTTCACTTAATTGGATACACTATTACTACTTTGTACAACATTTTTATTGCTAAAAAGATAGCCAATAATAGCACCTAACAGACCTGTAATAAGCCAACCTGCACCTGATGTGAATAATGGAATAAAGGCAAATGTAGAGTTAATTTGTTCTACCAAAATATTAGCATCCTTTAATGCATCTAATACTGCTATAAAAGCAGTACCTATCATCGTTCCTACATATACGCTTTGTGCTCCCCCAAACCATTTCTCTGTAAAAATAAGGATGATTAAAGTAATAGCAATTGGATATAAAAGCATTAATACTGGTGAAGCCATCGATAAAATCTTTGTTAAACCAAAGTTTGTAAATACAACACCTAGTAAGGAGAAAATAATTAACCACTTTTTATATGAAATACTTGGCATAATGCGGCCAAAATATTCAGCAGTGGCAGCTAAACAAGCGACGTTTGTTGTAATTCCTGTTAAGAAAATTACGATTCCAATTAAATAAATTCCGATTTGACCAAATAAAGTTTTCGCCGCTAAGGCTATAAGCTCTCCTCCATTTGATACATAACCAACAGAACCTACACTCGAAACGCCAATCCAAGCCATAGATACCTGTAAAGCAACTAAACCAACAACCGTAATAATCCCTGCTTGAAAAAATACTTTGGAAACGTCTTTTTGTGTCTTCAAATTCAACGATTCAATTGATTTAATAAAAATTCCACCAAAAACGAAGGCAGCAAGTACATCCATTGTGTAATAGCCTTGTGTAAAGCCCTTTAAAAAAGCAGCCATCGTTGTTTCATAGCCAGCCGACTCTACAGGTGCTTGTGCAGAACCCATTGGTGTAATAATTGACTTTGTCACAATAATAACTAAAAGCACTGTAAAAATAGGTGTCGCAATTTTCCCTAAACGTTCGACAAGCTTAGATGTTTCCCAAGATAAATAAATTGTCAAAGCGATAAAAGCAACTGAAAAAAGGAGTAAAAATAATGTATGGTTCGCATCACTTGGGAACAATTGTTTTAATGCAATTTCATATACAACCGATGTTGTACGTGGAATCACATAGAACGGTCCTAATGCAAGGAATAGTAAAATAGAAAAAGCCACTGCAAACTTTGGCGAAACGCGATTCGCTAAACTTTCTACTGTACCGCCACCTTTATTTAATGCAACGATTGCTAAAAGAACTAAGCCCACCCCTGTAATTAAGAAGCCTGCCATTGCAATTGGCGTATTGTTTCCTGCCTGCTGCCCTACAATCGGTGCAAAGATAACATTTCCTGCACCTAAAAACATAGCAAACAACATGAATCCAATGACTAGAATTTGAACAAAGGATACCTTATTACTCATATAACCGCCCCTTTTCCTGTTATTTTATTTAAACAACAAAACCTTCTGGATAAATATCTTTATTTTGAAGTATGAATTTATGCTCCCCAGTAATCCAAGCTGCACCGCGAATAGCTGGAATGATTGCCTCATAATCTCCCACATTCGTTTTGCCTAAAATTCTGCCTGTAAACTGTGAACCAATAATACTTTCTTGAATAATCGTATCTCCTTCTTCCAATGAAAGCGTTGCCATTTTTGCGCATGTACCTGTTCCACAAGGAGAGCGGTCAATTTGTTCATTCCCAAAGACAACAACATTTTTATAGTGGCTATTTGTAATTTTTTCTGAAATCTCTACTAAGTCAACGGACTTGATGGCGTCAATCGACGGATGTTGAATATCGATGTTAGCATTGACATAATCCCTTATTTTTTTGGCGTACTTTAATATTTCTTGTTTATTTTGTAAATCTATTACTATCTTTAACTCGCTTGCATTTACTATAGCGAAAAAACTTCCTCCGAAAGCAATATCAAGCTGAACTGTACCTAGCTCATTCAAATCAATTTTTAAATCCTTATGTAGTACAAAGGCAGGTACATTTTTAAATTCAACTGCTTCAACTTCATCACCGTTATAATAAACAGAGCATTCCACAATACCTGATGGTGTATCCACTAATACTTTATCTTTCTTTTCAATAAGCCCTTTATTAATACACATAGTGACTGTACCAATAGTTCCATGCCCGCACATATTCAAATAAGCACCACTATCCATGAAAATAACGCCAATATCACACTGTTGATTAATAGGCTCAACTAGAATAGATCCAAACATATCTTTGTGCCCACGAGGTTCATTCATTAGTAACATTCGTAAATGATCATAATTTTCCTTTACGAAATTTTTCTTTTCCATCATTGTTTTGCCAACAATTTTTGGAAACCCATCCACAACAATACGTGTTGCCTCCCCTACAGTATGTGTATCAATTGTTTTGATTTCATACTTATAACTACTCATATAATTCCCTCCCCAAAAATCAAAAAATATTTTAAAAAAATAATAAAATATACAAAATAGTAAATTTAGGAAATTCTATTTTAAAAATTATTCACCCCTTTTAGAATTTTCTAATAAATCTATACATCACAACATAAAGCATAATCACTCGTTTGAAAAGTTTTTTTTCGTCAAAAAATTATTTTTTACTTATTTTCAAGTCTGTAGAAATTCAATAAACACAATAACCCACGACCCGAAAACACTCTGTAAAATAATTTTTTGAAATTTTACAGTTTTCTTTTTTTAGTGTTATAATCGCCAAGAAATTTAAATTCATTGTTTTAGGAGGATTTTATATGGCATTACGTGACTTTTTTATTTACTTATCAGAGAACCAAATGCTTAATGGTGCAGCTCAAAGATATGGTTTACGAATGGGCGCACAAAGCGTTGTAGCAGGCACAACAATTCCAGAGGTCGTTCAAACAATTAAAGAATTAAACAAAGCAAACATTTCTTGTACAGTAGATAATCTTGGCGAATTTGTCTTTGAGAAACCTGCAGCAACAGCAGCGAAACAAAATATTTTAGCCGTGATACAAGCTATCCATGATGAACAATTGGATGCACATATTTCCCTTAAGCCTTCACAGCTAGGTCAAGATATTGATATCGATTTTTGCTATGAAAATTTAAGAGAAATCTTGGCACTTGCACATAAGTACGATATATTTGTAAATTTCGATATGGAAAACTATGCACGCCTTCATAGCTCATTTGACTTACTAGAAAAGCTACACCAAGAGTACGATAATGTGGGTACGGTTATTCAAGCTTACTTCTTTGAGTCAGAGGAAAATATTGAGAAATACAAAAACTTCCGTCTCCGAATCGTAAAAGGGGCTTACAAGGAAGATGATCGAGTTGCTTATCAATCAAAAGATGATATTGACCGCAATTATTTAAAACTAATCGAGCAACATTTGCTAAACGGTAAGTTCACATCCATTGCAACACATGACCACCATGTAATAAATCATGTGAAGAAATTTGTTAAAAAGCATAATATTCCGAATGATAAGTTTGAATTCCAAATGTTGTATGGCTTCCGAAAAGATATGCAATATGAATTAGCGAAAGAAGGCTATAACTTCTGTACATATTTACCTTTCGGTAGTGATTGGTACGGTTATTTCATGAGACGTCTAGCAGAGCGCCCTCAAAATCTAACACTTGTCACAAAACAAGTATTTACTAAAAAAACAAATACAGTAATTGGTCTAGGTATTACAGCCTTTGCCCTTGGTCGTCTATCTAAAAAGGTCAAATAATTCAACACTTAAACTCTTCTACACTTAAACTCAATGAAAAAGCGAAAACATCATGAATTAATGTTTTCGCTCTTTTTATTGAGTTTATAGTTTTTCACACGATACTGTAAACTTTGTCGCCGTATACCTAATGTAGCCGCAGTTTTTGAGATATTGCCTTGGTGAAAATCTAATGCTTTTGAAATATAATACTCTTCCACCTCTTTCATATAGACATCAAGTGGTCGAATATCATTTGGATTTTTAATAATAAATAAATCCGCATTCTCTTCCACCCCATCATAAATCTGCTGGATTTTCCACCTAAAGTAAGCTGGTAGCATATGTAAATCCACTACAGTTTCATTAGTCAAAAGGGAGGAAATTTCATCAAGTAACACTTCTAACTCCTTTAAATTTCCAGGCCAATCATATTTCAAAAAGATCTCTTTGACTTCTTCCGATAACCCCTGAATGGATGAGCCAAAGCTATCACGATGGCGATGGAAGTAATCATCAATAAACGGCATGATATCTTCTTTTCTCTCTCGTAATGGGGGTACATAAATCGTAATCCCTGAAAACAATCGATATAACTCCCTAGATAACATTTGTTCTTGAATTAAATCAATCGGGTCTTTGCCCACACTAGCAATCAGCATATGCTGATGATGCGAATGGTTGTTAAACAATTCTACAATTTTTTGTTGCGCAGCTAAAGATAGATACTCAATCCGTTCTGCGAAGAACGTAATACTTTCTTTTCCAGCAATGTTTTTTTCAAACTGCTTTAAAATGGTGTTTTCATCTCTGCGGCAAATTAATGTAATAAACAGATCGTTTTGCACTCTTAAATCATGATGAATGCCCTCAGCAATCATATCAATTCCGGTACCCGACTCCCCTATTAACACAGCAGGCATCCGACTCAATGCCACAATTTTTGCTTTTTCAATAACATCTCGCATCACTTCTGATACTGCGGTAATAATTTCAAAAGTCAGCGGAGCACCATATCTTCTTAATGGCTGGTACATCATATATTCAAGCTGTGTAATATCTCGTGCAAATTCGACAGCTCCTATTAAAGCTCCTTCATAGTGCAATGGATAAATATTACTAATATAGGTGACTTCTTGATTTTTTTTATTCCAATACGTTTTTTTTACATTAGGTATTGGCGATTCAGAGCTTAAAACTTTATAAATATCACGTTTCTCTGATTCAAAATCAATAATTTCGTATGCTCGTCTCTTCTCAAATTCGTCTTCATCCACGCCTTCTAATTCTCGCATTTTTTTATTATAGATGAGCAATTTTCCCTCTGTATCCACAACACAAATGCCCATATCCCCTTTTTCAATAACGTATTTATAAATATTTAATAAAATATGATTTTCCATCTTGTCCTCCTATATACGCCTATCCCTCCCAATATTTTAACATTTTGCATGAATGGTAGACATGCAAATTGAAAAATTCCGAAAATTATTGTTGATTAATGCCAAATTATATTGCATTATAGAATTAATAAAATTCTAAATAGTGCATAATCATTTTGCACTTATGCTCACAGGGGGAAATTATTTTGATTACATATAAACACGAACCATTCACAGATTTCTCGAAACAAGAAAACAAAGATGCATACGTAGCAGGCTTACAAACTGTTGAAGGCTATTTAGGTCAAGACTACCCGCTAATCATTGGTGGTCAACGCATCACAACAGAAGAGAAAATCATTTCGTACAATCCAGCGAAGAAAACAGAAGTGATTGGTCGCGTATCAAAAGCTACACGTGACTTAGCTGAAAAAGCAATGCAAGTGGCAGATGAAACATTCAAAACATGGAAAAAAGTAGATCCAGCGATTCGCGCAGACGTATTATTCAAAGCAGCAGCAATTATCCGTCGCCGAAAATTCGAATTCTCAGCTTTATTAACAAAAGAAGCAGGTAAACCATGGAATGAGGCAGATGCAGATACAGCAGAAGCAATCGACTTCATGGAATACTACGGTCGTCAAATGTTACGCATTAAAGATGGGCATCCAGTAGAAAGTCGCCCAGGTGAATATAACCGTTATGACTATATTCCATTAGGTGTAGGTATCGTTATCTCTCCTTGGAACTTCCCATTCGCAATAATGGCGGGTACAACAGTAGCAGCACTAGTTACAGGGAACACAGTTTTATTAAAACCAGCTTCTACAACACCCGTTGTAGCCTATAAGTTTATCGAAGTAATAGAAGAAGCAGGATTACCAGCAGGTGCAGTCAATTATGTACCAGGTAGCGGTACAGAAATCGGGGACTACTTAGTAGACCACCCACGTACACGCTTCATCAGCTTCACAGGTTCACGTGATGTTGGTTTACGTATTAACCAACGTGCTTCTGTATTAAACGATGGTCAAATTTGGATTAAACGTGTTATCGCTGAAATGGGTGGTAAAGATACTATCGTAGTTGATAAAGAAGCTGATCTTGAATTAGCTGCTCAATCCATTGTGAAATCAGCATTCGGCTTCTCTGGTCAAAAATGTTCTGCATGTTCTCGTGCTATTATCGTTGAAGATGTCTATGACACAGTTGTTAATCGTGTCATTGAGCTTACTAACACGTTAACAGTCGGTGACCCAACAGACCCAACAAACTTCATGGCAACGGTAATCGATGCAGCTGCATTCAACAAAATTACAGAGTACATTGAAATCGGAAAAAGCGAAGGTCGTCTTGTTGCAGGTGGTACGGCAGATGATTCAGTAGGTTACTTCGTCAACCCAACAGTATTTGCAGACGTAGACCCATCTGCACGCATTATGAAAGAGGAGATCTTTGGTCCAGTTGTAGCAATCAGCAAAGCAAAAGACTTCGACGAAGCAATTGCAATTGCAAACGATACAGAATACGGTTTAACGGGTGCAGTGATCACAAACAACCGCTTGAACTTAGAAAAAGCACGTGAAGACTTCCACGTTGGAAACCTTTACTTCAACCGTGGCTGTACAGGTGCAATTGTAGGTTACCAACCATTCGGTGGCTTCAATATGTCAGGTACAGATTCAAAAGCAGGTGGCCCTGACTACCTACAACTTCACATGCAAGCAAAAACAACTTCTGAGTTACTCTAAAACATAGAAATTTATAACTTAAATAAAGGCATGTTTAATTTATTGGAAAATGCTATTGAGATAGATTAATATAAACCCGAAGCGATACTAAAGCTTCGGGTTTTATATTAATAGTAGAAACAGGTAAAAAAACACTTGTAGCTGACGTTTTGCTTTCATACGAAAACATTTTTAACTGCCGTTTCACTAGCCATATCCCTGATTTTTTGGCCATAAAAAAATCATCCATTCAATTAAATTAGAGAATAATCCCTGCACTATTTTCACGTAATTTTTATGGTAATAAAAAAAGGGATTCTACGTCAGTGATGAATCCCTTTTTTTTGAAAACCTTCTATTCAATGGTTTGGATTTATAGTTAAAATGGAGAAATTTTGTAGATTTTCAGAACTAACACTATATGAAACAACCTTCTCCTTGTATTTCTTGACTACATCAACGTGATTGTCGTACCTAAAAACAAAGAAATCAACCTCTTTTTTGCCTCTTTTGACGTTCATGACAAATGGGGTAACATTAGTCTCTGGTTGTAAAAATAATTTTTCATTACCTGGAAATATATAGTGTTTTTTCAAAAAGGAAGCTTTATTAAAATAGTCTGTAAATCTAATTTTTTCATCCTCTTCTAAATTATCTCCATTAAATGTTACCGTAACATCTTTTGCATCAAGCTTTTTATGAAGTTCAAATTTACTTACCCCCCATGCCACAGCTATACTGGGAGGGCTCATTAACAATTTAATAATAGATCCAATCACTAGCGTAACAATCATACCCGTTGTCATATCTTATCATCTCTTTTCAGTAGGCTTTATAGATGATTTATCATCCACTCCCAATGATAAGGGATTTATATTTTTTATAACCATCCAATTCGATGTTTTTTTGACCATCCATTTATCTTCGGGATCACTATTTTAAAACATCGAACCTACCAAATTTTAGTCAACCGATTGTTTATAAACTATTAAGAGCTTCTGCAAACCTTTTGATTCCTTCATCTATTGAATCTTCATCTTCCTTGGCGAAAGTAAAACGAACAAAGCCATCTTTGGATCCAAGTGTAGAACCAGGAACATAAATGACGCCTCTTTTAATGGATTCTTCAAGCAATTGGGTTTCATTATAGTTTTTAAGTATTTTACACCATATATGAATACCACCTTGAGGAATAGAATATTCCACTAAATCTTTTAAATAAGCATCTAGGCTTTTTACAATTTTATCTCTCCTTTTTTGTAATTCCTTCATTAAACTTTTTATATGAATATGAAAATTTTCTGATTCTAAAAAATCATTCGCTATCCATTGTGTATAGCTAGAATGACCGAAGTCGATTTGTTGTTTTGCATCGGATAATCTTTCAATCACCGATGTTGGGCCTATAATCCACCCTATTCTTAATCCAGATGCAACAATTTTGGACAAAGAACTAATGTATAAGACGTTGCCATTCCTATCCATTGATTTAAGGGTAGCGATTTTTTCTCCTGAAAAAGCAGTTAAACTATAAGGATCATCTTCTACTATTGGAATTCCAAGCTTTGAGGATATATCTAAAATCGCTTCTTTTTTCTTTTTATTCAATAAGGAACCCGTTGGATTTTGAAAATATGGATTTAAAAAAATCATTTTAATTCGATGTTTTTTATATAATGACTGCAAATCTTCTGGGTTTATGCCACCCTTATCAACAGGAAGGTAATGCACTTGTATACCCACCGATTTGAAAATTGGAAGATTATAATTGTAAGAAGGATCTTCTATTGCTATTGCATCTCCAGGCTTTAACAAACATTGTACAATTAAATGTAATGCTTGTTGCGCTCCTGATGTTATCAGTATTGAAGAAGGATTAGATTCGATTCCCCGACTTTTTTTTACGTGTTTTGCAATGGTAGTTCTAAAGATTTCATTCCCCTGCGGGTGATCATATCCTAGGCTTCCAATAAAAGAACGTGTTGACGTTATCTCGCTTAAAAACCTTTTTGGGAAAAGTTCTTCTGACAATTCACCGGAAGCTAAATTTATTAATTTATGTTCAACTGCTTCTTTTCTTATTTTTTGCGTGACAGGTTGACTAGGTAAAAAAGAACCCGCCTCAATATACCTATTCCAGCTAGGAATCCGTTTTTTTGTTAAACCCCATATATCCTTACTAATGGTAGTACCACTTCCTCTATTTCTTTCAATTAGCCCCATTGATTCTAATTCGTCATATGCATTCACGACAGTACTTCTGTTTACATTTAGAGCACTAGCTAAATATCTCTCTGATGGCAATGGTTTATCAGGTGGAAATGTACCATCTGCAATTCCCTTTTCAATATATTCTGCGAGTTGTTTATAGATAGCTTTTTTCGCATGTCTATCAGGCTTCCAATCCATAAATACACACCTCATTATTTCCTTCAAACTTACGCGCTTTCTTCTTTTAGCAATGTTATTCCTGATAAAAAATTATATATTAATATTATTTCATTTGTAATTAACCATCCACTTCATTGTTATTTTAGCCATCCACTAAAAAAAACAATCCTCATTTTCTATTTTATAACCAATGTTACAATGTGCGTGAATTAAACCCCCATTTCATAAACTACATTCCTCTACTATTCTATTGATGAACTATCATCAAGGAAGTTCTAGTGTGATGAATACATACAAAAAGGCTAGATGCTCCGTGCCGTTAAATCATCTCGTTTTTCTTCATGCTTTCTAAGCAGTAATATCCATTAAACTTGTCACGACACGTATTTCTTTACCCCCAAGATCTTGAATCGAACGACACTGCGGCGTTTTTTTGTGGTATTCCCCAAGTAAGTCCTTTTTTATTAAGGCTGTTTTCTTAAAGATCGTTGCTATTCAACAAAGGTTAGTAGAAAAAAATATATACGAACCATCTCACTTTATCGTATATTAATACTTAACGATTAATAAAAATTCAATCGAGAGGGTTGGTGGTTTATGGGGTTTGTATTTGAATCTGAAAATTTAGGGGATTATTTACTTGAGTTAGATGTGGTTGATTATTCAAATTCAATAATTAAAGAAAAAATTGAAGAACTATTTAACTCTACTCAAACAGAAATTGAAAAAGCAAAAATTGCTTTTGAATTTGTTCGTGATGAAATATCACATTCTTGGGATATTCAAAGAAAAAAAGTTACTTGTCACGCATCAGATGTATTGAAGTATAAACAAGGTATTTGCTATGCAAAATCAAATCTTTTGGCAGCACTATTACGTTCGCAAGGAATTCCAACAGGTTTTTGTTATCAGCGTTTAATGTTGTTTGATACCCCAGAAAAAGGATATTCGATTCACGCTTTGAATGCTGTTTATTTTCAGTCTTATAAGAAGTGGATACGATTAGATGCTCGTGGAAACAAAACTGGTGTTAATGCTCAATTTTCATTAGATGAAGAAAAATTAGCTTTTTCAATTAATAAGGAACTTAACGAAGAGGATTATTCTATTATTTTTGCAAAACCAAACCATAAAACCATTGCTGTATTAAAAGAGCATACCGATGCATTGGAAATGTATAAACATTATTTACCTGAAAATATATAGTTATTTTAGTTTAAGAATGATTTACTAAAGACCAAGTTCATCTACAAAATGTGTAGAATGGACTGGTCTTAATGCATTTGCAGGAGGCGTTCAATAATATGTAAAGGATGGATGGAACGATTTCAGGGCGTTGGTACGTATTATTTGGATAGTACTGGTATCGTTGGCTTGAGTTACATAAAAACTTGGCATTTGAAAATCGGGTAGAGCAAATGCTTATTTTAACTTGTCAAAAATCTAACTATTTCACAATTGAAGCAATAAGAAAAGGCAAAGAGCACCATTTATCAGATGCTTTTTAAGCGGATTCAGTAGTTTACTGTTATTCAATTAGCGAAGAAAAAGAGGTTTTCACTGAATTAATATGGTAAATTTGATAAAAGGTGGAATTATTTTATTGTTTCTCCTTATAATATAATATACAATATTTAAGCGTGTGTTTTTATACTACTAGATTTTTTGTAAGTAAAAGTGTGGGGTGGTTAATTGAATTTTATTACTTGGTCAATTATTGCAGCAGAAATTGGTTTTTGGATTGTTATAATACTCGGTCTAACTTTACGTTATGTATATAACTTTAAAAAAATGGGATCGTTCTTTTTACTTCTAACACCCGTGATTGATTTGTTTCTGTTAATCGTAACTGCTATAGATCTATTAAAGGGTGGAAATGCAACTACGTCTCACGCAATTGCTGCTATCTATTTAGGTGTGTCGATTGCTTTTGGAAAGAGTATCGTTCGTTGGGCTGATGAAAGGTTCTTATACTACATAAAAAAAGAGGGAACAAAACCTGAAAAAAAGACTGGTTTCGCATATGCTCGTAATTCTTTGAAAGGGTCTTTTCAGCATTTATTCGCATATATCATCGGAGCAGGATTTTTATTAATATTGATATACTTAGTAAATGATGCGGACCGTAGCTCTAAACTTTTTGAAACACTAAAAGTATGGTCTTTAGTACTGGGAATTGATTTTATCATATCTATTTCATATTTCATTTGGCCACGAGGAAAATAGTTATTTTACATAGAAGTAAGTAAAATATTTTAAAAATAATGAATGTTTTTTCTTCAATCACGAAATATCAAACCGAAAAGACAGATTTATCCTACACACATTTTGTAGATTAAATCTGTCTCTAACAGCAACAATCTTTGAGAAAACAGCCTTTATGAAGAAAATTAATAAATGTCTCCGAACATACCTTAAAGTATACTCAAGCTTGTTTCCTTTATATCAGTGATTAGCATATGCCCCGGTGCATGGGTAATTACAATAGAAGGTTTACTTTCCATTGCTACTGCCTGAGGGGTTACGCCACAAGCCCAAAATACAGGTACTTCCCCTGACTTAATGGACACGGCATCACCGAAATCTGGTTTTGAAATATCCGTAATCCCTATTTGTTCTGGATGACCAATATGAATGGGTGCACCGTGTACATTTGGAAAGCGCGAAGTAATTTGGATGGCACGAATCGCATCCTCTGGTGTCATAGGGCGCATACTGACAACAGTTGGTCCTTTAAACACACCTGCCTTTTCACAAGCGATATTTGTTTTATACATTGGTACATTACAGTTTTCTTGAATATGTCTTATTGGAATACCTGCTTCAAGAAGAGGTGTTTCAAATGTGAAGCTACACCCTATTAAAAAGCCTACCATATCCTCTTCCCAATAATCTGTAATATCTAATACTTCTTCCGTTAAAATACCATCCCGATAAATACGATATTTCGGAATGTCCTTGCGAATATCTGCATTTTTAGCAATTTTTGAAGGTATAAATGATCCAGGTTCAGTCACGTCTAATAATGGGCATGGCTTTGGATTTCGCTGACAAAATAGGAGAAAATCAAAGGCGTGCTCCTTCTTCAAAATTACTAAATTTGCTTGTGTAAACCCAATCGACATGCCAGAAGTTGGTCCAGAAATTTCTTGATTGCGAATACGTTGACGGATTTCATTCGGCTCTAAAGTACTATATGTTGTCATCATCCATTCACTCCTTAGAAATTAACCATCCATGAAAAGTTGCTCATGGATGGCTGGTTATTAGATTAACTAAAAATTTTTGGAATTTGTTCAATTAATGTAATGATGCTGAGATATCCCATAAGAACAACTACAATGGCTCCCGTTACAGTTAACCAACGAGGATGCTTATATGTACCAACAATTTCTTTTTTGTGTGCAGCAACTAATATAATGCCAAGTGCTAATGGTAAAATCAGTGCATTTAATGCACCTACCAAAATTAACACATTAACAGGCTTCCCAACCAAGGCAAAGGTTGTTGTTGAAATGACGATAAAGGCTATAATCACCCAATTATGATATTTCTCAATGCTAGGGTGGAATGTACGAATAAATGAAACGGATGTATAAGCTGCACCTACAACAGAAGTAATCGCTGCAGCCCACATAATCATACCAAACATGCGATAACCAATATTACCCGCAGCTAGTTGGAAAACAGAGGCAGGGGGATTGGCAGGATCAATGACTAAACCTTTTGAAACAACGCCAAGCACCGCTAAAAATAAAGCAATACGCATTACGCCAGTGATCAAAATCCCTGTCACAGAGCTTTTTGTTACTTCGGGCAAAGATTCTTGCCCTTTAATACCAGCATCCAAAAGGCGGTGACCACCAGCAAAAGTAATGTAACCTCCAACCGATCCACCAACCAAAGTTACAATCGCAAACCAGCTAATTTCTTTAGGCCAAACGGTATTCACAATCGCTTCTCCTACAGGTGGTGACGTTTTAAAAGCAACGAATAACATGAGTAAAATCATGACACCGCCAGCAATTTGCGCAACCTTGTCCATTGCCTTTCCTGCTTCTTTATAGATAAATATAAAAATAGCAAAAAGTGCACTTAATATGGCACCCATAATTGGTTCTACTCCAAGCATTGCATTTAACCCTAATCCAGCTCCAGCAACGTTCCCAATATTAAATGCTAAACCTCCTATAACAATCATAATTGCAAGGAGAACACCTAATCCAGGTAACACCTTATTGGCAATTTCTTGCCCTCGCAAGCCAGAAACAGCAATGATTCGCCAAACGTTTACCTGTGCGACAATATCTAGAATTAATGAAATTAAAATGACAAATCCAAAACTAGCCGCTAATTGCTGTGTAAATACTGTCGTTTGTGTTAAAAAACCCGGTCCGATAGATGAGGTAGCCATTAAAAAGGCTGCTCCTATTAACACACTTTTACTTGCTGTTTTCTTAACAAAGGCACCTTTTTTCTCTTGCTCGATTGCTGCTTCACTAACTTCCTTTTCTTTTGCTACCATTGGCTTACCCCTCCTTGATTGCACGAACTGATATTTGTTGCTCTGCTAATCTTGAATGAATATATTTTGCAAACTCTACAGCATGTTCCCCGTCCCCATGAATACAAATAGTATTTGCCCGTAATGGGAGATCAATTTTCTGTTGGGACAGCACACTTCCCTCTTTCACCATTCTCACAACCTGACTCACTGCCTGTTCCTTATCGGTAATCAATGCATCCGGTTGTTTACGAGATGTTAAAGAACCATCCTTCTGATAGGTACGATCTGCAAACACTTCATGGGCTGTTTGAAGCCCTACTTTTTCTCCAGCTTTTGTTAATTCACTACCTGAGAGACCAAATAACACAAGTGAAGGTGACATATCATAAATAGCTTGTGCGATTGCCTCAGCAATCGCTGGATTTTTAGCAGCCATATTATAAAGTGCTCCATGTGGCTTAACATGCTGCATGGTTTCATTGTAGGTCGTTAGAAAACCTTGCAATGCTCCAACTTGATAAATAACCATATCATAAGCTTCCTGTGGTGTGATGTTCATCTCACGTCGTCCAAAGCCATTTAAATCCGGTAATCCTGGATGTGCCCCGATCTTCACACCATTGGCAATGGCTAACTTAACTGTCTCTCGCATGACTGTTGGGTCTCCAGCATGGAATCCACAAGCAATATTAGCAGAGGTTACATATTGTAAGATTTCTTCTTGCTCTCCAAGTCGATAACGACCAAAACTTTCCCCTAAATCACAGTTTAAATCAACTCGAAACATCTTCTTCCCCCATTTTCTTCTAACTAAAGTAGTTATACTGAATACATTTACCAACATTTGTACCGATATTCGGAACTTAAGTTTTGAAATTTAAAAAAATATTAACATATTTTATTGTCACTGAAAAGTGTGAATTTAAAATTTTGAGAAAGAATATTTTTTTAAAAATTTTCATTTAAATCAAACTTGTTTTCGTTTATTGTTGAAATATAATATTAAATAATCCGTTATTTAAAACTTGCATACCGAATTACGAAACTTCAGGAGATGGTTTTTATGATGAATTTAAAAGAGAATGTACAGATAAGACCTTTGAGTGATTCTGCACTAGTCATACATGTAGGTGAAGGAATCAGTGAGGCAATTCATTACAAAGTGAAATATATATTAAATGTATTAGAGAGAAATCCATTTGAAGGATTCATCGAGGCTGTGCCTGCCTATAATAATGTGACAGTTTATTACAATCCTATTGAAGTATACTTTTCAAATGTAGAAAAAGGAGGCGAAATGCCTTACGAAAAGGTGAAAGCAACAATTCTTTCTTTACTGAACCAATCTCATATAGTTGAAACAACGAAGGCGCGTGTCGTAAAAATCCCTGTAGTATATGGTGGCGAAATGGGACCAGATCTAGAATTTGTAGCCTCCTATCATGGGATAACACCTAATGAAGTCATTAAAATTCACTCTTCTGTTGAATATCTTGTTTACATGATAGGCTTTGCTCCAGGTTTTCCGTTTATGGGCGGAATGGACAGACAAATAGCAACACCTCGTAAAGAAACTCCACGGTTATCGATTACTCCGGGATCTGTTGGAATTGCGGGAAATCAAACAGGGATTTACCCATTAGAAACTCCAGGTGGATGGCAAATCATCGGCCGAACACCTTCACGTTTGTTTCAACCTGAACTATCTCCTCCAACCTTATTACAACCGGGTGATCGAATTCAGTTTGTACCAATTTCGTTGGAAGAATATAAGAGCGAATGGGAGATGGAAACATGGGCATAAAAGTACTACAGCCAGGTGTGCTGGCAACTATTCAAGACCTAGGAAGATATGGACTACAAAAGTTTGGTGTTATCGTCGGAGGAGCAATGGATTCAATGTCCTTGCGAATTGCGAATTTACTTGTTGGCAATTCGGAAGGAGAAGGCGCTCTTGAGGTGACACTTTATGGAACAACCCTTTTATTTGAAACGGATGAACTGATCGCAATTACAGGTGGTAATTTACAACCTACAATAGACGGCAAAGAAGCCCCAATGTGGCGACCACTTTTCATTCAAAAAGGCTCTGTTTTAAAATTTAATACTGCGATTAGTGGTTGCCGAGCTTACGTATCGTTTAGTGGGGGCATTCAAGTGCCCAATGTGATGGGCAGTAAAAGCACCTATTTACGTGCTGGAATTGGAGGATTTCAAGGAAGAAAATTGCTGAAGAATGATGTCTTTGAATTAGATAGACGATCAGCGTTAGGAGAGGATCTTTTTAAACAATTAAAAAAAGAACCGACACATCTTTCTTGGTCAGCTGATTACACATCCTTTGTTGCATTTAAAAAAACGCAAACAATCCGCTTCATAAGAGGCTCTGAATATCAGCATTTCGATGAAGAGAGTTTAAAAAAATTCCTGTCAACACCTTACACCATCACTACACACGCAGATCGAATGGGCTATCGATTAGAAGGAGAGGCTATTCAGTTAAAAGAGCCATTTGAATTATTATCCGAAGGGGTTACATTTGGAACGATTCAAGTCCCCCCCAATGGGCAACCTATTATTTTAATGGCAGATCGTCAAACAACTGGTGGATATCCTAAAATAGGTCAAGTCATTTCTGCTGATTTACCCTCATTAGCACAAATGCAAGCAAATGGTCGCGTCCATTTTAAAGAGGTCACTCTTGAAGAAGCTCAATTAGCATTAATACGTCAAGAAAAAAAACGGCATGAATTAGCATTTGGGCTCCGTTTAAAAAGGTTGTAGCATATTTAGATAAAAATATTTCCTAAAAATTAGGCTTTTCATCAAACCGTGTGGTTGATTTCCGTTCCGACTGGGCGCTTTGTTGCTGTCGCTTCGCTTTCGCACAGAGCAGAGCTTCCTGGGGGCGTCCAGTCTCCACTACAATCAACTAAAATACCGTGCATATATTTTTAAAAATGTCATCCACAACTTTTGGTGATGATCCATAAATTATCAACTCCAACGCAAAATGGGTAATCTCAAATGACTTTTGAGACTACCCATTTTTTAAAGCTGTTCATACCCCAATTGTTTAGAAATCTCTGCGGTAGCTTTCTTTAGTTTCTCGACGAAGATTTCAACGTTTTTTCCTTGATAATTGGTTTCTAATCCCGCAATACTCATTGCTGCAACAACTTCTCCTTTATGATCGTAAATCGGTGCTGCAACAGCAGATGTATAATTTTCTAATTCTGAATGGCTGATTGTATAACCAAGTTCTCTAGCCTGCACAATCGTTTCAAAAAGTCTTTCCTTTTCTGTAATCGTCCCCATTGCAAATGATTTAAGTTCTACTGAATCGAGATATTCCTTTATGTCTGCATCCGGTAAAAAGGATAATATAGCACGCGGGCATGCCCCTGCATAAAGAGGACTTTTTCTACCAATTGCTGTGTAGAGTCGAACTTTTTGCTTCGTATCTATTTTCTCGATATAAACAGCATCATCACCATCACGAACGATTAAATTAATGGCTTCTTTTACATCATTATGTAACGCATTCATAATTGGATCAGCGATTTTCCGCACATCTAGGCGTGTTGATACTAGATGTCCAAATTTAAGGAAGAGAATACCTAACCTATATTTTGTATCCGTTCCCTTTTCTAAAAATTCCATTTCCTCAAAAGATTTCAACATGCGGAAAGCGGTGGTTTTAGGGATTCCTGATAACTCAATGACTTCTTGAAATGACAGTTCAGTATGATCGATAAATAAATTTAAAATATCCATTGAACGGACGACCGTTTTATTATTATTTGTCAATTTAAGTTTTCTCCCCCTTCTATACAAGGTTTAATCTAATCATAATTTTTCTTTTCTTCATTACTAATTATACCTAACATCTTACTATTTTGATATACCTTGTAAATCAGGTAGTAAAAACAGGAGCAGAGAATGGTGGCTTTCCTTCCATACTCTTTACCCCTGCTTTTATTGTTATTCTTATTTCGATTCCCTCATGCGGATATTCTTTTTTGTCCTACTCTCTGACGTTTTTCCTTCAATAACATCACGCCAATCAAACCAACGATGGAGAAAATAACCGGCGTGATGAAACCATAGTAATATCCATCAAATAGATTTCCTGAAGTTGATTGAAAATGATCCAATATATAGCCAAAAATGATGGGTAGCAATACAGCACTTAAAAAGCCGCCCGTATTGGCAATCCCTGAAACAATTCCAGATTCTTTCAGATTAAAAGATTGACGTACAGCTGCAAAGGTTAATGCACTTGCCCCATATCCAAAGCCAATGATAAAGAAAATAATTATTAGAAAGACAAAGGAAGGATGCCCATTACATAAAAGGAAAGAAATCCACCCTAATAGAACAATGATTTGAACAACAATATACGGTCTTTTAATTGTTTCAAGCCGACTTGAAATCCAACTAGCTAGAGGTGCTCCAATCAGTGCCCCGATAAGACCAATCATAATCAGCTGGCTGGCATCTGAACGCGTCATTTCATACATATCCATCCCGTATGGAACTGCCCACGAACTGATAAACCCTACATAACCGCCGACTACCCCAAAATGGCAAAAGAATAGAGCCCATGCTTGCGGATTTGAAAATATTCTTCGTAGTAAAACAGATGTTTTTTCACGTTGCACTTCTGCTACATCCGCTACTGGTTCATCTCCCAAAATTTGTTTTGGTTTTTTTACAAGTACAACATAAAGGAGAATGCCACATAAACATAATAGTAGTCCTACTGAGAAAAATGTTACCCTCCATCCAAATAAGAGTATCCATGTGGAGAAAGGTACTGTCGCCAATAAGAAACCAAGACTTCCTGTCATGCCCGCTAGGCCAATTAATCGAACAAATTCTTTTGGTTGAAACCATTGGGCCAAAATTAACACCATGTTAACCCATATGGTTGCATCCCCAACCCCAGTTAGTATTCTGGCAAAAAACAGGACGAATTCATGTGTACCAAAACTATAAATAATTGTACCTAAACCTGTAAGAGAAGCCCCGATAATTAGGAAAAAATTTGGCCCAAATCGATCCGCTAAAATCCCCATCGGAATTTGCAAACTCGTGTAGACAAAAAATTGAATACTCGTCAATAACCCAATCGTTGATGCTGTTACATTAAAATCTCGCATCAACTGGTCTGTAATCAGTCCTGGGGCGGTTCGTTGACTCGCCATTAATAAATAAGTAAATAATACAGAAACAAATACAACCCATCTATATCTGCTATTTTGTTTGTCCAATGATTTCTACTCCTATTAGTTTTTACTTTATATATATGAATTACCGGTAACGTTAAAAACCTGCTTTTAAAAGTAGTTTTATGATTGGAATTTGGCTGAACATGCTTTTAGTTCTCAATGTTCAATATAAAGCTTACATTCTTTTTGAAGTTGAACACGTCTCCCTACACTTTTATTAACCTACTTTTTTTGGAACTACAATACCCATGCCATCGGAGAAGTACTTATTGTTGAATGAATTTGCAAATTATAGTTTTATAAAGAACTACAATCTGCAGGCATTCATGTTAAATAGAAAAGAAGGTGAAAGCTTGGTAGATTACGTTCTCTACCAAATTTCACCTTCTTTTCATTTCAAATAACATTATTTCTCTTATTCTATTTAACTGCTAACGCCGAAGTTGTTTCTGCTGCTAATTCTACTTGTAGATCCGTATATGGTAATCCATGTGCATCAGCTACCGCTTTATATACTATTTTTCCATTTACTACGTTTATCCCCTTCGCTAAAACAGGATTATCTAAAGCAGCTTGGCGATAGCCTTTATTAGCTATTTGCAAACCGTATGGAACAGTTACATTTGACAAGCCCATTGTTGAAGTACGCGCACAAGCACCTGGCATATTCGCAACTGCGTAATGCACAACACCGTATACTTCATAAGTAGGATTACTATGAGTAGTAATTCGATCAATTGTCTCAATAGAACCCCCTTGATCTACCGCTACATCCACTACAACAGAACCCTTTTGCATCGTTTGAATCATTTCTTTTGAAACTAATTGTGGTGCACGTGAACCTGGAATGAGCACAGCACCAATTAACAAATCAGCTGTTTTCACTGCTTCAGCGATATTGTAGGTATTTGATGCAAGTGTACGAACACGTCCTTGGAACATATCATCTATTTGACTTAAGCGTGTAATATTAACGTCTAAAATTGTTACGTTTGCACCTAATCCTACTGCCATTTTCGCAGCATTCGTCCCGACAACTCCAGCACCTACAATCACTACATTTCCAGGTGCAACACCAGGAATACCACCTAAAAGAACTCCTTTTCCCCCTTTGGAATTTTCTAAAAACTGTGCACCAATTTGTACAGACATTCGGCCTGCAACTTCACTCATTGGCGTTAACAACGGTAAGGCACCTGAATCTAATTGAATTGTTTCATAAGCAATTCCAGTAACTTTACTTTCAAGCAAAGCTTTCGTTAATTCTGGCTCTGGAGCTAAATGTAGGTATGTGTAGAGAATTAAATTCTCTTTAAAATATTTGTACTCCTCCTGAATCGGCTCCTTCACTTTAATCACCATATCAACATCCCAAACTTCCTTAGTCGATTTAGTAATTTGAGCGCCTACATCTAAATAATCTTGGTCTGTAAATCCACTACCTAGCCCTGCACTCGATTCAATTATTACTTCATGACCACCTTTTTTGTAAGCCACAACACCCGCTGGAGTAATTCCTACTCGATTTTCATTATTTTTTATTTCTTTAGGTACACCAATTATCATTATATTTCCTCCTACCTATTTTTTTAGTTTTGATTTATAACTACAAGTTTCACTTCTGTCATTTCCTCAATTGCATACTTCAGCCATTCTCTTCCCATATCACTTTAATTTCCCCTCATTAAATTACCTCACCTTTCGTATTACAACTTATTTACCAATACCTGATTCTCTACTTCTTGAATCGCCTTTTCTAGAATATCTAATAAATCTCTTAACTCCTTTTGGCTTATTGATAATGGTGGTGAAAATACAACAATATCTTGAGCATCTAGTACAACAGAGCGACATATTAATCCCAACTTTGCTGCCTCTGTCACTATTTGCGGAGCCAGGAGTCTTCCTTCATAAGAGATCTCTATACCTGCCATTAAACCTAATCCTCTTACATCAACAATAAATGGATACTTCGCTTGTAATACTTTTAACCCTGCTAATAGCTCTTGACCACGAATTTCTGCATTTGCTACTAAATTATCTTTCTCTATAATTTCAATATTTTTCAGTCCAACTGCACAGGCCATTGGATGACCACTATACGTGTATCCATGCAATATAGTTCCTTCTGATAACTCAGAAAATTCTTGGTGTATTTTCTCTGAGATCATTACACCACCTAATTGTGCATATCCACTAGTAACACCTTTTGCAAAGCACATCATATCCGGTACCACATTAAAATGTTCCATCGCAAAGAACTTACCCGTCCTACCAAATCCTGTGATAACTTCATCAGTTATCATCAAAATACCATACTCATTGCAAATTTCACGAATTTCTTTGAAATAATTTTCCGGTGCAACATGCACCCCACCTGCACCTTGTACTGGCTCGGTGATGAAAGCAGCTATTGTTTCTGGACCTTCAGATTCAATCAAATCACGTAAAGCCTGAATGGAGAAATGATCTACGAATAGAAAATCTGGTGCATTAGAATTTGTAAAATCACGAAATCCTTTTAAACCCGTCGCACTTGTAGCACCGATTGCCACCCCGTGATAAGATCTCGATCTTGAGATAATTTTTTTTCGAGAAGTTTCCCCTTTTAATATCCAATAATGACGAGCCAATTTATAGGCGCTATCATTGGATTCTGAACCACCGGACGTAAAAAATGTAGTATTTAAATCACCTGGTGCTAATTCTGCTAACTTTTTTGCTAATAGAATAGCAGGCTCATTACTAAACGTTGCAAAACAAGAACTGAAGGCTAATTTATCCATTTGTTCCTTCGCTACTTCACCAAGTTCTGTTCTACCATGTCCGATATTCACATTCCAAAGTGAAGACATACCATCAATAACTTTTTTACCTGTAATATCATACAGATAAACACCTTTTCCTTCTGTAAAAATAAATGCCGGACCGTTTTCTGTCTTTACTGGTGAAGTAGGGTGTAGAAAATGCTTTTGGTCTAACACTTTAAGTTCTTCAACAGAATAATTTCTTTTCATAAAAATACATCCTCTCTTTTAAATGTTTTTAAATAATAAGCTTGCCAACTATTAAAATGTGATTTACTTACATTTCGGAAATGAATTATTTTAATTTTCAATTAATTCAGAATACAAGAATTGTTTCATCGATTTAATTGATAAGAGAGAAACGTTGATTAACTCTCGCTCCACTTAATAATATAATTTGCCAAAACATTAGTTACTTCTACTACGCTATCTAAATGAACACATTCATCTGGTCCATGCATATTTTCTCCAATTGGCCCAAAGCACAATCCTTGTTTTCCGTAATACTGAGTAAATCGTGCATCATTTCCTCCAGCTCTTCCAACCATTATTATTTTATGTCCCATAACATCTTCTGCATTTTCGATGAATAATTTTACAAAAGGGTTCTCAGGATCTTGGTACCATGGCTCTGTTGACCATCCAAACCACTCTATAACAGGTGGATTTTTATCCATCCACTCATCGCCTAAGACAGAGTTCATAATCGTGTCTTGTACTAGTTGCTTAATTTCTTCGCGAGTTTCCCCTGGGATAAAACCAATTCTTCCTTCGAGGATCGCTTCCCCTGGAACTGTCGATACCCAGTCCCCAGCTTTTAGTACACCTAAATTTAAGTGAACGGACTGTCCAGACCCCTTTTCAAATAAATCAAACTTAACATTTTTAGCACGCCATTCACTTAATTCATCTAGCGCACTAAGGATTTTCATCATTTTTGAAATAGCATTGATGCCTTCATGCGCTAAACCAGCATGCGCTGTTCTTCCCTTTACGTACACTCGAAAATACATAATCCCCCCATGACTTATTGTCATATTCAAATTATGTGGCTCTGTCGAAATGTACCCATCTGTTACGAAGCCTTCCTCCAAACATGCTAAAGCTCCGCCTCCACCACCAGCTTCTTCTTCTATTACTGAATGTAGCTGAACATCTCCAGCAATTGGATAACCTAAATCAATTAATGTTTTCAATGCGAACCAATTTGAAATAAGTCCTGCTTTCATATCGGCAGAGCCTCGACCGTATAACTTGTTTCCAATAATATCTCCACTCCATGGGTCCATCGTCCAGTTTGAATAAGGTTCTGGAGAAACAACATCTACATGCCCATGAATCGTTAATGATTTACCATTGGAGACACCTTTATGTATTCCAATAATATTTTTTCGGTCTTCAAACGGAATACCTGAATCAATAAACGCTTCATGAGCTGAAACCTTCTCATATTTTGGTTCAATCTCATGCAAAATCAAGTTAAGTTCTTCATATTTTTTTTTCATGTATAATTGCATCTCTTGTTCATTACCAACAACGCTTTTTATACGTACGACATCTTGAATTGTTTTAAATAATTCTTCTTTATTTTCTTCTATATAAAGTCGAATTTTTTCTTTCAAAGCAATCACTCCTTTATTTACTTCTTGTGTCATTAAAAAGAGGAAGATTATCGATTCTCATCCTCTATATAGTTAATTCAAGACTTTAATCTTATCTTCATTAAAAATCTCTTTATCTAATGACTCCAAGTCATCAATAGAGTCCATGCTTCCAAGTTCTTTTTTAAAGAATCTTGTTATAAACAGCATGTAAATGGTTCCGATTATAAGCCAAACGATTCCACCTATAAATGCATCAACGTGTAAATGATACCAAAGAACTCCAGTAGCTAATGCTCCTAAAGAGGGCATAATTAAGTACTTAAAGGTTTCACTGCCTGATCTCCTTTTTTCACGAATATAGAAATGAACAATAACAGATAGATTAACGAATGTGAATGCAATTAATGCCCCAAAGTTAATGACTGAAGCAATTAATTCTAAATTTGGTCCTATTGCAAATAATGATACGATTCCCGTCAAAACAATCGTAAAAACAGGCGTTCTAAATTTAGGGTGTAAGTATCCGAAAGTTTTTTTAGGAAGTACACCATTTCTGCCCATAACAAATAGCAAACGAGATGCACTTGCATGAGATGCAAGTCCTGAAGCTACAGTAGCAGCGAAAGCTCCAGCAATGAAAAGTAGTTGGAATAGCTTCCCGCCTACATATAAACCAATTTCCGGCAATGTATCATCTACATTTTCGAACACAGAAACATCCGGGAATAATGCTTGTGTAAAATAAGAAGCAATAAAGAAAATACCCCCACCGATTAAAACAGTTAGTAGGATTGCTCTAGGAACTGTTGATGTATCCTTTGCTTCTTCCGTATACATTGTTATTGCGTCGAAACCGATAAACGAGAAAGCTACTACTGTTGCCCCAGTTAAAACGGCCATTAATTTCACATTTTCATGTGATAGTGGATGAATCGTGAATAATGTACCATTTCCCATACCGTGATAAAGTTGTACAGAAGCAAGTATTATGAAGATACTTATTAAACAAATCGTGAAAACAACGAGTATAAAGTTTAAGCTGGATGTTGATTCCATACTATAAGCATTAATTGCAGTAACTACAATGACATAAGCAAAAACCCAAATCCAAACAGGTACATTCGGAAACAGAGATTCCATATATATTCGAATAATTAATGCATTAACTAAAGGTAATAATAAATAATCTAATAACGATGCCCAACCTACGAGGAATCCTAGGTGAGACCCCATTGTTTCCCGGGTGTATGTATATGCTGAACCAGCAGCCGGGAATACCTGTACCATCTTTCCATAACTAATCGCTGTCAATACCATTACTAACAAGGCGACAAAATACGCCATTGGTACTACACCATTTGTTAATTTTGATACAATTCCAAACGTATCAAAGATCACTGTAGGCGTCATATATCCTAATCCCAGTGCAACAATTGACCAAACACCTAATGACCTTTTGAGCGTAGTGTTATCTGTCATTCATCCATCCCCTTTACATATTTTTAGCTGTTTCATTAAACTGCGACGAATCAATCTGATCTGGATTGAGCACTGGTGGTTTATGCTTAAGACCTTTTGTCATAAATAATAAATAAATAACACCAATTCCTAACCAAACACTACCAAGAGCAATCGAATAAACGTCTAGGTTGAAAAGCAAACAAGTTGTAAGTACTGCTCCGATTAATGGAAAAATCAAATAGAAGATAATCCCCTTTAAGGAGCGTTCTTTTCGCTTACCGAAATATAAAAAAACAACGGATAGATTCACAGCAGTAAATGCAAGTAGGGCGCCAAAATTAATGAAAGACGCGACAATGGTTAGACTTAAAAACAATGCAGATAATGATAAAAGACCAATTAATAAAATATTGTTAACCGGGGTTCTCGTTCTTTTATTTATTTTCCCAAAAAATTTTTTAGGTAATTGTCCATCTCTTCCCATTGCGTATAATACACGTGCAGCACTTGCTTGAGATGCGGACGCGGAACCAAATACAACCACTGCAGTTTTTGCTAGGAATGCTGCTTGTAAGGCATTCCCGCCTACTAGGAAAACAATTTCATAGGAAGCAGAATCAGCATCTTTAAAACTCGTATAATCTGGCCAAACATTATGTGCAAAATAAGATACGATTACAAAACATAATCCACCAATTATTGTTACTAAAGATATTGCACGTGGTATGTTTTTCTCCGGATTTTTTACTTCTTCTGAAAAAGTAGAAACTGCATCAAAACCGAGGAAAGAGAAACATAGTAGTGCAGCACCAGCAACTATATACTTAAATGACTCCTCGGTATTAATAAAGGGATCAAGGTTAAATAAAATGCCAGTCCCGGTTCCAGTTACTATTGATTTAACTGATAAAATGCAAAAGACAGCTATAAATAATACCGATAAGCCTATTACTATCATGTTGATATTTGCGCTTAACTTTACACCTTTAACATTTACAAATGTCACAAGAACTATTAATGTAAGTATCCAAACATATTGTGGAACTTCAGGTATAGCAGCTGAGAAGAAAATACCAAATAGTAAAAAGTTAACCATTGGGATCAAGAGATAGTCCATTAAAATTGCCCATCCCACTAAGAAACCAACATGAGAATTAATAGCTTTTTGCGCATAGGTATAGGCAGATCCCGCAATGGGGTACGCTTTTGCCATTTGACCATAACTATGAGCCGTAAACATCATCACAATTAATGCAAGTACATACGATCCAGCGACCATACCATGAGATATTTTAGAGGCTATACCGTATGTGCTAAACACTGTAGTTAAAGCCATAAAGGCCATCCCAGTAACAACAACAGACGTTAAAGAAAGTGATCTAGACAAATTAACTGGATGTTTTATTTTTCTCACTCCTCGAATAGTAATAAAAAATTCTCGGTAAAATGATCAATTAACTAAAATAGTAGGATGGTAGACTGATTCACGATAAACAACTTCGCCATCCATAATTGTTAACAAAACTTTCGTTTGCAAAATTTCTTTATTTTCTACTTCAAAGAGGTTTTTATCTAATACAATAATATCTGCTAATTTTCCAACTTCTAATGTACCCAAATCTTTTTCTCTGAATGTGCTGTATGCTGAACCTTTTGTATACGCTTTCAACGCTTCTGCGAGTGTTATCTGCTCTTGACTATTCCACTCATAATCACCAGTAAAGTCTAATCTCGTAATCGCATGGAAAATTTCTTTAAAAGGATCTAATGTTGTTATTGGATAGTCTGTACCAAAAGCAATATAGTCGACTGCGTCGTATAACGTTTTACATAAATACGTATAAGGGTCTTTTTCTTTACCGACACGCAATGTATGACTTTCTTTTGGCATCAATGCTAGATGAGAAGGCTGTACAGATGGAACAACCCCCAATTCTTTAAATCTCTTAATATCTGTCGGATGAATCACTTCAATATGCTCTAGCGCATGTCGTGAATCTCTCACACCATTATCCATCCTTGCTGCTTCAAATATATCTAGAGCAAGCCTAACTGCGCCATCACCAATTGTATGGAAGCGAATTTGAAATCCTTCTTTGTCCGCTTTTGTCACCCAGTTTTTGATCGTTTCTACAGGAAAAGCAGTACTCCCACGTGTTATAGGTTTGTCTAAGTAAGGATCTAACATGTATGCGGTATGTCCAGTTACAACGCCATCAAT
Organism: Lysinibacillus sp. Bpr_S20; assembly: GCF_023337835.1. Taxonomy (NCBI): domain Bacteria; kingdom Bacillati; phylum Bacillota; class Bacilli; order Caryophanales; family Bacillaceae; genus Lysinibacillus; species Lysinibacillus sp. Bpr_S20. The sequence goes on from NZ_JALNLQ010000003.1 coordinate 214,830, forward strand.
AAACTGCTTAAGTCCTGCAAGCTGTAATTTTTCGGAATTGTACTTTTCACGCAAGCTTATCGCTCTATCTATATCATCATTTAACTCAGGGTAAAGATGAATTCGAGTCGTAAGTTTTCCAGCTTCATCATATGCCTTATACATATCGAAACTATTTAACTTATCAAAACTACTTGCAAACAAATCATTTACTGATGTAATGCCTAATTGAGCTGATTTTTTTAAGAACTCTTCAAACAATTCTTCTTTCCGTTTATCCGGAAATGCAAGAGCAATATCCACAACTAAATTCATTGCTGTTTCAAGAAGAATTCCTGTCATTTCATTATTTTCATCTTTTTGGATCGTACCATTAGGAGGGTCTTCAGTTTCATTTGTAACCCTAGCATTTTCAAGTGCTAAACTATTAACCCACGCATAATGACCTTCTGCGTGGAAAAGAATAATTGGGCGGTTAGGAATTACTTTGTCTAAAGAAAAACGTGTCGGCAAGCATTTCTCTTCCCAATTTGTATGATCCCATCCATAGCCTATAATCCATTCATCAGCATGCACGTTTTCCGAGAATTGCTTTACTAAACTAGCAACTTCTTCTTCCGAATGAGCATCCGATAAATTGATACTTGCATGCGAGAAAAGACTACCAAACATCAGATGAAGGTGCGCATCATGAAATCCTGGCATAATGAGTTGGTTGCCATAATGATATTCCTTCGTGTCTAAACCTATAAATGGTTTTATTTCCTCCATCGAACCTACCGCAATAATTTTGTTACCTTTAATTGCAATAGCAGCTGGCTTTGCTTCATTTTCTAAACCTGTAAATACTGCTTCACTCGAAATAACTTTATCAGCGATAACCATTGATAACTCCTCTCTTTACCTAAGATTTACCTCTAATGGAACACTTATAACAATAAATTGAAAGCGCTTACACAACTAAGGAAGTTAAATAATCGCAATAAACAATGGGCATCCACTGTTCGCCTATTAAAATAGGCGAACATAATGGACAAAAGACTCATACTAATTTAAGCTTGTAAACTGGATTTTTCCATTCCAAAAGTGTTGCATATTCTAATGACTCAACATCCCCAGGTAAATAGCCTGGCATTACTTTATTTAATACGTATCCGTTTTTCATTTGGAATGTTAATACAGGATCATATATTTTCCCTTTCATTACCTCTAGTGCATACTCATCTGCACTCATCTGCTCAGCATATTTATAGTAAAAAGGTATACGACCACCTACTAAGATACTTTCTAAGTTAAGTTTCTCACATATTCTTTTTCTGCCATCATACAAATGACGTCCCAATTGTAACCCTCTAAAATCTTCATGTACTCCAATTTCAATACCATATAGGTTTCTACCCTTAGGGTTATGATTTCGAATAAATCCTAAATCACAGATTTGAAAATATGAGTGACTATCTCCGTAATCTTCAAAATTTACAATTAGACTTAAAGCGGTTCCTACAATTTTACCGTTATATTCTAGACAAATTTGACCTTCTGGAAACAACTCAATCTGACTTTCAAAATGCTCATATTTTAATGCCATATCAGGTCCAAAACACTTCATAGAAAGTGCGGCAACTTCAGCAAGATCCTCTTTTAAAATATTGCGGACAACTATTTCTTGTCCATTATTTTTTAAATGTACTTGAGACATAATAAATCCTCCCTCTTATTTTATTGAAATTAAATTAAAGTTTTAGGTGTATTGATTAACTAATTTTATCTAATTCTAATGAAAGAAAAGGTTGATTTTCGCTACGGCTACTCGCTTTCCTGCGGGCGGGAGTCGAGTAGCCCTTCGCTACAATCTATAAAATCGGCATTATTTATATGGTAAATTTTATTAGGAAGCTGAGGAATAAGGGTGAAATTATTCAATAAACTCCTAATCAACACGCCTGTTAAAGTTCATTACTTTATTAATTGTGTAGATTTAATCCACATCCTTTATAAACTAAGTATGGGGAAAGTAATCTTTGGGAGAATGCAGAAAAGTCTACCACAATATGCACTTGATTTAATGTAAATCTTATGCCATGTAAGCACATGGGACGAAAGGCGGCGACTCCTTGGGGATTAGCGAACAACTTGAGACCCCGCAAGAGCGTTAGCGACGAGGAGACTCAAGGTTCGCCCCCAGGAAAGCGTCCGCCTGTAGTGGAATGTGCTGTCAAGTACAGACTTTGATATAGAGCCCCTAGATTAGTAACAATTTTTTAATTACTTTAAAAAGATCGATACAAACTTCTTCTCCAAGTACTCCTCAAGTCCGTACCAACCGCCTTCTTTCCCCATTCCACTTTCCTTCATACCACCAAACGGAGCTTGTACAACCACTGGGGCTGGATCATTAATACCAACAATTCCGAACTCTAAAGCACGCATCATTCGTAAGCCTCGACCAATGTCTCGCGTATAACAATAAGCTGCAAGACCATATTCAGGATGGTTTGCTCTTTCAACTACCTCTTCTTCCGTCTTAAATGTATAAATTGGTGCAACTGGTCCAAATGTTTCTTCTGTTGTAATCTTCATATTATCGCTTGCATATTGAATAACTGTGGGCTCAAAGAAGTAACCGCTTCCATTATTTAATGTAAATACATTACCACCCGCAATTACTTTACCATCATGTTTCACAGCGTCTTCTACTTGACTTTTCACTTTTTCAAGAGCCGCTTTATTAATTACTGGACCGACATTTACGCCATCTTCCAATCCATTTCCTACAACTAATTTAGATACCTTTTCAGCTAACTTTCCTGAGAATTCATCAGCTACAGTTTCCGCTACGTAAATCCGGTTGGTGCTGATGCAAGTTTGACCTGAGTTAATAAACTTAGACACTAAGATACCATTAACTGCTGCGTCGATATCAGCATCCTCAAACACAATATACGGTGCGTGTCCACCAAGCTCCATTGATATTTTCTTCACTGTATCAGACGAATCACGGATTAGCTTTTTCCCCACACGCGTCGAGCCAGTAAATGTGATTTTACGAACGTCTGGGTTACTCGTCATCTCGTTTCCAATTTCTTCAGCTGGACCAATTACCAGGTTTGCAACTCCAGCAGGTAGTCCAACTTCATGAAAGCATTCAAATACTTTTATCGCCGAAAGAGGCGTTAAGTCAGCCGGTTTTAAAACAATCGTACAACCTGCAGCAAGTGCAGGTGCAATTTTTCTTGTAATCATCGATAACGGGAAATTCCATGGTGTTATAGCTGCACATACTCCAACAGGTTCACGAATTACCATTAAGTGTTTATTAGCTGCAGATGCAGGAATTGTTTCCCCATAAATTCTCTTAGCTTCCTCCGCATACCATTCCAGATAGCCGATCGCACCTGCTACTTCACGAGTAGCATCTGGTAAAGGCTTACCATTTTCAAGTGTAATTGTTTCAGCTAATTCTTTTGTTTTTTCTTTCATCAATTGAACCACTTGAAACAGGTAGTTGCTGCGCTCATTTCCAGTTGTCTTACCCCAGAATTCAAATGCCCTCTTCGCACTTTCAATTGCTTCTTTAGTTTCAGTTTTACCACCTGTAGCAACAGTTCTAATTATTTCTCCTGTCGCAGGATTTGTTACATCTAATTTATTTCCTGTATCTCGCCATTCACCATTTATATAAAGCACTAGAGAACCTCCCTTTTTTAACTATAACCACCACTACTCAACTTACTTTATAGGAATAGTTTAGTTGCGTGTATTTTTAAAAGCAGTAATCGAATCGTCTATAATTTGAATCATTTTTTCAATTTCTTCTTTGTTAATAATAAGAGGTGGTGCAATTGCTACAATTTGGTTATTGGCTCCAAGCGCTCTTAATATTAATTGGCGTTCGAAACATGCGTCAACTACCGCATTTGCTGGGAAAACAGTTGGATCAAACAATTTTCCACTTGTTGGATCTTCGTAAAGTTCAAATGCAGCCAACAGACCAATAGCTCTGCAATTTGTTACAATACTATGTTTTTCAGCTAAGTAGTCTAAGCCTTTTTTAAGTTCTTTTTCCATGTCGTCTACGTGGTCAATAATATTATCACGCTCTAGTATTTCAATATTTTTCAGTCCAATCGCACAAGCAGTCGGATGGCCACTATATGTGAAACCATGTGGGATAACAGCATCAAAGTTTGCAATTGTTTCTCTAATTTCATCATTAATCATGACCCCGCCAAGTTGCGAATAACCGCTCGTAATTCCTTTTGCAATTGACATCATATCAGGGACAACATTCCAGTTGTTTACACCAAACATTTTCCCCGTACGACCGAATCCACAAATAACTTCATCTGCCATGAAAAGGATATTGTGCTCGTCACAGATGTTACGAACTGCTTCTAAGTAACCTTCTGGTGGAATATTAACTCCGCCCGCACCTTGCACAGGTTCAATAATAATTCCGGCAATCGTCTCCGCACCTTCTCTTTCAATTGTTCCAAGAATTGAATCTGCAAAGTTTGGATCATTCTTATCACCTAACTCACAGTTTAGTAGGTGGGCTGTTGCACGAATAACTCCGTCTATATTTGATGATGCGAACTTGTGGTATGCTGCAAGACCAGTAGCTGTTTGCGCTCCTATTGTTACACCATGGTAAGCATTCGTTAGCGCAATAATCTTTCTTTTTTCTGATTTCCCTTTAAGCTCCCAGTAGAAACGAGCTAATTTAATCGCTGTGTCATTTGATTCTGACCCACCAGAAGTGTAGAATACACTATTTAAATCTCCTGGTGCTAACTCAGCTAATTTTTCAGCAAGTAGAATGGATGGTTCATTTGAGAATCCTTTAAATGATGATGCATACGCGAGAGTAGATAATTGACTATTACCAGCATCTGCAAGTTCTTGATTCCCATGTCCTAAGTTCACGTTCCAAAGCATTGACATTCCGTCGATGTATTCCACATCATCCGTACTTGTAACTGTAACGCCTTTACCTTTAACAAAGATAATAGGCGGTCCATTGTCAATTAAAGCCTTCGGATTTGTAGCTGGATGTAGCAAGTGCTTTTTGTCCAGTTTAGCTAACTCTACAGTTTTTGATTGTTGAGTAATTTTAGTTGTCATTGATAAAACCTCCATTAAATCCAATTTTTGAACTATTCTTAATTATGAAAATAGTATATCTTTACATTTTTATAATGTAAATTATAATATTTATATGACTTCCATATATTTTATGAATACTAAAAGGAGGAGTTATCAAAATGAACCTTCATCGTTTACATTGTTTTATTACAGTAGTTGAGGAAGGAAGCATTACAAAAGCTGCTACTGCACTGCAAATGACTCAACCCCCCTTAAGTATTTTAATTAGAAAATTTGAACAAGAATTAAATGTCACTTTGTTTAATCGTTTAGGTAGGTCTCTTGAATTAACACCAAGTGGAGTATTTTTATATGAAAAAGGAAAAGAATTACTTGATTTATCTGAGAATACGGAGAAGAAATTAGTCGAGTTTCATGAAGGAATTAGAGGTACTGTGAAATTGGGTTGTACTACTTCAGCAAATCTATTTATTTTGCCAAATGTCTTAAAAAAAATTCAAACGGAAACTCCTAACATAGTTACACATGTTCGCGAGGGTAATACATCATATATTTTAGAAGAACTAAGAAGTCATAAAATAGATATTGGAATTGTCCGAACTTCAGTGAGAGCGGAGGACATCCATACTTCAACACTATTAACAGAACCTTTACTTTTAGCTCTTCCACCTAACCATCATCTATGTGAAAAAGATTCTATTGATATTGCAGACTTGAAAAACGAACGATTTCTTTTAAATACAACATCTTATGGATCAGGTGTTGCTGATGATGTGATCGAGGCATGCCAAAAAAGTGGATTTATGCCTAATGTCGTATACTGGGGGACAGAAACATTACCAACACTTATGATGGTAATGAAAGGCGCAGGAATTTGTTTTGTACCTAGTTGTTTCAAGCTACTTAATTCTCCTGATTTACCAGTACTTAGACCACTAGCAAATCCAGTGTTACAAACAAAACTTAATATAATTACACTTAAGGATCGTTACATGACATCAATTTCCAAACGATTTCTTGCGATTACCGAAGAGGTTGCAGAGAAAATGACAAGCATTTTCAATGATTAATGTGATTGAAATAATGGCGTTCAAATTGAAATATTCGGTAGATAATGCGTAATAAGTCAAAATTACCACCTACTAAAGTAGGTGGATTTTGTCATGAATGTCAATGACTCAAGTCTTTTTTATCTAAGGCTGAAGCCCTTCTCAAAGCTCTTGTGCTCAAGCATACTGAACATGGACTAAACTCATTGTTCAATACATAAAACATCATTCTCATCATCATTATCAATAACTCACTATGTTTAAATCAGTAAAAGAATTGTCATTAAAAATAGCAGAAACAGAGGTGTTAGGATATTCAACTAACATAAAATCCCCCACTTCAATTTTGAATGAAATAATCACCATTAAATCCCGATAACTCTATAATATAAAGTAGTTATCTTCTTTTGGTCAGTTTGTACTTTAGTAATATCTTTATCGACTTTCTTTTCTGTAGCAGGCTTATTTTATCAGATATAGTCTTTTTGTTGATTTCCCGCCCACCGTTCACCGATCCTCTTTTTGAAACAACTTCCTCTTCAAATATATTTGTATACATTCTTGATTTCCGTGATCATCCCCATTATGTTAGGTCCCAGTTCAAGTTCAAGTACTTTATATTAATTAAAATACCCAATGTATACAACAAACGGTACAATATATTCACATTATTCACCAATACAATTCCCTCATTTGTTTATATTTACAATATAATAGAAATCATACTAGTGATGAGAAATAACAAGGAGGCATTTATATGAAAGCACCATTCGCAATCCAAGGTACCTTACCTATTCTAGTAGCCTAATCCTAAATTAATTGGCGAACACTGTATTCTAATTGGAGTATGCCTACTATAGAATCTGCAACAATGGGTGGCAAAGTCTTTTGGGACACATTAGAATTTTATGAAGGTTCTCATTTACAAAAAAACAAAGTACCAAGCCATTGTAGGCTTTTAAATAATTAAAAGAGGTGATTAAAATGCCTTTTAGGAATATTTTAATTGTTGATGATCATATAGAAATTATTCAATTGATGACTGATTTTCTAGAGTTGGAAAATTACATAGTTTATAGTGCTCAAAATGCTGAAGAGGCAGAAACACTGTTACGTCAGATGACAATAGATTGTATTATTTTAGACGTTATGCTGCCTGGGATTGATGGCTTTACACTCTGCAAGAGAATCCGAAAAGAATCCGAAGTTCCTATTTTATTTTTAAGTGCCAATCACCAAACCGATACGGATAAAATAAGAGGTCTTATGCTAGGAGCTGATGATTATATTGTCAAAACGGCAAGTCCAAGTGAAATTGTTGCAAGGGTCAAGGCAGTTGAAAGAAGAATAGCTATACATTCTCGGAAAGCTATAGATGTGCAGAGGGTTTTATCTATTGATCAACTTGAATTAAATCTAGACACAAGGTCAGTGAAAGTAGCCAATCAAGAAGTAGAGCTAACGACAATCGAGTTTGATTTATTATATTTTTTTATGGAAAATGAAGGAATCGTGCTAACGTATGAGCAAATTATAGATAGAATATGGAATGATGATGTAACTGGATTTCATAGTGTGCGAGTCCATGTTGCAAAATTAAGAGAGAAGCTAGCCCCTTTTGATACAGTTCCCGAGATAAAAACAATTAGATCTGTTGGTTACCAGTTGCATAAAGGAATGAGAGGATAAAAGATGCCAAAGATTAGTTTTAAGGCGTTTATTGCGTTGAGCCTAATCGTTATTGTTTTCACGCCAATCCTTTTAGCGAAAACAGTTACACGCCTAACGGATGTGTATTCGTCCAAAGAAAATCAAATATTCGATTTGGATTTGTGGGTGCAGGACAATATAGTGAATACATATAAGACACAGTTCGATAAGGAAGAATGGAAAAGTCAATTAATAAAGAAAGCCGAAGAAGATAATATTGATCTGCTAATTATTTTTGCAGATGATGGGTTGCTCTACACTGAAGGAATGCAGGAACCTAAAAATACTCTACCTCTTAAAGGTGATCAAGCCCTTTCAGAAAATCTCGATGAAAAATCTAATTTATATCTAGTTCAATCTAATTTATATCCAGTTCATTATAATGTTTATTCAGCTGATGATTCGTTTATTGCAACGGTATATATTAGCTTTCCTCCGATACCTGCAGAAGAACAACTTAAAAGTACGAACTATGACTTTGTCTTTTACATTGGTGCATTTTCTCTGGTCTCGATACTCTATATAGTGTTTCTGCAAGTAAATTTAATGAAGCCATTGCGTGCTATTAATAAATCTTCACAGCTTATATCGAATGGAACATATAGCATAGATTTGCCAGGTTCCAACATTAAAGAAATGAACTATGCGACTCAAGCCTTTATTGAAATGGCTAAAAATCTCAAATTATCGAAAGAGAATAACGAAAGATTAGAAGATGAAAGAAAACTCTTTGTGTCTTCCATTGTTCATGATTTAAGGACACCTATTTTTTCATTGAGAGGTTATTTGGAAGGATTAATAAAGGGACTTTTTAAAAATGAACAAAAGAAAACGCAATATTTAGAGATGAGCATGAAACAAGCAAATCATCTGAATGAATTGGTCACGTCTTTGGCAAATTATTCAAATATTGAAGGACAAATTAAACTCGAAGAAATAACAGTATTTCAAGTTAATGATCTGGTACACGATTTAAAGCAGATGTTGTATATTAACCTTTCAGAGAAAAAACTTACGCTAGAAGTAAATAATCGAAAGAGTCACCCCATTGCTGGTGATTATATGTTGCTAAAAAGAGCATTTGAAAACGTGCTTATCAATGGTATTCGCCATAGTCCAACAACAGAGAAAATAGAAGTATTCATTAGAGAAAGGGATAGTTTTATAGAAACGATTATTTTAGATAATGGAAAAGGGTTTGCTGAAAAGGATCTTGAACACATATTTAAACCTTTATATAAAGGAGAAGAAGAAAAGTTTAGCGGAGGCCAAAGTATGGGCTTAGGTCTAACTATTGCGCAAGTTATTATTCAGAAGCATCATGGAACAATCCAAGCTGCAAATGATGAGGATAAAGGGGCAAAGATTGTTATAAAAATACCTAAAAATATTATCGAATAAAATAATCAGAAAACATAAAAACGAAGGAAGCTATCTCCTTCGTTTTTTAGTATGGATTGTTATAATTTTCAAGGTTATAACCGTTTTATAAAATGATGATATTTCTTGATAAAACCTTGATAATAGATCGATAGAAAATTGATTTACCTTGGCTATAATTCTTACGAGAATAAGAAGGAGGAGATTAAAAATGTCAGTTCTTAGTGTGAGAGGACTTTCTAAGATTTATGGCCAAGGTCAAAGTCAAGTAAAGGCATTAAATCATATTGAATTAGAGATTGAAAAAGGCGAATTTGTCGCCATAATGGGAACAAGTGGTTCTGGAAAATCGACCCTTTTAAATATGATATCTGGGCTAGATACTTATGATCAAGGAGAAGTTCTGATAAGCGGTGAAAATATAAAGGGATATTCAGATTACGAATTGACTCGTTTACGCAGAGAAAAAATAGGGTTTATTTTTCAATTATTTAATTTAATCCCCGTGTTGTCTGTTATTGAGAATGTTACACTCCCTGCAATGTTAACAGTGGAGAACAAAAAAGAATTAGAAAAAAAAGCTACTGACTTGTTAAATTTAGTTGGTCTAGGTTCTTATATACAATCTAAACCTAATCTATTATCTGGCGGTCAACAGCAAAGAGTAGCGATAGTGAGAGCACTTATAAATGACCCAGAATTAATTCTAGCAGATGAACCTACTGGTAGCCTTGATTCAAAAACCTCTAAAGCCATGATGAGTATTCTACGTAACTTCTGTGATGAACTGGGACATACATTAATTGTAGTAACACATGATGCAAATGTAGCCGCTTATGCTAATAGAGTTATTTTCATGCATGACGGTATAATCTGCGATACGCTAAATTTAAAAAACTCAAACTTGATGGATCATGAAGTAGTTAGAATCATTGCATCTAAGATTGAGGAATTAAGCTTATGAGATTATTAATAAAAGCAGCTATTAATTCAATATTCAACCATAAGGCCAGAAACGCATTCTTAGTTTTAGGTATTTCTCTAGGTGTTGCTCTACTTGTAATTGTACAAATATTATTAGCTAGTTTACAAGAATCAAATGAACAGACAATTAAAGATCTGCATGGTGATTTTGACATTGTAGTTGGTTATCAAGATAGTCATAAGTCACTTACTAAATCAGAGATTGATACGATCGAGAGGATAGAAGGAGTGGAGAAAATAAGTCCCTTCCTATACCCATACTTAAACAAAGAAGATAAGTATGATATGTGGAGCGAACCAACATACATTGGTTTTAACAATGATGAGCTGGCTTATGAATATCCGTTTGTATCAATAAAATCGGGTCATTTCCCTAAAGCGGAAGAAGCTTTAATTTCTCCCACATACGCTAAATTAAATAACTTGCAAATTGGTTCGGTTATAGAAATGAATTTTCCACCACAAGGGAAAAGAGAGGTTACGGTATCAGGAATTAGTGAGGAGCATGAAGCCTTAACAAATATGGTCATTCTCGACTTTCATTGGCTTCAAGAAGTTACTTTAAACGATGGAATAACAACCGCATTGATTATTAAGTTAGATGATATTAAAAAGAAATCGGATGTTGTTCAAGAATTGAGAGAGCTTAACCAAGATTTTTTTATTGATAATCGATTAGAGATTGATAATGAACGTAATAATATTGGAGGCCTTGGACCATTTGTTAAAGGGCTTAATATAGCCATTTATCTTGTGAGTGCATTAATACTTATTAGCACTATGAGAATGTCCGTTCAGGAAAAGCAGAAGGAACTTGCAACTCTACGTCTATTAGGTTTTGGGAAAAAACACATTATGTTTTTAGTATTAATTGAAACGATGATAGTAGGTTTAGTGTCTTTGGCAGTAGGAATTATAATTGGTATTCTAATCCCCCACCTTACACTTGATGTATTTTTAAGACTTATGGATCTTCCAAATACCGGCATTATATTACCATACCAAGATATACTATTTAGTTTAGGGATTTTTACAGTAGTTATTTTTTTATCTTCACTTATTCCGAGCTATATAGCAAGTCTTTCTCCACCACTTGTTGTTTATAGAGGTGTGAAAAATACTCAAGGTATTACTAAAAGGTATTTCATATTTAGCTTGTTGTATGCAGTATTCATAACTATATTATTTGCCTTAAACCAATGGCATTGGCAATCAAAGTTTATGTATGTTATTAACGCAGTTTCGTTTATAGCATTGATATTTATTACGATTCCTCTCATGTTTGTTTTATTTGAGAAAGGAGTAAGTCTGTTAGATCGAAAATTAAAAGTTAGAGCAGAAGCTTTATTAGCTACAAAAAATTTACTAAGACAATTAAGCAGAAATGTACAAATCTCCACTATTTTCACTTTAGGGGTTGTCATCTCTATTATTGGAATGATGGTATTAACAAGTGTTAAAGCAAACACAATTGAAACAATTATGGATACTTACCCAAATGACTTAAAACTAGTGTCTGTAGGCTCAGAAATAGAAAAGGGATTTCCGTTTTCATTCTATGACCTTGTTAGTGAGAATCCTAATATAGAGGCTCATTTTTACACAAATGAGATGCTATTTGAATCGATAAATCTACCTTTAAAACAAGGTACTCAAAATGAAGTGATACTTGCTATTAGCGGGACTGATTTACAATACAGCTTAGATAGAAATGAGGTTAAGAAAAAGGATGGAATTAATCTCGAGGAAGAGTTGAATCCAAATGGCGTTATGATAACAGAAAATACTTCTAAGAAATTAGGATATCATTTAGGAGATGTAATAGAAGCTAATTTCTTTGAAAATACAGATGGAGTTAATAAGAAAGAATTTATTGTAGAAGGTATTATAACTAACTCAAAGCACATGAGTGACGATTACAAAATATTCACTACTAAAAAAAATATGGAGGATATGTTTCAGATTCATACTCTTCATAGCGTAGAGATGAATATAGTATCAGATGTAGCCCAGCAAGAAACAATGGAAGATGTTCAATCACTGATCCAACAACCGCAGTTTGCTAATACTATTTTATACAATAGAGCGGAAGAATTGAATGACCTGGAAGAACAGTTGTTGCAACGCTTTTTCATTTTATTTCTAGCTGTAGGATTAATCATTATGTTTACTATCATTGGGTTAATGAATAGTACAGCCAGTAATATTAAGGAAAGAATTCAGGAATTAAGTATGCTACGTGTACTTGGTTATACAAAGAAACGGTTATTTTCGTTGCTATTGCTTGAAGGGGCACTTTTAACTGGAACAGTTGGAATATTTGCAGTTGGGTTATCAACGATTTCCTCATACTGTTTACTTGAAAGTTTAAATGCTACAACATTTCCGTCAATGCCTTTACTTCTGGGAAGTATAATTGTTCTTTCTCCATTAATAGGTATGGGAGCAGTTTTATTTCCCACTCTATGGGCAACGAGGCAAGATGTGATGAAGGGATTACGCTAGAATGTTTAGCTTTTTATAACAGTTGTATCTAAGCTTAAGAAATAAGAAAGATGGAGGATGACTTTTCCTCCACTTTCTTGGATACGATGATTCCATCAGCAACGTTTCTAAGACTTCCTGTCATGCCCGCCAGGCCAATTAATCGAACAAATTCTTTTAGTTGAAACCATTGGACCAAAATTAGCACCATGTTAACCCATATGGTTGCATCCCCTACCCCAGTTAGTATTCAAGCAAAAAACAGGACGAATTCATGTGTACCAAAACTATAAATAATTGTACCTAAACCTGTAAGAGTCGCCCCAATAATTAGAAAAAAATTTGGCCCATATCGATCCGCTAAAATCCCCATCGGAACTTGCAAACTCGTGTAGACAATGCTTTTAAAAGTAGTTTAAAGCGGCATTTCATTATTTATCAAACACAAAACTAAATAGCTGTTCTTCTCCACTATTCATATCTTTCATTTTATAACGATTCGCAGATACTTCATTCTCGCCAAGTACAATTGTCTTTTGGATATCCTCCCGATTGGCTTTATCCATTGCTTTCCGGACTTTTTTACCACTTAGCTCAACCTCTACTCGATTGCCCTCGTTACGTAGTGCTGCAGCCAAAACAAGTGCCTCTTTTTCTGTTCTAATTGGAATGATGTAAATATCAATATCTGATGTTCGCTTCTCTGCTTTCCCTGTTAGCTCAAATGCAGTATAGATCACATCTAACCCAAATGAAATCCCCACTGTTGCATAGGAATGATTTGTTCCAAGTAGTCCACCAATCGCATTATCATAGCGTCCACCGCTGCCGATGCTTGATTTAATCATACCATCAGCTAAAAAAATTTCGTAAATCGTACCTGTGTAAATTTCAAGCCCACGAGCTAAAAACGGATTAAACACACATTGTTTTTCAATGCCTAATGCGCATAAATAGCCGGCTAGTTCTGTTAATTCTTGTAGCCCTTGTCTAACAAATTCATTTTTAGAAACAAACGATTTAAAGTACCCCAGTGTTGGCTTTGCATCTAAAAATTGCACTATGTCCTGCAAAGACTTTTCGAAAAGCCCTAGCTCCATCAATTCCTTCTCTAACGTTGCTCGTTCAATCTTTTCCATTTTATCTAAAATCAAAATGACCCGATTCATCTGTGCTTCCTGCACTTCGAACATTTGTAGTAAGCCATACAAAAGCTTGCGGTTATTGTACTGAATCATAACTGTTATATCTAGCTTCTGAAAAGCATCGACTGCCATCATCATAAGCTCTGCTTCCGCTGCCTGCGATTCTACCCCTACAATATCAACATCACATTGCGTAAATTCACGGAAACGCCCCGCTTTTATCGGACCATCACGAAAAACCTTCCCTATTTCGTAACGCTTAAATGGCATAGGAATCGTCGGATTCATTGCGACCACTTTCGCAAATGGAATCGTTAAATCATAGCGTAATGCTAGGTCCCTTTCTCCACGATCCGTTAGCGTATAGATCTCCTGTAAAATTTCTGCGCCCCCCGCATATTTCGAAGCCATTAAATCTGTATAGTTAAGAATCGGCGTCTCAAGCGGTTTGCACCCATACGCGATAAATGTATCTTCAAGCGTTCTCCGAATTTTACGACGAAGTACCTCCTGCTCTGGTAAATAATCTAACGTTCCTCGTACATTTTGATAATCCATTTTTTTCATAATGAAAACCTCCTTATTTTTTTTGCAAATAAAAAAATCGTATAACCATAAAGCTCCCAAGTCGGCTTTATTTATACGATTCCACAAAGAATAGTCTTCCTATGCAATATTAAAAATTTAATAAAGATAGCAAGACTATTAAATATGATGATGTGTTGTAATAAAGTTATTAATCCTCGTTTTTAACATAATATTCCTCCATTAGAGTTTAGAAAGACTATACCTCATATCCCCCAAAAAATCAAAACTTTTTATATATAGGGTCTTTACCACCTTCTAATTTCAAATGGTTCTATGAGATTTCTCAAGTTACTAATTATACCTTTTATTTTAGGTATCGATATGGGATTAAATACCCTGAATCAGGCTGAACCCCCTCGCTTCAGATGGAATACCCGCGCTTTGGAGGGAATTACCCGCGGAACGGAGTTGAATACCCGCGCTTTTGGGCGAAATACCCGCGGTACGAATCAGAATACCCGCGAATCAGACTGAGCCCCTTGCGTCGGATGAATACCCGCGTTTTGGAGGGAATTACCCGCGATATGGAGTTGAATACCCGCGCTTTTGGGCGAAATACCCGCGAAACGAACCAGAATACCCGCGCTTTTAAAAAAACGAGATAAACATTTCGTTTATCCCGCTTCCTTTGCTACCCTTATTCTATTACTTCTTTGATCACTTGAACTTGCTCTGTGCGCTAATTGTAACACAGTTGCTCAATTGTTCAGTTAGCTTAACAGAACGCTTCAAACCATTTTAAGCCTTACAAAAGCTTTATACTCCTACTTAGGCAAAAGAATTATTTATCTGTTTGTTCTTGCTTCTTTTTCAAATACTCCGCACGTATTTTTTCAAGTTGCTGCTTTTTATCAAATTTGGCAGGCTTGTTTTTTTCATGATACTTTGTCACAGCTGCCTTACCCTTTGTATCCAATTGATATTTCCCCACTTTGTTCACCTACTGTCTTTAAAGAGAATTTATTCAACAAATATAATATACCTTATTTTACTGAAGCAAACCTTATTAATGCACTGTTAACCTTGCATATATCCTTAAAACATTAAAAACATAGCGCCAAATGGTATTCATGATACTTATCTATTCAATTTTAAATTTGCTGAATCCTATATAGTCATCAATCAAATCGCTAATTTTGACCCAAAAAGACCCCTCTTATGTTAATTCCTTCACCACAATGGTTAAGTTCTTTCATGGGAGTTGAAAAGAGATCTTTTTTTAGATGGTATCCAAAATCTCTTTTGCGATTTTATCAAGTTCTTCTGCGAGTTCATTATGTGTAGGTGTTTCAGCAACTCTTGTTAAATACTCTCTAAACTGAACTCTTGACTTTCCTGGCAATTCAATAACCAAAAAGTGTAAAACAAACCACTTCCAATTTTCGTCATCTGAAGATAAAACATCTTGCACATGTGGGACAATTTCTTTTGGAAAAGTTAAAAGTAATTCTAATATGCTTGGTGCTACTGGCCAATTCATATCTTGAATCCATTCAAGAAGGTTAGGCAGTAAAGGCAATATTTTATCTCTATCCAAATTTTTAATCATTTCTACTCTAGCATTATCATACTTATGTCTGGGCAAAACATCCCCAATGATTTCCACACGTCAACTCTCCCTTAGATTTCTATACAGTGCAATCTAATTTATTGTAGTAGTCTTTATTAATCCGCATAGTTAACTCAATAAGAAAAGCTACCTTTACTTTGGAGCATGACATTAAATTCTTAACATTACTTATTTGATTTCCTCAGCCAACTCCAAAATTATTCCCTCTGGACCCCGAACGTAGCATAATTTATAACTTTCTTCATACTGCTGTATCTCACTAAAGATTTCCGTACCCTTCCTTTTCAATTTGGCAACAACAGCTTCGATATCTTCAACAGTAAATGCAATATGTCGGATACCCAGTGTATTTGCAAGGGGTTGCTGAATATCTTTTTCATCTGACGGTGTATAAAATTTGATTAGCTCTATCCACGTCTGACCTTCTGGCGTTCCTAATCCTACACACGATACTTTAACGTCATTAAGCCCAACTGCATATCCCATCAAATCTCCTTCCATTTCCCATTCCCCTTTCACCTCAAGTCCAAAATCGTGAAAAAACTCTTTAGCGGCTGAGAGATCATTTACAATTACTCCCACATGATCTATTCTTCGGATCTTCAAATTTCATACCTCCTATGTTCTTGTTATTTTGCACTATCCTGTATTCAAATTCTAGTATTAACAATGGGACGATAACTGTTTACTTTGATTATTTAACAATACTGCACAGTTAGTTGAACAAGAAAAAGATGGGATCTTTGTAGAATCCCATCTTGAGGTAAAACCCCCGTCATTTAATAAAGAAGATTATTGCTTCTCTTTTAACTATCTTCTTTAACTAAAGCATTCGATAGCTTAAGGTTATTGCTTCACAATTTTAGCTTTATTAAGAGAATGCTGATCAATTTGTACAAGAAAGAAGGTTTTTAACTTATTTAGCGATTTAAAGCAAATCGAATAATCCTTCTGGAACTAATTTTAATTTATTATTTGTAAAATCGCTAATTGGCTTCCAAAGCAATTTGAAGGTTGCACCATTATCTTCTTGCCCAAGAAAAGAAGTCTTTTCATAAAAGGACTTTTCAACAAATTCAGCATCATATACAAAAACTACTTCGTGTCCAAGGTCACCGTTAAATGTAAATATGTTTTCAATTGTACCTAAATAGTTTAAGTTAGTTATATCTGCCTCGATTTCTTCAAGTACTTCCCTCTTTAATGCTTCAGAACTTGTCTCCCCGTATTCAATTCCTCCGCCAATTGGTCGATAGAAATGATCGCACTCTACTTCATCAATGCCTTCAGCGACAAGTATCGAATCGCCTTTCCTAAATACACAAATAGCTATTGCTCTAATTTGTTTTTTCTTCATCCTATCCCTCCATTATCACTGCTTCGATAGGCTCACAAGTTGCTTCGTGTAAGTGTTTTTAATTAAATCAATAAATATTGATAACTAATTTGCTGCTTTATTTCAAATGAAAATCTTCACAATTTCTTCGCTCCATAAAGATTTTCTTCAAATGTGTTACACAAGAAAATGGCCCGATTGCAACAATCTTTACGAAAACAGCCTTTAATAAAGAAGTTATTACGAATTAAATTTGTACTTCGCACATTAAAGCATGTGTATTTCCTTCAGTATCTTTAAAGAAAGCCATCCACGTTTCTGTATTTCCCATTTTCGCAACAACATGTGGTTGGTCGATAAAGGACACTCCCTTTTCAAGCAATTCTTCGAAGGTTTTTTTTATATCTTCGACCTGAAAATAGATCACTGAACTTGAATTGGCAAATTCATTTTTTTCAGGAAGTGAAAGAAGAAGTCGTTGCCCATTGCACTCAAAAAATGCCATACTTTCTGTACTAAAAAGAAGGGATAACCCTAATACTTCTTTATAAAATTCAATTGCATTTTCTACATTTTTTACCGGTACCCCAATTTGTCCAATTTTTTGAATTACATTTGTTTCCATTATTATTCCTCCATCGAACACTCGATTTTATGCCAAATAGTAAGAGACACAATCTTATCTATTCTAGTTTATCTGAACATTCTCCTTCTTCTTCAACTATCCTCCCCCGTTATTAGCGTCAAATGTAAATCCTGGGGACATCCGATATTCGCAGATCCTCAAGGGGAAATCTTATCTCCACCCTAATCAATTTATGGCATACGTTTTACAAGCATCTTCCCTACCTTTTATAAAGAATAAGCAAAAAGTAAAAATAGATTCCTTTTCGCACTATGTACTATTTAATAATCTTTCCTTCTGGTAACTTACCATCTATTAGCCACTCTTCTACAAAACGGTTAAAGAACTCAGGATTCGCTAATGAAACACCGTGGCCGATATTAGATAGCATAACACCTTGACAATTGAGGTTGCTATTCACAAGATGGAGCGCAGATTTTTTCATGTTGACCTTCTCTTTTTCACCGACAGTTACTAAAATGTTACATTGAGCTTTCGAAAAATCACGCGGGATGGCAAAAGACATATTTTCTTGCAATATTTTTATCAGGGTATCTACTTTCATCTTTGAACTATCTTCATAATATTGCTCAAAATATTCTTGACCTACATATAACGTTTTAGCTTGAAGCTTGGCGAATGATTTATTTTTTATTAAGGGAAAAGTTAATTTTATCAATGGTTTAATCCATTTTTCTGCAGCAGGGGAAGGTGTCACTAAAGCACTGTTGGTGATGGCAACATCTATTAATTGCATTTATCAATTATGCCTCGGCATAATTGCGTCCGGAATCGGTTTTGTGCTTGCACAAAGAACTCCTTCCCGATTCAGTGACATCCGCCGGAGGCTTTAACTTCTTTCAGCGGTTGTTTGGATACCCACTGAAAAAGCAACTTAATCTGCATTCATCTCACCACATATAGAAGTGGGATATACTTTAGCTGAAAGAAGTTAAACTAACCATTTGAATAACAATTTGTGCTCCTAGTGAAAATCCGACTACTATGACACGTTTAGTTTTTGCTTTTTCTTCTATTAAAGATAGAAGCTTTTTTGCACTACCTTCAATTGAAAAATCAGAGCTATTATTAGCCTCATTATCTAATAATTCTGGTACAACGCAATGATAATCGGAAAAGTATTGGACTTGTTTATCCCACATCCACCCTCCAACACCACCCCCATGAATCAACACTATGAGCGGCTTATGTAGATTACCGTACTCTTTATATTGCATTACTACACCTTCTTTCTTTGTTCTTGTATTCCCCGGGAAATAAACAGATTATTCTTACATATTTCGAATCATCCCCAAATGCAGCGGATAATTTTGTTAAAGTGTTACCATGTTTATAAGTTGATTGGAGTGGAGACTGGGCGACTCCTCGGGGATCAGCGATATAGAGGAACGAAGGCTAAAAGCATCACGTCCTGTGATAACGCCTTCGTGACCAACATCCTGTTGCCCCGACGCCCCAGGAAGCTCTGCTCTGTGCGAAAGCGAAGCGTCAGCTACAAAGCGCCCAGTCGGAACGGAAATCAACCACTCGTTATGGTTAAGACCTACATTTTTACACACTGTATTTATTTTACCAATTTTTAGTGTTTATGTGTCATATTTATAGTTACTGCAGCATATATAATACTTGAAACACATTTAGAATTTTTTGAAGCATTGTGGCTCTTGGGATTGAGGAAGAAAGACAAAAAATAATAAACATGGAGGTAATACAGATGGATCAAAACAAAACGAACGAAGCTAAAGAATTAGTAAAAGCCATTAACCCTTCTAGTTTAGTAGAATTTCCCCTCGCACCAATCAGTGGCTTATATGCATGGAGTGAACAGCAAATTCGTGAGGAACTTCGCCTTGATGTAGATGGATACTACCCACAACTGGTAGCAAGCGGAACGATTATTTCAAACCAGTCTTCTACTATTCATTGGATTGCTAAGTTGACAGCTAATGGTCCGGATACTTGGACAGGCAATATTCGAAATAAATACCTAGACGAACTACAATCATTTCCTTATACAAATGTAAAAATACAGGTAACACGCGGTTCATTGCCTGAACAGCATACAGCAGAAGTCGCATTTTTAATTGGAGGGGAGATAGACAGAACTAGCACTTTCCAGTTTCAAACTCCTTACTTCCACCCTGTGGAATTTGAATTCGATGCTGAAGAAGGTACAACACCAGTTACTACCTATCAAACTCACGCTCACCCAGACATGCCAACCTCTTTGCCGGATGAAACTTTATCCATTTCAGAAGTTTTTAAACGCACTGGGTTTGATGTAAAAATATCAGAGGGTAATAATATTGTTTCCAAAGACTATGCAGGGACTGATAAAAAGTGGAACACTCAAGAGATGCATGATGCCATGCAAGTATATTGGTCACATTTTGATAATAAGCCCCAATGGTCCATGTGGACATTCTTTGCAAATTCGGAAGCTGAAGAAGGACATGGTCTGGGCGGTATTATGTTTGATAGCATAGGTCCGAACCATCGCCAAGGGACTGCTATTTTTAATAATTCATTTATTGCTGATCCACCTAAAGGTGACCCCGCTCCTGAAGCTTTTGTACAGCGATATCGTTTTTGGTGTGCTTGCCATGAGATGGGACATGCTTTCAATCTCCTGCACTCTTGGCAAAAACATCTAGGTCATCCTTGGGAACCGTTGGAGCGCCCTCTTACCCCAGAACCTAAAGCGCTAAGCTTTATGAATTATCCCTACAATTTCGATAGTAAATCTGGTGGCAAGGAGTTCTTTAAAAGCTTTGAGTATCGTTTTAGTGATCAAGAGCTTTTGTTTATGCGACACGCACCTGAGCGCTTCGTACAAATGGGTAATGCTGACTGGGCTGTTGATCATGGTTTTGAGCAGCCAATCATGTCTATTCACCCGTCTTTTAATCTTGAACTGAGGGTTAACCGTAAAACTCCTATATTCCAATGGTTAGAACCAACAGTTATTGAAATCAAACTAACTAATACTTCAAATCAACCTCAGACAATCAATAAACATTTATTGTCTGATTTATACGGAATGTCTGTAATGGTTAAAAAAGAAGGAAAACAAGGGCGTCGGTTACTACCTCATGTTCAATATTTATGGAACATAGAGAACAAAGTAATGATGCCCGGTGAATCACTGTATGAAACCATTTTCGTTTCCGTTGGGAAAAATGGCTGGTTAATTGATGACCCAGGATTTTATAACATTCAAGTGGCTATGCAAATAAACGGCCATAACATCGTATCAAATAACTTAAGACTTCGAGTTTTACCACCTACCGGATACGATCAAGAATTCCTTGCTCAAGACTTTTTCTCTGAAGAAGTAGGCCGTGTTCTTGCATTGGATGGCAGTCGTTTTCTTGACAAAGGCAACGATATCCTTCGTGAGGTAACCGAAAAACTTAGTGACCATGCTGTTGCCCTTCACGCTCATATCGCTCTTGCTAAACCATTGGCGTTCGATTATCAATTCCTTGATTTCACAGGAGACTCAGATACAAGAGGTAAAATCAAACTAATACCTGCTCAACCAGATGAGGCACGTAAACAGTTTACTTCTGCTTTAACTAAGCACAACCAAATTGCTGCTAAGACACTTTCTAATATTGATTATCAAGAATATATGGGAACATACAGTGAATTTCTAAGTACCCAAGAAGAAAACAAGGAAGCCGCAGAGGTACAAACTGTCCTTTATCAAACGCTGTCTGAGCGAAATGTTCTAGATAGTGTATTACAAAAAATCAAAGATCGTCGCGAATCCTACGAACAAAAGGAAAATGAACACTTTACAAATATATAAAATTTCTATCTTGATACGTTAAATACTATTCAATGGTATTTTAGATAAGAATAATAGAAAACCGTTATTTCGAAATGAAATGACGGTTTTCTGTTTGATTGGAAGTTGTTCTGTTCTTTTTGAACTAAAGCCCCTTTAATATAAACGATTAACCTTTTTACAAATCTACATCAAAATAAGTTCAAAAGAAATAAAGGCTCGTCGATAAATACTAGTAAGTGGTTTTTTACACTTATTCAATTTATTGTACAATTATATATTAAGTGTAAATTGCTGTTTGATAAATATTCATAGTGTCAAAACTGAAAAAACTAGAACACTTCAAATGCCTATAATTTGAAAGGGATGTAATAAAGTTATGAAGATCACTAATTTATCGCAAATACAATCTACCCCTGTATATTCAACGAATAAAAAAGATTCTATAAAAAGTGCTCAGTGTTATTTAGCAGAAGCATATGTATATTCTAAGGAAAGTGTTCAGACTTCCGAACTACTGTACAACTATACGCCAAATGAAGTAGGAATGAAGTCGAATGTCAATCTTGTTGCGAGTCGCTCCTTAAACACACCAAATTGGGACATCATCCCGACAAAAGGCATGAAAGTTCCCCCGCAGGATGTATTAATCAGCCAACTTAAAGCATTAGTTGAAAAATCAGTGCAGAATACAAATCGAGACGCCATAGAAGGATTTCATTACGAGAAGAATAAATTACACGCACAATATATTTCTTCCGTATCCCCTGACCGAAAAACGCTTCACAAACAAGCAATGCAAGCAATAAAAAAATTTGAGTCAGAGGAAACAACGCAGAACCGTGAAATGACGCTTGTAGATTATTTAATAAAACACGACAATATACAATTGGAAACAAATAATAGTCTTGCTGCAGGTGGCATGGTACGTCCTAGCATCAATTCTTTAGGTGGTTATGACTACGATGTCGTAGTTGGAGGGATTACGATACTAGGAAGCACAAATGGACAATGGCATTACGGAACGACTCCGGCAGAAGAACTAAAATCAAAAGAGTTTTATGAGCTCTATTGGTCATTTGTAGACGAGGCTAAAAATAATTTAAAAATTTGAAGTTAGTTGAAAGTTAAACTAGTTAGATGAAGATATATTTAATGAAAAGAAGTTTTCAATTCAGAAGCGGCAAATATCAAAGCCATCAATTCATTGATGGCTTTGATATCATTTAATTATACTCCAAAGAAACTAATCCTTCATTTGTTCCTTTTTACTTATGCTCGTCCCAAAAGTCCTTACTAAAACTCGTATTTGCTTGATATTTCCCTACTGGTTTGGCAATATCTGACCCCCGCAAAATCGTTCCTTTTCCAAACTTTTGCTCGATTTGATCAACCAGTTTAATGATTGGTTCATCTTTTACATGCTCTTCAAAGTTAAATAACGTTAGCTGCTGTGTCGTTTCTTTAATATCACTGACATTCGATACGGTAACTCCCAGTAATCGTACTGGCTCCTCATCCCAATGCTTATTAAATAAATACCAGGCATGCTCAACGATATCCTCTTTTGTATGAATCGCGTTATTGATGGACTTACTGCGTGTACATGTTTCCCAGTCAGCTGAACGAATCATGATACTGACAGTGACTCCGGCAAGTTTCTTAGCCTTTAATCTTTCCGCTACCTTTTCAGAAAGTGTTGCGATTACTTTATATAATTCATCTCTATCTGTCGTATCATGAGAAAGTGTTGTAGAATTCCCTACACTTTTCGTATCGTATATTGCTTCTGGATCAACAGGTCTGTCATCTTCGCCATTTGCTTTTTGTTTCATCCTTAGACCATTAATGCCGAAGTTTTGCTTTAATATATATTCATCTGCTACAGCTAGTTCTCCAATTGTTTTAATATCTAATTTACCTAATTTCTCCGCTGTACTTTTACCAATCCCATGCATCTCAATGACATCCATCGGCCATAACACTGTGGGCACATCACGCTTACGGAGTATGGTAATCCCCATTGGCTTTTTCATATCACTTGCCATTTTTGCTAAAAATTTATTCGGTGCAATGCCGATGGAGCAAGGGAGTTGCAGTTCGTTCCAGATTCTATCTTGCATATTTTGTACATGTTGCAAAACATGCTGGCCTTCCACTATAGAAAGTTGCAAATATCCTTCATCGATGGAAACTGGTTGGAGAATGTCGCTATACTCTTTTAACAAATTAAAAAAAGACTTGGACGCAGCTCTATATCGTTCGAAATTTGGAGGTAGTACAATTAGCTCTGGGCACTTTCGGCGCGCCTCTCCAACATTCATAGTTGTATAAACACCATTTGCTCTTGCTTCGTAGCTACACGTAATAATAATACCTCTACGCTCTTTAGGATTACCTGCGATGGCTACAGGTTTCCCTTTTAATGAGGGATCGTAAATTTGTTCAACAGAGGCATAAAAGCAATTAAGGTCAATATGTAAAATGATTCTTCCTTTATTCATATTTTGTCACCTCATTTACTTTGGCTTCCCCTTCAGACTGGGGCTATGCGCGTCTGCACAACGGCGCATAATAAATATTCATGAATAGTATTACGCCATCGTATCACCATTTTTTATATACCTTTATTATAAACCTTCCTTACATCAATCAACAAATGTATAATCACCATCACTTTCAAGTAAATCCTTCAAAATAATGAGTGCTTGTTCAAGCTGATTTTCAGGGGCAGTGATAGCCAAACGAACTGCATTAACTAGCTTCGCATTTCCTACGGCAAAACGTTCAGCTGCATATACTTGCACACCAGCTTTTGCTGCTAGCAATTCAAACTGAACGCTGGTGAATTTTTCAGGAAGTATAAGCCATCTGAAAATACATTCTTCTTCTCCTAATATGTTATATTCCCCTAAATATTGATTGACAAGGGCATTTTGTTGCTTGGCATACAAACGATGCTTCTCTAAAATGGTTTGTGCAACGCCATCATGAATCATCCTGGCGGTAAGCTCCACCATCAATAGGGACACTGAAATATTTATATTATACAGTGTCTCCATTATTTTTTTTCGTAGCGCTGGCGGTGTAACAATATAGGATAGTCGTAAACCAGGTGAGATCGTTTTTGATACACTAGCAATATAAATAACCTTTTCTGGTGCAAAGGAGGCTATTGGTACAAGTGGTTTCTCTTTAAGAAAACTATAGATCGCATCCTCAATAACGATTAAGTCTCTCTGCCTCGCTATTTCCGCTATCATTTTTCTTGTTTCCATCGACATTGTATGGGTAGTTGGATTATGAAAATCCGGAATAACATAAAGACCTTTTATATGCTCATTTTTACAAGCATATAATAGTCCCTCTCTTGTCATTTCACCGTTTCTTTGTTGGATTGCCACTAGTTGGATACCAAGCATATTTGCTGCTGTTTTTATCCCTGCATAGGTAATGGGATCTGTACCAATTCGATCTCCTGGCTGAAACAATGCAGCTAATGTACCAACAATCGCATTTTGTCCTCCTGCACCGAGCAATACAGGCTGATCTGTTTGAAAGTTGACCTTTTCCAAAAGCTTTATTGCTGCCTCTGTTTGCCACACATTTCCTTCAGGTCGTCCGTACTGAAATAATTTGCTGAAATTAGGGTCATTCATCATTTTTTTCATATAACGTGTAATATCCTCATTTGCATGATTTTCTGGCAGCACAGAACCCATTTCAATCATCTGAGAGGAATTACTTGTCGGTAATAAAATTTTGTTCGTCGCCGCATCGGATGAAACGAATGTTCCATTACCGATAGAAGCATAAATAAGCCCCTTTTGGCCACAAAGTTTAAAAGCTCTTGTAATCGTGCTTAAATTAACATCTAAAAAATCAGCTAACTCTCGCTGAGGAGGTAGCTTCGTGCCCGGTGATAATTTTCCATCCTTGATATCTTGTTCCAGTTGTTCAGCTATCGCTATATATAATGGAGCTGAACCTTTGCTTATATTCGGCTTCCAACTCATTGGATATTCTTCAAACGAATTCACTGGCATATTCTAAGCTAAGCTCCTTCTCTCTCATTTTTTGCATACAATATTTAATTGTCTTGCATACAATGATAATATTGTATGCATATGATGGCAATGATATAATTTTTAAAAAATCAGAAAAAGGGAATGAAAAATTATGCAATTTTCAGAAAAGATATTAAATACCCCATCCTCATTCATCCGAAATATTTTGAAAGTAACTGATTCAGAGGATGTCATTTCTTTTGCAGGAGGTCTTCCAAATCCAATCTCTTTCCCAATTGAGGCATTAAAGGCATCTGCGAACCATGCCATTACGGAAAATGGTAGTCGCCTATTCCAATACTCTTCTACACAAGGCTATGCGCCTTTACGTGAGTACATTGCGGCAAAATATCGACGAGTACATGGACTAGATATACATGCTGACGATGTATTTATTACAACAGGATCACAACAGGCTCTTGAACTACTTGGGAAAGTACTTATTAACAAAGGTGACGGAATCGTTATCGAGGAACCTGGTTATTTAGGTGCTATTCAAGCCTTCACATTAAGTGAGCCAACCTTCCATGGTGTAACTCTCGAAAATGATGGTTTAAACTTAGAAGAGTTAGAGAAAGCACTTCAACAACCAAATGTAAAATTCGTTTATACGGTACCAAATTTCCAAAACCCAACAGGTCTTACGTATTCCAAAGAAAAACGTCAGCAAATTTGCGAAATTATGTCAAAATATGATGTAGCGTTAATCGAGGATGATCCGTATGGAGAATTACGCTTCCAAGGTGAGCCATTACCATACATCGGTGCTGGTAAATTAGAAAATAGTATTTTACTAGGTTCTTTCTCTAAAACAGTCACACCAGGAATGCGTCTTGGTTTTATCATTACAAAAAATAAAGAATTATTGCAGCATATCGAAACAGCGAAGCAAGCAACTGACCTACACACAAATATTTTCGCACAATATGTCATTTATGATTACCTAGCAAACAATGACTATATGGAGCATGTTCAAAAAATTATAGCGTTATATAAAAATCAAGCCGATGCTATGCTAAATGCGATGGAGGAGTTTTTCCCAGCACATGTGGACTACACACGTCCAGAGGGTGGTATGTTCATTTGGGCTACAATGAACAATGGAGCTTCATCAGTAGATGTCTTCCAAAAAGCGATGGAGCAAAAAGTCGCCTTCGTACCCGGCGATCCATTCTACACTTCTAAAACTGATGTCAATACAATGCGCCTAAATTATACAAATGCAACACCGGAAGTTATCCGAGAAGGTATTAAACGCTTAGGTAGCATTTTATAAGGGTGAAACGTAATCAGTGGTGGTTCTTTATCCTCCACTGATTTTGTCTTTACCAACGATTACTGCCCGTTAATGCGGGCTAAAGTGAAACTTTAATCAGTGGGGGTTTTCTTTCCCCACTGATTATTAGTCTTCACCAATCGGGCTTTTACGGGCAGTTCAACTTCCAGCTAATGCCTCGGGTTTAAGGTTTGTACCTAACGCTTCGTTTTCAGCAAATTAATTACTGCCCGTTAATGCGAGACAAATAAAAAAGCAACCTTTTTCGTGCGCTATTGCATCGAAAAAGGTTGCTTCTTTCATAACTGAAACTATTTTGTATACGTTAAAACTGCATTTTTCTTAAATTTTGCTAAAGCCTGTGTTGCCTCATCTTTGTTTGTATACTCAAAAATTCGAACGTCCTTTTTATCAAAAACTGTAATAACCCACATCATAAATTCTCCCTTCCAATTTGTTTTTGAAATATAACAACCACTTCAAACCGGGATACTTTTTACAAACTGTTTTATAACAATGCCTTACTTGATTCTTATTTTACGCCAATTTTTTTAAAAATAAAGTATTATGTGAAGCCCTTCACAAACTGTTCAATTTCAAAACGCTTTCATTGAACAATTTGTGAAAATCGGATTTTTCAAGGCATAAAAACGGTTCTTTTCGTTTTGGCATCCGTAACTTTTTATCTCTTATATGTCGGTTTTCGATGGATCAAAGCAGCTTTAAATTGGTACCCGAGCGTTTCCACGTTGGACCTGAGCACTTTTCTTGCCTACCTGAGCGTTTCCACGTTGAACCCGAGCACTTTTCTTACCTACCTGAGCGTTTCCACGTTGAACCCGAGCACTTTTCTTACCTACCTGAGCGTTTCCACGTCTAACCTGAGCACTTTTCTTGCCGAGCGTTTTCACGACGGACCTGAGCACTTTACCTTACCTGAGCGTTTCTACGATGGGATCCGTCCAACAGAAAAAGCCGTATGTACGCCTTTTCCACGACGCACATACGACTTTCCAATTCGATGATAATTAAGTAATAGTAGTAGATTTTATTTCATAAAGTGAAACTTTAATCAGTGGGTTTTCTTTATCCCCCACTGATTATTCATCAATCGGTATTAACGGGCAGTTCATTACTGCCCGTTAATGCGGGATAAGTTTTTATTTAGCAAATTGCTGCTTGCTTTTCCGATAATTCAATTTCAAAGCCTAAATCCTCAAGCATACGATAATCACTGTTTGCTTCTTGTCCTTCAGTTGTTAAATAATCCCCAACAAAGATACTGTTTGCTGCATATAAGCCTAGTGGCTGAAGTGACCCAAGATTGACTTCACGGCCACCAGAAATACGAATTTCTTTTGTTGGATTAATGTAACGGAACAACGCTAAAACCTTTAAACAATAGCGAGGATTTAATTCTTTCGTCCCTTCCAATTTCGTACCGTCAATCGCATTTAAGAAGTTGACAGGGATAGAATCTGCGTCTAATTGATGTAGAGCACGCGCAATATCGACAACATCCTCTTTTGTTTCTTTCATGCCAATAATGGCACCTGAGCAAGGTGAGATGCCATGCTTCTTTGCAATTTCAACCGTATTTACACGGTCTTCATACGTATGGGACGTAGTAATATAAGAGTGATGGCGTTCAGATGTATTTAGGTTATGGTTGTAACGATCCACCCCCGCTTCTTTTAATTGCTGTGCTTGTTCTTCTTTTAATAAGCCAAGACAAGCACATACTTTTAAGCCATACTTCTCTTTAATTTCTGTAACAGCTTCACTTACGACATTGACATCCTTGCGAGTTGGCCCACGACCACTTGCTACGATACAGTAAGTGCCAATTTTATTGTCAAAAGCTCGTTTTGCCCCTGCTAAAATTTCTTCTTTCGTAATGAATGGATATTTTTCAATCGGTGCTGTTGATTTAGATGACTGTGAGCAATAGCCACAATCCTCTGGACAATATCCGCTCTTTGCATTCATAATCATATTTAATTTTACTTTTTTCCCATAGTAGTGCTTACGAATTGCAAAGGCACCATCCATTACCTTCAATAGTTCATCATCATCACTATTTAAAATGGCAAGAGCCTCTTCATTGCTAATGATCTTCCCATCAATAACTTCATCTGCTAGCTGTAACCAATTCATTTAAACATTCTCCCTCTCTACTTTTACAATTTTTAAAGATTTTGCGGAATTAAATACTTTGTAAAGTCGCTCCGCCAAAAATGCAGAAGCTATCGCTAAGCAAAAATCGGCAACAATACTATTTAAAAAACCAACTACGAAAATATGTGACCAGCTCGTTTTCACGTGTAACCAGAAATTCAAAGACACATATAAGTACGGAACTGCCACCCCATAAATAATCATTAGCCCAACAATATTTGCACCGATAAAATGTTTTTTCGTTGGTTTATCTACTCTTTCAATCATCAAACCAATTACGAGGGCGGCCAGTGCAAAGCCAATCAGGAAGCCAAATGTTGGTTGTAATACATAAGTGATTCCCCCACCCTGTGTAAAAACTGGCAAACCAACTAAACCAACCCCTATGTAAACGAGCTGACTTTGTAATCCATTTCGACTACCGAGCAAGCTTCCTGCTAAAAAAACAAAAATAATTTGTAATGTAAAGGGCACGACTGGTAGCGGTATTTTAATAAATGCGCCGATTGCGGTTAATGCGGCAAACATTGCAATCATCACAAGTGACAGTGTTGATTGTCCTTTGAACAACTTACTCCCTCCCGCTCCTCAAAAAATTGCATAATCGTCTCTTTTGTTGTCTCAATCATAAAATCCATTTCATCATCAGATATAATGTATGGTGGCATGAAATATAATATATTGCCAAGAGGACGAATTAGTAGACCTTTTGCTAAGGCGCGTTTAGATATTTGATAGCCGATGCGTTCCTCACTAGGAAGTGGCTCCTTAGTTTCACGATTGGCGACTAATTCAATAGCGCCAACTAGTCCCACCTGTCTATATTCACCAACAAATGGCAACTCTTCAAACGCCAGCTGAGCAAGCTTACGCATACGTTCACCCTTGTTTTTAATCATGTCGATCACATGCTCCTCTTCAAACATCGTCAACACTTCTAGGGCTACTCGACAAGCAAGTGTATTACCAGAATAGCTATGAGAGTGTAAAAAAGCTTTCATTGTACCGTAATCATCATAGAATGCATTGTATACATCATCCGTCGTTAACACCGCAGATAGTGGCAAATAACCACCCGTTAAACCTTTTGATAAGCACATAAAATCTGGCGCAATACCCGCTTGCTCACAGGCAAATAATGTACCTGTACGACCAAACCCTACTGCAATTTCATCTGCGATAAAGTGAACATCGTATTTTGTACAAAGTTCTCGTAACCGCTTCAGGTATATTGGAGGGTACATTTTCATCCCTGCAGCCGCTTGAATGAGTGGCTCAATAATAATAGCTGTAATTTCTTCATGATGCTGACTAAGCTCATCTTCCACAAATTGTATACATTGCGCTTTACAGCTTCCAGGATTCTCTCCAAATCGACATCTGAAGCAATCTGGTCCTTGGGCACGCACGGTATCCAATAACAGCGGCTGGTACACTTCGTTATATAGCCCTACTCCACCAACAGATAAGGCTCCAAGTGTTTCACCATGATAAGCATCTGTTAAAGCTAAAAAACGCTTTTTCGTCGTTTTTCCCGTTTGCATATGATATTGAAAACTCATTTTGAGTGCTACTTCTATTGCCGACGAGCCGTTGTCTGCAAAAAATACTTTATTTAACCCTTCTGGCGTTAAGGCAACTAATTTTTCTGCTACCTTAATGGCAGGTTCATGTGAAAAATTCGCAAAGATCGTATGCTCCAATGTAAACGCTTGATCGCTTAATGCTTGACTTATACGTGGATTCGCATGTCCAAATAAATTTACCCACCAGGAAGATACGGCATCTAAATAGCGATTATTATGTTCATCGTATAGCCATACACCTTGTCCTTTTTTAATAACAATAGGCGGATATTGCTCATAGTCTTTCATTTGTGAGCATGGATGCCAAACATGCTGTAAATCTCTCGTCTGTAAATCAGTTAATGATTGTTTCATATTTGACCAACCTTTCAAACAAAGATGAGTGTGAAATAGAAAAGTCAACAACCTCTGAAATATCGCCAAGCTTCGGGATTGTCACATATGGCAATTCATGTTGTTGTAAAATCATCTTCACATTATCCTGTTCCATCTGACTACCTGTATCTCCATTAAATACAAGGCCGAGAACCTCAACATTACGAGCATGTAATGCCTCAAGTGTAAGCAATGTATGGTTTATCGTTCCTAGTGTTGTTCGTGTGACAAGAACGACCGGAAGCTTACTTTGAACGATTACATCAAGAAGCATTTTTTCTCCATATGTATCTAGCGGGACAAAAAGCCCCCCTGCTCCCTCACAAATTACGACATCGTAGGCTTGCTGTAACAGCTGAATTTGCTGTAATAAATGCTCCACATTAATTTGCTGTCCCTCCAGCTGTGCAGCAAAATGTGGTGATGCGGCTTCTTTAAACGAATAGCCATTTAAATCTGCTTGCTTTAGACTTTGAATTGAATACTTTTCATACATGGCTGTATCGTAGTAATAGCATTGCCCATTCTCACAAACTTCTCCTGTTTGCACGGGCTTATAAGGTGTCACTTGTAGACCATGCTCTTGTAATTGACGCATCAGCAATGTAGTGACAACCGTTTTACCTACATCGGTATCTGTTCCTACAACCCAAAAATGTTGCATCGTTAACCTCCCCCTCTCTTTAAGTTAACCATTAACACTTTTTAAGTTAACACATATAAATTTATTTTGTAAATAATATTTCCATATTTATTCAAAAATAGCTCTTTTCCGTACGGAAGATAGAGAATTTTGTGATAACTCAGCAACCTTTTACTTCAACAAAAAACACTAGATTCTTACCTTGAGGCAACATCAAAATATAAAATCCAATTAATTTATCAACTTTAAAAGTCTTGTTGCATAAGTAAATGTAACAAGATTTTTTATTTTAACTCACGATCAAATCTACCTAAATTTCAATATTTTAGAAAAATAAAAGGATTATACTCTTCGGTCGTAGTATTAATCTAAACGGGGGTGGCTGTATGTTTGGTATTTTTAAAGAGTCAGAAAAGATTATAGATACTTATGAGCATGTTGGCTTTATTTTAAAATCTGCGCTTACATACGAACTAAAAGATTTACCAATTCGCTATGAATTTTGGTATCGTGTAGCTATTCGTCAGGAAGAATTGCGAGCATTAAATATGGAACATCGTGCAAAGAGCTTGATGACTACAGCAGTAGGACGTTTTCACCAATCACAATATGAGGGAACGAAACAAAAGTTAGCAAAGCTTGAACGGCTTGCAGATCTGTATAAAACATTTTGCATTGAAGAAGAACGAGAAGCATTAAATCATCGACTCTTTTTTCATAAAGAAGAGATTTCTGAGCTATATGAACATGTCCAAAGTAAAGAGCTATATGTGTATTGTGATGCTGTACATCAACAATTTTGGGATGCAGTGTGTGAAGATCTATTAAATGCAATCGCTCACCTAGATTAAGAGGTGCGTTTGGGCAAGGGGCTTTCGGTAAAAATTATTGTGGAAATTTCCTTGCCTAATGGTCTTAAGCTTTTCGGCTCGCGGGGTACGTGCCGGTAGGAAAATGAATGTGAGGTATTTTAAAAAGAGGTGGAATTTCATGGATAAACTTCTTCAACATCTACAAAGAGTTGGCGTACATTACCTAAAAAGTGAAAATGTCCTTATGTTAGAAATTTCAGAAAATAGACTTCATCTTGCTTCTGAAATAGACAGGCTTATACACGAACTTTTAGGTGAATTACAAAGTAGTAGACTGGAAAAAGTTAGATTCGAGTGTCCTAAAATTCTTTTAGATCACTTAAATTGTACGAGGGCTAAAATGGATATCATTGGTGAAAGAGTTATATATAAGAGATCTTTCATGTCACCATTAAATGTTTCGACACAAGATTATGAAGTATGGTCATTTTCAGATGATAACTCTATCCTTTTTTTATCTGAAGTGATGGGTACAAGTTTTAGTGATGCAGAAACCTTTTTAACTGGAATGAACACCGAACTCCCGTCACAAGTAAAGGAAATGTTTACAGTGTATATAGTTAACAATGAACCTGTTGGTGTAGTTTTTCCTCATATAGAACCAAATACAGCGAATGAAGGACGCATTTTTTGGATAGGCATTCATCCTAAATTTCTGGGGACAGGATTGGGAAAGAACTTACATTCAATAGGATTATACAGATTGAAAAATGATTTTAAAGCAATGTCTTATTTAGGAATGACTCAAATTGACAATATGCCAATGAGAAATATAATGGTTTCAAATGGATGTATTCAAAATAATAACACGGTAATTTCTTTACAATATTCGATTTAGGACGATGCAAAGCTCTTTTCGTTGGTCCAAGTTTAAGTAATTGCATTTGTTGTAATTCCGAACAAGAAATCACTCAAAACTTGAAACATTTTCCTCCTTTGTTCGTAAATAAAACAAAGAGAGGAAGTGAATGGCAATAGATATTAACATACATAAAGGTGGCTATGTAGAGAACGAAGCCATTATTACAGACATTCAATTTCAAGTAAACAGTGGTGAGCTTGTTGGGTTAATTGGTTCTAATGGGGCAGGTAAAAGTACAACCTTACAAGCAATGATGGGAGTACTCCCAATAGTGGATGGTCAAGTGACACTAGGAAATTATGGCTACGTACCGGAAAGACCCATTTTGTATGAGTATTTCACATTGTGGGAGCATATCGATTTTTATTTACGTGTAGCTGATAAAGAAAATTCTTTAACAAATCGCGCGAATGAATTACTAAAGATTTTCCAATTGGATCATAAGCTACACGATTTTCCAACAACGTTTTCCAAAGGTATGCAACAAAAAGTGATGCTTATTTTAGCATTTCTTGACGAGCATTCTACCTATATTTTAGATGAACCATTTATGGGACTAGACCCACAGGCAATGCGTAAACTCTTAACAATTTTAGAAGAATTAAAAGCGCAAGGTGCTGCCATTTTAATGAGTACACATGCACTCGATACGGCAGAAAAAATCTGTGATCGTTTCATATTAATTGATCATGGGCGAATTTTACAGCAAGGTACACTCGCATCGTTACGCTTAGCGGTGAAACAGGACCAAGCATCGCTTCTGGATATTTTCGACATACTGCTTGAGGAAAATCACCATGACTAATTTAGCGCAGCAACGACGAAAATTAGAGCGCTCCAACAATTTCAAGCTACTGGCAAACATTATCGATTGGACAGTTGCCTTATATATTGTTGTACCATCACTAGTCATTGGTTTTTTTCTTTATAAAGACTTTATCTTAACTATTAGTACGTCTTGGATTGTACATATTCCGCTAGTGATTTTCATTGTACTGTTATTTATTATCACAAGTATCGAAACTCTTCGTACTTATTTGCAGCAAGCCGATCGTCTTTTTTTAATCCAACACCGAAAACGAATGATACAGTTAAAACGCGCTGGCCTTTATTGGACGCTAAGTAAGCACCTAATTATACTTAGTTCTGCCCTTGCTTTATTAGCGCCCATTTTTATAATCGTTCATCATGTAACCATACTAGAGTTACTCGTTTTACTACTACAACTATTTACGTCTAATTTTACGAAGGTACTTTTACAATTAAAGCTTCGTAAATGGCAGCAACTACTAAGTAACATTTTATTATCGATAATCGGTACAGTTTGCTTTTTATATGTACCTATTATTATTACTTCACTTATTTATCTAATTCTTCTTGTATATTGCACAAGCTATTATAATAGACATTTTATCAATAGCACTAAATATTTTGATCAGCAAGTAGAGCTCGATCAAGCAGCTTTTTATAGATGGCAAAGTATTTTATTCCGGATTGCCCCTGAACTTCGAAGTCAGTTAGTACCGAAATTAAAAAAGCCTCGCCTACTATGGAAAAATTCAAAGCGCATGTTTCAACGTTCCGATTATTTTATAGAGGAATTAGTATGTAAAACGATGCTTCGCCAAAAACAGTATCGCTTTGGATATCTTCGTTTTTTATTGAGTGGTATTGGACTCATCATTATTGTGCCAGTATGGGCAAAAATAATCATACTTGGCATTCTTTATTTTACTTTACGCTCAATGATGCAATCGGTCATCCAACAAATCTTCGAGCATAAAATATGGACAATCTTTCAAGTATCCCAAGAACAAATTCAGGTAGCTAGCAATCGATTGCTAAAGGGATTTGTAGATCTCCCATTGTTGTGTGTCCTTATTATTTTAATTATTATTTTTATCTTATAAACATGGCAACTTTTAAATAAATGCTATGTGTTTACACAAATAGCCTCCCCTATTTATCGATCGTCCAAACCAAAACAGGTGCCAGCTTAGTTTGCTAGCACCTGTTGTTTATTAGTATTTAGTATCTTCCATTCCTTGAAGAAGCATTTTTCTAAATTCCTGAGCTTGATCGGCTTTAATAGCTACATTGTTATAACGTTTTTTAAGCCCAAGCATGAAAGTTACTTCCACAGGCTCCTTCATTTTTAAAATAAATTGTGGGTATACCGCTTCAAAATCACGGGCAATAAAATCAATTGTATCCTTGGATAATTTTCTTTCCAACTGTTCCTTATCCTCAATAAGCTCTTCAATTTGGTCAAAGCGAATTTCCGCTCGTTTCGTTAATCCTAAAGACAAATACAATTTATCAGATGTGACATAGACAGGATTTAAGCGAACGGCCTGCATATCCGCTAAAAAAAATAGCACAGAGTATACATTTAAAATAAGCAATAGAATAGAAAGAACCATTGATTTCTCATGTAGCCACCAATGAATCCCTATCGTTTCAATAGCTATCCCATGGATTAGCATAATGATAAAGGCAATATAGCTCGAATTTTTATGCAAAGTTAAACCAGGGTGCTCTTTTCTCTTCCAGCTTGCAAAAGCGTAATAAAATACTAAAAAATCTGCGCAAAGCATTTGAATAATAGGATGCTTCGGTGCATGTTTTTCAACTGCTTTTGGAAATGAGAAGAGATCTGGTAAAGTAGTTGATCGCACATCCGCCAGAATTTTCGGCATGTAACGCACAAGCGTAGCAACGAGCAAAATTTCTAAAAGAATAAGCGTACCTTCAATTGCAAAACCAGCCCAAGTCACCGCAACAAATGGTTGCAAATGTTCTATTGGAATAATAAAACGGGCTGCAATACAACCAGCCGCTGCTAAAATAATCGCTTGTTTTATAGAAAACTGCCCTTTATACAGCAGAAATAAAACAGGCATAATCACAACAAAATCAATTAATGAGCCAATCACAACGCCATTTGTTTCAGAGGGTAAAACCGATGAACCAAGTCCAGTATTATACAGTGTGTAATTGCTGGCAAGTACGACTAACAAAAATGCTAGCCATATATTTTGCTTTTTCTTCAATGCCATCATGTTAACTCTCTCCCTTTTCATTTATTTCATGAATAATTCCTTCCTTTAATACAATTTGGTTTAACTTTTGAACAATCTCTTTTAATTGCACGACTTCACTTAACTCAAGCTTCGAATAATATCTTGAGATAATAAAACGTTTGATTTCTTCCTCTCGATCAAAATACTTAATGCCTGAAGTATCGAGACTTACAAATATTTCACGTCGATTTTCAGGGTTAATGCTGCGACATACATATTGTTGCTCTTCAAGTTTGCTAACTAACTGTCCGACAGCACTAGAAGTTATATTCATATAACTTGCGATTTGCCCAATTGTCACTTGGCTATTTTTTTTAATAAAATCTAAAAGAATTATTTGTTTAGGAGATAATTCATCACTGATTAAATGTTGATGTAACTTTATGAAATGGCTATCCATCGAATAAATAGCTTCATTTATTTCCTCCACATGCTTATAAATCAGTTCTTCATTGTTTGTCATAGTGCATTCAATCCTTTAAGTAAGTTAATAATAAAGGTATCTTTACTATTAACTTCACTTTATTTTAAATAGTAAATACTGTCAATAGTTTCAGTAATAAAATGACGTTTCTATTTCTATAATTTTCAAGAATTTTTCACATATCTTAACGAAATCAAGGCAAATGCAAAATTAAAAGACCTCCATAATGAGAGGTCTCTTTAGCCATTACTCTTCTACAATATCTAACTGCTTGTAATAGTTCTCTACAATTGGATGAATATCTGGGTTTGAATCGTAATAGGTATTGCCAATTTGATGTAGCGTGAATTTAAATTCTTTTTCGCCATCAAAAAGAGCAATACTATATCGCCAACCTACACTTTTTTCTTGATTATCTTGTGGAGTAAATTTTATATTTTTAATCAGATCTAGAAATTCACTAATTTGTTCATGCTTCGTTATCGTTTTAGAATAACCGGTTGAACCATCTTGAATAATCACTTTGTGCACTTTTTCAATTTTTGCATCCTTATAAAAATCTTCTAATGTTTGCGTTTTTTCATTAGAACAAGCAGAAAGTAAAAATAGAATGACAAATAACATCAGGAACATCGATTTTTTCATTGAACCACCTCCAAATCTATTCTACTTCCTATTAGAAGGATTAAAATACAAATAGTTACATTACAGAAATGATCATAACAAAGATGAGAAACTATTATTTAGACCAAAAACAAGCCTTTGCTTAAGATGAAGCGATTCATTGTAAACATGGGTACATGGGTATTTGCTTCAGTCTATTTTCCATTGCTATACTATTCTTTTTCAAAAAAATATTTACGATAGGCATGTGGGGAATAGCCTGTATATTTCTTAAATTTTTCAATATAGTAACTTACTGTACTAAAGCCTGTTGTTGTCGCAATTGTAGTGATAGACTGATCGCTATCACGTAAAAGCTCCATACTTTTGCGAAGACGATAATGTAGTAAATATGTGAATGGTGTGATGCCGACCATTTTTTTGAAAAAGCGACTACATTCTGCACGGCTTAAAAAAACATGGGCAGCTAGATTTTCTAAAGTTACCTTCTCCTGATAATGGGCATGTAAATAATCAATCATATCCTTTGCACGCTCATGCTGCACAATAATGGCTGGGTCTAGGATTTCTTCTGTTAGCATCGATTGAGACAAAATCGTTTCCCAAATGACTAATAACTCTCTCCATATCTTTAGCTCATAAAAAATGGCTTGCTCTTGCAGTAATTTCGCTACGATTTCTACTTTTTGCGCCAATTGGCCTGAGAGCTTTACATAAGGTAGTCTATTGCTCGTTATATATGGGAGTACATATTTAGTGGCAAAAATACTGTCCTTGTGCCCGCCTAATAGTAACGGATCCACGTTAATACAGAAAGTTGTTGCCTGCTCTACTTGAAAAGGCTTGGCTTCATGTAGACCTGATGCATTGACAAAAACCCCCTCCCCCTCCTCAAGTACAAATACATCCGCTCCTACTCGGTATTCCACAAGACCGCTTTTCACATAGACAAATTGAATTTCTTTATGCCAATGTAACGGTACGAAATCTAAACTATCTAGTTGCAAAACCGTCTCATACAGAGCCACTGGAAATTCCTTCGTCCCATGTAACGTTAATTCTTGTAAATCCTTCGCAATTTTAATATGTGTTAACGCCATT
Organism: Lysinibacillus sp. Bpr_S20; assembly: GCF_023337835.1. Classification (NCBI taxonomy): domain Bacteria; kingdom Bacillati; phylum Bacillota; class Bacilli; order Caryophanales; family Bacillaceae; genus Lysinibacillus; species Lysinibacillus sp. Bpr_S20. Next base: position 253,691 of record NZ_JALNLQ010000003.1, read on the forward strand.
ACTTCGTACACCTCAATATATTGATATTTTTAATGTTATAAATCGATATTTATTAAGCATAACATTCCTTATAATTGCTTTATATTGATAGTTTAGGAGATGTTTTACGATGAATCAATCTACACAGAAAAATCGCACGCTTGGTTTTATTCTTGTCATTCTAGGGGCAAGTTTTTGGGGTGTTGGCGGTACCGTCGCACAAAAGCTATTTCAGCAGGAAAATATTGAGGTTGGCTGGCTCGTTTCCAGTCGTCTTCTGTTAGCCGGTCTAATGCTCATAACAATCTACAAAATTACACATCGTAAAGAATCTATTTTTGTGATGTGGCGAACAAAGCACAATGCTTTTAGACAAATTTTATTTAGTTTACTTGGCATGCTGGCTGTTCAATATACATATATGATGTCGATTGCTATAGGAAACTCTGCTGTAGCGACTTTATTGCAATACTTAGCACCACTCTTTATTATGGCCTATTATTTAATAACGAAGCATAGTCAATTGACAAGGCAGGATGGCATCGCTGTGACTTTGACACTTGCCGGCACTTTTTTACTACTAACAAATGGCTCGCTGTCTACACTTTCTGTCCCAGCGATGGCCGTGTTTTGGGGAATTTTATCCGGTCTTTCTGCTGCTTTTTATACGTTATATGCTGTTCCACTCTTACAGCAGTTTCACTCATTGCTCGTTGTAGGATGGTCAATGCTTATTGGTGGTATTGTGATGAGCCTTTTCCATCAGCCATGGCAAATTGACATGTCCAATTGGGCATTTTCAACAATCTTATACTTTCTGTTTATCGTTGTTTTTGGGACAATGCTAGCATTTTGGTTTTATATCGCAAGTTTACATTATTTATCGCCGAAAGAAACAAGTTTACTTGGTAGTCTGGAGCCCCTTACAGCTGTTATTACAAGTGTTTTCTGGCTTAAAATTGCATTTGGTGGCTTTCAGTTTATTGGGACAATGCTTATTCTCTGTATGATTTTATATCTCACAGTTTTTCAGAAAAAGCACGCTCGAGAGTCAAATTCCTATAAACGAACAAGAAAAAGTGCGATCTTTTAGGATCGCACTTTTCATATATAGATCTTAATAGCTTGTATAAATTCATAGATAAAATAGCCTGCAAAGCCAATTAGTAATAAGCCCGCAACCATTGTAAGTGACTTAATGACCTTACGACTCATCGCTCTACGGCTAACCGAAACAATGGCCATCAAACTTATATCATGTAACAATATGCCACTCAGTACACCTGCAGCAATTACTAAAAAGTTTGCTGACTCACCTTGCCCATAAGATTTAGCTAGTACAACACCGAAAACATTTACCCAAAATACTAGATTTCCAGGCGAAATGGCAACTAGTAAACCATTACGATAAGAAGCAAAAAATGATTTCGTCACTTTCTCTCCGGCAAGCGTAATATCATGATCAGCATTTTTGATTGAATCGAGCCCTAGTAGAAATAAAAATCCTGCCCCAATAATCCACATAGGAATTTGAATGATCGGCATTGCTAAAATGGACGCTAGTCCCATATACAATGCAAAAACCAATACAACATCAATCGTCATCCCACCAAGCCCGACAGCCCAGCCATGCATAAAGCCATTTTTTAGTCCCTGTTTGGTCATTTCTACTGTAATGGCTCCAACAGGCATGGCAATCGCAAGTCCTACTAATACATACGCTACATATAAACTCAAATAAACACTTCTTTCATGCAATAAGATATGTTTCATACGTCCGTTTATAGTTTTATTATAGCATAAAAATACATAAATAGAACATTATACTAATATTTATTCATTTCCTTGCTATTACTTTATTAAATTATTTGTATGATGTTATTGGAAAACCTATTCCTATTGCCATTCGAGTTTTTAAGATTGGGCAACTTCTTTTAAATCAGTTAGGTAAACTTTTTATGGTGTAACACATATCGCAATCCCCTTTTAGTGTACTTTCTTAATTTTGACGACATAAACGTAAAACATGATTTAGATCAATATCTTCAAGTAAATGTTGCGGTGTCCAAGGTATATAGATGTGTGGCTTTACGCCTGTATCATCATTTCGTTTTACTAATACACGTTTTACTTGTCTTAATCCTACATTCCAATTTTGTCTTTCTGGTACAGGATCCTCTAAAATTTTCGAATTGAGATTTTCAAAATTTGAATTATATCTTCGAAAATTTGCGTTTTACTGTGGATCGTATCATTCCATTCCTTTGAATTTGAATGTATATGCAAAAACAAATAAAAAATCCCTCTAAAAATAGCTTCAGAAGGATTAGTTAATAAATTTATTGTGTACAAAAATAAGTCTACAATGAGGTAAGCATCATAAAAGTATAATAAATGAACAGGCTAATCCTATTTTTATTTAAAAAATGCATATACACTTTACATTTAAAATAGAATTATTTGCTCATCGTCCATTCATCATCCCTTCAACTTTAGTAGATTAATTGTAACGTTTGATTTTTGAAAATTAAAATTTATTAACTATTATCGCATATAAACATTGTATGGAGAATCGTATCAAATAATATTAGTTTTTTAAGATGTACGTAAAGTAGGTACAAGAAAAAATCTTGCACCTACTTTTTTTATGATGTCGCAATTTCCTTAACTTCTGCACCCACGTGTACGGGTGGTTTTCGATCTTTCCACGGTGCAGATTCTTCTAATTGTTTTCCAAGCTGAAGAAGGGTTAACTCATCTGCGAAACGTCCTGTAAATTGCAGCCCTATTGGTAAGCCTGACGTACTCATTGCAAGCGGTAATGATAATGATGGTTGCCCTGTTGCATTAAACAAATTTGTAAACGGTGCGTATGTGAAAATTTGCTCCGACCATTCAATTGCTGAAATGTTTGGATTATCCGCATTTAACTCACCAATTTTCGCTGGTAATGTGCCGATTGTTGGGCTTAAAAGCACATCATAATCTGTAAAGAATGTCGCTACTTGACGTGATACAAGTGCATTCGTATTAATGGCTTCTAAAAGTGTGCTAGCTTTTAAATCTTTGCCGTATTCATAGCATTGCCAAATGGCCGCTTCAATATTATCGCGCGAAGGTGTTTTACCTGTTATTTCCGCTGCTCCCTCAATCATTTTATAAATATTCGCTGTCCATATATTTACCGTTGCCCGTAAAAATGGTGCTTGATCGTAAACTGGTCGAGCTTCGACTAATTCATGCCCTAATGCTTCTAATAAATTTACGGCCTTATGCACGGCCTCAATACATTCCGGATCAACAAATGCACCAGAATTTGTTTCTGTTGTCCAGGCGATTTTAAGTGGGCGTACCTTTTGCTGAATGGCTTTACTGTAAGGAATTTCTGGACTTTGAATAATCGAGTAGCACCCTAAGTCTGGCCCAGCTACTTGGTCCAGTAGTGTTGCGGTATCACGAATGGTTTTTGTTAGCGCAAATTCAATGGCTAACCCATTTAATGCCTCACTATTATAAGGCCCCATTGGCACTCGACCACGTGAAGGCTTCAAGCCAACGACTCCACTGCATGATGCAGGAATACGAATGGATCCGCCACCATCATTGCCATGAGCGATTGGGACAATGCCACTTGCGACAGAAGCGCCTGCACCGCCACTTGAACCACCAGGGCTATGCTCTAGATTCCATGGATTACGAGTTGGCCCATAAATGACAGCTTCCGTTGCGGCATTATAGCCGAACTCTGGTGTTGTGGTTGTACCGCTTAATACAAAACCCGCGTTTTTAAAACGTTTCATTAATTCACTATCGACAGACAATACAGCTTTTTCTGCTACACGACTTCCCATACTATGCGGCACACCTTCCGCATGGAGGACAACTTCTTTAATTAGAAATGGTACACCTGCAAATGGTTGATCATCATGTAAAGTTGAAATCGCTTTTTCAGCCTGTTCCTCTAACACGCTGACAACTGCATTAATCGAAGGATTAACCTTTTCAATACCTTGTAGCGCTAATTTTGTAAGTTCTTCTGGTGTCACTTGCTTTGTTTTCACTAACTCCGCTAATCCAAGACCATCATAGGATGCATATTCTTGTAAATTCATCTGATCACCTCATAATAGTTTTGACTTACAAGTTCATCTTAAGTTGAGACGAAAAAAATTGATATTACCCAAAAGGATAATTTCTCACGAACGAGAATATATGAACTTAAAGCAGAAAATAGGAGGAATTAATATTGCATGAACATAAAGAGGTGGAGTTTTTATTAGAAGCAACGTTTAAGATTTCGAATATGAATATGCAACAAACAAGCGAAAACTTTAAATTGAATATGTTGCAAGTATTGAGTGAGTGTTTTCAATATGAACATACAGTATTTTGGGAAGTGGCAGATGGGGAATTAAATGAACACCCTGTCTGTTTCAATGTGGAGACTTATACAGTACAAAATTACCTACATGAATATAAATATTACGATCCTTTACACCCAGTGAATATGCAAAATCAACCCGATATTCAATTAATGCAACGAAATGAAGTCATATCGATGAAAAAAAAGCGGTATTATGTTGAGCGCTTTTTACAAAAAAATGATTTTATAGACGAGATGGTTATGTATCTATACAATCAGCAAAAGCCAACAGCCGCTATTGGCTTTTTGCGAAAATATGGAGAAATACCATTTACAGAGCAGGATAGTCAAAAGTTATCTACTGTAAAGCGGATGATTGAAAATGTCTATTTATTAAATCAATATGTTCAGCCAGGTGAATCATTGCAAATTACACAACGTGAGAAAGAGCTGTTAATTTATTTATGTAAGGGATGTAAAAATGCAGAAATCGCCACTTATTTATATGTTAGTGAAAATACAGTAAAGAAGCATCTGCAAAATTTGTATCGAAAATTTCAAGTAACTTCCCGAACGCAGCTTGCATTAAAATATTCGGAAAGCTTGCGGGCATAAAAATAAGATGTTAGTAATCGATAAAAACCGAGTGCTGAATCAGAAGACATTTATATAATAATAAACCAGGCAAAGGTTTCACTACCAATCTCTGCCTGGTTTTATTAATTGCTATTCAATAATCATTTCCCCCACTCATTGCAGCAAATCCGTCTAACAAGCTTAAGTCGGATTCCCTATTCCGCTTATAACAATCGTTTTTTCCATTGTGACAGTACATCATTGGATTTCGCAATGTCTACTTTTAATGAAACCTGTTTATTAGAGCAACGTTTCTTAGCCTTCTCCCACGCTTCTTCAAGAGCAGGTAAATAGCTTAAATTTTTTGTAGCTGCGACAAGCTGTAAAAAAATATTCCCTTGAATATAGTACCAGCGGGGGTTCATGCTATCTAAATGAATAGCTTCTTCAATCAGACGTAATGCTAAGTACGGACTGCCTTCATTTCGACTCAAAAACTGCGCGAAGGCTCCCCAGTAAAGTGCTTTATTCGGCTGTAGTTTGATCGCTTCCGCATATTGCACAAGCGCTTTATCCTGCTCCTTAGCAAGAGCAAAATACTCAGCCATCGTATAGTAAGCATTTGCTTGTGCCTCGACCGAACCAGCTAATAATTCATCTACTACTTTTCCAAATTGCTCTTCATCCTCACTTCCTATGTACGCAGCGAGTACATCGCGCTCTGGATAAGAGCCATCCGTACGTTCAACACTTTGCTTTACTTTTTCAGCAGAAGGAACTGGCATATTTGCATATCCGTTCGCTTCTAACAATGCGACGTGCTGCTGAATTGTTGGATATGCTTCATGTTCTGTAAACTTATTATCAACTAACAGTACTTTGGCTAATTCATAGCTTTCTTTCACATGACCATTTAAAAATAATTCATTTATTTGTTGAACTTGCTCATCAAGCTGTTTCATCACTATTAAAATCCTCACCTTCACCAAAAGAAAAGTCTTATAGGTAGTTTACCATCTTTAAATCTAAAACAAACTAAATAGAAATAATTTTTCTATAATTCTTTTAATTTAATATCGAATCAATAAATCAGTGAGGGTTGATTTCCGTTTCGACTTGGCGTTTTCTCGAGGGAATCCGATGAGCCGCTTCACTCGCGTTGCTCGGCACGGGGTTTCGCCGCTTGGACATGGTTTTCAGCCGCTAACTCATGGCTTTCCGCCGCTAACACGTGCCTTTTCGCCGCTAAACTCATGCCTTTCGCCGCTAAACTCATGCCTTTCGCCGCTAACACGTGCCTTTTCGCCGGTAAGTCATGTCTTTCCATCGTCTCATCAGTGACGATAATACCCCGATAAAAAAACATTGGATAAAGTTCTGAATTATGAGATAATTGAAGTGTATTTTCGTTTTTTGAGAACATGAAACTATATATAGGAGGGCTTGTGCTATGAATAGACGATTTCATTTTGTATCGCTGATTATGGGAAATTTGTTAACACTAGGAGCTATTTTCATTTATGCTATGCAAAGTCAAGTAGATGTGGCCTTCAGCACATATGCCCTTGTGATGGGGTTTTTAAGTACTTTACTCCTAATCTTTTTTTATTTATGGAAGGATGAAAAACGACAAATATCGAATCGTTTTTTTAAATAACGTTTTCCGAATTTTCCCTTTTACACTTTAGAGTTAAGGGGATTTTTTTTCATGAAATGCTTCTTTATTCGTGGCGTTCCCCTTTGAATTCGAACGATTATTATTGAAATATAAAAAATTTTGTAGAAAATTTAAAAAGAATCATTGAGTAGTGATTCAATTTTCTGTATAATCAGCTTGTTTGACAATACTTATTTGAATTTGGGGGTAGACAATTGGGTAAAGCATTGATTATAGGTGCTGGCGGAGTGGCCAGTGTTGTGGTACACAAGTGTGTTCAAAATTCGGACGTATTTGAGGAGATTTGTATCGCAAGTAGAACTGTTTCAAAATGTGACGCTCTAAAAGAAAAACTAGATGGCGGTAAAACAAAGATTCATACTGCACAGGTAGACGCAGACAATACGGAAGAGGTTATTGAACTTATTAAAGCCTTTGGACCAGAAGTTGTTATTAATGTGGCACTACCTTATCAAGACTTAACGATTATGGATGCTTGCTTAGCGACAGGTGTACACTATGTGGATACTGCAAACTACGAGCCACCTGAAACGGCAAAATTTGAATATAAATGGCAATGGGCTTATAAAGAGAAGTTCGAAAAAGCCGGCTTAACAGCTTTACTTGGTAGCGGTTTTGACCCAGGTGTAACAGGCGTTTTCACAGCTCATGCACAAAAACATGAATTTGATGAAATCCACTACATAGATATTGTAGATGCAAATGCTGGTGATCACGGTTACCACTTCGCGACAAACTTCAACCCAGAAATCAACATTCGTGAAATTACTGCGAATGGTCGTTATTGGAAAGAAGGCGAATGGGTAGAAACTGCACCACTTGAGAAAAAAGAGGTTTATAACCTACCAGAAATCGGACCAAAAGATATTTACCTTTTATACCATGAAGAACTTGAATCACTTGCTAAAAACATTAAAGGCTTAAAGCAAATTCGATTCTGGATGACATTCTCTGAAAAATACTTAACACATTTAAAAGTATTAGAGAATGTTGGTATGACTTCTATCGAGCCGATTGAATTTGAAGGACAAATGATCCAACCAATTCACTTCCTTAAAGCTGTACTACCTGATCCAGCATCACTTGGACCACGTACAAAAGGAAAAACGAATATCGGATGTATTATTCGAGGTCTAAAAGATGGTAAGGAAAAAACTTATTATGTATACAATGTTTGTGACCACGAAGAATGCTATAACGAGGTAGGTTCGCAAGCTATTTCTTATACAACTGGCGTACCTGCAATGATCGGTGCAATGCTTGTGATGAACGGTCAATGGCGGAAACCAGGTGTTTGGAATGTAGAAGACTTCAATCCAGATCCATTCATGGATGCATTAAATAAATGGGGTCTACCATGGCAAGAAAGCCATAATCCAGAATTACTTGACCTTGAGTTAGATGCAAAGGAATTAAGTCGATGAAGCCAATAGATTTCTCAAAAGTTCCATCCCCTTCTTACATAGTGGATGAACGATTATTAACAAAAAATCTAGAACTTTTAAAATCGATTCAAGATAGAACGGGTTGCCGTATTTTACTTGCCTTAAAAGGATTTTCAATGCATTCAACCTTCCCATTAGTGGGGGAATATTTAGCGGGGATTACGTCCAGCTCATTATTTGAAGCTCGACTCGGCTATGAAAAAATGGGCAAAGAAGTTCATGTCTATGCTCCAGCCTATGTGGAGCATGAAATGGACGAACTTCTTGGTTATGTGGATCATATTGTGTTTAATTCATTTAACCAATGGCACCAATATAAGGACAAAGTAAAATCTGCTGGTAAAACAATTGAGTGTGGTATTCGTATCAATCCTGAGTACTCTGAAATTGAAACAGAACTTTACGACCCTTGCTATACGAATTCCCGTCTTGGCACAACTTTAGCCAACTTCGATAAGTCACAACTTGACGGTATTGATGGCCTACACTTCCACGCTATGTGTGAGCAAAACTCTGATACGTTAGAGCGTATTATACAAGTTGTTGAAGAAAAATTTGGTGATGTGTTACATCAAATGAAATGGTTAAACTTTGGTGGAGGTCACCATATTACCCGTGAGGATTATGATGTAGAAAAGCTTGTGAATATCATTAATTACATTCAAGACAAATATAACCTTCTCGTATATTTAGAACCAGGCGAAGCTGTTGCACTTCATACAGGTTATTTAGTAGCAACTGTTCTCGATGTACAAAAAAACGGTATGAACCTAGCCATTTTAGATACATCGGCAACTTGCCATATGCCAGACGTTCTAGAAATGCCGTACCGCCCAATGATTATCGGTTCTGGTCAACCGAATGAGCTAGCTTACACATACCGCCTGGGCGGGCTTACATGTCTTGCTGGTGATGTAATTGGCGATTATTCATTCAAACAGCCTTTACAACCAGGAGATCGTCTAGTATTTACAGATATGGCGCATTACTCAATGGTGAAAAATCATATGTTTAATGGTGTAAATCTTCCATCAATCGTTTCTTATAACAATGAAGAAGGCATTAAAGTCATTCGTGAATTTAAATTTGAAGACTATAGCGGTCGACTTTCATAATACAAAGAAAATCCTCTCCAATAGTCTGTATAAACAATTAGTACATCACTTTTATAAGTGGTGTACTTTTTTATTAAAACAATAAGAAGGACCATCAAAAATGATGGCCCTTCTTCACAAACTATTATTCAGACCTTAAAAAGCTAATAAATCCTTCATCTTTAATTTTATTGTTCCAAAACATTTCTAACAAACAATGGCTTGTTTTTATAAGCAATTGTACTTACTATCGCAAGTAATAGCCCCGAAATAACGAATACAATTCTAATTCCTAACAAATCTGCTAATACGCCCATAACAAGAGAGCCAACGCCAAAAATCCCAGTTCCGATAGCACCTAATGAGGTATAAACAGTTGATAACTGTTCTTTTGACACACTAGTTTGTATAACCGTTTGTTGAGGAATTTGTTTAATTTGTCCAAAAAGCCCTACAAGGAGCGATAAAAATAAGGAAATCATTGGAATGCTGTTTATGCTAAATAATATTGTGAATAAGAAACTTGCGAATGAACCGACAAAAATAAAGGTTGCTATTTTCCTTCCAACAAAAGAGGAAAATTTAATACAATAAGCACTTCCTAAAATCAGACCTAAGAAGTTAGCTCCATTAATAAATCCCCACCATTTTTCACCGACGTTCAAAGCATCGTTGACAAATACATATAAAATAGCAGCTATCCAAACTGTTGCTGCAATTGTTTCCAAAAATTCTATCCAAGCAATTCTTCTTAAAACTGGCGTGTTAGATAAAGTTCTCCAACCCTCTTTAATCTTTTCTAGTTTCCCTTTTAGCTCGGTTGTTTCATGATTGTTTACACTTTCTAAAAGGCAAAGTATTATGCTTGCCATTACAAATAAACATCCAACTAACCAAATAAGTTGTTGAGAGCTCATAATCATGAGCAATGAACTTCCTACGAACCACATACCTGCTTGTATGATCTGCGTAATTGTTTCTGCAATTCCATTAGCTTGAATTAGATGTTCAGGTTTAACATAGTACGGCGTTAAAGTCTGTCTTATTGGATTTGCACATCCATCAAAAAAAGCAATCAATCCTATTATAAAAAAGATAAAATAATAATTAGCTACTGTTAAACCAATTAACATAAACCCTAGAATAAAGAGTAAAATCGTTTTTGTAATTTGAGATCCAGCAAGTAACCATTTCAGATTGAATTTCTCCACCAAAAGAGGTGTTAGCAGACTAGATATAAACATAGAAGAAGCAATCGTAAATGGTACAAACGATGCTGCAAATGCAGAATCTGTTAATACAAAAATTGTACTTATAACACCTACTATATATAATACATCGCCTATATTAGCGAGTGACTGACCCAATAGTAATAAAGAAAAATTTCTATTCAATTTCATTATATTTCCCCCGATATTTCATTCGAATTTTGGCTTAATAGAGGAATATTAAATTGGACTATTCATTAAATTTGCCTCCTATCATATATCGGATAAATCTGGGGGAAGTAGATTTATCACAAGTTTTGTATCACCCATAAATATTTATATGAATTATAGCATTTTTTCAAAATATTACAAATTAGAACAAAAAAGTAGATATAATCTACAAACGCGTAGAATAAATTCTCCCTTTTCGTTTACTTCACCCAAGGATGATCACTTTATCTTCGTTGCTAGTATTGCAGATGAAGTTGGTGTTAAGTAAATTTCTGTTGCTATCAATCCACTATGGTTTAGCCAATATTCCCTAACTTTATCGGGTTTCCCTTTCCATTCATCCGGAAAATGCTCTTCAGGAGTAAAATCGTCCATAAATAACATTCCTCCGATATCTAATGTATCGAATAATAGTTCTCCTTCAATCGTTTTTGCAGCAGCTGCATCGGCAAAAATAAATTGAAAAGGCCCTTTCTCTTTTGCAATAACCTCTTTCCAATCTCCACAAATAAATTCCGCTTGATTATGTCTAATTTGATTGGCAGTAGCATCAATTTTTTCTTTTGAATGATCCACCGTAATAAATTTTACTGTTGGAGCAATGGTAGAAAGCATCCAAGAACTCCCTACACCAAAACCAGTTCCAACCTCAAGAATTTCCCCTTGTGTTATTTGTCCAACGAGAACTGATAATAGTCTTCCAGCTTCATCTGAACAGGAACCTTCGAAATCATTTCTTTTAGCTAATAACTTGCTAGCCTGAACTAATTCCGGAATATATGTATTCGAACGATATAAAGTAGACATTAGATTAACCACCTTCATTATGGATTTTTCACTTTCTATATACGCTGATTCTTCTTTAAAAACCTTCTTAAGCAAACCCGACCAGTTAGTTGAATAGCAACAATCTTTTATGTAATTATTTAGGTATGACAGGAACCCAAAGCTCACTATTAGGCACTTTATCAGGAGCTAAATGATGCTCAATGCAAGGCAGGTCAAGCGTGGGTATTCTGCTCAGTTCCGCGGGTATTTCACTCCAAAGCGCGGGTATTCTGCCCCTTTCCGCGGGTATTTCACTCCAAAGCGGGGTATTCTGCCAATTCATACCCTGAATTATACAAAAAGAGGATAGATAGAGCTAATTTTCTTAAGCTCATCTATCCTTTTCATTTCTATACATATATTGTGTTACATATAAGAATTTTCATTAATTAAACAGTTTTAGTTAGAGAGGACTTTTACGGTTGCATATTCATCCAACTATCAACATGATGAATGGCAAAACCATTAAAGCTTATTTTATTGGCATACTGTTTATGAACTTGTGCTAACTGATTATTCATATAGGCTTCCCCATCATCATAAAAGGTAATATTATTCCCTTCATCAGAAGCTCCTGTTTCCACACCAATAACAATTGATTTATTTACTTTTTTTGCATAGTTTATTTCATGTTCAACAATGTTAATAATTGCTTTAGCAGTATCTCGATAAGCCATTATCGAAACACTTTCTACCTGATCAATCACCCAATCAGCTAATAAACCTTGTCCAAATTGGTTTTTGTATGAGATCTCGTCAAACCAAAATGGCAGATCAACTTCCAATGGTAATTGTAATTGATCGCTATCCCCTTTTGCTCTAGTAAGAAGCGCTTGATAGGACTCAACCGTTTTTTCTTGGTTTGAGATCCAACCACTATTTAAGTAGGGCTCTACATCGAGATGAACGCCAGAAAATCGCTCAGTTGCGGATGCATCTTCATTATATGTACGTAACCAATCAAATAGCTGATCCTGCATTTTATAGCCCTCTGCTGAAACCCAGCTTGCAGAACCATCCAACGCATATACTTTTATACCTTTTGATGTTGCTTTATTGATAAAACTTTTGTAATCGTTACTTGCTATTTCACTATTAATTTGTAAATATAATTTATTAACTTGTTTACTTTCTAAAAATGAGAGTACCCCTGATTCATTTTCGACAATTTTTGTCGTATCCCATAACCAAGTAGCTCTATCTTGCATGGCCTTTGCGTCTACCTTTCCCATTGTTAATCCTAGCGTACTTACAATTGTTACTAAAAAAACAATGATTGCTTTTGATAGTGAACGACTTCCCATTTATTACATCTCCATTCTCTTCGCCGAGGCTCATAGAACAGAACCTGGCAACCTGACAATCATGCACTAATAATAGTGTTTAGACTCATGGCTTTGCGTCCTTCCCTTTCGGTGAAGTTTGCCTTTTACAGTAGTTTTCTTACCCTAAATAATACGACGTTATAGTGAAATTGTCTGTAGGTAAAACGCATAATTTTATTGAAAACTTTCAAAAAAGATACTATGAACACAGGTTATTTTTACTATATAAGAATAAAAACAAGAAGATGATATTCAGGGGACATTTTGAATAGAATGATGGTGAATAGATGTTTGGCGTGGCAATTGGGGGTTATGGAATGCACTATTAATTCCTTTCAATATCTCTAACTGAAAAACAATTTGTATGCAATATAGCCTATAAATAATACAACAGCTACTAGCAGCGTTTCCTTCCAACCCATACCATTTAAATTCCCACCACTGCCTCTATTTATGCCATCGTTAAGAGCACCAGTAGGATTGTTTTTTAATTCATTTTGTCTTAAACGCTCCCTTTTCTCTTCTAGTGTTTCCTTTATCTTTGAATCCATGTGGCAAATACCTCCCAAAATATTATTTACTTATTTATACTAAAGATACATTCATAATTATGCTTATTTTTATGAGTGAAGTGCTCAATGGAACTCAAACACTCGTTTTAGTGATAAGCTTAACATTCGACATCGTGTATTCATTTTCCTTTTATTGCATGGAAAAAGAAAGACAGAATCACAAATTTGTAATTCTGTCTAAAACTTCAACTATGGTGTGTATGATTGTATGGAATTAACTCGTAGTTTTATAAAGCCTCTACGTTTTCTTTTTCATTTTCAAGCATTTTGTGCAAATAATTAATTATTTCACGTATACCCTCCAATGAATTGACAAGTATTTTCGGATCCACGTATGTAATCATACGATTTTCAAGATTTGCTACAGCTGTAAAGTAACGTGTTTTTGAATAATTGACAAGTCCCATCTGCTTTAGTACCGACTCATCAAAATCAAGAATTTCACGAGCTTCTGTTACAAGTAATCCATAGTTCACAACATCCGTGTTTAACACAATAATCCGTGCCGTTGTAGCATTAGAGGCACGATTATAAAGAATACGCTCAAAATCAAGCACAGGCACTAGCTCGCCACGAATTCTTGTGAAGCCTAGAAGATAATTAGGCAAATGAGGAATCGGTGTTACTTGCTCTAACTTTTCAATCGAAATCGCTTGTTCTACAGGTACTGCATATTCCTCTGTACCACAAGCAAAAACTACAGCCTTTACATTCTCCATGCGGTCACATCCTTCGAAACTGTTGTTATTTTTGCGCAGACTCTTTTACGATTTCAACTAGTAAATCTGCTAATTTCTCTAATTCTTCTACTGGGATTTTTTCATTTGTTGTATGAATGTCCTCATACCCAACAGAAAGATTTACTGTAGGGATGCCAAAACCTGCAATAACATTAGCATCGGAACCGCCGCCTGAAATACCAAGCTTCGGTGTACGATCGATGTTGCGAGCGGCTTCCATTGCCACTTGAACAACTTTATCTGATTCTGTGACACGGAATCCAGGATACATTAGCTTCACTTCAACTTCAGCCTTTGCTCCTAATGAAGCAGCAACTTGCTCAAACGTCTCCTGCATATGCTTAGTTTGAGCATTTAACTTCGCTTCGTCGATTGAACGAGCTTCTGCAAGAATCGTTACTTCATCACATACAATATTTGTTGCTTGGCCTCCCTCGAAGCGACCAATATTGGCTGTTGTTTCTTCATCTAATCGACCTAGCTTCATTTGTGCAATACATTTGGAAGCAACCGTAATCGCTGAAATTCCTTTTTCTGGAGCAACACCAGCGTGCGCAGTTTTCCCAATTATTTTAACGAAAATTTTAGCTTGGAACGGAGCTGCTGTAACAATCCCTCCTACTTTGCCATCACTGTCTACGGCAAAGCCATATTTCGCTTTAATTTTAGATGGATCTAACTCTTTAGCGCCAACAAGTCCACTTTCTTCGCCAGCCGTAATAATAAATTCTATATCACCATGTTCAATATTTTGCTCTTTTAAGCGTTTAGCCATTTCAAATAGTGCGGCCAGACCAGCTTTGTCATCAGCACCTAAAATTGTTGTACCATCTGAAACGATATAGCCATCTTCACGAAGAGACGGTTTAATCCCTTTACCTGGAACAACTGTATCCATATGAGAAGTAAAATATATTGGTTCGACATCTAATGAACCCTTTAGAGTAGCAAGTATATTACCTGCTCCATGCCCGTTACGAGCATGGGCGTCATCTTGTTCTACTGTAAAACCAAGCGCTGTTAATTTGTCGATTAAAATCGGCGCTATCACTTCTTCATGTTTTGTTTCTGAATCGATTTGTACGAGCTCAAAAAACTCTTCTACTAAACGACTTGTCATGTTGTAGGACTCCCTTAGTTTACGTGGTTTTCCACGTTATAGTATATGTATTATTTTAGCACAACGTCTAAAGAGTTGAAATAATTCGCTTACAGGAACTACGGTATTTTTAGAAAGGAATATCAATTACTCTTTGGCGTAAATAGTACAACTCTTCGGTAAAACTAGGGGTTGATTTCCGTTCCTACTAGGCGCCTTCCTGAGGGCGCCGGGCCAACTAATGTTTTCTGCGCGAAAGCAGAGTGTTAACGTAGCGACACGAGGTTGGTCACGAAGGCGTTATCAGCTGATCCCCAAGGTTTCGCCCAGCCTCTGTAATTTTTGAAAAAAGATTGAATATAATCGATAATCCTCTATTTTAGGATAAAAATAAGCCTCGTATTTTGAACAAAGTTTGATCAAAATACGAGGTTTAACTTGTATATCGCTAATCATTTTTATAAACGAAAGATTGGTTTTTCTAGAATATGGATCTTCAACTAAAGCACCCCATAACAAGGAAAAGCAAATTTATTAATATCACCTACATAAGATGTTAGTTTTCCACTGTTCCGTCAACAATTCAGGTTTTTAAGATATGTTTCTAATAAAGTTAAAAAGTGCTCGATATCATCTTTGCTTATATCACCAATGTTGGCTACCCTAAAAGAATTTAATTGATAAATTTTTCCAGGATATATCGTTATCCCATTAGCATAAAAATAATCATGCATTTCTTTAAAATTATACTTTTCACTTTCGGGCTCTACTATTGCTGTAATAATTTTTGAATGGTGCTCCACAGGGACAAGATATCTTAAACCGAGTCTAGAGAGGCCTTCTATTAAGGTTTCCCAACATTGAGAATATCGTTCATATCTTTCTTTCATTCCTTCTGCTTTTAATTCTACAATCGCCTGTTTTAGCGCATAGATAGTTTGTATAGGCGGAGTAAAGCGCATCTGACCCGTCTCGATGAAATGGGTATATTGAGAATAAAGATTCAAGTAATAATTTGTCGGCTTTTTTGTCTTTCCTTTTTCTAGTTCGCTTTTTTTAGCTATAACAAAAGAGACTCCTGCCATTCCTTGAAGATTTTTATTGGAACTAGCCGCCAAATAACTTATTTTCATTTTACTCATATTAATAGGAATAGCCGCAAACGAACTCATTGCATCTACCATCATATTAATCTCATTTTCTTCACAAATGGAGCCAATCGATTCTATATCGTTTAATAATCCCGTTGTTGTTTCATTATGCACGACAGCTAGAAAAGAAACTTTTCGTGGAATGCTTTGAATAAATGAATGTAACTGATCTAATTTTATCGGTTGATCGGGTGGACTTACAAACTCAATCCAATCTAGCTGATAAGCTTCTGCAATTTCACACATTCTTTTACCATAAGCTCCGTTATTAATGATTACTATAACCCCATCAGTCATTACTGAACTCAAGATTGACTCTACAGCAGCAGTACCTGAACCACCGAATAAAACGGTTGAATATTGATTCTCTTCTGAAACTAAGCTAGTAATTTCAGAAGTAACAAATTGTAATAATTGGCTGAAGTCATCTTCACGAGGGCAAATATCAGGTACCACTTGTGCATATTTAACCGTATCTGTTGTAGTGGCAGGTCCGGGATTCAGTAATATATTTCTTTTAATATTCTTCACGGTACTCCTCCCTTAAATTTTATTACACTTTTACCGCGGTTCGGATTATCTCGCTCAACAAAGTTTCAGTACGGTAAAGAGGCTTCTTATAGGCAAGATTAACCTACTAATATTCATTTTCAGAGAAATTATTTAATAAATCCCTGTAGACGAGTTTTAACTTCACTTGGAGTAACTTTTGGGCGTCCTAGATTTTTTTTAGATCCCTTTGAGATTTTCAAATAAATAAAAGTCAGCCCTTTTGTCATTTTCCATTCTTGAATACACATTTCAAGCTCATGTAAATTGTGGATATAGTATGCATTTTCATACCCGCAATCTGCAGCAATATTGACAAAATTAACATTGTGAGAAACGGTATTTTGCCCTCCAGTTGAATCGTGAACTTGATTATCTAGAAGAATGTGGAGCATGTTTTCAGGTTGATAGTAGCCATTTGTAGATAAGCTCCCCATTCGCATAAGGAGGGAACCATCTCCATCAATAACAACTACATCTCTATCTTTTCGCGTATAGGCTAATCCTAAGCCTAAAGAACCGACACAACCCATGGAACCAACCATATATAGATTATTATCAGAATCCTCAACCTCATATAGTTCTCTTCCTGTTTTACCAGTTGTTGCCATTAATACTGTTTTCATATCTTTGAGACCATTTATCACTTTTAAAGTGTCAAAACGACTTGGCATTTCATCTAAGTCATTTTTTTCACTTTTTTTCATATTTTTATGATTAAGACGTTGCTCTATCTTCAATTTCTCACTTGTAAATGTTTCTTTTTTCACTACAAAAAAGAATGGTTGATTTGCTTCAATCCACTTGTTAGCTTCTTCAAGCTGTCCCTTAGCCTCACTTTCATCAGGAGATAAGAATTGCCATTTTATTTGCATGAGATCTAATATTTGTGTCGTAATTTGTCCCATTAATTCATGCTGCGGTTCATCATTCAATCCGGGTTCTCCACGTAGACTAACAAACCCAAGTATAGGTATTTGGAAGGGGTAGTTTAAGGAAGTCAAAGGGGAGATACAATTAGTTAGACCGGAGTTTTGCATTAAAACAACTGATTTCCTTCCCCCAAGGTATGCTCCTGAAGCAATGGCTACAGCATCACCTTCGTTGGCTGCAGCAATATATTCACACTCATTTATGGAATAGTTAATAAGATTCTTTAAAAATGAACATGGGACCCCACTGTAAAAATCAAAACCAAGTCTTTTAAGCTCATTTCCAAATTCATTTGTATTTAACATACCATCACTCCGTTCCGGGTTGTAATTGGTTATTAGTTGATGGCAAATACTTCTTCTCTGCTTTTTGAAGCTCCTCAGCATTTTGGAGTCTAAAAATCTCTTGCACGCTTACGATCGATTTTTCTACTTGAATGAGACTTTCATCTTTTAGGATTTGTTTGGAGATGTTCTGCATAGCAGTGATCGATGCTCTTAAGTTATGGTTAGCCCAGATTGCAGTACTTATTCCTACTTTTCTGAATTCATTAGTTGGAGTTGTATAATATTTTGTAGGCACAATAACCACTGGATGCCTTCCACCCCATTCCTTCATAAATGCTTCAATTTCTATAAAATCTGATTTTTTACTATGCACAAGAATTGCATCGGCGCCTGCCCTCCTGTAAGCTTCCGCACGTTTAAGGGCTTCATCTAATCCCAAGCCTGCAATAAAAGCCTCAACTCTAGCTACAATCATAAAGTCTTCATCCTCTTGAGTATCTTTCATTGCTTTTATTTTCCCGCAAAATTCTTCAATTGATGCGAGAGGTTGTGCTTCCCCATTAATAAACGAGTTCGTTTTCGGGAAAATTTTATCCTCAATACAGACTCCAGCAATGTTCAATTGTTCTAGTTTTCTAACTAACCTCCGAGCATTATTAAAATTCCCATATCCTGTATCCCCATCTAATAGGATGGGAATTGTTGTCGTATCACTCATAAAATCAAGTATATCTAATACCTGCGTCCATGATGCTTCATTATTATCTCTTACACCCAATGATCCTGATATCGATAGACCACTCGCCCAAATCCCTTTAAAACCAACTTCCTCAACAATTTTTGCGGAAAGACCGTTATGTGCTTCCATTAAAAACTCAAGTTTGTCTGAATATATTATTTCTTTTAATTTCGTCGTTTTTTTCAATATCTTCCCTCTCCTTACTCGACATATCATATTATCATATGGCTACAAGTAAAGATTTATAGGGCAGATACATTAGATACTAATGATTTTGAAGTCAAAAAAATGGAAGTATAAAGATAAAGAGAGAATAATTACGTTACCAATTCCATCCACCCATGCAAGATAAATCAATTTATATACAATACAGTAATCACCATAAGTGAAGAGGACTACCCTATTTATACAAAAGAAATAAAAATATCTTACTAAATGAGGTGAGTTTATTGAAAAACGCACTAGGAAAATGGGAACAATTCTTACTTTTAAATCAAAATTCTTTAACAACTAACTTCATTCCAGAATCAACACATTACAGTCTAGAAAACTTAATCTATTTATTAAATAAGTATGAGTATGTTTATGTGAAACATAATAGCACTGGGCAAGGAAGAGCGATTTATAAAGTCTACAAAAGAAAAGATGGACAGTATTGTTTTAATGGATTTACTATGCAAGGCGAAGAAATTAATAAATGTGTGGCAACAATTGAGGATTTCCATCAAGTTCTACACCCATATGAGAAACATGGTAAATTAAGCGGAAATTATATTATACAGGAGGGGGTCATGAGTCTAACCCCTAATGGAGATTCAATTTCCATTCGTGTTCATGTTCAAAATCTAAAGGGAACATGGGTAATTAGTGGAATGTACGGAAGAATTGCAACTGAGGATCATGGGATTGTTAATTCAAATCGGGGTTCTCAAGTAATACCGATTGATGAATTATTATCAGTTTATATGATGATGGACAATACAGAGAAAGATAAAACAATAGACTCACTAAAAAAAGATTCTATTTTAGCATCTGAAGTAATTGAATCCCACTTTCCTTGTAGAGAATATGGCATTGATTTTGGAATAAATCATAAAGGAGAACCTATATTATTTGAAGTAAATACAACGCCAAGCATAAGTAGTTTTGCCAAAATTGATAGGGCGATCTGGAAGAACATTGTTGAGATTAGAAAAATGCAAAATGAAGGCGAAGATTGAAATGTAGTTATTTTTCATGTTAGTCACCAGCATATTTCTATCAATTGACAGACATCAAACAATTACTTCCCCTATTTACTCCTATTATAGTTAAAGGAAAGAAGAAACTTAATTGCATCCGTTACTTGTGAACGATTAGGAATTTACCTTAAAGGAAAAATGGCACTATGTATGTTTATTTGTCGATTTTTTCAAACGCGAACTGGTTGGTGCAAGTTCGGGGAGACACAAAGACGCAGCGCTTATGTATATAGCATTGAGCAGTATTAAAGGCATAAGCGACTGCAACAATGTATTATCTGTGCGAAAGCATAGTGCTAACGTTGTGTCAGCAACATTTAACAATAGTTAAGAAAGCGAAGACAGCGGTCCGATGCTCAATCACAGGAAAACGGGCTTGAAAAGGAAACCACAATCATCCCATTTGCTAAACGAAGAAAAAACCTGTGAAAAGAGGAGATTCTTTTCACAGGTTATTTTATATCGACGTTTTGAAAGATCGCTTCTTTTTCTTTTTGTAGTGACTGCAAATAGTCACCTGCTTTATTACGTTTATCCTGTAAACGCAAGATCGTATTATGTACATCATCTTGCACACGAGAAACCTGCTCTCTTGCGGTAGATATTTTAGAATGGACTGACCAAGCTGAAAAAATATCATCAAAGAAATAGTCCGCAAATTTTACAAATCCATCTGTTTCAATTGCTAATGATTTCGTTGACATATCATGAACATCCAGTAGTTCGTTATGGAAACGCTGTAATGCAATTTGAGCATTATGAAGATAATTTTCAGACTTATCAAGTGCATCATGCTTTAAATGTGTTGCAATAAGTCCCCCACCAAAGAACGTATCCCACGTTGAATAACCATTTGCCGAATGCAAGGATTCTGCGGCTTGTCCAAGCTTAGTAAGTGCTGCTTCACCGGCTACTTCTGCCTCGTCTATCTCTAAAATTAGTTGTTTCGTTAACATTTCTTCATGCGCTAATTGATCAAGCTTTTTTGCCTGTTCAGGCTCATGTATTTGTAAGTAGCCTTTCTTTTTAGCATTTAATTGGGGTAAAGCTTCTTGCAGCTCCTGTTCATTAATTTGCGTAAGTTTAGTATTTAATTGTCCTAAATCATCTATCAAATCAACTTCCATCTTTTTTGCTTCATTTATTTTTAATTCAAGAATGGCTGCTTTATCAATTTTTTCTGCACGTAGCTCATCTTGTTGCCCTGTCCACGTCCGAATCATATTCATAAAAGAAAAGCCTTCTAACTTATCAAGTTTCAAACGAATTTGATTGAGAGCTTTAGAATGATTGTGAATTTCTTGTTGTGTACGCTCGATTTGCTTTTCTATTAAAACCTTTTGTTCACTTAACCTACTAGCAGTTCTTAATTGTGCGTAAATCTCCTCTTGCTCTTTTTGTAATTGTTTCCATTCCATTCATCTCATCTCCTCTTACATATATGTACGAATGAAATGAGGATATGTTTCAATTATCTGTCATTTCTAATTAATCTTTTATTATCAAGCGTATTTATTAACTTTTTTATCCATTCCAATTAATTAGAAGGCTATGATTTCCGCTACGTTAGCACTACGCTTTTGCAATTGCTTCTAACGTTTCCTTTTGCACATTAAACATTCATGGCTGAGCTATTAAATTATCACTATAAATTAACGTGAATGTAAGAAGATACATGCTAAGTGAGATGTTGATTGGAGTGGATACTGGTCGACTCCTTGGGGATTAGCGTCACAGACTGGAGAGCAAGCGAAGCGGGCAGTCGGAACGGAAATCAACCCCTCTTTTTGACGAAAAGTCATACTTTATTTATTAGGTTACTTTAATTTCATTGTCACAATAGTTTTTCAACAACATGAAAGCCCAGTAATCGAATGACTACTAGGCTTGTACAATTTCTTATAGAGGAATGTTGCCGTGCTTTTTCTCTGGACGTGTTTCTTGTTTGTTGGATAACATATCTAGCCCTTGAATTAGCTTAATACGTGTATCACGTGGATCGATAACATCGTCTACCATGCCGCGAGATGCTGCCACGTATGGGTTTGCGAATTTTTCTTTATATTCTTCAATTTTCGCTGCACGTGTTGCTTCTGGATCTTCTGATTTTGCAATTTCACGAGCGAAGATAATGTTTGCTGCACCTGCTGCACCCATAACAGCAATTTCTGCGTTAGGCCAAGCAAATACTAAGTCTGCCCCAATTGATTTAGAGTTAAGCGCAACGTATGCACCACCGTATGCTTTACGTAGAATCACTGTAATTTTAGGTACCGTTGCTTCTGAGTATGCATAAAGGATTTTCGCGCCATGACGAATAATACCGCCATGCTCTTGTTTAACGCCTGGGAAGAAACCAGAAACATCTTCAAATGTGATGATAGGTATATTGTAAGCATCACAAGTACGAATGAAACGAGCAGCCTTGTCTGAAGAATCAATATCTAATCCACCAGCTAATACTTTAGGTTGGTTACATACAAGACCAACTGATTCACCAGCAATAC
The DNA here is from genome assembly GCF_023337835.1 of Lysinibacillus sp. Bpr_S20. Lineage (NCBI taxonomy): Bacteria > Bacillati > Bacillota > Bacilli > Caryophanales > Bacillaceae > Lysinibacillus > Lysinibacillus sp. Bpr_S20. Next base: position 276,236 of record NZ_JALNLQ010000003.1, read on the forward strand.
GCGCAAAACCAACTACTACGTTTTTCGCAAACTCTGAATGAACTTCCATAAATGAGCCTTCGTCCACTATTTGCTCAACTACTTTACGTACATCATAAGGACGAGTTGTTTCGATTGGCACAGCATCCACGATTTCCGGACGATAGTCATCACCCTCTGGACGTGCCTGACGCGGAGCTTTTTCTTTATTATTTTGTGGTAAGTAGCTTAATAGTTTCTTAATTTGATTAATAGCTTCTTCTTCAGATGGTGCGCGGAAGTGTGCGTTACCACTTACAGCATTGTTTACTTTTGAACCACCTAAATCTTCGGCTGAGATTTGTTCACCTGTTACAGTTTCGATAACTTTAGGTCCTGTAATAAACATTTGAGATGTTTTATCAACCATTAGAATGAAGTCTGTAATTGCTGGAGAATATACCGCTCCCCCAGCACATGGCCCCATGATGACTGAGATTTGAGGAATTACCCCAGAGTAGATTGCATTACGATAGAAAATATGACCATACCCATCAAGGGAAAGTACACCCTCTTGAATACGAGCGCCACCAGAATCATTAATACCGATAAATGGTGTACCATTTTTAGCAGCTAGATCCATCACTGTTGCCATTTTTTTGGCGTGCATTTCACCAAGCGCTCCACCAAAAACTGTGAAATCTTGAGAGAATAAGTATACTGGACGTCCATTAATTTTACCAAAACCAGTTACTACACCATCACCAGGGCCTTCCATCTTTTCCATGCCGAAGTCTACTGTACGGTGTGTAATGAATGGGTTGATCTCAAAAAATGTACCTTCGTCTAGTAATAATTCAATACGCTCACGAGCAGTTAATTTGCCTTTATCATGTTGCTTCTCGATGCGCTCATAGCCGCCACCAAGTTCAATTACTGTCTTACGGTCATACAAGTCATTAATTTTGTCGAACATATCCATACTGATCACTTTTCCCCTTTTCCACTTTTATCGCATAATTCATATAACACACCGAAAGATGATTTCGGATGCATGAAAGCAACCTCTGCACCACCAGCACCTGGTCCTGGCTCCTCGGATAGAAGACGTACGCCTTTTTCACGAAGCTCAGCCATACGCTCACGAATTCCTGTTACACCGAAAGCAACATGGTGGATACCCTCTCCACGTTTTTCGATATATCCGTGAATAGTACTTTTTTCACTCATCGGTTCTAATAACTCAATTTTCACATTACCCGCATCAATGAATGCAACACGAACCTGTTGAGATTCTACTTCTTCCACTTTTAGCAACTTTAAGCCTAAAGTTTCTGTATAATATGTAATGCGTTCATCAAGATCGCGGACTGCAATCCCAATATGATCTACTCTCTCCATGGTGACATCTCCTTCTGTTATGGTACATAATCTATTTTACAGACTTTTTCGTCAAAACTCTACTACTTGAGAAATTTTTCAGATTTGATAAACTATTTATAAGAAAAGAAGGAGCGAACGAGCATATGAGTAATAAAAAATTTCAAAAAATCGTTGTTTATACTATGGTCGCAATCATGGTAATCTCATCTCTAGCATTCGGCTTATCAATGCTAGTATAATGAAAAGCAAGGCGTCCGCATTATTGCGGGCGCTCTTTCTTTACCTTCAATCCCTTAAAAGTCTGCTTTATTTCTAAATATCGATCCATTTCCTCTATAAATTGATAGAGTGCCGCTTGTGCAAGAAATTGTTCATGATTTTTCGGTAAAGGTAACTGGGCGAAATCTATTTTTACTTGCTCTAATTTCTCTCTAAAACGACTAGCCGTATTTCCAGAATGTACATGCTCACCAAGGTCCTGCAAAAAGTCAGCAACGATTACTGCCTCTTGTACTATAACAGGCAAGGCCGTTATTTTTGGAAGAACCCTATCGATAATTTCTAGCTGCTGTTCACGCATATCAAAATAAACGTAGTAGTCATTTTCTCGTCTCGTAAAATGATTTTCAACATCTTTAAACGCTAGGGATTTCGCACTATTTAAAGCTTTAATCGCTTCAATAATTTCCTTCCCATCCCACGATGTATCGCCTTCCCTTAAATAGTTGGCAATTTCTAAAAAAATCTTACTGTAAAGTTCCTCAATTTTAACTCGGTAGTAATTTAATTCCTTTTGAATGTCTGGCATATACATATTTATAGCTATTCCCGTACCATAACCAATTGCCATTAATGCGAATTCATTATACACAAGTGCCAATGAAAAGCTTTTAGCCGCATAAATATGCATGATAATAACTGCACTAGAGACAAAGCCATCTGCAACCTTTAATGACACAATTGTTGGTATAAATACGATTAGCATAGCTGCTAATGTAAGCGGATGATAAGAAAATAGCTCAAAGCTCAAAAATGCATAAAACATTGCGATAATACTTGCGACAAATCGTGTATAAGCAGCATGAAGAGATTTTTTCTTCGTTGGTTGTACACATAATATTGTTAGAATACCAGCAGATGCATAAGAAGCTAATTCAAAGTATTGAGCAATGGCAATAGCGATTGCTGCACCAAATGCCGTTTTTAATGTACGATAGCCGATTGAAAACTTCTTCAAGTCGACTGCCTCCTATCTTTTAGTACTCTACTTATTTTATTCATTTCAAAGAAAACTATAAGCTCATCGTTTAGCCAATATTACAAAAATTCTAAATGCAATTCTACTGGAATCAGTGGAGAAAGCGATGCTAATTCGGAGAACTTTTTAGAAGTAAGTCTCCGCAGACATTTTATAGCCTGCGGAGTTTTTTGCTAAATATAGCTTTTTTCATTGAATAAAATTAAAGTTCGTCGCAGTATTCCTCAAAGTTTGCTTGTAAGTTTGTTACTACTGACATTGGGTCATGCCCCTCAATTTCATAGCGTCCAACTTCTGCTACTACTTGTCCATCCTTTAATAACACAAATGATGGGGAAGATGGTAAATGATCTTCACCGAAGTGATAACGAGCAGCTGCAGTCGCTTCTTTATCTTGACCAGCAAATACTGTTACAAGGTGGTCTGGACGTTTATCGTAATGTACGCATTGTGCTGCTGCTGGACGTGCGATACCTCCTGCACAGCCACATACTGAGTTTACCATGACTAATGTTGTACCTGGACGAGCAAACGCCTCTTCAACGGCTTCTGGTGTGCGAAGCTGTTCATAACCAGCTGCCTCAATTTCTCCGCGTGCTGTTTTTAAAATTTCTTGCATAAATAAATCGTAATCCATATTCATATAGCGATAGCTCCTTTCAAGTTCGCGTCATCATCATCCATTATGCACCGGCATAATTGCGTCCGGATCAGCTTTGTCGTAGCACATGCTGATTCCGTGACAACCGCCGGAAGCTTTAACTTCATTTAACTGAACGAAGTTAAACTTACTAGCTTTAGATATTCGACACTCATACATCTCCTATCATAGCAGTTAGTGACGAATTTGTGCACCTAGTTGCTCATAAACGGCAGATTATTTCTGTGATTGTTCATCGCTAAATAAACGATCTACACCTTGTGTTACTGTCAACTGTCCATTTAAAATTTGACGTTCTAAAAGTTGCACCTGAGCTTTTCGTTCTGGATTACCATAAAACATATCGATTAAATGGTCGGTAATCATCGACTGAAACCAATCTCTCGTCTGGTTCTGGCGTCTGACAGACCAATAATTATTTGCCTCAACGATTTGTCTGAATTCCCCTATTGTACTCCATACTTTGTCGAGACCACGTTTTTCCCAAGAGCTTACAGGCATTGCTGTGGACATCCACCCAGGAGTTGCGGGTTGAAGGAAATGTAAAATTTGCTTATACTCCGATACTGTTTTTTTCGCAAGGCGAACATTATCACCATCAGCCTTATGAACAACAATGGCATCTGCTAACTCCATAATGCCCTTTTTCATGCCTTGAAGCTCGTCACCAGCACCTGTTAAAACTAACAGTAAGAAGAAATCAACCATACCTCGAACATACGTTTCACTTTGTCCAACGCCGACTGTTTCTATTAAAATGACATCGTAGCCAGCCGCTTCGCAAACAAGCATTGTTTCACGTGTCTTTTTATGAACACCCCCTAGGGTACCCGCTGATGGAGAGGGGCGCACAAATGCATTGGGCTTTTTTACGAGCTCCTCCATTCGAGTTTTATCGCCAAGTATACTTCCTCCCGATAAAGAAGAGCTTGGATCAATCGCAAGGACTGCCACTTTTTTTCCCATCTCACAAAGCATCGTTCCGAAAGCCTCAATGAATGAACTCTTTCCCGCACCTGGAACACCTGTTATCCCAATTCGGACACTGTTTCCTGTATGTGGCAGAAGCTCTTGTAGAAGTTCTTGTGCTTGCACTTTATGTGTCGCATTGGAACTTTCAATGAGTGTAATAGCTTTTGACAAATGTGTACGAGAGCTCGCACGTACTTCTCGCGCAAGCTCCTGTATGTTTAAATTGTCTGCTTTTTTCTTTCGGAATTTTTTCGGTGTACCATATTGCATTCCGTCGTGAGTTGCCTCTACTCCGTTCATTACAAATAGCGCACTTTCAGGCATTCCTTTGTTTTTGTCCATTATTCAGACACTTCCTCATAGCCTAAACGTTTGTAAATCTCTTCAATAATCTTTTGTGCCGATACAGGAATAACTGTACCCGGTCCAAAAATCGCTACTGCGCCTGCGTCATAAAGGAAATCATAATCTTGTGCTGGAATTACACCACCAACAATAATAATGATATCTTCACGACCTAGTTTTTCTAACTCCGCTACTAATTCAGGAACTAGCGTTTTATGACCAGCTGCTAATGATGATACACCAATAACATGAACATCGTTTTCCACAGCCATTTGAGCTGCTTCAGCAGGTGTCATAAATAATGGTGAAATATCTACGTCAAAGCCTAAATCAGCATAACCTGTTGCCACAACCTTTGCACCTCGGTCATGTCCATCTTGTCCCATTTTCGCTACTAAAATACGTGGGCGACGACCTTCGTTTTCAAGGAACTCTTCTGTCATTTGTTTCACTTCAGCAATTTGCTCTTCATCTGAAAAGTTTGCAGAGTAAACACCAGAGATTGAACGTATTACTGCCTTATGGCGACCAGAAACAACTTCGATTGCATCAGAAATTTCTCCTAAAGAAGCTCGAGCACGCGCTGCATCGACAGCTACTGCTAATAAGTTTTCTTCTCCATCTTGCGCAGCTTTCGTTAATCGAGCTAAATGTTTTTGTACTTCTGCTTCATCTCGAGCTGCCTTCATTGCCTCTAGACGCTCAATTTGCTTTTGACGAACTAATGTATTATCAATGTCAAGAATGTCGATAGGTTCTTCTTTTTCTAAACGATATTTGTTGACGCCAACAATCGTTTCTGTTTTAGAGTCGATTTTCGCTTGACGTTTTGCTGCAGCCTCTTCGACTTTCATTTTTGGAAGACCTGTTTCAATCGCTTTCGCCATACCGCCTAGTTCTTCGATTTCTTCAATTAATGCCCACGCAGATTTTGTAATTTCGTCCGTTAATTTCTCCACATAGTACGAACCGCCCCACGGATCAATAACTTTTGTCATCGCTGTTTCTTCTTGTAGGAACAGCTGTGTATTACGTGCAATACGTGCAGAGAAATCAGTTGGTAGCGCAATCGCTTCATCAAGTGCATTTGTATGCAGAGATTGTGTATGCCCCATTGAAGACGCATTAGCTTCGATTAATGTACGTGCCACATTGTTAAATGGATCTTGCTCTGTTAAAGACCAACCAGATGTTTGTGAATGTGTACGAAGTGCTAATGTTTTAGGATTTTTGGGATTAAACGTTGACATCATTTGTGCCCAAATTCGTCGTGCTGCACGCATTTTTGCCACTTCCATGTAATAATTCATACCGATTGCCCAGAAGAACGATAAACGTGGTGCAAAGGCATCAATATCAATTCCAGCTTTTAGCCCTGTACGAACATATTCAAGACCATCTGCTAATGTATAAGCAAGCTCGATGTCATTTGTTGCACCAGCTTCTTGAATATGGTAACCAGAAATCGAAATAGAGTTAAATTTCGGCATAAATTTCGCTGTATATTCAAAAATATCTGCAATAATTTTCATCGACATGGCTGGTGGATAAATGTATGTGTTACGAACCATGTATTCTTTTAAAATATCGTTTTGAATCGTACCCGCTAATTGGTCTGGTGTAACGCCTTGCTCTTCTGCAGCAACAATATAGAATGCAAGAACTGGTAATACAGCACCATTCATTGTCATAGAAACTGACATTTGATCTAAAGGAATTTGGTCAAATAATATTTTCATATCCTCTACAGAATCGATCGCTACTCCAGCTTTACCAACATCCCCTGTAACCCGAGGATGATCTGAGTCATAGCCACGGTGAGTTGCTAAGTCAAAGGCAACAGAAAGACCTTTTTGACCCATTGCTAAATTCCGTTTGTAGAATGCATTTGATTCTTCAGCTGTTGAGAAACCAGCATATTGGCGAACAGTCCAAGGACGAGCTACATACATAGTAGGGTATGGACCGCGCGTATTTGGCGCAATACCAGCTACATCGTTTAAATGTTTTGCCTCTTTAATATCTTCTTTTGTGTATACTTCTTTTATTTCGATACCTTCATTGGTCATGAATTTTTCTTCAGACGCTTGAGGTGCTTCTGCTGCTAAAACTTTTTCGATTTCAACTGCACTAAAATTTGGCTTGCTCATCGTTGGACCTCCTTCATGCTAGCGAACACTGCGTTTAATTTTTCGATGATGTTTTGTCCTGCGAAAATAAAGCCGTTTAAACCATTTGCTAACCAAGCTTCTTCTTCGTCTTTAAATTTACCTGCAACGTCAACTATGACGTTAGCTGGTTTGCCTGCTAAAATGGCTGGTACTAATTCTTTTGCATTGTCATCATTACCCGCAATTACCACATAAGTTGCTTCCGTAGTGTTTAACCAAGCTAATGCTTCTTCAACTGTAGCAACTGGTTCACTTTTTTCTGGAACTAAACCTACAGTGTTTAAGAAACCTGACACGAAATCAGCACGTGGTTTTGAGCTTTTTAGTGTGCCTAATGCCAAAATTCCAGTTTTCACATTTGCCGCTGTCATTTCCGCACGTAGCTGTTCGAAAGGTATTGCAATTCGTTTAATTTTTGCAAACGCTGTGTTCGTTTCGCTTTCAAGCACATCTGCTGGATTAGCATAAATATTTGTACCGATTAAGGATTGCTTACGTGTTTGTACCGATTGGATACGAGCTTGATAAGATTTTTCTAGTTCCTCCGTAAGCTTTCCAGATGCAGTGTAAGCGTCAATGCCGCCAGCTGCTTCAATTTCTAAGAATAATGCCCAAGATTCTTTCACAAAATCTGCTGTTAATGACTCAATAAAGTAAGAGCCACCAGCTGGGTCTATAACTTTTAAAACATTTGTTTCTTCTTTTAAGATTAAGGATACGTTTCGTGCAATACGAACCGATTGATCTGTTGGTTTCGTTAATGCATCATGGGGGTGAACTGTAAAGACATCCGCACCACCAATTAAGCCCGAAAGCGCTTCATTTGCCGAACGTAATAAGTTTACATAAACATCTAGCTTCGAGAAGCTTCTTAACGATGTTTCGGCAATAGTTGGAACTTGTACACAATTCGATTCTCCATAAGCGGATGAGAACGCTTTCCAAAGTACTTTAAAAGCACGGAGTTTGGCAATCTCTGTAAAGAACTGTGTATCAACTGCAAAGGATACATAAAATTTCTTCGCGAACGTTTCAAAGCTTTCTTCTTGATTTGCGTATTTTGCAGCTAATGCAAGTGCATATGCTAACTCTTGCACAGCGTTTGCTCCCTCATTATGATAAACCGTTGTGTCCGCACCGATTGAGCGCACGCTCGGGAAATCATTTAAAGAGATTGGATTTTTCGATACGATGAAACCTTTTACAGCTTTACGCTGATCAACTGCAATTTTGTCGAATACTGCTAATAATGGGTCATTTGAATTTTCAACCGTAATTTTAAACGAATATTCTGAGAAATAAGTCGCTAATTGTGCCAATACTTCTTCAGTCCATTCAAAATTTACACGGCTATCAATTGTTACTACTTCATTGCCTCGAGCTAAGCTATCATCAAGCTGTGCGAAAAATGCCTCGCTTGTTTCAGCATATATTTGCTGTGCCACTCGAAATGCTTCGTTATTTTGTAGGGAACGGATCGTAGCAACTTGTTTATCAAGTTCTTCACCAAGTTTTGCTACTAAACTTTCTTGGGTGTAAAGAGGTTCTAATGTAATACCTTCACTCGTTTTCGTTAAAAGAGACTCGAATGGTTTCCCTTTTAAAGCCTTGATTGCTGCATCTTGCCATTCTGAATAAGACGGCTTTTCAAATTCAATATTTTTCATGTTGTTTGACATGCGGACGCTTAATCAGCTTCCCCCCTTAGTAGTTTCTATTTGTTATTCTACATGACAAATTGCGACTCGCAAAGCAAAAAAAAAATCGGAAACCGTTATACAACAGGCTTCCGACAAGTCATCAGTAGACTGACGTTGAAGATTTATTTGTATTTTCGAGTATTTCTTTTACTCTATTTAGGAATTTACCGCAGACAAGTCCATCAAGAACTCGATGATCTAAAGATAAACATAAATTCACAATATCTCGTGCAGCGAACATTCCACCAGGTAAAACAACTGGTTTTTTTACAATACTTTCCACCTGAAGAATAGCAGCTTGTGGGTAATTAATGATGCCCATCGACTGAATGGAGCCGAATGCACCGGTATTATTGACCGTAAATGTACCACCATTTACATCATCCATCGCTAGTTTTCCGGCCCGAACTTTCGCTGCAAGCTCATGAATTTCTTTGGCAATACCTTTAACCGACTTTTCATCGGCGTGTTTTATAACAGGAACAAACAAAGCATCATCTGTTGCGACTGCAATGGAAATATTTATATCATGCTTTTGAATAATTTTGTCGTCTGCCCACATGGAATTCATCATCGGGAATTCCTTTAGAGCTTGAGCAACTGCTTTTACAAAGAAAGCAAAATACGTAATATTAAAGCCTTCTTTTTGCTTAAACTCTGTCTTTATGCTATCACGGTATACTACTAAATCCGTAACATCCACTTCCATCATCATCCATGCATGAGGTACTTCATGAACACTACGTAACATATTATTGGCGATAGCACGTCGTACTTTCGTTACTGGAATTTCAATATCGCCAGCTTGAATTGGTTGGGCAGGTAGGGCTGATTTAGTATTTTCCTGCGATGGACGTGCTATAGCAGATCCTGATTGCGGTTCGGCTGAATCGACTACAGGCGGTGCTTCACTCGTAGAAGTTGGCACATTTCCTGTTGCAATCAGTTTCATTAGGTCTTTTCTCGTAATACGTCCACCTTCACCAGTACCTGTGATTTGCTCAAGCGCAATATCATGCTCTTGTGCAAGTCGAAGAACAGCTGGTGAATAACGTACTTTATCCGGTCGAACTGTTTTTTGCGGTGCTTTTGTAACCGTAGCTTGCTGCTGCGTCTCTTGTTTCTTTTGTACACCTGCATTTAAAATGGCCGTACTTACTGCTGATTTTTTTGGCGGAGGCGGAGGAGGTAACTCACTGTCACCCGTTATTTCAACGGAACAAACGATTGCACCAACCGGTAATGTTTGCCCTTCCTCTGCAAGCAGCTCTGTAATGACGCCTTCAAAAGAAGACGGGATTTCTGCATTTACTTTATCTGTGACAACTTCTGCTAGTGGATCATATTTTTTTACCGTATCACCTGGCTGAACTAGCCATTTTTCAATCGTACCTTCTGTTACACTTTCGCCGAGCTGTGGCATTGTAATATTTTGAATAGCCATCATCTATTCCCCCCATCAATTATGCCTAGGTGTAATTGTATATATCAAATTACTATCATATTCATAAAAAACTCCTCACCATAAAGTGGGGTTGATTTCCGTTCCGACTGGGCGCTTCCCTTTCGCTCAGAGCTTCCTGGGGGCATCGGGCCAACAGATGTTTTTGCGCGAAAGCGTAGTGCTAACGTAGCGACAGCAGAGGGTTTTATTTGTGCGAAAGCGCAGCGACAGCAACAGCACCGATGTTGGTACGAAGGCGTTATCACAGGATGTGATGCTCTTAGCCTTCGTTCCCCTATCGCCAATCCCCAAGGAGTCGCTCAGTCTCCAGTCCAATCAACTTATATATGTGACATAAACGTGAAATATCATCCCGAACTTTCGATGAAGAGTCTTAAAATATCTGTGATATTTATAAACCCTTCTTTTATAAGCTTCTATTTACCACATGAGTGGATATCAAAATAAACTTTGCTATATTAGAATGCTGCTAGGTCTCGCATTGCACGCTCTACTTTTTCAGGGTTGATCATAAAATACTTTTCCATTGTTGGTGCATACGGCATAGCCGGAACATCTGGCCCTGCAAGGCGCTGAATTGGTGCATCGAGCTCGAATAAACAATGCTCTGCAATGATTGCTGCAACCTCACTCATAATGCTGCCCTCTTTATTATCCTCCGTAACTAGTAAAACTTTACCTGTTTTACTTGCTGCCTCAACGATTGCTTCCTTATCAAGTGGATAAACCGTGCGTAAGTCGAGGATATGCGCTGAAATACCATCGGCAGCTAAGCGCTCTGCAGCTTGTAATGCGAAATGGACAGCTAAACCATACGTAATGACAGTCACGTCTTCCCCTTCCCGCTTTACATCTGCCTTACCAATCGGCAGTGTGTAATCGTCTACAGGAACTTCACCTTTAATGAGTCGATAAGCACGTTTATGCTCAAAAAACAGTACTGGATCCTCATCTCGGATTGCCGCTTTTAACAAGCCTTTTGCATCATACGGTGTAGATGGGATAACAATTTTCAACCCTGGTGTTCCTGCGAAGAGTGCTTCTACAGACTGCGAATGATAAAGCGCTCCGTGAATTCCTCCGCCAAATGGTGCTCGTATAACCATTGGACAAGTCCAGTCATTATTTGAACGATAGCGGATTTTTGCTGCCTCAGAAACAATTTGGTTAACGGCAGGCATGATGAAATCTGCGAATTGCATCTCTGCGATAGGGCGCATCCCATACATCGCCGCACCAATACCGACACCTGCAATGGCACTCTCTGCAAGCGGCGTGTCAAGTACACGATGTTCACCAAATTGCTCGTAAAGACCCGCTGTTGCTTTGAAAACCCCACCTTTGCGACCAACGTCCTCTCCTAAAATGAAAACACGCTCATCACGTTCCATCTCTTCCCTCATCGCTAATGTAATCGCATCAATATAAGACATCACTGCCATTACACGTCACCTCCGTCCACTGGTGCATATACAAATTTCAAAGCATGCTCTGGTGTTGCATACGGAGCAGCTTCTGCATAATCTGTTGCATCATTTACCTCGGCCATGACACGCTCTTCTATTTCAGCACGTAGTTGTTCTGTCAAAACTCCAGCATCCATGAGATACTTTTCAAATAACAAAACGGGATCCTTTGCTTTTCCTTCTGCTATATCCTCGGCAGTACGATATTGACGATCATCATCATCCGAAGAATGAGCTGTTAAGCGATACGTCACTGTTTCAATTAAACTTGGACCTTCCCCACTACGTGCGCGATCTGCCGCTTCTTTTACTACCTTATAGACTTGTAATGGACATTTCCCATCAACAGTCACCCCTGGCATACCATAGCCAATACCGCGATCCGATACTTTCGCACAGCCTAGTTGACGTTCAACTGGCACAGAAATTGCGTATTGATTATTTTCTACCATTATAATGACCGGAAGCTTGTGTACCCCTGCAAAATTCGCTCCTTCATGGAAATCGCCCTGGTTTGATGAGCCTTCCCCGAGTGTAACAAAAGAAATAAAGTCTTCTTTTTGTAGACGCCCTGCTAGAGCGACTCCCACTGCGTGTGGAACTTGTGTAGTAACTGGCGAAGAGCCTGTTAAAATACGATTTTTCTTCTGTCCAAAATGGCCTGGCATTTGTCGCCCACCCGAGTTTGGATCCTCTGCTTTAGCAAATGCGGATAACATCAATTCTCTTGGTGTCATACCAAAATGTAAGACAACACCCATATCACGATAGTAAGGCGCAATATAATCTCTATTATTATCTAGAGCAAAGGCGGCCCCTACTTGTGCTGCCTCCTGCCCCTGACAAGAAATAACAAACGGAATTTTACCAGAACGGTTTAATAACCACATACGTTCATCAAGTCTTCTCGCCATTAACATCGTTTCGAACATGGCAAGTACATCTTCATTTGATAAACCTAAATCTTCATGCTTGATTTGAACAACTTGCATACGAACACCCCTTTCGTATTATGAAGAAATAACTAAAGTATTTGATCAAGCGTTTGATTAACCATCCTATCTATTTAAATGAGAAAATACCGATTTTCAGTTACTGTTTACTCACTTTAAACTAGATTTCCTTAATCAACTCGCCCAGTATTTTAAATTTCCAAACTTTAGTTATAAAATTATGAATCTTAAAAATGAATAGCGCGCTTATCCACTGCTAACGCTGATTCTGCTAGTACCTCATTCAGTGACGGATGTGGATGAATGGCCTGACTAATTTCCCAAGGCGTTGCATCCAATAATTTAGCAAGTGATGCTTCTCCAATTAAATCTGTCACATGCGGTCCTACCATATGAATACCTAAAATATCATTTGTTCCTTCATCGGCGATTATTTTCACAAAGCCATCAGTTTCCCCATTAACGAGTGCTTTCCCAATCGCCTTGAATGGAAACTTACCAACCTTCAATGAATAACCTTGCTGTCGTGCATCCCTTTCTGTGAAGCCAATACTTGCGACCTCAGGGTAAGAATAAACGCATTTTGGTACATTGAGATCATCAAGCGCCTCAGTGTTACCCGTTGCAATATGTTCAATAGCTGATACTCCCTCGTGTGAAGCAACATGAGCTAATTGTAAGCCACCGATAACATCCCCTATGGCATACATATGTGATTCCTTCGTTTGATACGAATCATTGACCTTAATAAACCCATTCACAACTTCTATCTCTGTATTTTCTAATCCAATCCCTTGTGTATTTGCTTCACGTCCAACTGAAAGTAATATTTTATCAGCCTCAAATAATTCATCCTGATCATTAACCTTCGCAGAAATGTAAACGTTATCATTTTCGATTTTAAAGGTTCCCGTATCTAAACGAGCGTTAGTCACAATTCGAACGCCTCTTTTTTCAAGCTGCTTCGTTACCTCTTTTACAATATCTGTATCCTCTGACGGTAAAATGGATGCCCCATATTCAATGACTGTTACGTAAACCCCAAAATCACAAAGCATCGAGGCCCACTCAATGCCAATGACCCCTCCGCCAACAATTAACAATGACTTTGGCAGTTCTTCCATTTCAAGTGCATGATCAGAGTTCATCACATATTTACCGTCAACCGTTAGTCCCGCCATTCCCCTTGGCTTTGACCCTGTTGCAATGACCACATTAGTTGGAACTAGCATTTCATTTTCATCGCCATTACTCATTTCTACTGAAATAGTGCCAGGCATTGGTGAGAAAATGGACGGTCCTAAAATTCGCCCTGTTCCCTGATAAACGTCTATTTTGCCCTTTTTCATCAGTGTATTCACACCTTGGCTCAATTGCTCAACAATAGCTTGCTTCCGTTCCTGTACTTTGTCGAATTTCAATGTTACGCCTTCGATATTAACACCATATTCATTAGCTGTTTTATTTGCCATACGATACACTTCTGCACTTCGAAGTAAAGCCTTACTTGGGATACAGCCTTTATGCAAACATGTTCCACCTAGACGCTCACGTTCGACAATTGCTGTTTTTAAACCCAGCTGTGCAGCTCGAATAGCAGCAACGTAGCCACCTGTACCTCCGCCTAAAATGACAACATCATAATTCTGTGCCATACGGATTCCCCCTTTTGAGAAAAAAATGCTAAAGCACCCTGTTCACCACAATCACTTTGTTACTTAAAAAAAGTTAAACTATTAATTTACGATAAAGTTAGAAGAAGTCGACAATGCGACTTCTTTCAACGAATAAGCGGTTCTTAACGACCGTGTAAAATATTTTTTTCATTTTTTAAGAATTGACTACGAGACTTTGAAACCCGAGCGATACGTTCTTCCGCTAAGCGATTAGCTGCTAAATATGTCGGTATACCCTCACGCTTGGAAATCTCGAAGATTTTTTCGATACTATCATAAATACCTTCAACACGCTTCATCGCACGCTCGCGGTTATATCCATATAATTCATCCGCTACATTTATTACTCCACCAGCATTAATCACATAATCAGGTGCATAAACTATCCCTAATTCATGTAAATAATCGCCATGTCGAGAATCTTGTAGTTGGTTATTAGCAGAACCCGCGATAACCTTTGCTTTTAGTTGAGGAATCGTTTCATCATTTAAAATCGCTCCCAATGCACAAGGAGAGAAAATATCAACTTCCTGTGAATAAATTTCCTCTGGTGCCACAGCAGTCGCACCAAAATCATTGACAACTCGATCTATTGCCGCTTGATTGATATCTGTAACAACAAGTTTTGCCCCTTCATTATGTAAATACTCGCAAAGCTTGTAGGCTACGTTTCCTAGACCTTGTACAGAAATAGTACGCCCCTCTAGTGATTCAGATCCAAATGCTTCTTTTGCCGCTGCTTTCATACCTCGATATACACCATAAGCAGTTACTGGAGATGGGTTTCCTGACGAACCAAAAGCCGGAGAAATTCCAGTTACATAATTTGTTTCTTCGTGAATTAAATCCATATCTGATACTGTTGTACCAACGTCTTCTGCCGAAATATAGCGACCATTAAGCCCTTGGATGAAACGTCCTAATGCACGGAACATTTCTTCATTTTTATCTTTAAATGGGTCACCGATAATAACTGTTTTTCCACCGCCAAGGTTTAAACCAGCTGCAGCATTTTTATAGGTCATCCCTCGTGCTAAACGCAATGCATCCTCAATTGCATTTTCTTCTGATGCATATGTCCACATACGCGCCCCACCTAGTGCTGGTCCAAGTGTTGTGTCATGGATAGCGATAATCGCTTTTAACCCTGATGCTTCATCTTGGCAAAATACCAATTGTTCATAATCATACTTTTCCATATACTTGAAGATTTCCATGAAAACTCGCCCCTTTGCTTTGGAAAGTGCACCCCAAATGCCCATCCCAATTCAGTATAATTAATATTCGAAATTATTTAACAATGGATAATATTGCTCCATTTATTTTTACAATACTCACAATTTCACAATTTATCAACTATTATTACATATTCTTGTTTAAGTAGGAATTTTCTAAAGATTCAGTTATAAATACAACACTCTTTCTTACTTGCAACTGGGTTCATCCGTTCCTTAGTTTTATAACCTTTCTTGACATTCCCATATCCACAGGTAAAATTAAACTTAGGAGTAAGGGAGGGACATGCATGGCTCGTTTAGCTGCATTTATTGTAATGCTAATCCCAGGTCTTATGGCTGCAGGTGGCATTAAATTTATGCGTGATACATTATTTGGTAAGCTCATCTCACCTTTCCCATTTTTATGGCTACAATTTGTCGTTGGCATTATTCTCTTTGTTATAGGCTTTGGCTTTTTCGCAGGTTTCTTACTTCACCGCGATCGAAAAAATGGAAAAGTGGCACCACGCTTTCAAAAAAAATAAAAATAGCTATCCTTTTAAGTCTCACAGACTTATTGGATAGCTATTTTTTACTTCATTTAACAGAATGATTAACGTTGCTGTTTCGCAATTACTTTATCAGGAAAATCAGTAATCCAACCAATTACAGAAGGATGTGGATTCATTAAAAATGTTTCATCCCCATCAATTGCATAAAAACGACATGCTTTATCACTTGCCACACACGCTTCTAAATATTTTGGTTTATAATACCTTTTATGCATATGAACACTATCAATTGCTTTATAATCACTAAGTAAATCCCATTTTAATTTTTTGGTTGCTATAAGTGCTGTTTCATAGTCTGGCTTATATTGTTTCACGATCTCTAAAAGCTCGTAGTGAAACGATGAAAAATGACTGCCAACAGGCAAAGTAAGCCCATGAAGCATTTGTATAAGTGCGTTTTTATTATCAAGGATTGTTGATTTTAATTCGATATTAAGAGGTAGTTGTTGTGAATTTGCCCATGCTAAAACTACATCAAACGTTGGAATTTTATACGTTGAAAATAATCGCCTCCACGGCTTTCCAAGTTTAAAGCTTACTAGCTCCTCTATCGTACATTCGTTCACAAGCTTATTGATGCCAACCAATCTAGACAGCTGTGGATCATGATATACAACGGGAATGCCCTCTTTTGAAAGTTGGATATCTAGTTCAATTCCATCTGCCCCTTGCTCTAAAGCCTTTTCAAAAGCCTTCAACGTATTTTCAAGTGCATACGCAGAAGCCCCACGATGAGCAAATACAGGAATGAAAGATTCGTTAGACATTTAACTCACCAAATTCAATTAGAAATTTACCATTTGTCATCTTACTTAATAAGGATGACTTTTTACCAATTTGAATAAAGGTGCCAGGATAAGCTTCCTTCGTCACTATAATTTCTTCTTTTCCAGCATGACGCATTTCATCCATTATTAGCTTAACTTCACGATCAATTGTCACTGCATCCGCTTTCAATTTTGTTAAACTTTGTTTTGTTTCTTCAAATGTAGCGATCTGTTCCTTAGACATTTGGTTAAGGAACGGCAGTAAGTTTTTAATTTTCCCCTCGTGCACAGAGATTTCTGATTGCAACTGCTTAAGCTGTGAAGCTTTCTCTTGCACAATGGAGTATCTTTCTTGCTTATTCACGCTTTCGATGATTAAATCGGTTCGACGTTCTAAACGATTTCCTGAGATGCTAGTAACAATGGTATTCTTAGCTACTGCACGGCCCCCAATAATTTTCCCTTTTCGTTCGTCCACAAAGATAGAATGCGCAGAAAGCTGCGATCCCAATGCATAGGACCCTATATGGATACTGTCAGCTGCAACTAGATTTGCCTCATTTACATGTTTAACAAAAATATTGCCACCTGCCTCAACAATAGTAGAGCCTAAACCAAAAATCCCACCACGAATATAAACGTCTCCCTCAATGGATTTAATAAGTTTGGCACCGCTTACACCTTCAGCACCCTCGATGGAAATATCTCCAGTAGCAATGACTGTATAACCTGATGTAACAGTTCCTTTAATGCTTAAAGAACCATCAAAATCAAGATTCCCTGTTTCAACGCCAACGTCCCCATTAATCGGTAAATGTCTATTAACACCGATCATGCCCTTGACATCATCTAATACACCAGCTATTTTCGAACGGATGACAGTTTTCCCATCCTCTTCTACTTCATAAGCTGATTTTTTATCATATTTTATTGGAAAATCACGACCTGGTACAGCAGCCATTATTTCGCCTAGTATATTTTCCCCTGGTTTACCTAATGTCGCAGGGATTTTTTCGCCTAGCCATGAACCTTCGGAAATTTCAGAAATAAAGTTCATATCATAATAATCAGCTTTCCCATCTTCGCGAATTACTGGCTTTCTCTCTGGTTTAGGTAAGTATGTAATTTGTGCATCTGTTCCTGCTACTGGTGGCGTTCCTTCTGCAATTAAAAATGCTTTTCCCGGATCAATATTAGAAATATCGAAATCTAATATTCCATGAACAATCCCTTCGTTCTCGATTGTTTCCAGAATTTGTTGAGTTAATTTCTCTTTATTCTTTAGTATATACTCGTGTGTTTCATATACAAATATTGAGGCAGACATTTTATCTCGCGCAATTTCTACTTCAACATTTGGAAGCCAGCGTCCAATTTCAACAGGACTTGTGCTTTCTGTTGCTAAGACATTTTTTAATATTGAAAAATTTGACAATTTAAGTCGGGGATGACTCCGTAAAATACTATCAAATTCTTTTAATGGATATCCTGCTTCGTAAGTAAGCATATAGACCTTGCCATTATCTTCGGTTATTTCGAACTTATCATTTCGAACTAGTATCAAGTGATCTCCTCCTTCCCTCTACCTGTAAGTATATACAATCTACTTATATTTGTTTAGAGACAATTGTCACTGCCAAGAAAGAATTTATCCATACTTTGTAAGTAATACTTTCATACATCTCTTACATTTCCACTCCAACATTAGTCGATTTATACTACAAAAAGGAAGTTTTTTTCTAATATTTTAAAATCTCGCTTCATTCATTGAAAACATTCCATAGGTACTAATCAGGAAATTCACAAAATCTTCAACAAACTGAAAAATAAATAATATATCTGTCATAATTTTTATAAATATTCATTAGGCCTTCAATACTAACTAAAAACATTTATTAACTACTCGAAGAAAGCTGGATTATGGTTACTTGTCATTCTCTAGATTAGACTCAATGCATATATGTGCGCCTAATTGATCAAAATCTAGGAGCTGTTCACGCGTCATATAGTAAACACTAATGCTTCCATTCATGCCAAGGCGCACCTCAAATAAATGCTCTCCTACCTGTGTTATTTCTAACGAGTTTTTTTCGTCAAGTTGTAAGTTTACGCTTTTCATAAGTTATCACCCGTATTAATTATATACGTTCTAGTAAAGATAAACGATCAACGTATTGTTGACCGTTTACATTTCACTTTCCTAAAACATACTCCGCTAGCACACTTTGAATTTTATATATGTTAGTTGATTTATTAAAGCTTTTTTGTATCGGTAATTCATTGCCTGAAACCCAAATTTTCAACTCTGCATCTAAATCAAACGTTCCCGCAGTTTCAACTGAAAAATGAAGAATACTCTTATACGGAATTGAATGATATTGTGTTTTCTTTCCAGTTACACCTTGTTTATCAATTAAGATAAGTCTTTTATCCGTAAATATAAAAGTGTCTCTTATGATTTTATACGCGTTCATAATTTTTTCATTAGGTGTTAATAAATCTTTAACTTCTTCCTGCAATTTCCCTAGATTTACTTCACTTGCATTACCGATTATTCCATCAAATAACCCCACCTTCATTCCCCCTCCATTTAAACTATGAGATTAATTTTCCATACATTCAATGCACCAACTGCAACATAGGAAGTGAACAATGTATTATTTTGTACTCAAAAAAGGATCTCTATTCGTTCTTATTGTAAATGAGAACTTTTGTACAATAGTCCAACATATTACGTTCTATTTCGATTTAGAATGTTCTTAAACACATAAAAAATACACCTTTTTAGAAAGCCGGTGCATACTATCTAAAAAGGCGTATTGATTTGGCTATAACAGCGTGAACTAAATGACAATTACCGGTCGCTAGCCCCAAAACGCTATATCATTGTTATTCTTTATTTCATTTAACTCTATAGAGTGTTCTGTATCCTAATCTCCGGTAAATTGAAATCGTCTGAACCCTGTTTTTTTTGCGTAACAAACTTAATAAGTAAGTCTCCGCCTGTAAGCTCCCTTAATATACCTGTAATCAAATTTGAATAATGATTCTCAAGCCAATCTCGAGCAAACGAATTCGGCGCAGCAATCACCGCAGTCGCACTATTACCATTGTAAGACAATAATTTTGTAGACTTAAACCATGTTTCGAAACTTGGTTTAGAAATTTTTTGTTCAATTCGTGCCAGGGCAAGCTTCCATAATTCTTCTACATGTTCAAAGCTACTAATCTCCTGTCCTGGGTTCTTTAAGATTTCATCTAGTATTTGTCCATTTACTTCAAGTTTATGCTTTGTAAGTTCGGATTCCTTATGTATCGGTTGACTGTGAATAACCATCTTTAGCTCTCCAATTTCTTCGGCTAAGAAATTGATATTTTGGTCTACCTTATTAAGATGCTGTTCAATTTTATCTAGACGTTGGTTCGTTTCATCAAATTGTTTATTCATGTCTGCTTTCATTTCATCCATGCTAATCGTAATATTTTTCAGCATTTCCATCATTACGTTTTCGTGTGTCATATCTTTCGTCATTTTTTTCTCCTCGGTATAAAATTGTTCTCCTCTATTCACTCTTCTTACTCATTTAATCAAATTTCCAATTTCAATTGTAGCTTCAATATTTCTAAGAAGGCTTTAAATCATTTATGCCCAACCTCTCTTTTGGTTCATAATATTCCATATATAAGGAAAATACAATACTTGATTTACCTCTTGTAAAGGCTGTTTTCTAAAAGATTGTAGCTGTTATAAAAACAGAGTTAATCTACAAAATGTGTAGAATCAACTCTGTTTTAATGTTTGATATTTTGTAAATTAATTTTGTAATTAAAGCACCCGTCGTTTAATAGGAGGGTCTGTACATTCTATCTGTGTCTATAACAAAATCAACTTCAATTTCGCTATCATAAGGAATACATTCAAAATTATGAAGCCTACAAAACAAATTAGGAAAGTCCCTTATTTCATAAGTTAATTCTTTTGCTAGTAGATACTTGTATTTAACAGATGTTTAGAAACGCTTTTTACCTATAACCAACACTTGATGAAAATAACCATCTATTTCAATAATCAACACTCAACACTTCTGTTTGCTAAACAGAAAATATAGCTTTAATTGACATGATTATCCCTCATTTATTAATTTTATTTAATGTATAAACATTATCACATTTAACCCTTAATGTATCAGGTATCTCCATCTTGGAAATAGTATCCTTTAATATTAGCAATATTATTGCAATATAAATGCCATAGACGAAATCAAATTAACATCTCCTTGTTCTTTTTCTCAGAAAAATCTATGTTACGATGATTTTACAATAACAACTAAGAACGCACATGGAGGATTAATAAATGATTAAAAAAATAATTTCAATTGTACCCGTTGCAATGCTTTCGGCAACTTTAGGCGCTAATGCTCAAGCTGCAACAATTACCGTACAAAAAGGAGATACTCTTTGGGATTTATCTCGTGCACATAATACTTCTGTAGAAAATATCAAAACATTGAATCATATTACTACCAACCTTATTCACCCTGGCGATGTCCTTACCATTGCACAACAATATACCGTTAAGCAAGGTGATACACTATGGGACATAGCCCTAGATCATCAAGTCACTGTTTCGCAAATTAAAGAATGGAACCAATTACATACGGACCTTATTCATCCAGGTTTAAATCTATCCATTATTAATGGTACGAAAACGAATACGGCTGTAACTGACAAAGCAATAAAGCCTGCAGCTCATGCAGCAAAGGAAACTACAACTTCAGTAACAAATAATACAACTGCAATGGAGGGTAAACCTGAAGAAACTGTTTCATCAACAAGTAATACAACTTCAAAGGATAGTGCATCTGAAGTGGCCGCTCCATCAACAAGTAATACTGCTTCAAAGGAGAATGCACCTGAAGCAACTGCTCCATCAAAAAATAATACTGCTTCAAAGGAACTTATAGTGGAAGCTTCAGCCTATACGGCTTCATGTGAGGGATGTTCCGGTATTACTGCTACTGGAATTAACCTTAAAACAAACCCAAATGCGAAGGTCATCTCAGTTGACCCAACTGTAATTCCACTGGGTAGTAAAGTTTATGTAGAAGGCTATGGTGAAGCAATCGCAGGGGATACTGGCGGTGCCATTAAAGGAAATCGAATCGATGTCTTTTTCCCTTCTCAACAAGATGCAATTAATTTTGGCGTAAAACAATTAAAGGTCACAATATTAGACTAACTTAACCGGTCTAATAAGCAAAAAAAGAACCAGATTAGGTTCTTTTTTGCTTATTTATTCAATCCTACACCATCTTTTTGCTCGCTTTATATTGAAATCACGAAATGACCGAATTATTTGTGTCGTTTGTGGAGGGATTGCGCAATCCTTTGGAGTGTCACCTTGGATTATTAGATTAATTTTCCTTTTTGTGATACAAAAGATAATTTTATTTCATTATAATCAACCATCCGACATTTAAATCAATTGAATCACACTCCAATCTAAGGACTTGCATTTATGATTTTTCCTGCAAGTCCTTTTGTTTTGCTCTCACAATAGCTCCTACAGCACAAGGTTTTGTAGCACCAACTAAGTTAGCTATGTAAATGACTCTTCTGCTCCCTTTCAACCCTCATAGACTATTAAATGTGATTGAATTATAATCACCAATTGACTAAATACTAAAATAGTGTAAAATTACACACAACAGTTGCTTTAGTGGATGAATTGAGCAAATTGTTTGTAGCTTTATTTTTACTCGGAATAATAAGGGGTATCCTCATTTTCAATACGCGAAACAACGCTTATCACACATCAATCTAGGGCTTGTGCGTAAAAAATGATATTTCTGTTATTAAAGAGATGGAAGAAACAATATTAAGGGGTGATGGAAGATGATTAAAAAAAAGATATTAATTATAACTAGTACCTTAATCGCTGTTATTGTCTTTGCTCTGCCAACTGGTTTTATTTATGTTCTAAACAACGGTAATCCATATACAAAATATATCGCTAATAAGTATGTTCCGAAATATTTAGAAGCGAAGGGATATACAGACGAAAAAATTGAAGAATCACATTTTGTTGAGCCAAAGCACTTAATAAATAAAGATTTTTATCACGGACATTATATGGTCATCTTTAAAGACGAACCTAATACAACTTATTATTATGGAATTACTAAAAAAGGGAAACAAGTTCAGCAATTTTGTGAAAAAAATAGACTTTCAGATGGCATTACTGAAATATTTGAGGGTGAGACAAAACATAGTGAACATGACTGTAAAAATTCACTTGATAATAGAGATTAGTTTGCTTTGGATTAGCATTATATGTCCAATTATTCAACGGTGGTAAAGTCCTACTTCTATTACCTAACAAGCCCAATATCAAAGATTCGTTTACTGAAACAATACCGAACTTTGGTATACCAATCTTGATAGGACTTGTGCGTATGATAAAAACTCATTATACACAAGTCCTTTTGTTAGCTTCCTCTACTCGACTGTAACACCACTTCCCCTTTTGAAGATGGCTCTTTAAACTGATCTACGATATCCCGCTGAGCGATTGTTCAATCTCATTAGAAGCAAGCAATTTTACAAACTTCTTCAGGAATATGCTTATACAAACAATTGTCTTCAGCAACGAAAATATCATACGAATGGTAATCGTGTTCAAGCGAACCGCCAAAGTCTGCTATTTCAACTATTCCAACCAGTTCAATGCCATTGAATGTGAATAGAACTTTTTCCCCAAAACCAAATTCCATTGGAGGAAAATTCCAGTTTTTTGACATGTGAATTATTCCTCTTTAAAAACTCCAACACGATTCATATGTTGTACTCGTAGTTTTATATTCCTTGTATAATTGGCTGTATTGGCTTTTTATAATCCTCTTGTCTATTTGAATAGTTAATATCTAAACTCTTATCAGAAGTGTATTTCCCACGTTCAAGCAGATATTTAATATAACATCTTACATGAGACGTTACTTGCATCTTCAATTTCCAACTCTTGTACTAAGTAATTTAAATAACGTCAAAGTTTGCTCAAATGATTTTTTGGTTTGAATCCAACTGGATGTCTATTTCTGTAATTACCTTACCTTTCTGAAAAAAAATAGCACTCTCCTATCCATTAAGTTACTTGAACTCAATAAATAAAAGTGTGCTTATATAAACACGCTTATTTTTGTTTATAGGCAAATAATTCTACACCGAATAGCTTCTCAATCCCAGTCACATCAAAAATTTAACTCGCCATCATATCAATGCGAATCTTGTCAGCGATCATGGCGATGAATTCGCTATTTGTCGGCTTTGATTTTAAATGGTGTACTGTATACCCAAACATCGACGAAATCGATTCATAATTGCCGCGATTCCATGCGACTTCAATGGCATGACGGTTTAGATAACTTTTATATAGCGAAAATTTACCGGTCATTCTACCGGAAGCCTTCGCAGTTTTTGACGACTTATATTTACCGATAATATTACACTACATTATTTAGTAAGTAAACTTAAAATGGATCATTATTTACGATTGTATTAATACGGGCCAAAACTCGATGCCTTTCCATGTATTCAATCAAGGCTCGAATTCCAAATTTAACGTTATTAGTTTCCTCAATAATTCTAATCATAATATAATACGCTTCTGCCTCTAACGGCGTAAAATAATTGTTCCCACGGCGATTCATTGCAAAACCCGGAATAAAGTAACGAACTTCTTTCATATGGTTTTGAATTGTACGCTCACTAACCCCAGTTTTTTCATACATAGCTTTAGTATTCATTTTCTCTCCGATTTTTACATCGATGTAAAATTTATTAGCGCTACAATCAGCCTACATCACCAGTAAATAAAATTCTAGTGGTAAAATCAAGCAAACCCTTACGGCTCTAAGACTAAGCGTCAGTTTTACGTCAGAAGTATTACCATTCTATTAAATCATTATACAAACAATTTCCAATAAAAATCGCTTTCAAATTCATCACTTAGATCTGATTTATAACTTTCTAAACATCTATTATAATAATCTTTCACCCAGACATACTTTAACAATACATTCATATCATTTCCTTTTAGATTCTCTTTAATAAAATTTTGTATAGGTTCTATGATATCAATATACCAACTTTCACAAATCTCCTTAAAAGCTTGATAAGAAGTATCCACTATAGTTCCATCATGACTTTTAATTATTTCTTTTTCATAACTAGCAGTATGGATGCACGTATAGATAATTTCATCTAAATAATTAATAAAATAATATCCATCATCATCTTTTATAATCAAACGTTCAAATATTTGTGAAGCAATTGTTACTTCACTTATGTAATATTCCGTAATATTCGCCAATTCATTTTCATTACATACTTCTAAGTTATAAGTAAAATTATCTTCTTGATGTTTTTCCTCTATCCGTTGAGATTCTTTTATATATTTGATTAATTCCTTTGATAATACAATTCTTGGGACAGTAGCTATTTTACTTTCAAGTCTATAAGCCTCATTCATTGCAGGACCAAATAGCTTTTCACCCTTGTGGAAACAATCTCCTATTTCAATACCACCACGAATAAGTACTTTATTTTTTATTAGTTCACATTGCATTTGTTGAATAATATCTAAGATAAAATCAACATAGTAAATATCTAGTGGAGCTGATACTACAATGCAATCAGAAAACCAAGTGACCTCTATCTCTTTTGCGGACATTTCTTTTATGAATTCTTTTTTTGACTTTTTAATCTCACTTACTATTTCAATAATAGAAAAAGCTTTATCTGTATTTTCAACAATATTTTTGAAACCTAATATATCTATAAATGCTACTATTTTTTTCTCATAACCAGTTTTGCGCAATTTAATCACCCTTTTTTATGTTTATTATACCTTAAACAATTTCTATCAATTAAAGAAATTCATTTATTTATGTTTAGCAAATCTCATTAGAAATCACCTCGTTATTAATATCAAGGTATACGCCAAAACGTTGAAAAGTTGTGTGCAAGGTCTGATGGCCAGATGACGCCATTCAGAATCGGGGGCTTTGGGGGTCACGCACTTTCGACGCAAAAAAAGAACGATCAAGCGCGTTTGCTCAATCGTTAATTATTTCATTCGCTTTTCGTTTTCTTCTTTCTCTCGCTAAAGT
Organism: Lysinibacillus sp. Bpr_S20; assembly: GCF_023337835.1. Taxonomy (NCBI): domain Bacteria; kingdom Bacillati; phylum Bacillota; class Bacilli; order Caryophanales; family Bacillaceae; genus Lysinibacillus; species Lysinibacillus sp. Bpr_S20. The sequence continues at coordinate 301,967 of NZ_JALNLQ010000003.1, forward strand.
TGCCACTGAAATTCCCGTCTTTGCTTCAACTTCTTTATAACTATTCGATTCCAATAGCTGCATTGCAGTGTCTAAGCGTTTCTTCTCAAACTTCTTCGGTCTGCCTTCTCGAAAGTCCTCACGCTGCTTTGCTATCGCCTTACCTTCTTGCGTTCGTTCAATGATTAAATTGCGTTCCATTTCAGCTACAGCCAATAACGTAGTAAGGAAGAAGCGTCCCATTGTCGTATTCTCTAACAGTCCTACGTTAAGTACATGTACGCGTACACCGCGCTCGAATAACGCCTCGATAACCTCGATGCCCTCTTTAGTGTTACGTGCTAGTCGGTCTAGTTTCGTTACCACTAACGTATCACCTTCCGCTAACAACGACATAACTTCATTAAATACCGGTCTATCCGTCTTAGTACCCGTAAACTTCTCTTTATAGATTTGCGTACAACCTTCTGACTCTAACGACTGAATTTGCGACTCTAAATCTTGTGCTACCGTTGACACCCGAGCATATCCGTATTTAGCCATTATATCGCTCCTAACTTTTGATAATAAGTTTTGATAACGTTTATAAGGCTATCTTATCGCATCGGTAAAACGTTGTCAATACTGTTAAGTTTTGATAAAGCGATAATGTCCAGAATCTTTGCGTTAAAATAGCGTCATTCCGAAACCCCTCGAGTTTCAGACCGCCCCGTCCAATCCGACTTCCTGCCCCCTGTAATCTGCGTTAACATTACGTTATCTCACTTTACACGAATCGTAATGGTTACGACTTTCTTCTATTATATGTACCGGCGAAACCTTCGTTTTATGTAAGGTTATGTAAAGTGTTTTGAGTGCGCGTCCATCCTGAGCTTCTACCCGTCAATTATGCGTCAGAACTAACGTGTACTAAAGTTGCATTTTCGACTTTCTTCTATATAATGTCGTCAATTTCGGAAGGTTTAGTTAATGACGGATTATGCCGATTGTCAAACGGTGATAATCGTCGAGAATCAAAGTGTTTTAAAGGCGCGTGCATTTCCGTCATCTGCCCGATTAAATCGCTCATATACTCCGATATACTAGCGTTAATTCTGCGTTAAAATAGGACATAATCGGAACTATGTATTTCGAGTTTCTTCTATGTAATGCGTCAGTTTTACGTTATGTCCGATTGTGATTATTGAAATCGGAGTTCTTACGCAACTAGGCATAAAAAAGTAGGCAAGCACCGCTGTAAAAGCCGATACCTCATAAGTTTTAGAGAATCGCTTGCCGTATAACTTCCTTACAGAAATAAAAGAGACACGGCGTTAATAACGCTATGTCTCGATATATTCTAGTTCATATGTTCGTTCTAACGATAATGACATCGTATGCAAACCGGCTCTATATTCGTGCGTATCTGCAGCGACATAATAATCGCCTGGTGCTCGGGTCATTTCATCAAAAAATCTAACGGCTGTGCCTGTCTTAACCTCACGAACGCCTAATACCTCAACATCTAGCGTTTCCATCAGACGTGCTTTCTGTTTTAATAGTGTTTCTGCTCGCTGTTTTACCTGTGAAGCCGTAGCAGATTCGTCCATGATTTCTACTTCTTGAAGGACGCCATACTTAACACGTTTATCACTATCTTTTACTGTAATGATTGTTTCTTTGCCTTTAGTTCCGCCAATGACCTTTATTTGCGTTTTAGTTTCGTCAATTGTGCGGTGATACGTCACGCTAAGTAAATTTTCGCCGGCAGATAAAACGTAACGCTCAGAAGGTTTTGCTCCCTTCTTCAAAGTCAATTTACCTTTATCGTTACCAATAAAATAAGATAGTCCTGTCTGTCTTTTCGTAAGGTTTAGTACTTTTAAGATGATTTCACGCAGCGTACCTTCTGCTTTGTAATACGGGATTACATAACCTGTATCATCAATTTGACCGATTTCTATCCCGTAATCTCTAGCGATTTGCTTTATAACATCGCTTGCCTTCTTGTTTTTGATAATTAAGCTGTCGTTTGATTTCGCTAAATAAATGTTCGTATCATAAGCAATAAGATTCATATCGCCGTATGATTCTATATCTTGAGCAAATAAAACGCCCACAAAGTCGAGTACATCATCAACGTAAAAAAGGACGCGAGCGCCTTCTTCAACGTTTAAGGCGCGTTTACGTCCGTCAATAGTTCCTGTTATTTTTAAGTTTAATTTGCGATCAAATATGGTAGCATTGCCACTTGTCGTTGCCGTCTGTACGAGTTCGGTGACATCCAATTGACCGATTATAACTTTAATATCCACGTCTAGAAGCCTCTCGACCAAGCTCACGGGATAATGCCATGGCTACTTTTTGGATGTCAGCTTCTTCACGAATAACCATTGTTCCGTTGTAATTAAAAGTAAAACCTCCTGACCCGTTTCCGCCTTTACCTTGCGAGTAATCTTTGTTTTCCTGTGCAGTCATAACGCGTTCCCCTTTGTGCAAGCGCGTATAATATGAGTCATAGGGAACATAATCCAATCCATGATAGTTAGATTTTGCGTTACCACCCTTACCGTCGCCAACACCAATTAAGTTACCGACGAAGTTTACCCCTGCGCTAATTCCGTTCGTAATCCAACTTGGCATCTTAGCTTTACCGATGAAGCCGATGAAGTCTTTTACATGTCCATAAGCTGTCGATATCCAACCACTTAGCGTTTCAAACCAACCTTGTACGGTTGATAACGCTCCGGCGAAGTTATCGAACGCGTTTTTAACAGCAGTTAAGATAAAGTCAACTAATGGCGCTAATACGTTGTCCCACATCCATTTCATTATGGTAGACAATGCTTCGAATCCTAATGCAAGTACAGTAAGAATCGGCTGCGCAACAGCCAAAGTAGAGAAAAGTTGTACTAAGAACGAAATGGCCGGTGCAATCACGTTATTAAATACCATCATAGCAACGTCGCCGAGAATCTGTAGCATGTTCCAGAATCCGCTCAAGTACGGCTCAATAATCGACCACGCATTCGATATTATGTCGGACACTGTGGACCACGCTTGAGAAAATGCTGATTTCAGGCGCTCGAAAACTGGCATGAATTGCGCTATTTTTTCGGAGATATACGACTTCACTTCTTCGAATTTAGTCTTGAGTGATTCAAACGATCCGTCTCCGAAAAGCTTATTGAATACGCCGCCAAACCCACCTTCTTTAAATGCCGACATAAGCTCGGAAACTTTCGTTTTAATCCCGTCTACAATACTGTTTACTTTGTTCGCAATACCTGGCGGGAATAATGCGTTGATTAAACCACTTGTACCGCCGGATTTAAATGCGGAAAATAACGATTTTACCTTCGAAACAATGCCGTCAATGGCTCCTCGGAATGTTTCACTGTTATCATAAAGCGCTTTAAATCCGACTGCAGCTGCGGCTATTCCCATAGCTATTAAGCTGATAGGATTGGCTAAGGCTGAGATAATTCCGACAATAGCGAGAGCGCCTACAAACGCGGCTATTCCTCCTAGTGCGTATGTGATAGGCTCTCGCCATTTCATGAATGCGTCGTACAGTGCGATTGCTTTGTCGGTTGCTTTACCGAGCATACTTCCTAGTTTGTTACTAAGTGCTTCGGTATCAATCCCTTCAAACATCGTGTTTAGTCGCCGTAAGAAGTCTCCTAGTTTCGTATTACTTTCCATCCCCATATTTTTAAAGAATGTTTGCGATTTCTCTTGAAGCTGAGACCACAAGCCTTTGGTTGTATTCCCCATCTTATTAACCATTTCATCTGTTACACCCATTTTGGTTAATAATTTATCTAAACCAGCCATCTTAGCAGACAAGCCGTCCATTTTAGTGATCTTCTGTAATTCTTTTTTATCTAACCCTATCGCTTCGTACATCGAAACGTAGTCACCTTGCATAAGTTCTTTAGTTGAGAAAGATGCCTGCTGAGTATCTACACCAGAAAAGGCTTGAATACGCTCAACTAAGCCCCAAACTTGTTTTAGCTCATCAACATTCTTGCTGAGTCCTACGAACGCCTTTGAGTTTGTCATCATATCTGTACTATTTAATACCGGACTATCTATTGCAGCCTTTTCGACCATTTGGAGATATTTTTTCGCCTGTTTATCGTCACCAAACATGCCGCTAATTGCCATCGCATTTTGTTCGTAGTTTGCTGCAGCGCCGATTGTTGCATTAAAAAACTTGGCCGCCCCTGTTACCCCCGCATAAGCCCCCATGAGTCCAATTAAACTGCTCTGCATCCCACGCAATGATGCGCTGAGCCCATTAGCACCCACGCGCAATGATGAAACGCGAGTTTCAAATCCACCCATTCGATTAGATGCGGATGATGCTGCGCCTCCAAGCTTAGTGGTTGCCAATTGCGCCTTCGACATGCATCCGCTAGTCATCTTACTCGTTTGATTCATCTTGTCCATCATCTGTGTAAGCTTTCGAAGCTGTGCGGATCCTTGATCGCGAACCTTAAACACGGCGGAAAGTTGCATAAATTACCACCCCGCCTTTCTAAGTTCTGCTTCAAGCTCTTTTTCAAGCCATTGGCGCCACTTATCTTGATTATCTTTCGCAGGCTTGTCGAGGAACTTTTTCTCGCCAGATAGTACGTTCCCTTTATCTTCGTGGATGTAATACGCGTAATTAAATCGCTTATCGTTGCGCTTTTTGCGTCCTGTCTTTTGGGACGTTAATACTCCTGGACCTCGGGTTGAATTTGCGGTAGCTTCTACTCCAACCTCATCGGCGCCAGTAAATATCTCCGTTTGAATTTGTCGACGTAGATTCCCGGTATCAATAGGTGCAGCATCTACGGCTTCTGCTCGCCAATCGTTCTTAACGTCTGTAAGCCCAGTTAGCAAAGCTTTACCTACTGCCTCTGGCGATTTCTTTAATGCTCGTTCAAGTTGAGATAAGTCGAGACTAAATTCCATACTTTAACACCTCATCTCTAGCGCTGCATTAATCCGTTCATATGCCGCCTTAAACTCTGCTAATACGTTTTGACCTTTTGCTTGTTTAGTCGCTAATACTAAACCGTTTAAAAACTGCTCCGCCTCAAATCTATAACTTTTATCGTATCTGACCATGTATAACAGTTGTGGCTTTAATTCCTCTGCTCGAGAGGCTACATCTGCGCTAACCTTGAAGTTATTGCGTTCATAGTCGTTAATTACGCTTCCTGCTCGCAAAAATAACCGTTGTTGAGCCGTTAATTTTTCCATTTCTCGCATCTCCCTTGCGTTTTTTATGAATAGAAAAAGGCACAACGTCGATTAAAACGTCATGCCTTGCATCTTCAATTTTCTTAAGACTCCATCTGTTCAATTGTTTTTGAAAAAGCATGTAATTTACGTGCATTATCCAGTAATGAACGTGCTTCATCTGAATCTGAACCCGCAGTTAAATGCTCAACCTGTCGAAGTAATGCTTCCATTTCTGCACTTGTCGCTACTTCATTTTCCACAACCTTAGCAATTTCTTTTACCTTTTCTGTTTGTTCCACTGACTGTTGTGCAGCTCGTTTAACCTTGCTATATAAAGCGCGTGCTCTAGTACTGCCTGTAGATTTCGCAACATGTAAAGCTACTTCGACATCTTGCTCTGTTACCTCACCTGTTGTTAATTTTTCTTTCAAGCCTCTTTCTAAAATTTGTACATTAACTACTTTGCCTTGGCCCGCTTTTTTAGCTTCAAAAATTGCTAATTGTTCATTATATTTACTCATTATTATTTACCTGCCTTTGTAGTAGTATTTTTCGCTGTTGGTGCTACGTCAATATATTGATAATCGCTTGGCGTGTTGCCGTGTGTGTGTTGCGACACTTGCTCTAGCAGTCTACGTACACCGCTCATCGCTCCAGCCTCACCAAAAACTCGAGCGTTTTCTGTCGGGTGACCTTGCGACATGATGTAACGAGTTTTTCCACTCGAATGATTAGCTTTCACCAAATCACTAATTTCTGTGTAAATATCGCTATATGCGTCTCTATATTCTCTATGGTCGTCTATACACGAAAGAATAAGGTCACGAGCAAGTTGTAATTTCGGATTTACTTTCCCTACAAATTCTGCTTGAACCTTGTCTGCAAATTCGGGTTCATATTTCTCTACTACATCTACAGATGAAATTGTACCTTCCGGCATTGCCGCTCGTGCTAAACGCTCGTCACGCTCCCGGCGTTTGACAACCTCTTTTTGTAGCGCAATGTCATCGTCAATTTTAGAGAGTTGAGCAGTTTCATCCGTACCATGCTTAACGCTCTCCGTAAACGTATGCTCATATTGTGTCTGCAACTCACTTAAACATGCGCGAGCGCTTGTTAAGTCTGCTTGATACTGCGCTAGTTTTGCTGCTCTTTCGGCGCCTTCTTTTCTGTAATCTTGTAATAGTTGGTATTCGTGTACTTTAATTGTCATCTAGTTTTATCCCCTTTGTTTTTAGAATTTGAATAACTTTTTCTAACTTGTCGATACACCACAATCGCCACGTAGGAATAACAGGCGCTGGCTGTTCGTCTTGCTTGTCTAACTCGAATAATTCGATTAACATTTCTTCGTTACGTGTAATCTGCTCGCTTGTACCTTCGACTTCACGCCGATAAATCACTGGATACTGAGCGCTCATTAATTCTCTATACAACACTTGGCTATCCGTCTGCAACTCGTTTATTTCATACGCATATAAATCGTCTAGCAAGTCGACTACATCGTCGTAAGGCTTTGAGATTTCGCCAATTAGATTAGATATGCCCAGTTCATCCGTTTGATAAATTAATAGTGATATGAACGGAATATCTCGCAAGTCAACGATTGATAGCAAGGCAAAGCGCATTTAATCACCGCCTTTTAACAGCTGTTGAATTACGTAATTAGCTGCCTCTGATTGCACAAAATATCGAGCATCCAACGTAGCTACTTCCGGCGGTAAAAATATCCGATGCTGTCGTTCGCCTTCGTCGATGTAAACGCAATGCACTCCGTTATCATTACTGTAATAAATCTGCATTAGCGTCACTCCTTTCCGTTTGACTGAATAGGGTAATAGATTTAAGCAATTCTTTCGATACTAGCGTTTAAAAATATATCCTCGACTTATTTATTAGGAAGGCTCATAATCGCCGTTTTCGAGCCGTTTTAGTACATTTTTAAGACCCCTATGTAAATTGTCTGGAATCTTGAATTGCACCGCCTGCAATTTTCCTTTACGATCTGTGTACGTGGCCATGACTTTATAACCTTTTCGTTGTTTCAAGCGCCGAATAGCCTCGTTATGACCGGCACCTACGTATAAAATGAAAAAGCCAGGTATGCGCCAGGCTTCGAAATCTCGGTTAGTCAGCTGGAGACACCACCCTCAAATCAGCAGCTTCATCCGCAAAGCCCTGTTTCCATGTTTCGATTTCCTGTTCACTTGGATCATACTTTAACAAGCGCCTAGCAAATTGTTTAACGAATTCATGCCACAACTCGTCTGTAAACTTTTCACTAGTTTGATAGTAGTCGTAAACATGCAAACGTCCTTTTGATGTATTACATGAACGGTGACATGCCACGATATTGTCATCGATGTTTTTACCAGCATAGCCACCCGCATAGTAGATATGATCCATTACAAGCTCGTTTGCGTCACCACTGATTCGATTTCCTTCACCACCGCAATAGACACAGTGTGTAGCCGACATCATTCGTTGAATGACTTCATCTGTGTAATGACTTGGGGTATTAGACTTATACTCGTGCTTTCTGAATTTCTCACGCTCATACTCACCGTTTTGGCTACGCATTTTACAACGACACAACTTACAACGACCTGTGTATCCGTCCCTGTTACGTCTCTCCATTTCAAACTGACTTAACGGTTTCTCTATATGACAAAATTTACATACTTTCTTAATTTCCGTTTTCTCCATCTTCATATCCCTCAATCTCTCCCTCAATCGTTTTTATAGTTTGAAGTATCTCGTCACGCACCTTGATCCCTGATGCTTGTACTCCTGCTAAAGCTGTTAGATATTTGATTAATAGCTGTAGTCGCTCATTCACTCGCTCACCTCCACTAAAGGCTTTACTTTTGACTTCTTATGTGATAACATGTAAATATGGATATTTATGTTCTAATTTATTGATTGTCGACAAAAATAAATAAACTTTCATCCAATTGCATTTTTCGCACTATTTTAGCTCGAGTTAATAAGCTCATTGTCTGCGATCCGCTCTCAATTCTTGCGATAGTACTATTTCCAACACCCACCAATTCAGCAAACTTTCTTTGAGACATAGATAAAGCTAAACGTAAATCTCGTAGCTGCTCACCTGTCATATCGTTTCCCTCCCTTTGATATCATTTGCTTACCAATACTCTAAAAATAAATGCGGGCTTAAACCGCCCTTAATACCTATATAGGGGATTTTCCGACGCATATTTCACTTCACCAGAGGCAATATTTACAGTTAAAAACGGCTTAAATTCAGGCTTTTTAGCACATTCTCGTCGTTTACCTTTCATCGGTGACGTGGCTATTCCTTTCGCATTCCTTCGTTCAATTGCTTTGATAGGTTTCGCTACCTCACGCATCCTAGCCGTGTCCCCAATATGTTCAGCGGTCTGCTCGACGTAGAAATAGACAGGTAAATATGAGCCATGCTTTTTATATCGCTCCGTAGCGTCAAAATCTGCTTTTCGGCAAGTATCACAGCAATAACGACTATCCGTTCGTTTAGAATCTCCCTGGCGGATATTATCGCCTTCAATCGGAAACATATTTAAGCAGTATTTGTAACGGCAACCTCGGAATTTCTTACGCTCGCTTCTGTAATAATCCCAATCCAAACGGTCAGTATACGTAGATAACGCAGCACTTCCGAAAATCAGCAAACGTATCAAGTAAGTAGCGACACTGTACCACTCCATGACCGATCGAGTATCGTTATATAAGTCATGCAACGTAAAGTCAGAGCGTTCGACGTACGAGCGATCCGTAACAGGCGGACATATGCGGGCCTTTTCTTGCTCGGCGCTTTCCGATTTCTTCACTCTCTGCAACGCATCATATTCCAACGAACCTTTTGGCGCACGCTTTAAATACACCTCATCAACATTCGCAAACCGTTCTAGGATAGACGGCTTTTTCGGCTTCGGAAAATCTTTACTATACAACGGTTTATGTCGGGCTTTTAGAATCTTTTCTACGAAAACAGAACCAGGATATACATTTCCATACGTTATCGGAATACCTTCTGCTTCTGCGATTTCTATTAATGCACGACCCGCTTTTCTTAGTTTAGCTGCGACTGCTTTCGTCATTGGCTGGCCTCCATTTAGTGGTGTGAAAATTTAACCACGCGTTGTATTTTTTGTTCATGCTCTTTTAAATACCATCACTAATATATGAGAGTGATAGATAGCGTTTATTAATGCACTCTTTTAAGCATTAATGAGCGCTAAATGTTTTAAGTCTTTATACGTAAGTCTTAGTAAGTAAGTATTAATACGGTACAAATATTGCACCACTGCAAAGTAATAATTACACATCGTAAAATATGAGCATCATAACAACCCATCCCTGGCTGCAGCTTGTATCTTTTCAAATGCCTGCTTACGCTCATGTCTTTGTTGAATATCAGCAAGACGCGATCTTTCATGTTTAATTCGCTTCGCTAACGCATCTGGAAACCTGTGGTCAAATGCTGTACGATTCGAAATAGGACGCTTGAAGAAGTACACGTCATTATCATAAGTAGGATTACGATTTACTAAGATTAAATCCAATTCTTTCAGCGTGCTGATAGCAGTCACAACGGTACTCCTACTTACGCACAATGCATCAGCTATTTGATCCTGCGTTGGCCAAGCGTATCCCTCCGTATGATTAAAACGGTGCAATAAATACAGATAGACTCGTAGTGTTGCACCTGTAAATTTCGGATGAAATGAATATAATTCGAATATTGCGTTAGGAACTCCAGTCCAACCAGCATCGTATTTAAAAGGCAATACTTTTTGTTCATCAATTGTCTGCTTTTGTTCTGTCATAATATCGTCTCCTTTAGTTTTTATTTGGTGTATAAACGCCGATTGAGCGACGGAATTGCCTCCTACTATATATCCCCAGTAAAATGATTCTTTTTGGGACAACATTTCAAAAATAATTCCTACTTTGTAGTGCTCGGTAAAATAGAATTTTGATATCACTTTTCGTAAAAAATACTCCCCTACTTTACATAGCAGACTAAAACCCTTAATTGATATCACGTTTTAAAAATTTCTCCCTACTTTATTTAGCCTACTAAAATCAAATTCTGTTAACACTTCCGTTAAAAAAGTTTGCCTACTACTTTATATACCCGAATAAAAATTCAGTTTCGGACATGTTTCTGATAATTTCCTCCCTATTACTTAATCCTCGGCAAAACATCCAATTTGATATCACTTTTTATAAAATTTTAGTTCTACTATATCCAGCACACTAAAACGTCGTGTTTTGGGACAATTTGCAGAAAAAACATTCTCCTATTATTAAGTACCGAGTAAAAAGCTAAATTTGATATCACTTTTAAAGAAAAACCTCTTCCTACTACTCTTATATCCATTAAAATTCCGTTTGTCGCACTTTCGTTAAAATAAAATTTCAATGCTGAACCGTCCCTACTAAGCTTATATACATAAAAAATGAGTTTCGCACACTTTCAAGGAAAATAAATCAACAATGTTTAACAACCTCCCTACCTTTAATAGCACACTAAACCTTTCATTTCGATATCACTTTTTCTTAAAACAATCCAAAATACCTACGAACTATATCGAAGTTATAAAAAATAACGGCCATCACGTTGCAGCATGAGGACCGTCATATATAAGAAGCTAGTTCGTCAATTCTCTCTATGTTAACGGAATGTCGCCAACCACTCCGCTAGTTTAAATCATTATAAAGCCGCCTGTATGTGTAACTTGGTGAAACCGCTAAATACCGTTTGCAATACTGCTGTTTAATCTGTGAGCATTTGCCGATACTCTGATGTAGTAGCGCAATAGAATCCGTCTATTTACGCTCCGACCGCCTTCACTCAGCGTTGAATATCGCCAACTATCCAACCGTCGTGGCAAGTAAGACGTGCCTTTACGTCTGCAAAATTATCATCTGTAGCAAATTCCGTATTATCCACTATCAGCGTCCGATACCGTAGTAAACTACGTATTAAGCTAACAATCTAGGAGCCTGCGCTAGAATCGCTAGTAGTTCGACAGGTTCGCACGTGTCTAGTTCAGCAAATAACGCAGCTGATTCATCGGTCCAAGAAAAATGAACTTCATTATCTCCGATGTGTAATGTTGCTTCATCTGCATAACCTAGTTGCTTATAGACTTCTAAATGTACTCCGGCGAAAATTTCGGTTCTTACTACTTCATAATTAAAGCCTGGCTCAATCTCAATGATTTGTGTTTGTGTGTTCATAAAAACAACCTCCCATAAATATATTTTTGGTACGCATATAAGTACCACTTCTGCTATTATTATATGGTACGCTATTGCGTAACGTCAAGTATATTTTAGGAGGAATTTTAAATGGCTAAGCAAGTGGTTATTAAAATTGATTACTTAATTGAAAAGTACGAGGTTAAATCATTAAGGAAATTGGCGGAAATGTGCGATATAAGACACGCAGCATTAAGCGAATTGAATAATGGTAAAAGAAGAAATATCAACTTCGGACACATCGAGAGGATCGCTGAGACTTTGGGGATTGAGAATATTACTGAGATAATTGATTTTGTAGAAGTAGACGAAGAAAAAGCGCAAGCCGACTAATTGGCTGCGCTGTTTTATTACTTTATAAGGACGATACTTTTATATTCTTGTAATATAATGTAATAACGTAAATATTAGGTTAGGAGATGATTTAATGTCGGACATCAAAACAAATATAAAATTTTATATTGATTCCATGAAAAGCGTACACAAATCTATTATAGAAATAAACGGGACATCTTTTATTGTAAATCATAAAAAAACTTTATTATTTAGCCTTATAGAAACACTCTCAAAAACTGTCTATCCAGGTGAAAGTAATAAAAATAAATTTATAAATTTCATAAGTGATTTTTGTATGTGGGAAGAGTATGATAGGGTTAGTATTCAACAATTAAAATATTATATGGATAAAATAGATTCTTTAAATATAACATTGTACTCCAATTTAATTACATACATTAATGAAACTCTCTCAGAATTCCCTAAGTCTACTCCAGTACCATTTTCGATCGACCCTACTGTTGAAACCATTAATAGTTTCATTCCATCTTCACAAGGAAATATTAACGGAAAAAAAATAAATCTTTTCACTCACGGTGAATTGATATGGCGCTATAGAAATGCTTTAGTGCACGAAGCTAGAAGTCTAGGTACAACCGAAATGTTCAAATATGAACAACCACATTATGTTCCTTTTACTTATATAGATTCTTTAGATGATAAAATTTCAGTAAGCGATAAATATTTCGTAATTTGTTATCCTCTTAATTTCTTGAATACTTTAATTGATGTAGGTATTGATAATTTAGAAAAACATCTCATTTTACATAATATTAATCCTTATGATACATATTCATTAGAAAATTTGTGGGTAGATTAAAATATATCATTGACATAATTTTCCTATCTTCTCACCATGAAGCCGAGATAAGGAAAACGGCTTGGCGCTGATTTCGGTTGCCTACGTTAGCGATTCAAAAAAAAGAATCAACTAACATAGACAGCCGATTTTTCATGAATCCTCAATTAAGGTATCCGTATTGTATGCCCTTGTTTAATCGTGATCCTTTCGAATCGATACACGTAGTTTCTACTTCTGCCCCCGAAACGTCTTGTAATCCGTCTACACGCCTCTTGCATGTATCGTAAATGCTTATCCTACTGTTATGAGGAACTCGGCAACAATTACAATATATCGTGTACCCTGCGTGACCGTAGCCACTCAGACCTTCCACTCCTGACCAAATATGTGCGTCAACCACATTCAGACACTACGAAAAACAAGGAACTCGCTTATTGTGTCCTAGCCGAATTTAATGCGTTGGCTCGGCGTAACCTGACGTGTTTTTTAATGACGCTTAACGGCTTCTCGTCAGTGAGCGTTCCTAAAAAAGGCAATAGGAAACTAGACCTTTGCATTTTACGTTTTTTTCGAGTAAAATGAAGGCATATCATCGCTCATATTCAGTTGTGAGTGAACACTAACGCTGCCAGGCAATTAGTGTAATCGTTTTAAGAGTCGTTAGTGCGTCAACACTAGCGGCTTTTTTCTATTTAAATATTTAAGTTCTCTAACGGACTATGCTGTCGGTACTTCTTCATCACTTCCTTATCAGCAAAATCTAAATAAATTTGAGCAGTAATATCAACGCTGGCATGTCCAAGCAAACGAGATAACGTCGCTAAATCACCACCATTAACTAAATACCTTTTTGCAAAATTATTTCTGAGCAAATGAGGTGTCACCTGTAACCCGACATCTTTACTACGGAGTCTAAATGAACGCTCGACTCCCTCAATCCGTAATTTAGTTCCTCTATTCGTCGGAAAGACATAAGAGCTATCTGAATATCGATCCTTGTATGCTAGCCATGACCTAAGATGTTTGCGCGTCTTTTCAGAGTAGTAAACGAAACGTTGCTTGCTGTTTTTTGTCTTTCGTAATAACAACGCATTGCCTCGCAAATCAATATCAGACACTACAACTTCCAACAATTCTCCTATTCTAGCACCAGTATCAAAAATTAATCGCGCAATTACCCAGTCGCGATACTGATCGAATTTCGTAACGTCGAAAGAACGGAAAAACTGTTTTAATTCATTATCTTCGAGCATAACTTTGATTTTTCGCTCCGGTTTAACATTCTTTAAATCCTTCAAAGGATTGCTGCGAATAAGTTGTTCTGAATATAAATGCGAATAAAACGCTTTTATGTTTCGCACATAATTCGCTATTGTCGTTTTACTGACCGGCTTGCCAAAATCACCACGTCGTTCTGGATAGTTTACAGGTGTTTCATCGGCGCTTACCTCGAACTTACCCCTTTCTTCGATTGAACGAATATAGGCTCGTACATGCTCTGCCTTAACGCTTTTAACATCATCTATTTCGAAGTTATCGAAAAGATACCTTGCGAATAGTCTAAGCGTTTGCTCATACGATTTTAGCGTTTTAGGCGAAAGACCTTTTGCGGAACAATCCAACATATAACGGTCAACTTCGATTAAAAACGGACTTATAGACATAAAAAATACGCCCCCTCAAACAGTCGGCGCAAACTGTCTAAAAAGGCGTTATATTTTTCGCTATATAAGCGTTATCTAATTTAGATTTACCGATCATTCTCCGCTAAGCCAATCGCTACAAACCTTGATATACCGCGATTAACTCGCCATCATATCAATGCGAATCTTGTCAGCGATCATGGCGATGAATTCGCTATTTGTCGGCTTTGATTTTAAATGGTGTACTGTATACCCAAACATCGACGAAATCGATTCATAATTGCCTCGATTCCATGCGACTTCAATGGCATGACGAATCGCACGTTCAACTCGTGATGGCGTTGTGTTGAATTTTTTAGCGATTTCCGGATATAAAATTTTCGTCACAGAGCCCAATAACTCGATATCTTCAAACACCATCTGAATAGCTTCTCGCAAATAAGAGTAACCTTTAATATGTGCAGGAACGCCGATTTCTTTAATGATGGCTGTAATCGTGCTATCTAATTGATGTTGATTTAATTTTTGAGGTGCCGCTGGTTGTAAAACACTTGTCTTTTTAGGAAGTGTAGCCTTCTGTCCAGCACAATGTAAAATCTTTTGAACCAATTGGTCAAATTCAAATGGCTTTAGCATGAAATAAGAAGCCCCTAAGTCTACAGCTTGTTTCATGACATCTTCTTGACCGAATGCAGTTAACATGATCACTTGAACTGAAGACATACGTTCATTCTGATACATCGACTCTAAAACAGCTAACCCATCAAGATGTGGCATGATTATATCTAGAAGTAAAATATCTGGAGTGAACTCCTCTAGCATTTGCAAGCAAACTTTCCCATTTGAAGCTGTTGCAATTATTTCAATTTCAGGATGTCCTTGAAAATACTGCTCCATTGTTTTTAATAACTCACGATTATCATCTGCAATCGCAACTTTAACCTTTGTCATTTAAATTCCTCCTTCTGCTCCTCAAAGCGTCACTTATCCCCTAATGCATTTTTTGCACACTTTGGAATTTTCGACATTTTTGTTTTAAAAACCTTTTCTATTTCCAAAAATGAGTATGTAGTCCGATACTTTCTTTTTATATCGACAAGTTATGATAAATACCTGCAAAGCTTCTTAAGCTTATACCATTTATTTTAGTGAAAAAATGGAGATAAAACTACAGTTTTTTTTAAGTATCGCTAATCGCTTCATAAATAAATGAAATACATGGTGAACGACATATTTTCATGAAAGAATGGAGCTACCATTTGGCAGCTCCTTCTGTTTATGAAGATTTTTTTAACATTTCCGCTACCGTAAGGGCTGCTCCTTTTGTTGGCTCCTCCACGAACATATGTGTAACTGCACCTACAAAACGACCGTCTTGAATGATAGGACTGCCACTCATTCCCTGCAAAATACCACCTGTTTTTTCAATGAGCTTTTTGTCAGTTACTATGAATTCAAGTCGTTCATTTTCGACCTTTATAATTTCAATTGAAAAGGTTTCCACCTTGCTGCCCTCTATCGCAGTATAGATTTCAGCCTTCCCTGTTTTTATATCTTTTTCATGCATAATTTCAATTGCTTTAGGCAATCTTTGTTGGTAACCGTCTTCCCAACGACCGAAAATTCCATAAACTGTATTTTTATCTATACTCCCTAATCGATCCTGATGTTTTTCAATGGAGGATATTTTATAGCCAGGTTGACCCGGTATGCTTTTACGAATTTGTTGAATCGAAGCTAAGAAAATGGAGCCAGCATGGAAAATAGGGGCTTCTTGTAGGGTTGAATCAACGATTTGGTGGCCTAATGCTCCGTAATTTTTTGTCTCGGGATCAATGTATGTCAATGTTCCTACTCCATCTGTTTCATCTTTTAGAAAGGAAATAACATGTTCTGCTTCTTGCTCTTGTAAATTAAGTGTTATTTCTTTTCCTTCACTTTTTATCGTCCATTTCTGTTGTCCTTCGCGATTAACAGCCTTTTTAGCATCTGAAAGCGTTTTTACTGTAATATCATTTATTTTTTCAATTACAGCGCCTCCTTTCATCCACTGATTGGAAGCTAATAGCACATCATGCGCTACAAATACATGTGATAGCTGCAATTGAATACCAATTGCTTCGCCCATCGGAATTAGCTTTTTTGCGGCAAAAGCCTTTACGGGCATGAATAATAAAACGATGAGCATAGGCAAAATGACAAATTGACGCCAACGACGATACATACGACACCTCCTTTTTATTTTTGTCTTTTTACTATGTGTTGTTGTGGCGTTCTTATAAGCGGTAAATATTTGCGTAAAAAGAAAAAAGCCAGAAACAACGAGCTGTTTCTGGTTCTTTCGCTATCTCATTTGTTTTTTTCGTTCATTCGCCATTTTTAAAAGCTCTGTTGCATGCTGCAAAGTTAGATCTGTAATTTCTGCTCCAGATATCATGCGACTTACTTCTTCAATACGAGCGTCCGTATCTATCTCCAGCAATGACGTAAATGTTCGATCATGCTCAACTTCTTTTTTAATAAAATAATGATGATCGGCCATCGCTGCCACTTGCGGTAAATGCGAAATACATAAAACTTGAGAGTTTACGGATATTGCTGCAATTTTTTCTGCAATTGCTTGCGCTACACGACCACTTACACCAGTATCTACCTCATCAAAAATAATGGATGTTATACCATTAGAGGAAGAGAATATCGTCTTTAATGCAAGCATCATACGCGATAATTCCCCACCAGAAGCAATTTTCGGTAAAGATTTTGGCGGTTCGCCTACATTTGTAGAAATATAAAAAATGACTTGGTCTTTACCATTCGCATCAAAGTAAGGCAATTCATCAAAATTAACAATAAATTTTGCTTTTTCCATATGTAATTCACGTAGTTCGGCCATAATAGCTTCACTTAAATTATGTGCAGCATCTTTTCGAACAGAAGAAAGTTCTGCAGCATGCTCATTTAGTATGGCTTCTAATTCCAGTACTTTTCGTTCTTTTACTTGCAAAATTTCGTCTCGATTTAAGAGCTCATTTAGCTCCGTTTTAATTTTATCGTAATACGCTAAAATTTCTTCAACTGTTGTGCCATATTTGCGCTTTAAATTTTGTAATAATGCTAAACGTTGCTCAACTTCATTCAATCGGGCTGGATCAAATTCTAATTCGTCCAACACATTTTTGACCTGGTAAGCAGCATCCTGCAATGCATAAAATGCAGTCGTGACAGATTCTGACGCTTCTTTAAATTGCTCGTCAACAGTCGCAGCATCCTCTAAGGCTCCCATTGCATTGCCAATCCAATCAAGGCCTTTTGATTCTCCTTGAATAGCTTCATAAGCTGCACTCGAGCGTTCGAAAATCTTATTAAAATTCATAAGACGGCGACGTTCATCAAGTAGCTCATCTTCCTCGCCAAGTTTTAAATTGGCATCCTCCAGCTCTTTCATTTGGAATTGGTACAAATCAATACGTTGCGCCATTAACTGTTCATCGATTGAAATCGAAGCTAATTCTTTTTTTAGTGAACGATACTCATCATATTTAGAACTGTACAAATCTTGAATAGGTGTAAGTTGTTCCTCAGCAAAATGGTCAAGTAAATAGATATGTTGTTTCTCATCCATAAGTTCTTGATTTTCATGTTGTCCATGAATATCGATGAGACTAGATCCAATATCACGTAACACAGATAATGGCACAAGTTTACCGTTTACTCGACAAACACTTTTTCCCGTGTCATTTAAATCACGGCGCAAAATAATGGCATCTTCTTCAATTTCAATGCCTGCCTCTTCAAGTTTCTTATGTACAGGATGCCCAGAACTAGAAATTTGAAATAAACCACCTAATTCAGCTTTTTTAGCTCCATGACGAATAAATTCGGTATTTCCTCGACCGCCAGCAAGTAAATGCACCGCATCGATAATAATTGATTTTCCTGCACCTGTTTCACCTGTTAAAACAGTTAAACCATCTGAAAAACTAACTGTTAAATCCTCAATGATGGCAAAGTTTCGAATACTAAGCTCTCTTAACACAAATTGTCACCTCTGTATCAAATTACCCTACTATTTTATAGCATTTCTAATAAGCGATTTTTTGTATTTTCACGCTCATCTTCATTACGACAAATAATTAAAATAGTATCGTCTCCAGAAATAGTACCTAAAATTTCAGGCCAATCTAAATGATCAAGTAGTGATGCAATAGCATTGGCATTACCAGGAAGAGCCTTCATGACTAAAAAGTGCGATGCACCATCAATACTAACAAAAGCATCCGCTAAAGCGCGATGTAATTTTTGTATAGGATTGAAACGTTGGTCTGCGGGCAAGCTATATTTATAGCGTCCATCCTGTAAAGGTACTTTTACCAAATGAAGTTCTTTAATATCACGTGATACCGTTGCTTGTGTCACATTATAGCCTGCATCTTTTAAAAATTCGACTAAATCATCTTGTGTTTCAATTTCATGGTTGGCAATAATATCCCGAATTCGTATATGCCTTTGTCCTTTATTCATATTGGTCACCTCTTATAAATAGTTGATTATTTGTATATTTACACTACCATTTTAAACATAAAAGCACAAGAAAAAACACGGCTCTATAAACGAGCACGTGTTATTTTAGTGCACTATGCGCTTCTTCAACGAGTGCATTAAAAGCTGTATATGCAGGAATTTCTTCATCACCAATAGGATTCACTAAATGGAATAAAAATTCAATATTCCCCTCGCCTCCTGTAATTGGTGAAAACGAAGCATCCTTCACAACAAAGCCAACTTCAGTCGCCATTGCAGCTGTCTTTTCTAAAACTTCTAGATGTACTTTTTTATCACGAACAATGCCTTTTTTACCGACATTTTCTTTACCAGCTTCAAACTGAGGCTTCACCAGTGCCATTACATCGCCACCTGGCATTAACAATGTTTTTAAAACCGGTAAAATAAGCGATAATGAAATAAAGCTGACATCAATGGTTGCAAAGTCTGGTAAGCCCTCGGTTAAATCTGCGGCTGTCGTATAACGGAAATTTGTTTTTTCCATTACAGTTACACGTTCATCAGAACGGATTTTCCATGCTAGTTGGTTGGAACCAACGTCTAATGCATAGCAATGTCTTGCACCATGCTGTAATGCGCAATCAGTAAATCCTCCTGTAGAGGAGCCAATGTCAAGCATTAGCTTCCCCTCTACAGACATATCAAAAATTTGTAGTGCTTTCTCAAGTTTCAAGCCACCACGACTTACATATTTTAAATCAGAGCCTTTTACTTGTAGTGGTGCATCTATAGCTATTTTTTCCCCCGCCTTATCGATACGAGTTTCATTCGAAAAAACAAGCCCTGCCATAATAGAGCGCTTTGCTTTTTCTCGTGTTTCACATAGCCCACGCTCTACAAGTAAAATATCTACACGTTCTTTTGGATGTTTTGTCATTATTTATTCAAACCTACTTGCTGTTTTTGTTGAAGTAACACATGCATACGTGCTGCTGCGTCCTCAGCCGTCATATGGATTTCAGCGAGAAGCTGGTCTACATTACCATGCTCAATAAAGTGATCAGGGATACCCATACGATCGATTATAGCATTTAAATAGCCATGGTCATGGGCAAATTCTAATACACCACTACCGAAACCACCTTGTAGAACTGCTTCTTCAATTGTCAATATTGGCTTATGGTTCGATAATATACGGTGAAGCATATCCTCGTCCATCGGTTTAATGAAACGTGCATTGACTACTTCGATCTCTATTCCTTGCTGCGCCAAAATATTGGCTGCTTCTAATGCCATGGGAATGGTCGTACCAAAAGTTAAAATCGTTGCATCCTTACCTTCACGTAACACTTCCCAGCTACCAATTGGTAACGTCATAAGCTCATCATCCAACGGAACGCCTGCCCCATTACCTCGAGGATAACGTAATGCAATTGGACCACCATCATACTCAATGGCTGTTTTCACCATATGCTGACCTTCATTTTCATCTTTTGGCATCATAATTGTCATATTTGGTATATGACGAAGGAACGCAATATCAAATACGCCTTGATGTGTTTCACCGTCTGCGCCAACTAAGCCTGCACGGTCAATCCCAATAAAGACATTGAGGTTTGGACGTGCGATATCATGTAACACTTGGTCATAGGCACGTTGAAGGAATGTAGAGTAAATTGCTAAAAATGGCTTCATTTTTTGTGTTGCTAGACCAGCTGCCATCGTTGCTGCATGTTGTTCAGCAATACCTACATCAAAGAAACGTTCTGGGAAATCCTTTTGGATACCTTGTAATTTTGAGCCTACTGGCATTGCAGGGGTAATAGTGACAACACGTTTATCCTCATGAGCAATTTTACGTACAGTCTCAGCAACCAAACTACTCCAAGCTGGGCCTTTCGCCTCTGACTTTACAAACGCACCGTTTTCAATTTTATAAGGACCTGTACCATGCCAATTACCAATTGTATCATCTTCAGCAGGTTTATAGCCTTTACCTTTTTTCGTAATAACATGAACGAGCACTGGGCCTTTTACTTTTTTAGCTTGTGATAAAGTTGACTCAAGCGCTTCAAAATCATGTCCATCAATCGGACCCAGATATTTAAAGCCTAGCTCCTCAAAGAACACACCTGATACCACTAAATATTTTAAGCTATCCTTTAAACGCTCAGCAGTTGAAGCAAGCTTACCACCTAGTACCGGAATCTTATTAATGAGTGATTCCACTTCTTCTTTGGCTTTTGAATATTCTTTGGCTGTACGAAGACGTCCTAGTACATTGTGTAACGCTCCGACATTTGGAGCGATTGACATTTCATTATCGTTTAAAATAACAATCATATTTGTTTCAGCATGGCCGATATGGTTTAGTGCCTCAAGCGCCATACCGCCAGTTAAAGCTCCATCTCCAATAATTGGTATCACGAAGTTCTTTTCTTTTTTGATATCACGTGCCGCTGCCATACCCATGGCTGCTGATAAAGATGTCGAGCTATGACCTGTCTCCCACTCATCATGTTCACTCTCCACACGCTTTGGAAAACCACAAAGCCCTTTGAACTGACGTAATGTATCAAATTGACTTGCACGGCCTGTCAAAATTTTATGCACGTAAGCTTGGTGGCCAACATCCCATAAAAACTTATCTTGTGGACTGTCAAACATTTTATGGAGCATAATTGTTAGCTCCACAACACCTAGGTTCGGTCCGATATGACCACCTGTGACAGAACATTTTTCGATTAAGAAGGTACGAATTTCTTGTGCTAGTTGCTCAAGGCCCTTCTTATCTAAGTTTTTTAAAAAGGCTGGACTAGTTATCTTATTTAAATCCACCTTTCTCACACACCTTTTCAATAAATTATTCACCGTAATTGTGTTTCCACTATTATAACAGTGTTATTAATATGCTAAAAGTACGAACACTTTTTGTTTGCTTATCGGCAAACGCCCTCAACTATTTTAGCATATTATGTACCTTTAACGCCTTGTTTTTCCCCTAGTTTTTACGATGAACAATATAGGCTGCAAACTCACGCAATAAGCTGGCATCTACTTCCAATTTATCGAGTGCGTTAACGGCATACTGATAATGCTCGGCAAGCTTTTCTTTTGCCCCAACTAAAGATAACAGAGCTGGGTATGTGCTTTTATCACTCGCTACATCTTTACCTGCAGTTTTACCTAGTTCTTCTGTTGTTCCTTCAATATCTAAAATATCGTCTTGAATTTGGAAGGCAAGACCGATATGATGCGCATATTCCTTTAAAGTTTCGCGATTTTCTTGGGTTACATCAGCTAACACTGCGCCCGCTTCAATACTAAATCGTAATAGAGCGCCTGTTTTATTGATATGGACATGCTCTAGCTCAGCTAAGTTTAGCTGACGCTTCTCACCTTCCATATCGAGTACTTGCCCCCCAACCATACCTTCTGCACCAGCTGCTTTACTTAAAAGATTAACCAGTTCAATGCGTTTTTCTGCTGATACATCCATGCGTGCTAAAATGCCAAACGCCAGTGTATTCAATGCATCTCCTGCTAGTGTCGCTAATGCCTCGCCATATACTTTATGATTTGTTGGCTTACCTCTACGGAAATCATCATTATCCATACTTGGTAAATCATCATGGATTAACGAATACGTATGGATCATTTCAATGACTGATCCTACAGTTAAACCATCCTTTAAATTCTTATTATATAATTCAAGCACCGCCAATACGAAAAGAGGACGAATACGTTTACCTCCAGCTTTTAATGAATAAAGCATGGATTCTTTTAAATTGACAGGTGCATCAATTTTCTCAACTAGTGTAAACATTTCAGCTTCAACTTGTGGTATGTTGCTTTCAATAAAATGTTTTAATTGCTCGTTCATTTCTTAATTCTCTCCCTTTAATGGATCAAATGCTGTCGTTTCACCTGTCTCTTGGACAATAGAAATTAACTGTTCCTCAGCATGTTGCAGCTTGCTATGACAAAATTGGGATAGTTCCATACCTTGTTTATATAAATCAATCGCATTTTCTAGCGGTACATCACCCTGCTCTAGCTGGCGGACAATTTCTTCAAGTGCCGTCATTGCATCTGCAAAAGTTTGTTGTTTCTCTGCCACAATTATTCCCCCTCATTTTTCGGCAAGATCTTTACCACATCCGCAATAACTTTCCCATCATGGAAGGAAAGCGTTAATTGGTCTTGTGGCTTAACATCAGCTGATGATTTTAACATTTGATGATCTTTATAAGCTACCGTGAAGCCCCTAGTTAAAATGGCAAGCGGATTCAATGCCTCTAAAGTTCTGACATTTGCCTCAAATTGTTGTTTTTGCTTTGTTACATAATGCGTTGCAGCACGAGTTAATTGTTGGACGTGCGTTTCTAGCTCTCGTTGATGGAAAGCTAGTGCCTTTTTTGGTGAGTGCTGCTCTACCGCACTATGTAATTTTTGAAACTGCGCTGTTTTCTTCATCAAATCGACCTGCATTGCTTTTTGTAATCCTGATTCAAGTTGTGCTAGCCTTTCCGTAAATGGACGATATAGGCGTTCTGGCATTGACAACGGATACGATTGTTGGAGCTTATTTAGACGTTGCCGTTCTGTTATAAGTTGCGCTCTTACGATTTGATGTAGTTGTGATTTTTGTGTAAGCACCCGTTGAAATAAATCTTGTTGATCAGGTACAGCCATTTCAGCTGCTGCTGTTGGCGTCGGCGCGCGCAAATCTGCCACATAATCCGCTATCGTCGTATCAGTTTCATGACCTACTGCACTAATAATCGGGATTCGGCTTCCAAAAATCGCTCGTGCAACTGCTTCCTCGTTAAATGCCCATAAATCCTCAATCGATCCACCGCCCCGCCCAACAATTAATACATCGCAACTCGCATCGTTATTTGCGCGCTCAATATTGTGAACTATATTTGGTGCTGCCTGTGCTCCCTGCACAAGGGTTGGATAAATGAAAACTTCAGCAAGCGGGTAGCGTCTCTTTAATGTTGTACAAATATCTCGAATGGCTGCACCAGTTGTCGACGTTAAAACACCAATTTTAACTGGAAACCTTGGAATCGGTTGTTTCCACTCAGGTTTAAAAAGCCCTTCTTTTTGTAACTGCTCTTTCAGCTGGTTAAAGGCAACAAACAAGCTACCAATACCATCTGGTTGCATTTCCTGTACATATAATTGATAGGTACCGTAGCCTTCGTAAACGTTTACATCCCCGCGGATAAATACTTGCATACCTTCCTTTGGTTCAAACTCTAATTTTGTGGCTGCCGTTTTAAACATGGTAGCAGCAATTCGTGCTCCATCATCCTTTAATGTAAAGTAAATATGCCCTGATTGATGAATCTTGACATTGGATAGCTCACCCTTTACATAGACTTCACGTAAATGCGGATCAGCATCAAATTTCCGTTTAATATATTTTGTTAATGCTTTTACAGTTAAATAAGAAGCAGATGACATTTTTCCGGCTCCTTTACTAAAATCAAGTTTTTCACAAAACTACACCTATCATAACATTTTTTAGTACTCCTGACGTGTCAAAATGCAGTTTCGCTAGAAAAAACGACTGTCTTTCATAGTATTGAAAACTTTACTATAACACATCTTAAGACGTCGTATAAAATAAAGTATTGCTTTTCGACAAAACGAGGGGTTGATTTCCATTCCGACTGGGTGCTTGAGCGACGGATAAATTAGGCGAAGTAACGGATTGTATCGTTTGAGCGACGGATTGATTCCGGGGCGACGGTAAGGTTAGTCTGAACGACGGATAAATCAGGCGAAGTGACGGATTGTACCGCTTGAGCGACGGATTGATTCCAAAGCGACGGTAAGTTTAGTCTGAACGACGGATAAATTAGGCGAAGTAACGGATTGTATCGCTTGAGCGACGGATTGATTCCAAAGCGACGGTAAGTTTAGTCTGAACGACGGATAAATTAGGCGAAGTGACAGATTGTATCGTTTGAGCGACGGATTGATTCCAAAGCGACGGTAAGTTTAGTCTGAACGACGGATAAATTAGGCGAGGTGACGGATTGTATCGCTTGAGCGACGGATTGATTCCAAAGAGACGGTAAGTTTAGTCTGAACGACGGATAAATCAGGCGAAGTGACGGATTGTATCGCTTGAGCGACGGATTGATTCAAAAGCGACGGTAAGTTTAGTCTGAACGACGGATAAATTAGGCGAAGTAACGGATTGTATCGCTTGAGCGACGGTAATAGCAGCCTCGTCGACGGTAAGACAGGCAAAGTGACGTTCATTTTTTCAACAACAAAAAAGCCTCACAACTAAAACGAAAGTTACGAGGCTTTTTAAATTAATAAAATATTAATAGAAGCGTACCTACAAGGAAGCAATAATATGTAAAGTAGCTAAGCTTGCCACTTTTCATGATTCCCATAAACCAACGCATTGCAAAATAAGTCATAAATAAAGTCGCAATAAATGTCGCAGCATAGGGAATTGCTAAAGCTCCTTTATTTGGCTCATCTAAAAAGTCGGAAATCCCAAGGACAACCCCACCAAGACTTACAGGAATATAAAGCATGAAGGAAAATCGCAAAGCCGTTTCCTGCTTCATACCAACTGCAATGGCTGAAATAATCGTTGCGCCTGAACGACTAATACCAGGTGTTAATGCCACAGCTTGACCCAGACCTACGATGATGGCATCTTTCGCAGTCAAATCCGCATCCCTTTTCGTACCACGCATATTACGGATTAGCCATAGGGCAATACCTGTCACAAATAGCATTAGTGCAATCGTAGTCATACTAACATTTTCCGCAATAACATCACTTAATAAAACACCTAAAATGCCCGCTGGAATAGAACCAATCACAATGAATACGGAAAAACGGAAATCTGCTCTATAACGATTCTTTCGTGTTTTAAGATAAAGGAAAAAGTTTGTAATGAGTCGGACAATATCCTCTCGATAAATATAGACAATCGCTAGTAACGAAGCTGTGTTCGTTAAAATAGCAAACGTAAAACCTTGCTCACCAAGACCAAGAATTTCGCTAGCAATCATAACATGTCCGCTCGATGATACAGGAATTGGCTCAGTAAATCCTTGTACAAGACCGATCATGATATGTTTGATTATAAGTATTAAATCTATGTTTTCCATAAAAACCTCCCTATTAATATGTATGACCCAAACGTTACATTAGACGTTGAAGGCAATGGGAAAGTTCTTAAAGAATACCTAGAAAGTAAAATAATGCAAAAAAGCTATCTCAATAAAAATAGTGAGATAGCTTTTTTGGCAAACTAAAGAGTCATTCAAAATTATAACTTAACTGTATGTGCAAGCTTATTTTCTGCTGCTTGAACTGTGTTGAATAATAACATAGTAATTGTCATAGGTCCTACACCGCCTGGTACTGGTGTAATGTGAGAAGCAATACCATCGACCTCACTAAAGTTTACGTCACCGCAAAGCTTGTTGTTTTCATCACGATTAATGCCAACATCTATAACAACTGCGCCTTCTTTAACATGCTCCTTCGTAATAAAGTTTGCACGTCCAACAGCCGCAATTAAAATATCTGCTTGTTTCGTGAATGCAGGTAAATCTGGTGTTTTGGAATGCGTATATGTAACGGTTGCATCCTTTTGTAGTAGAAGTTGTCCCATCGGTTTCCCAACGATATGACTTCTACCCACGATGACCGCATGCTTTCCTGCTATTTCGATTCCTGAATATTCAAGAAGCTTCATTACGCCAAACGGTGTACAAGGCAAAAATGTTTCTTGGCCAAGCATCATTTTCCCTACACTTACTGGTGAGAAGCCATCAACGTCTTTTTCAACAGCAATTGTAGCAATAACTGTATCCTCATCAATATGTTTTGGGAGTGGTAATTGTACTAAAATACCATGAATATCTTCACGATTATTTAATAATTCAATTTGTGCTAATAACGCTTCTTGTGTAGTTTCTTCTGGTAGTTTGATTAGCTCAGAAAACATACCTATTGCTTCACAAGATTTTTGCTTATTTCTCACATATGTAGCTGAGGCTTGGTTGTCTCCTACTAAAACAACCGCTAAGCCTGGTGTTAATCCTTGCTCTTTTAAACGCGTTACTCGCTCTGCTACTGAATTACGAATTTCTTGACCAATTTCTTTACCATTAATAATTGCACTTGACATAGACCTTAGTTACTCCTTCCAATTCAACACATTTTATTGTTCTGTAAATTTAGAAAGTACGCCATTAACAAATTTCGACGAGCCTTCGTCTCCAAATGTTTTGCATAACTCGATTGCTTCATTAAGTACTACTCTTTTTGGTGTTTCTGGCATGTATAAAATTTCGTATACAGCTAGACGTAAAACCGTTCTTTCAATCTTCGGTAAACGGGCAAGTGACCACTTTTCAAGATGCTTCTCTAAAGTAGCATCAATTTCCTCTAAATGTTCAACTGTTCCAGTAACAATCTTTTCGTAGAAGACATTTGTTGGTTGACCTTTAATATGGCCCATTGCTTCTTCTACTGTTAGTTCAGTATTGTCTAGCTGAAACAAAACTTGCAACGCTTTTTCGCGTGCCTCATGTCGTTTCATGTAAAGCTCTCCTTCTTAAGTGGCATTAAGGTTTATAATAGCATAAATTCGTACGAGAAACACGAATTCAAACAAGTTTTAAATAATCTGATACCTTTTTCAAGCAAGTTTTTGCTTATTTTAACTCCCTGCAATTAACTTTACTAAAAAATATGTTGAAATTAGCAATCCACCATTATTGTTTAAATAACAAGAATGTTATAATTAGGGAAATGATTTTATCTTATGAGGTGTTATATATGCATTATAAAGTTACATGTACAAGCTGTAAAAGACCATTCAAGTTATACGAAGGTGAAGAACAATATAAGCAATTCAAAGAACGTAAATCCCAACTATTTTACTGCGAGGAATGTAAACATAAAATTCGTTTTGATGCCATACGAAACTTCTTTAGCTAATAGTAGTATGTACATTTTATGAATAAACACATGCAACTTTTTGTTCAAAAACAATTATACCACCTTGTATAATTGCGAACTAATACTTCCACACTTATAAAAAAATTGATAAAAATTAAAACAAATCTTTTGACCCTATAGTTACTATAGGGTTTATTGTATTACTTGGAAATATTCTAGTAGATTTAGATTCATGTATCAAAGGAGAAAAAATGAATAAGAAGCAAATTTTAACCTTAAGTATTTTATTATCAAATTTATTCATTGCCTTTTTAGGTATTGGTTTAGTCATACCTGTACTACCAACAATCATGAATGAGCTAAAAATTTCAGGCTCAGTCGTTGGTTATATGGTGGCAGCATTTGCTATTACACAACTGATTGTCTCACCGATTGCCGGTAAAATGGTAGATAATATCGGTCGAAAAATTATGATCATTGCGGGTCTTTTTATTTTCGGTTTTTCAGAGCTGCTATTCGGACTTGGACGTACAGTTGAAATACTATTTATCTCACGTATGCTAGGTGGTGTAAGTGCTGCCTTCATCATGCCGGCAGTAACTGCATATATCGCTGATATTACAACAATATCACAACGTTCAAAAGCATTGGGTTATATGAGTGCAGCGATTAGTACTGGCTTTATTATCGGACCTGGAATCGGTGGATTTTTAGCAGAAATCGGAACTCGCATACCGTTTTACGCCGCTGGTATTCTTGGATTTTCAGCAGCTATCTTGTCAATACTATTACTAAAGGAGCCGACACGTGCTTCAGATGATGAAGAGTCTGCACCTTCAATTTTAGGCAGCGTGAAGCGTATTTTTAGCCCGCTCTACCTTATTCCGTTCGTGCTTATTTTCGTATTATCATTTGGTTTAGCTGCATTTGAGTCGTTATTCAGCCTATTTGTGGATCATAAATTCGCATTTAGCCCTTCAGATATCGCAATTATTATTACGGGAAGTGGAGTAGTCGGGGCCATTGCTCAGTTAGTGCTATTCGATAGCCTGACTAAAAAAATGGGCGAAATTAATCTTATCCGATATTCACTCATCCTATCTGCTGTTTTAACATTCGCGATGACTATAGTTAGTCACTATTTCGCAATACTGTTTGTCACATTCTTTATTTTCGTCGGCTTCGATTTAATACGTCCTGCCGTTACCTCTTATTTATCGAAAATTGCCGGTAATGAACAAGGATTTGTTGGTGGCATGAACTCTATGTTCACAAGTCTTGGTAATATCTTCGGTCCTATTTTAGGCGGGGTATTGTTCGATATAAATTTAAACTATCCATATTATTTTGCGACAATTGTTTTAACAATCGGTGTAATACTCGCTTTGTTCTGGAGAAAGCCAAAACATATCGACATCTAATAAAGTTGTGTAACATTTCATATAAAAAGAAGGGTTGCCTAGGCAACCCTTCTTTTTATTCTTGTGCAGCTACTTCTTCTTTTTCAAAGTGAATACCTGTAATGTGTACATTCACTTCTGCTGTTTCAAGTGCTGTCATATTAAAAATCGCTTGGCGAATTTGAGTTTGTACTTCCTTCGCTACTTTTGGGATTGTATAACCGTATTTCACAGAGCAAAATACATCAATGGCGATCTCACCAGTTTCAGTAACACCCGATTTAATACCCTTATTGTGAACTTTTTTACCAAAGCGTTCAACTACGCCTGTAGCAATATTACCACGAGTTGCAGCGACTCCTTCTACCTCGTTCACTGCGATTCCCGCAACAACCTCAATTACTTCAGCTGCTACTTCAATTTTCCCAAGTTCTTCTTTACCAGAAGGCGTTGGTTGTACGAAAGATTGTCCTACTTTCTCTGCCATACAAATATCATCCTTTCCCTTACACATCACAAACAAATGCTGTACTTACGCTTATTATACTATAAAAAGGAAAGTTTGGCGCCGTAAAGCCGATTTAATTTATTTAGGACATGTTTATGTCGATAAATTTAAAAAGTTGGGTGATAAATCCAAAATTTTAGTCGATAAATTAACAAAGTTAGTCGATAAACTCAAATAACCTCTCGATAAAAATGAAAAGCGAAAATAGCCGCTACCTGACAAATATATTTTTCACTGTCCCTCTTAGTAAATTTACCAAATTTAATTAGAGGGAGTCCTCCCTACTAGCCATTTTTCACCAGGAAACCTGACGTTGATTTTATCACTTACGACTTTCGATAATGCATCAAAATATTTCATATCTTTCCATTATATTTCCAACGAACAATCATAATAAGCTATAATTCACTATATATGTAGTTTTAATCAGGAAAGGGGAATTGAACAATATGGATATTTTTATATTTATATTAGTGCTACTTTTAGTTTATACAGGTTTAGCAATAGAAAGAATTTTGAAAGATATTCGTAAACAAAATAAAGAAATTATTGATATATTGAAGAAGAACAATCGAGAAAAAGAAGACAATACAAGCGAATAAGTTGAACAGTTATTCTAGGTTTGTGCGCATGATCTTAATTCTAGCAAATTTAAATAAATAGCAGATTCAATGCACTTTAGCAAACAAAACCGGTCTGAAAGTCATGATGGCGATAAATTTAAAAAGTTAGGCGATAAATCAACAAGCGGCTTTTATATTAGTTTCTTAATCGAACATCCAGTCTTTTCTTACATTAAACTGCCCATTCGTTTAAGTACATTCTTTCACAAACATTATTGATTTGGAAAAATTAAACAGTTTATATATTTGAAATACATCATAACGAAAAATTACTTCTTTTCGTTTCATATTTACTTATTACTTTGGCTGTTAGTATGTCCTTGCTTGCTAAATACTCTTATAATTAATTGCCCTAAAATATAAATAATTGAAACAAATATAATGGCAGCATCTCTGCCAAAAGGTTTAAACCAACCTCCATCATCAACTATAAAAAAATAGCCAAATATCAAAGAAATAACGGTCATAATAAAATTCAAGCCAAAAAACAAAGGAAATTTAATGTTTCTCGATGACATACCAACAACAATTATGAACACTAGAAATACCGGAAACAAAAAATGAGCGTGTTGCCTAGCAAGGTGACTATTATATTCGTAAAAATGAAATAAGAAAGGAACTGGAAATAAAGACAAAATACTTATAATAAACCTCTTCAATTTATATATACCCCCATATTAAATTGATAAGGAAAACAACCTTATAGTGTAATTTTACACTATAAGGTTGTTTTTTCAATATGCTGTATTTTTTTATTTCTAATTCTTATTGAACTAACCTCCCCGTTCGTTGAAGAGCAACAATCTTTACGAAACCAGCCATTAACTTTGTGAATATATAGTGTTACTGTCTCTTTTCAACAAATAACAAAATTAGTGTTGCCAGTGGACCTAACACAAGAGAAAGTAAAAACCAATTTAACCCCGTTCTATTCTTCCCTTGTGCAAGTGCAGCATTGATTAACGCTAATGTACCCCAGCCTACGACATATTGATTATCCATCATCTGTCCCCCTATTTCATTTAACACTGCACGTTTGGTATAGATTTCTTCATACTTTTGATTATAACATATCCAAATTACATACTTCATAAAAGGCTAAATTCGAGAGGTAACCGGGCACTGGTGTCCGTTAAACTAAAACGATTGTTTATTTTCAAAAAACGCCGAGCTTGCTTTTCGTGCATTTTTAACGATTCCCTAAAATTTGTTCACTCCAAGTTCATCATTAGCTCGATTTCGGATGCTGCGTAAATTACGTTGTTGAACGTTAAAGGTTCTCCCATGAATACATATAAGGAACCTTGACCTTCGCTGTAATATACGTCTGTTTTACGCCCAGTCCGTTCGAGTAGTTTGCGTTGGATATTAACAATACTAACTGCAATATTCATTCCATTTAATCCCCTTATAATTCCGTTTGTTTAAGCTTCGAAACACAAAAGATGATAAATACGTCGACTGGCGATTTAAAACCGATTTTAACCACGTAAAAAGGCGAAATAAAGGCATAATGCTTCCTTATTACTAATATTCAAGCATAGTACTGTTTTCAGATAAGATCATCTGTAAAAACATTTAAATATTTCCCAAGATGGATCCACGCTGTCTTACTATTGATTTAGGCGATCATTTAAAGGCAATTCGATGAGTTGTTAGTATGTTCTTCAAGGCTTACTTCTGGAAAATCTTCCTCATTCAACTATTTAGTCACAAAAAGGAATATTAATATAAAACGTTGAATTAAGTTTAGAAAATTAATTAATTGGAAGTGATCATCTAAAATGCGAGAAAAATTAAAAAATTTTATAAACGATCCCTGGTGGTTGATTTCAACAAGTATGTCAGAATCCTTAACGAAAGAGTTAGAGAAAGAACTTTCACTAACACACATTCTCTACGGAAAAGAAGCTGTAGCAATGGCTAGAAGAGAAGATAATGATGATGTTATTTTTTGGATTAAAAAGCTAAACAAATATGCTGTTGTTCATTTAACATATTCAAAAGAAACTTCAAATGATTTCCCTATTACATTACTATTTACATTAAGTGAGTTAGAAGAATACTGTAAGACTATTTCAAAATTTTATTAAAGAAACAGAGGCTATTAGATAAAACTAAGCATTGGCGCACCTAGGTTTCAACGGCCATTATTAGCGCAACGATTAGTCGTATTCTTTAATCGTTTGTTTACGTTCCCGATAAGCGCATTTGTTCTTTAAAGATAATTAGCGCCGAATTAACGTCAATTGTTTGCTGTTATTAGCAGTTCATTATTTCATTTTTAGGACGTTTTTAATGCGATAGATATTGCCTATTTCGAAATTTTTACGCACAAAAAAGACCCCCTAACGCATCAGTTTCGTTAAAGGGTCTAAAAATTGGATATTCCGTCTTGTTTTATTCCTAATTCTATTTAGCTGACAACTATTGCGCAAGTTGATACACCTTACTGAATTGCACTAATTTAAAGATTTAATGTTCATCAATGCTTGTTAGGATAATAAAGTTTACATATTTTCAACAAAGGATTTTAGCATCGCTGCCTCATCTAGAAACCATTTTTTCTTTAATTGCGGAGAATGATAAGAATTATCGCTATGAAGATATGGTTGTGAAATAATGCTTTTTGCAACTGGAGCCATAAAAATTTTATTAAGGACTTCCAGAGGCGCCGGATACACAAAGTATAATGTTAATAGAGGTTGTGGATTTTCGATTCTCCAATTCGCAAATCCTTTAGAAAAGTTCTTGTGTTCCGGCATTTTTATCTGTTGAAATATTTGTGCGGGTAATAAATTTTGTGCCAAACAATAAAGACCATGTGCAGGCACACATAGCTGTTTCATCGCTTTACTGAAATCGGCACGCATGTATCCTGAACACAAATTTTGTAAATGTTCCCCCATTGCCTCGATATCTTCTTTGTGTAAAGCTAACAGAAATGCAGCTCCTGAACGTTCCCATTGCGGTTTATTTAAACCAACAAATTTTTCAGCAGCATTGAGCGCTTTTTGCAACAGTATTTCATCTCTATACCACATCGCCCTCAGGAGATTGCTCATCACAACATAAAATGGATAACCATTTTTAGTTAGCCCCAGTTCAGATGGAAGAATGCGCTCCATTGTTTCGTTATCCCCGCAAGCGAATGCCTCTAAAATATGTAAGGTGTTGTTACAATGATCATACCCTCCACTGCATCCCGGTAGTAATTGATAACGCATTTCCTGGAAAATCAAATTATTCAACTTTTGCCAGTCTTGATGTATCAAGCATTCATCTAACCATATATCGTAGTTGGTTTTTATCAGTCCAAATGACATTGACTTAGTAATTTCCTCTAACAATTCATGATCTTGTGTAGCTCCTTCTTTTGCATCTTTTACAATTTCCTCGTAATTAATAATGCATTGCTCTATGTATTGACTTTGATCCTTTTCCATTATACTTTACAACCCCTTCTTTTTATTTTTCCTTTCAAGAATTACAAAGGGCATTCACCTATTCTCTCTTTTTACCATTTCATCATATTATCTACATAGGGTTCAGAACATGTCAAACCTCGCTGCACTGATACATAAGATGCTTTATAGCTAATGATACTTTTATGTACTGTACCACTACTATTAGGATACAGATAGTAGTGTATATGGAATGTTATCCTCCGATTTGTAGTAAAAGACTTAGTGATATTATAGTGCTTTCGGAGGCTTAAAAGGATAGAACTTGCATGTATGAATTATCTTCATCTATGCAAGTCCTTTTTAATTCACTTTCACAACTGCCCCTCCTGTACGCTGACCTTTTCTAAACAAATAAAAAACCTCCTAACAATTGAATGTTAGAAGGTAATTTTATTGCGATATTTGAAATGTATTCTATTCCCTAAATCCACAGATCAACTACTTGCTTGTCCCCAAAACATCATTCTCTTCTAGGAACTTCGTATTGAATTGTGCTGATTTGAAAACGTCATTGTTCATCAATGCTTGGTGGAATGGAATTGTTGTATTGATCCCAGGACCAGATACTTCAAATTCGCTAAGCGCACGATTCATTTTCGCGATCGCTTCTTCACGTGTATTGGCATGAACAATTAGTTTTGCAACCATTGAATCATAGTATGGTGGGATTGTATAGCCAGCATATACAGCAGAGTCAATACGTACACCATAGCCACCTGGAGTTACGTAAGTATCTACAGTACCAGCTGATGGCATAAAGTTTTTATAAGCATTTTCTGCGTTAATACGGCATTCAATTGCCCAACCATTTAATTGAATATCATCTTGCGTGAAAGGAAGTTTTTCACCAGATGCAATTTTTAATTGTTGTTGTACAAGATCTACACCAGAAATCATTTCAGTTACTGGGTGTTCTACTTGAATACGAGTGTTCATTTCCATGAAGTAGAATTTATCTTCTTGATAGTCATAAATAAACTCGATTGTTCCGGCACCTTCATAGTTACAAGCTTGAGCAGCTTTCACGGCAGCGGCACCCATTTCTGCACGACGCTCAGAAGATAGCGCTGGAGATGGAGCTTCCTCTACTAATTTCTGCATACGACGTTGAACTGTACAGTCACGTTCACCTAAATGTACAACGTTACCATAGCTATCTGCTAATACTTGGATTTCACAGTGACGGAAGTACTCGATGAATTTTTCTAAATATACGCCAGGGTTACCGAATGCTGCAGCAGCCTCTTTTTGCGTAATTTCAATGCCTTTTACAAGGTCTTCTTCTGTGCGAGCGACACGGATACCTTTACCGCCACCACCAGCAGTTGCTTTGATGATTACTGGGTAACCAATTTTAGCAGCCCACTCTTTACCTGTTTCGATATCTGGAACAATACCAGTACCCGGAACGAGTGGAACACCTGCTGCTTCCATTGTTGTACGTGCAACGTCTTTAATACCCATAATTTTAATAGAATCTGATGAAGGTCCAATGAACTTAATGCCTGCGTTTTCACAAGCCTCAGCGAAGTCAGCGTTTTCAGATACAAAACCGTAACCTGGGTGGATACCGTCTGCACCAGTTTTTTCTGCTACGCTAAGTAAAGCCGGGAAGCTAAGATATGAATCTTTTGATAGCTTTGGTCCGATACAATATGCTTCGTCTGCTAATTTCACATGTAATGCGTCAGCGTCTGCTTCTGAGTATACAGCAACAGATTGAATGCCTAACTCTTTACAAGCACGAATGATTCGCACAGCGATTTCGCCGCGGTTTGCAATTAAAACTTTTTTCATGATTGTGCACTCCTTACTCAGCTTTTACAAGGAATAATGGTTGACCGTATTCTACTAATTCACCGTCTTTAACAAGTACCTCAACGATTTCCCCTTGAACTTCTGCTTCAATTTCGTTGAATAGTTTCATAGCTTCTACGATACATACGATTGTTTCATTACCAACTTTGTCCCCCACTTTAACGTAAGCTGGTGAATCAGGATTTGGAGATTGATAAAAAGTTCCAACCATCGGAGACACAATTTTATGTAACGATGGGTCGTTATTTGCTGGTGCCGCAGCTGGTGCTTCCTCAGCTTTTTCAGGAGCTGAAGTAGCTGGTGCTACAGGAGCTGCTGCTGGTGCAGATTGTTGTACAACAGGTGCAACAACTTCTTTTTTAGGTGCTACAGTTTCAGTAACAACAACACCATTCTTTTTTAATTTAACTTTTGCGCCATCAACTTCATAAACGAACTCGTCAATTGAAGAAGAATCTACTAATTTAATAATTTCACGAATTTCTTGAATTTTGAACATTTCTAACTCTCCTTATGAAATAAAATCTACTACAAGCACTATTTTATATTTTTTTCGAACAATTTGAAATACTTAAATGCAAATTAAGTAAATATGAACAAAATAAAAGGCTTTCCTTTAATAAACGAAAGCCTTTTCATTATACTGATATATAACAATAGTGATTTAATACACAGAAAATTCCTATTTATCTTTAAATTTTTAATAGTTATTTGCACTAAATTTTACGATGACGTCATTTGCGCCTTCCATCTCTGTTTTTACTAAATAGATAATTTCATTTGCTTGAGCTTTTGATAGTTCCTCTGCCATAACAGTTACTTGTATTTTATCACCATCTGCTCGTACAAACGCATCGGAGTAACCTGAAGATTTAATAAGCATTTCTAACATTGCTTCAGAGGATTCTTGTTTTATAAGGTTATCCATATCGTTATACGCCTTACTTTTTTCTTCTGCTGTGTAATCTTTGGAACCGATTTTCTGCTCTAATTGCGAACGAAGCTTGCTTCTTTCATCACTAACTTGCATGCGCATTTCTTCAAATAAATGACTTGGAGAAGATACTTCCTTCGTCTCTCCCTCTTTCGTTGCTTCTTTGTCAGTCACACCCGTAACCGCAGTTTGCTGTAATGTGTCATCTGTGAAAATAGTTAGTCCATTAAATTGTTTTGCTGGATCAACCAAATAATACACTGAAATAACCGCTACTAGACTTAATAATGTCATAAACCAAACTGTTCTTCTACGTACGCGCATTTACTTTTCCTCCTTATTCTCCATTGGAACGATAATAATTCGATGAATCGGCAATTGCATTACTTGACTAACTACAGCACGAATTTCATTTTTCACAAAGATATCTGATGCTCCTTCTGAAACAATTAGCATCCCTGTTACTTCTTTCGTGCCTTGTTCAGTGCCTCGAAAATATTGACTGAATAGTTGATTGTCATCCGTCTTATCTGTCATATCTCCGTAATAAAAATAGACTTTAACCTCCCCAACACCTTTCATAGCCTTTAGTGTCTGCTCAAGTTTTTCTTCATTGGTCTTCGATGTTACTTGCCCATTCGTTGTACTCGTTTGATACATTGGTAAAATGATGAAAATTCCTACGGAGGCAGCGATAAGCATTAAGACTATAAATGACGTTGTTTTTTTTCGTGTCTTTTCCACATCACTTGTACATTGCCTCCTTTCATCTTCTCTTTTTCAAGTGTATGTACGCTTGTTTCCTCCTATGAATTGATAAATGGAATCTTTAATAGCAATTGCAAAAATACTAACGTAATAACAAGCTTTGTAAGTGAAATTATTTCTTTATCGTCTGTTAGAAACACAAATATCTGACAGATAAAGAGCATTGCCAATAAAAGAATCAATCTATCTCCCCCCGGCCATAACTTGCACAAAAACGATGAGGAATAAACAAGAAAACATAAATGAAAAAGCAATTAGAAATGATACAGCACATAATGTAAATAGAGATTTACTAACATGATCGAGTAGTTTACAAATATCATCAAACGCAATTGGTTCTAAAATAGCCGCTAACATTTTCAACGAATACGCACTAACAACAAGCTGAACTGTTGGAATAAACGACACGGTAATAACGGCTATAAAAGCAGAAATACTACTAATAGATGAGGAAAACTGTGTCATATGCTGGAACATCGAAAAACTATCTACTATAAAGGAACCTACAACCGGAATATTTTCCTCTATTAATTTCTTTACAGGCTCCGCAACAGCTGCATTGACACTAAAGGCGGCTACACCACTTGCCGACATTAAAATGATGTAACAAATAACAGATGCCGAGACGATGCTCATAATGGTAAAACGTATCAATTCAGCTATTCTCGTAAACGAAATTTCTTTGACAATGACACTGCAAACGTCAAAAACAATGGCGAAAAGTACTCCAGGTATAAGCCATTTACTACTAATTACTGTTAAGACTTGTACAAAAAAAAGTAAAAAAGGCTGCCAAGAAGCTATTGCTGTAATACTGCTTGATAAAAGAAAGCTTGAAGTAAGGATCGGATAAAATGCAGTAAATAGATGAGCAAGTCCTTGTGCTATTTCGTCTATTAATTTAAATGAATTCACTACGACTGGTCCTATAGTTGCCAGTACAATCAGAAAAAAAAGTATCCTTGTCCCTTTTTCAAAATCTGGTAAAATCATATTGACAATCAAAATAATAATGACATAGCCACACAAAATAAGCGTCATCTTCAGCAATAGAAAGAATGGATCCGTTAAAAACGAAAATATTTGCTCTAGCAATGTCTTCGCCCCTTAGTTTAGCCGTTGTAAAATGGCCGACACCTCCTGTAAAACAGCCAAAAATTCCTTAAACCAATACAACAATATAACAATCTTGACGCCATCATAGACAATATGTCCGAGTACTTTATAGTTTTGTTCTACAAGTAAAACAGACACCCATTGCCCTATATAAAAAAGGCTAGCACTGACTACAATTGCTTTCGCGTACGGCAAAAAAGCTAATGTCTCAAGCAATTGCTTGATGAATGGCAACAGGAGTGTCGAAAACAACATACCGAATAACAAAAACGAAAACATTACACTAATTAGCGCATGGAGTGGCTGTATGACTTCTTTTATAAGCAATAATAAAAGCAGCATGACAACAGCAATGATGACAATTTCCATTTACCTACCCAGAAGAGGTCAGCCATTGGAAGAATGTAAGGATTTCATTGAAAAATAGACGTAAAAATCGCAGTAATTCCGCTGTCATATATAAGTAAGCAATGAAAAATAGGAAGAATGAAAATTCTTTCTTTCCTGTTTGATCAAAGAAGACATGAAGAAGCGCAACTACTAGTCCCACTCCAGCGACTCTTAATACGTCTTGTAATTCCATTTCATACGCCCCCTCGTGTACAGCAATATATGTTGCTACCAAAAAAAAAAGACCTCCATACATACGGAGGGCACTGAAAAAGTCCATATCTTCTCATTTCGCGAGATATTCAAGATTAAATCATTGAATACCTTGCTTTTTTCTTTTGGCACTGTGATTCTACTGTTGTTTTCCGAAGCATTCCGTTTCGCTTTCCGCGGGCGAGCGCCGAGCCTCCTCCTACGCTTCGCTTCGTGCGGGGTCTCGTCTGTCTCGCATTCCCGCAGGAGTCGAGCGATGCTTCTCCAAACAACGCAATGTATCATACTATTATTTT
This sequence comes from Lysinibacillus sp. Bpr_S20, assembly GCF_023337835.1. Lineage (NCBI taxonomy): Bacteria > Bacillati > Bacillota > Bacilli > Caryophanales > Bacillaceae > Lysinibacillus > Lysinibacillus sp. Bpr_S20. The sequence continues at coordinate 341,208 of NZ_JALNLQ010000003.1, forward strand.
CAGTCATACTTTCCTTTTATAATAAAAGAATTAAAGAATTAATGTGCAAATGGTGCCCTCGATGATTTCAAATCAAGAAACCCTTAATTTTAGTCCATACATGGCGAATTACGATATTGTTGTGCTAAAAGATAATATACTTCGCCAGATAGAAGAGTTAAGAACAGAATATTGTTTAGACAATGGACGTAATGCCATTCCTCCAATTCGCATGCTTTTGTTTGAATAAAATTGCAATTAACATCTTTTGTTGTTTTCCGAAGCATTCCGCTCGCTTTCCGCGGGCGAGCGCCGAGCCTCCTCCTACATTTCGCTTCGTGCGGGGTCCGTCTGCCTCGCTTTCCCGCAGGAGTCGAGCGATGCTTCTCCAAACAACGCAATGTATCATAAAAAGATGTTGGAATGTTTGTATATAAGGCCGGTCATCTCTCGACAAGAAAAGCTCGTACGGGTAAAAAAGGAACGAGTAAGAGTCAACGTCAGACATATTATTTTGATATCGAAAAATGCAAATTATGTCCAATGAAAGAGGGCTGTAAAAAAGAAGGCGCAAAGAGTCAAACGCATTCTGTCACAATTAAATCGGATACACATGCCGAACGAGAAGTATTTAAGCAGTTAGCCACAAATCGCTGCAAAATAGAAGAGAAGAATAGTGAATTAAACAACGGGCACGGGTATGATACGGCATCGACTGTGGGTCTATTTAGCATGAATATTCATGGTATCACAACGATATTCGCTGTTAATTTTAAACGGATTTTAAAGCTACTAAACGAAAATAATGAAGAAATAAGACAGAAATAAGGCACTTCCTGTTCAAAATTGAACAAGAAGTGCCTTAATTTATCTGATTAAAAAGTAAGTTTTTTAGTGCCCTCATACCTACATATAGAGATCTTCGTATTTTTTTGAAACCAGTAATGCCTTGGCATAATGGCGTCTGGAATCAGCCGGGGGCATTATGCCAACGTGTTGTTGGTCACTCAGTTATTGCCACAGGACATGGTAATGACTGAGTTCTTTTAATTCAGCGGATGTTTGAATCCCCGCTGAAGATTACCTTAAAACTGTATTGACTTCTTTAGCTGACACAAAATATCTGTTATAAAATTGCTGAATGAAGTTAAAGTAACTTTTCAATGATGCTTTTCACAGTCCCTGGTTGTTTCACTAAATAGCTCTTTTCTCCCATCCACATTGATAAATAACCGGCTTTACCCTGTTTTGCACTTTCTTTACGAATAGTTGACGTTAGATCATTTTGCAATGGATAAGGTGCAACAACAGCATCCTTCATACGCTCCGTAAAATCATTTGCTAAGCCTCTTGCTGGTTTACCAGAAAAAGCACGCGTAATCGTCGTCTGCTGTGCTTTCGATTCAAGCAAGGCATTTTTATAGAGAGATGAAATTTCACACTCATCTGCTACTAATAAGGCTGTTCCAACTTGAACCGCTTGAGCACCCATTGCTAGTGCTTTGCTAACATCTTCCTTTGTAACAATGCCTCCAGCAGCAATAATCGGTATGGAAATTTGTCCTACTACTTGCTGAAGTAAATTATGCAAATCAACTAATTGCATTGGTTCTGTAAAGGAACCACGATGACCACCAGCTTCACCACCCTGAAGGACAACAGCTTGCATGCCTGCTTGTTCTACACGCTTTGCTTCCTCTAAGGTAGTAGCTGTTCCAATAAGATAAACATTGTTATCCTTTAAACGCTGAATGACCTCTTCAGAAGGCAGTCCAAATGTAAAGGAACAAATGGCCACATTTTCATCAATAACAGCTTGCACTTGATCTTTAAATACTTCCTTGGACATGACACTCTGTACAGGTGAAAGTCCAAGCTCATCATAGAACGGTTGTAAAGCCATTCGAGCTTTTTGAAGTACATCGATATCAATACGCGGCTCTTCTTGTACGAATAAATTAACAGCAAATGGCTTTTTCGTTAGCTTTTTAACTTCCTGAATAAAGTTTTTCGTCTGCTCGCCGTCTAAATAGCCCGCTCCAATTGAGCCTAAAATACCTTCCTCTGCACAGGCAGCAACAAATTTTGGCGTAGTTACACCAGCCATTGGTGCCTGTATGATTGAATTTGGTATATCAAATGTTGTTTGTAACATAGCATTCACTCCTTACTATTATTGTAAACAATTCTTCCAATTATGACCATGTACCAAATGATAGAAACAAATTTTTATACTCGTAAAAAAAAGTTGTTATATCTCTATCAAATGTCACAAAGTTCGATCTCTTTAGCTTTATATGTATAAAGAAAAACCTACCCTTTTGTAAGAAAAGAGTAGGTTGGATATTTTTATTCATTACGCACGAGAAACGTAAGAACCTTCTTCCGTATTGATCACTAACATGTCACCTTGGTTAACGAAGAATGGTACTTGTACAATAAGACCTGTTTCAAGAGTTGCAGGTTTTGTACCACCAGAAGCTGTATCACCTTTAATACCAGGCTCTGTTTCTGTTACTTCTAACTCAACAGTGTTTGGTAATTCAACACCTAACATTTCACCTTGGTAAGATTGGATATGCACTTCCATGTTTTCTTTTAGGAATTTTAATTCATATTCAATTGCATCTGAAGAAAGTTCAGTTTGTTCATATGATTCTAAGTCCATGAATACATGCTCGTCACCTTGTGCATAAAGGTATTGCATTTTACGATTATCAATTTGTGCTTTTTCAACTTTTTCACCAGCACGGAAAGTTTTTTCATTTACTGAACCGTTACGTAGGTTACGTAGTTTAGAGCGCACGAACGCAGCACCTTTACCTGGTTTAACGTGTTGGAAATCTAACACGCGATATAATTGGCCATCTACAATAATTGTTAGACCTGTACGGAAATCGTTTACTGAAATCATTTGTGTTCCTCCAAAGTTTATAAAATAATAAGTTCTTTTGACGAATGAGTTAGCAGCTCATTACCTGTCTCTGTGATTAAAATATCGTCCTCGATACGTACACCACCGATTTCAGGTAAGTAAACTCCTGGTTCAATCGTTACGGCCATACCTGGCTCTAGCACCGCTTCTGAACGCACCGATAAGCCAGGGCCTTCATGTACTTCAAGACCAATCCCGTGTCCTAATGAATGTCCAAATGCCTCGCCATAGCCTTTTTCTCTTAAGTAGTTACGTGCAATCGCATCTGCTTGAATCCCTGTTAAGCCTGGGCCAACCTTTTCAAGTGCTAAAAGTTGGGAAGCAAGTACTGCGTTGTACATATCCACTAATTTTTCAGATGGCTCACCAACTGACACCGTACGTGTAATATCCGAGATATAGCCATTGTAAAGCGCTCCATAGTCTAATGTGACAAAGTCGCCCTTTTCAATCACTTTATTCGTTGCAACACCATGTGGTAAAGCTGAGCGAAGACCAGACGCAACAATTGTATCAAACGAAGATTGAGTTGCTCCTTGTTTACGCATGAAAAATTCTAATTCATTCGAAACCTCAAGCTCTGTTTTACCTGGCTTGATGAAGTTTAAGATATGTGTAAATGCGTGATCAGCAATTTCACACGCAACCTTAATAATATTAATCTCTTGTTGCGTCTTAATCAAGCGAATTTTTTCAATTAGCCCAGAAATCGGTACTAAATCAGCTTGAATTTTATTTTTATACAGCTCATATGTTCCAAAGCTAACAGTATCTTTCTCAAAGCCCAATAATTTGATACCCATGTTTTTTACTTGCGTTGCAATTTCTTCAATGATCGTCGCCTCATGCTTGACAATTCGGAAGTCCTGTACTTGCGCAGCTGCTTGCTCTGTATAACGAAAATCCGTAATAAATACAGCATCATTTTGAGACACAATCGCTACGCCCGCAGTCCCTGTAAAACCAGTCATATAGCGACGATTGTACTCGTTCGTAATTAAAATGCCGTCGATGTTTTGTTCCTGAAGTGCCTTACGTAGCTTTTGTAATTTCAACATAATCAATTCTCCCTCTCGATAAATGTGCGTAGTGCCAGTTCATAGCCTTTCGTACCTAGTCCACTAATTTGACCAAGGCATGCCGGAGCGAGATAAGAATGATGACGGAAAGCCTCACGTTTATGGATATTGGAAATATGTACTTCTATAACCGGCACAGAAATCCCTGCAATTGCATCATGTAACGCAATGCTTGTATGGGTATATGCACCGGGATTAAAGATTATACCATCATATTTTTCGTCCTCCGCTTCATGCACCCAATCAACAAGCACCCCTTCATGATTAGATTGACGAAACTCGACAGTGGCACCTAAAGACGCCGCAAGATTCTGAATATTATTTTTCACATCTTCTAATGTCTCATTACCATAAATATGTGGCTCTCTTTTCCCTAGTCGGTTTAAGTTAGGTCCATTCAAACATAATAACTTCACGCATATTCGCCTCTTTCTATGTACTTGCCATTATTTTATCATAGAAGGCGCATACAGCAACTAATTTCCTTTTTGTGCTGTGTGCTCCTTCTGATGAAAATTAGCCGTTTCAAGCAAGAAACGTAATAGACAAATAATAATGACCATGAAAGGGATCGATAGTTTTTTAAAGGAAGAAGATTGTAAAGGCAAATCAAGAACAATCCATTCTAATGTCATTGACACAAAAAGGCCAAGCAAAAAGGAAGACAGCACAGCTGGAATAATATAGACATATCTCAACGTAATATATAATAAAAATCCAATAAGAAATAATACTAAGATAAGAAAGCTCCATTGAAATAGTTTGGAACTACCCTCGAACAAATCCCACTTCTTATAAAAACCTATTGGATTCCATTTAATGAGGTGAAAGTAATGAAGTCCCTTTAAACACAATGCTAAAACAATTGCGCTGATGAGTGATGTTATACTAGCTACTTTCAAGAAAAAGTCCTCCTAACCTGTACCACGAGTTTATGTTCTAACGTAAATCATTTCCTTAATTGTACGATTAGTGTAACCATATAGAAATTTTACTATGCGTAACTCTAGAGGTTTTTCACTAAATTTAGTACAATGGTACAGTTGAAATATATAAAGAGAGTGGTGTTAGCCTTGAGCAATTCACCTGTATACGGGGGACAAGCACAATTAGAGGGTGTAATGTTCGGAGGAAAGGAACATACGATTACTGCTATTCGCCGTAACGATGATTCCATTGATTATTATCATTTCAAAAAAGTTCAAAATCCTATTTTACAAAAACTAAAAAAAATTCCATTGGTACGAGGCGTTGTGGCACTGATTGAATCCGCTGGTTTAGGCTCTCGCCATATGCAATTTTCAGGTGACCGTTACGACGTTACACCTGGCGAAGAAGAAGATCATAAAGAGGAAGGCTCGAAGCTTCAAATGATTTTAGGAGTTGCAGTTGTAGGTATTCTTTCCTTTTTATTTGGTAAATTTGCCTTTACATTAATTCCAGTATTTATTGCAGATTTTTTCTCTAAATGGATAGAAGGCAAAACTGGTCAAATATTACTTGAAAGTGGCATTAAGCTAATTTTATTACTTACCTATTTATATTTTATCTCTTTAACTCCACTAATTAAACGAGTATTCCAATATCATGGTGCTGAACATAAGGTTATAAATTGCTATGAAGCTGGTATGGAAATAACCGTTGAAAATGTACAAGCACAATCACGCTTACATTATCGTTGCGGTAGTAGTTTTATGCTGTTCACTGTGTTTGTCGGCATGTTTTTATATTTCTTCGTACCAACTGATCCACTTTGGTTACGCATTTTGGACCGTATTCTATTAATTCCAGTCGTTCTTGGTATATCATTTGAAGTACTTCAAGCAACAAATGCATGTCGTAATATTCCAGTATTACGCTTCCTTGGTTATCCAGGCTTATGGCTACAATTACTGACAACTCGTGAGCCTAAGGATGACCAAGTAGAAGTAGCCATCGCGTCTTTCAATATGCTGTTACAAGTTGAGCAACAGCCAGAAATCGCAGCTACATTGAATCACGATTAAAAAATGTATGATATCTCGGCATCATTGAGTCTACAATCGATAAGAAGTTAAAAGGCAAGCCCAACTGCATTTTGGTTGGACTTGCCCTTTTTTATAATTTTTACGATGGCTGTACAGAAGTTATTTGCTGCTTTGCTTGCTCGTATTCCTCTTCCAATGTGATGAATATTTCTCGAACGGACTCTTGTTTGACAATATTGGTGATACCATGTCCGGCTGACCAAATATCTCGCCATGCTTTGACATTAACAAGATGTGTTAAATCAACATCCTCTCTTGGCTTCAAAGTTGCTGGATCAATGCCCTCCTTTAATAAGGATGGAATTAATACATTCACATGGACACCACTAAAAGCATCGGTGTATAAAATATCAGAGGTATCACTTTCAATTACCATATGTTTATACGCCTCTGGTGCATTTCCTTCATCACAAGCTAAAAAACGTGTACCCATATAGGCATAATCCGCTCCTATTATTTGAGCAGCTAGTACGTCAGCACCGCTAGAGATAGAGCCCGATAAAATGATTGTCCCCTTGAAGAATTTCTTAACAGCAGATACAAAGCCAAATGGATTCAGTTGCCCGCCATGCCCACCGGCACCTGCACAAACAAGGATTAGTCCGTCTACACCCGTTGCAGCAGACTTTTCGGCATGCTTGACGTTCGCAACATCTGCATAAACCTTTCCTCCATAGCCATGCACAATGTCTATCACTCTCTTTGGATTACCAAGTGACGTTATGACAATTGGTGGCTGAAATTGTTCAATTAACTGCAAATCTTCTTCAAAACGTGTATTCGCAACAGGATGACAAATAAAGTTAACTGCCCATGGCTCTGTAGGTAACGCTTTTTTTATTTCTTCAAGCCACTCAGCACAAGCTGAAGCGGGTCTCGCATTTAATAGTGGAAAAGATCCGATAGCCCCTGCTCTACTAGCTTCAATAACCATCTTAGGATTAGAAACTAAAAACATCGGAGCTACGATAATTGGTAATCTTGACATACAACCTCCCCCTTTATATTTATAACATTTCGCCAATACTTCCTGAAAATCCTACTACATAACATCAATTATTAATTGTGAGCTCGCATCTTCCGTTGAAATAACTCCTACCTGCTTGTCGGTAAAGATTGTTCCAAGTAATAAACCAACTCCAACCATTAAGAGAAAGATATATTGCAAAAAAGCATTTAACGCAAATAGTAATGACCCTTTTGTTTCGATATCTTGCTGTTATATTCAATTCTTGGCTTTTACAGAAAATAATCAGTTATAGTAAGGTTGTCAAATAGGAAAGGTAAAGAAATTATACAAATAGGAGAGCCCATGGAAAAAATAATTAGAAAACAAATATTTGAACTCATTGATACAGACTATCAAAAATTTTCTGCCGCACTTATACCTACAATTAACAATGTATTAGGTGTTCGGCTACCAGAGCTTCGTAAAATAGCTAAAAAAATTGCAAAGGGTGATTGGCGAACGTACCTTAAAACTGCAAAAGATGAATATTTTGAGGAAATCATACTGCAAGGTATGGTTATTGGCTATATTAAGACAGATATTGAAGAACGCCTGTTTTACGTGGCCTCGTTCTTACCAAAAATTGATAATTGGTCGGTATGTGACAGCTTTTGTACAGGTCTTAAATCTACAAAGGAAAATAAAGAGCGTGTATGGGCGTTTTTACAGCCCTATCTTTCTTCTAAGAATGAATATGAGATACGCTTTGGAGTGGTTATGCTCCTAAACTATTATATTGAGACCGAATACATCGAAAGGGTACTCAAGCTCCTGGATCGTGTAAAGCATGAAGGGTTTTATGCCAAAATGGCTGTGGCGTGGGCTGTCTCTATCTGTTATGTGAAACTTCCCGGTCCAACAATGGAATATTTGAGAAACAACACGCTCGATGATTTTACATATAATAAAGCCTTGCAAAAAATTACAGAATCTAATCGTGTGGATAAAGAAACAAAAAGTCTTATCCGCAGTATGAAACGGAGATAAGGAGAAGTAAAGAGGTTAATGAAATTGAAACAACATGAAAAATGTACGGGTATATATCACTGCGATTCTCGTGACACGATGTTTAACGTATCCCCCTTTTGCTATAGCTCTAAGCGCAGAGGGACAATCTAATCTTCCATATAATTTACTCGGTCGATATCCACCAAAAATACCCGGTGTATTACTTTGATACGGATGTATATCGGCACCTATCAGGGTGAATGTCTTTTTTCTATTTTCAGCTACTTTTCATACATGCTATCACTTCCTATTTTTCACGGCTCAAACCCAGCCTGGCTCACATAAACTTGATTTTCCGGAAAGATTTCAATAAATCGGTTATATACTTTTTCAATTACATGTGGTCCATACCATTCTTCTAAACCAAGTTGGGCATACTTTTTCTCCATACCAAGTTTGCTTGTGCGTTTTCCACCACTGCCATCGCCCATGAAGTAGTCATCGATACATATCCGATCGACAAATGGCTTTAATTTCACAGGAAAATATTCCCCACTCGGTAAGATGGGGGCTATAGCAACTTGGGTCGGTATTCCCGCTGCTGCTAATTTTTCCAACGTCTTAAAACGTGACTGGATTGGGGGTGCCTTTGGCGTAAAATATTTGCGTATCGTTTCCGAATCTGTCTCAATTGTCATACTTACTCGAACTTTATCTTTAAAATGTTGCAGCAAATCGATATCTCGACTTACTAGCGGACTTCTAGTCTGTACTAATAGGAAGTCAGGAGGGTCTTCTACCATAACTTCTAGTAAAGATCGCGTCACCTTTTCCTTCTGCTCTATAGGTTGATACGGGTCTGTACTTGATGACATAAAAATCGTTACATTCCCTTTGGTTTTGGCGCGATGAAGCTCCTTTTTTAATAAATTCGCAGCTCCGCTTTTAACATCGACCCAATTTCCCCATTCCCCTTCTCGAAAAAGAGCTACTGGCATTTCGCGTACATAACAATAGGAACATCCAAATGAGCAGCCTGTGTAAGGATTTAGTGAATGTGTATAGCCAGAAAGAAAGCCAGTCCCTTTATTCAAAATGGTTTTCGGATTTTTATAAAATAATTCACTTTTCATGACGGAACCTCCATTTACTCATTGCTACATGAAGCACGTTTTTCCAAATCCAAGAGCAGTGTCTTCATTTCTAATCCACCCCGATAGCCAGTTAATGAGCCATTCTTTCCTATTACACGGTGGCACGGAACAGTAATTAATACCGGATTAGCCCCAATAGCTGCGCCCACAGCACGAACAGCTGCTGGTTTATTTAGATCATTGGCAATGTCAGAATAGGATTTCGTCTGTCCATAAGGAATTTCACAAAGTGCCTGCCACACTGCTAACTGAAATTGCGTACCTACATACTCAAATGGAACAGTAAAGGTTTTTCGCTTTCCTTCTAGGTACTGTGTGATTTCAACAACATAGGGTTCAAGCTTTTCAACATCTTCAACAAATGGACTTCCTGGAAAACGTTTCTTAGCCCATTCGAATAATTCCTCGAATGGTTTGTTCTGTGAACCTACAAACACAAGCCCTTTTTGAGTGCAAGCAAGATAAAAATGCCAATCTTTATACTTTAGTAAAGACCAATAAAGGGTAGGTTTATTCTTTGTTTCCATTGTACTTTTCCTCCAATTTACTCATTTGACGAAATTGTGCCGGTGTCTGTCCCGTTTTCTTTTTAAATAACGTGATAAAATAAGGGGCATTAGCCATACCCACACATATGGCAATATCTGCTATCGTTTTATTTGTCTGAATCAAATACTTTTTAGCGGCGTTTACTCTAACTTGTTGTATATACTCAACCGGCGTAATGCCTTTAATCTTTTTAAATGTTCGATGCATATGATACGGACTTCCATGACAAATAGTTGCTAACGATTCTAGCGTTAATTTTTCTGTGAAATTTTGATCAATGTATTGTGTAATTAAATCAACCCACTCGCTATCAGGCAAATTTTCATTAGTAGGCTTGCAACGTTTACAAGGGCGAAAATTTGCGCGAAGAGCTTGTGCTGCGTTTGGAAAAATGCATACATTTTCTTTTTTCGGAACGCGAGATTTACAGGATGGTTTACAGAATATCCCTGTCGACTTTACAGCGTAGAAAAATTGATTATTGTACGCTGCATCATTATTTAGTATGGCTTGCCACTTTTCATCTGTGATCATTTCAACATCATTCAACATTCTAAAATCATGACTCTCTTTATGTCCATTTTTGATACTATCCGGCATTTATCTCACCTCTTCTTCTTACAATATACTTCCTATGAATTCAGAATGTATAGTTCTGGGAATGAAATAGCAAGATATTGAAGTTTAATTTTTATCCCGCATTAACGGGCTGTAAAACTCCAACCCCAAAACATAGAGAAATCGGAGAAGTTTAGGGGGAGATAACAGCCCGTAAAAGCCCGATTGGTTTAACTAATGATCAGTGGGGGATGAAGAAAACCCCCACTGATCAAAGTTTCACTTTACTTAGAATCGTGAAAAATGATTCCAAGACCGTATCGTTCTCCAGCTGTAACCGTGCTTACTCCATGACGAACCGTATTTTTGTAATATCCTTTTTTACCCAGAACAGGTCTGTGATTAGTAGGAAAAATCAGCGCACTGCCTTGTTCTAAAGTAATGACATGGCCCCTACTCTGAGCACGAGGAATTTGTTCCACTAATAGAGATTCTCCACCGCAAAAGTCTTTATTTCGTTGGTTTAAAACAAATACTACTTGAAACGGGAAAAATACGTCGCCATATAAATCTTGATGCAAACAATTAAAGCCGCCTGATTCATACTTTAATAGTAAAGGTGTCGGTCTAGATTGTTCATATTCTGCACAGGTGTTCAAAAAATCTTGAAGATGAGCTGGAAACTGTTCTGTTTTCTTAAAAAAACGCAACCACCGATTGGCTGTTTTGGCCAATTGTAGATAAAAAGACTCTCTTAAACTTTGGATGATTTCAGGTAATGGATAGGAAAAATATTTGTACTCCCCATTCCCAAAGCGATATCTCGTCATATTGATGGTCGTTCTGTATGGCTCTTCCTCACAATACAAGTCTATGAAGAATTCACATTCCTCTTTTGTTAAAATTACTGGAAGCTTTGCAAATCCTTGCCCATCTAATTCATTTTGAATAGAATCCCAATTTAAGTTTTCAACACGTGTTTTTATATCTTCGATCATTTTTTCAACTCCTAATCAGCATTCTTGATAACTAACACTATAACCTCATAATTAGAAAAAAATAAGATGTTTAGAATGTAATAGCAAGATAACAAAATTAGGTAAGATTATTTTGTGATAAATTAAAGGTATAGAAAATCGTAATACGATGAGGAGAATGAAAAAGTGAAATGGCATGAATTTAATGATGTTATTGTCATTACATTACCTGACAATTTCGACATGAATGCTAACCTAGGCTATCTAACAAGGGAAAAAAATGAATGCATGTATGAAATAGAGAACGATATTATGACAAAAGCTATAGCCATTGGGGAAATTCCGTCCTTAGTACAGGTAAGCGTAATCAATAATAAACAAATGGTTGTTCAATTCCTAAATAATACGAGACCTACGGAAAAGTGGAAACGGGAAGAGATTGTAAAATATATTTATGAATGGTTTGATCTTGATAACGATTTAACGCCATTTTATGAAATGGCAAAAGCAGACCCATACCTAAAAATGCCTGCCCAAAAATTCTATGGATTGCGAGTGATTGGCATTCCCGATTTATTTGAAGCTTTATGTTGGGGAGTTTTAGGACAACAAATTAACTTAGCCTTTGCGTACACCTTAAAGAAGCAATTTGTAGAAGCATTTGGCGATGCCATCGAATGGAATGGTAAAAAGTATTGGGTGTTCCCACAGTACGAACGAATTGCACAGTTAACACCTACCGACCTAGCAGATATTAAAATGACGGTAAAAAAAAGTGAATATATCATTGGAATCGCTAGATTAATGGCAAGCGGAGAATTATCCAAGGAAAAATTAATGAAAATGAACTTTAAAGATGCTGAAAAAAACTTAATGAAAATAAGAGGAATTGGTCCTTGGACAGCCAATTATGTTTTAATGCGCTGCCTCAGGTTCCAGAGTGCTTTTCCAATCGATGATGTGGGTCTTATTAATTCGATAAAAATAGTACGTAATATGGACCGAAAGCCTACAAAAGATGCAATTTTAGAAATATCGATTCCGTGGAAAAACTGGGAATCATACGCTACCTTTTATTTATGGCGTGTCCTTTACTGATCTTTAATATTAAACCAAGACGGATACCACTGCTGCCATTTCCTACCCCTCGTTAATCCACCTATCGATTTTTTTCGACACAAAAACGCCCCTTTAGATAATCATATCCAAAGGGGCAAAGCTTTACGAGTTTATTTTAACATCGCTTCTTTTTTATAATCGGCTTATAGGCCACATTTTAACTGTGCAGCACAGTTTGTACATGTATTACAGCCACCGATTTCTTCTACAGTTCCTTTGCGGCAGACAGGGCAAGTATTCCCTACATCCGAACCAATAACTGTTGTCGATTCTAATGCTTGGATTGTATCTACTAATACAACCGGACGCTTTGTTGGTACTTCTACTAATTCTTCCTCAAATGATAGTTGATCCATATCATTTTCTTCAGCTTTCAGTGTCAGTACTTGTGAATCACGGCTACCATCCACATAGACCGTACCACCTTTAGCGCCACCTTTATATAAGCGCTCGTACACTTTTTCAACTTGTTGTACTGTATAACCTTTTGGTGCGTTTACAGTTTTTGAAATAGATGAATCAATCCATTTTTGGATGATACATTGTACATCAGCATGCGCCTCTGGTTTTAACTCCATCGCTGTAACGAACCATTCAGGAAGTTCATTTTCATTTGCTTCAGGATGACGTTCTAAATATTCTTGTACAATCTCCGCTTTTACTTCGATGAACTTACCTAGACGACCAGAACGGTAATATGTGAACGAGAAGTAAGGCTCAAGACCAGTTGCCACGCCAACCATCGTACCAGTAGAACCAGTTGGAGCTACTGTCAGTAAATGTGAGTTGCGAATACCTGTTGCTAAAATTTGCTCTTTGATGTGCGCAGGCATTTTTTGCATAAAGCCTGTTTCAGTAAATGCTTTACGTAAACGTGCTGTCTCTTCCTCTGTTGCTCCTACAAGGAATGGGAAGCTGCCACGTTCTTTTGCTAGCTCTGTTGACGCCTCATAAGCAGTCTCAGCAATCGTTTTAAAGATTTCATCAACTAGCTCATTACCCGCTTCTGAACCGTATTCTTTCTCACAATAAATTAGTAAGTCCGCTAAGCCCATTACGCCCAAGCCAACACGACGCTCACCAAGAGCTTGTACACGGTTTTCTTCTAAGAAGTATGGTGTAGCATCAATTACATTATCCTGCATACGAACACCAACACGAACTGTTTCACGCAGTGCTTCGTAATCAATTGTTTGATCTTCTTTATTTGCAAACTGTGCTAAGTTCACAGCTGCTAAGTTACACACAGAATATGGTGCAAGTGGTTGTTCACCACACGGATTTGTCGCTACAACGCTTTGACCGTAAGCTTTTGCGTTAGTCATGTCATTGGCGTTGTCGATGAAGAAAATACCTGGTTCTGCAGAGTACGTTGCACAAACGTTGATTAAATTCCATAATTCCTTCGCTTTAATCGTGCGGTAAGTGCGTACTTTATAGCCCATTTTCTCCCATTCGCGCACATCTCCAACTTTATGCCACTCATTGTTGTAAATAGCCATTTCTTCTTTTGTATATTCTTCAACAGCTGGGAAACGAAGCTCGAATTCAGCGTCATTTTCAACTGCTTCCATAAATTCTTTTGTTAATGTTACAGAAATATTTGCACCAGTTAAAAACTCTGGATTGTGAACAGTGTAAGTACCGCCATCGCGAAGTTTGTTCTCTGCTTCGCGAATAATAGCTGTATCAAAACCACCTAAGCCTTCGATACCTTTATAGTTAACAATACCTTGGTACATCGCTTCCTCTTGAGTTGAAAGAGGTTTAAAGTTTAATTTTTCTTTTGCTAGACGAATAATTGTTTTATCCGTTGTATTTTCGATTAGGTATCGTAGAATACGTGGATTTTGCATTTTCGAAATAATAAATTCCACGATATCAGGATGCCAATCTGCCAGCATAATCATTTGTGCCGATTCTCTTACGCGGGTTCGCTATACCCACTCTCTATGTCACCATAGAAGTTGAGACCATATCTTACATCTTATTAGATGTCCTCGCACTTCGGAGTGGCTTCACTCCTACTCTACTCACTTCCGCTAACATAGCGTGCTTTCGATGGTCGTTGAACCTTCCTCTCTGAAAGAGGCTTGGCTGCTGATTGTCTTTATCCCACTGCTATTTTCAAGCATTCACGCTTACCGTTTCCAGTTACGTTGTAGCTAGCAGTGCATTTATGATTTATTGTAAAACCACATATTAAACATGTCTGTGGCTGTTTCGCATCATAAACATCCATATTTCCCACCTCGATTAAAGTGACAATATTTCCGTTAAAGAGTTCCCAGCAATTCACGAGGTTTGTTTACGCAGAAGCACTTAGATTATGTTTACCTCTGCGCGAGCCACCTTGTTCGACAAGATGAGTCAGTTTCGCAATATCATCTAACCATGAAACGGAACCAGATGATTTACCATTTACACCACGTGCTAAAGTGTTACGCGGACGCAATGTCGAACCATTTGTCCCTACACCACCACCGCGGCTCATAATTTCCATTACTTGCTTACGGTGATCACTTATTCCTTCACGTGAATCTGCTACAAATGGCATTACGTAACAGTTGAAGAAAGTTACATCCGTTTCAGATCCAGCTCCGTAAATAACTCGTCCAGCTGGAATGAATTTTAATGATACTAACTGCTCATAAAACTTCTCAAACCATTCTTGGCGTTTCTCTGGTGTTTTTTCTACAGCAGCAAGCCCAGTAGCATTTCGTTTTGCGATTTGTTCATAAAATATTTCAAGAGGCTTTTCTAACACATCAATTGAACGTGTAATCACACCCGTTTCTTGCTCTTTTGGATCATCTATAGCACTACGGTAATCTTCCTCGATCAAAATTTCTGCTGTTTTAGTAGACATATCAAGCTTTTGGATTGTCCCTAAACCACGTGCAGGGAATTTTGGATCTGCCTTCACTGTTAAGACGACGAAATCTCCGGCTTTTAACGTTTTCTTTTCCGTATCCTTAAACGAGTAGCGATCGATCATTACAAGTCTTGATACACCTTTATGTGTAATGTGCATATCAGGCGTTACAGGATGAACCTGTGGAAATTGTTCAATATCTTTGTTTAACTGTTCAAATTTGTTTACTTCGGGTTGATGATTTGTGAGTACCATCGTTTTGCCTCCCTTATTTTCTGCTTTACAAAATATAAATACACAATATCATGTGTCTTTAAACACTACATATTGTGTATAACTCTTTTAAAAAGATACTATATATAGTTTTTTAATTCAACTCTTGCAATTTCGAACAGAATGCGAACTGCTTGTTATCACAAGGATTGAATGATAAAAAAATATTTTTCTTATACTTTTTCAGGCGTGACGATCAACCATTTTTATCCACTCATATTAAAAGACGCTGATCTTTGTTACGGGCTTCTTGTTTTCTCGCGGGCGAGGTCGAGTCGTTTCCTCCACTGCGCTCCGTGCAAGGTCTCGTCTGTCTCCCTTTCCCGCTGGAGTCCAATAGCTCTTCACTATAAACAGCTAAAAATAGAGATATAAAAGTAAAATCAAAATCCTTTACCATTAAATAGAAAAGCAATATATAATACTATTTATTTTTATTTTTTGAAGTTCCAATCATCACATGCATATTTTTTTTCTTCTAATTCATGTACATATTCTAATTGCTCCTCAGAAAGTGTAAATGGTTTTAAATCAATTTGCAACGATTTTGCAAAACCATCACGGAAAGCTGTCACACATTGGTCAATAGTCACAGGTTCTTTCACAAGGCTATTGATAGCAACCGCTTTTTCTGGTAGCTTTCTACGCATTCGTTCCTTCGCTTCTTCACTAGAAAAATTAAAAACAGACAATAATTTCTCCTGATCTAAATCCAGTAAAATGGCTCCGTGCTGTAAAATAACACCTTTTTGACGAGTTTGTGCACTACCAGCTACTTTTTTACCTTCTACAACAAGCTCATACCAGCTCGGTGCATCAAAGCAAACTGCACTTTTAGGTTTCTTTAAGTCCGCTCTTTTTTCTTCTGTATCTGGCACACTAAAATAAGCATCCATACCTAAATTATGAAAGCCCTGCAAAATCCCTTCACTTAACACTCTATAAGCCTCTGTCACTGATTCAGGCATATTTGGATAGCTTTCTGTAACAATGATGCTATATGTCAACTCATGTTCATGTAATACGGCTCTACCACCTGTTGGTCGACGAACAAAGCCTAAACCCTGTTGTTGCACAGCCTCAAAATTAATGTCTCTTTTCGCCTGCTGAAAATAGCCAATCGAAAGTGTTGCTGGCTCCCACTCATAAAAACGAATGACTGGTGGAATTAAACCTTCACTATGCCAATCAAGTAATGCTTCGTCCAATGCCATGTTGAAAGATGGGCTACATTTCCCTGAATTTAGAAAATACCAAGTTGTCATATTTTCATCTCCTACGAATATTAAATTAAACCTTGGCGAACGTGTACAAAATATGTTTCTCAAAATTTTGACACTCTGCGTTTAGTTCTATTCTTTATTGAATAATCTCCACCCAAGTCTAAGAATGGAGTGAAATGATTCTGTGACCTTTCACTAATAACATCCATCAATAAAGATAGATTAATTCTAGCCACAATCTAATTAATTTTATCAAACTCATTGGACTATCGCTAGCGCATCTTTTATAATAATAAAGAAGATAGAAAGGGGTAAGAAATTTTGTTGAACACACTTATCACAATCGGTGTTATTTTAGTAGTCGTCATTGCATATATCGGCATCAATGCCCTACGACTAAAAAAAGCCGTAACAAATCTAACACAAGAACAATTTATTGAAGGCTATCGTAAAGCACAGCTGATCGATGTACGTGAGCAAAAAGAATTTGATGCAGGTCACATTCTTGGTGCACGTAATGTTCCTTCCACTACTCTACGTCAACGTTACAAAGAAATCCGCCCAGATTTACCAGTATATTTATACTGCCAAAATACAGGCCGTAGCTCACGTGCTGCTCTATTTCTTAAAAAACGTGGCTACAACCAAATTTACCAACTTCAAGGCGGCTTCCGTACTTGGACAGGTAAAATAAAGTCAAAAAAATAATAATAAACGAGCGTTAAGACATTCGTGACTACTTTAAATCCATTTACTTCGTAAATGGATTTATATAGACCTATCTCACTATGTTTTAAACAAAAACAAACCATCTCAAATAACAATGAGATGGTTTGTTTTTTGCAAAAAATTCTGAGTTTCTACTATATTATAGTAATTGTTTAACGTCTGACAAGTTAGTTTAAATAAGGGAAAGCAACGTGAGTAATTTATGCCTATTCCCACTCTCATATTCCCTTGCCAAATGAAGCCGCTCCCCTAAACACTTTATAAGCTCATGGTTAATTTCCGTTCCGGCTTTTATGAATATCCTTCTCATTTTTTGGTTAAGAGCCCCGTTCAGATCAGAAATCAAAAATCATCCACATATTAACATATGCCTAAAAATACTATTTTTCGTAAAAAATTTACCTAGACGAACTCCAATCTTCTTTTTTCTGATAAATAACTAAAAATTTATCCTTGAATAATTTTGGTAGCACTGATAGGATGGATAATATCTTAAAATAATGTCATCAAGACATACAATACAAGCTATGAATGCTATGGATAACACTATAGCAGGAGCAGTTCTGGAGAGAGCGCATTTTGCGTCGCCGAAGGGTTCACTATCTCAGGCAAAAGGACAGAGGAGTAATATCAACTTTCAGCATGAAAGCTATACCACACGAATGTTTTCTTTTTTACATATAACATCCGCAATCGGTATTTGTTATTCTGACGTTTACGAGACTAGTGTCACTACTAGTCTCTTTTTTATTTTCCAGTCATAGTTTTTACAAATCTTTGAGGGGGATTAACGTGGAACAACAACAATTAAAACGTGATTTAAAAAATCGCCATGTGCAGCTCATTGCGATTGGTGGAACAATCGGTACTGGTTTATTTTTAGGATCCGGGAAAGCAATTGCTTTAGCTGGACCATCCATCATCTTCGCCTATCTAATTGTCGGAACTGCCCTATTTTTTGTCATGCGGGCATTAGGTGAACTATTATTATCAAATGCTGGCTATACATCATTTACTGATTTTGCATCTGAATACATAGGACCTTGGGCAGGTTACATCACTGGTTGGACATATTGGTTCTGCTGGATCATGACCGCTATGGCAGATATTATTGCTGTCGGCGTGTATGTACAATATTGGTTTGATATACCACAATGGGTGCCTGCTATTGGCTGTTTAGTACTGTTATTAATTTTGAATTTATTAACTGTTAAACTATTTGGCGAACTAGAATTTTGGTTCGCCCTTATAAAAGTCATTACAATTGTTGCATTAATTGCTATTGGACTATTTATGTTATTTTCAGGTTTTCAAACAAGCACTGGCACAGTTTCTGTTGAAAATCTTTGGGCCCATGGTGGGTTATTCCCGAACGGCCTGCACGGATTCCTAATGGCATTCCAAATGGTTGTTTTCGCTTTTGTTGGTGTCGAATTAGTTGGGGTATCTGCAGCAGAAACGGCCAATCCTAAAAAAAATATTCCTTCTGCCATTAACAAAATTCCAATACGTATTTTATTATTCTACGTAGGGGCGTTATTTGTTATTTTATGTATTAATCCTTGGCATGAAATGTCTGCCTCAAGTAGTCCATTTGTACAAGTATTTACACTAGCCGGTATTCCAATTGCCGCAGGTATTATCAATTTTGTCGTATTAACATCCGCTGCTTCTGCCGGTAATAGTGGGTTATTTTCTACAAGCCGCATGCTCTTTAATCTTGGAAACAACAAGCAAGCATCACCAGCGTTTGCAAAGCTCAATAAAAACAGTGTACCAAGTAACGCACTCGTTGTGTCTGCAATTGTTGTATCCGCCGGTGCATTACTAAGTAAATTAATGCCTGAAAACGCCTTTAGTGTTGTTACGACGATCAGTGCTATTTGCTTTATATGGGTGTGGAGTATTATCTTAATCTCTCATATCATTTATAAACGTAAAAATCGTGCCCTTCATGAAGCATCGATTTTCAAGGCACCTTTTACTCCGTTCGTGAACTATTTAGTTCTGGCCTTCTTTGCATTTCTATTAGTAGTGATGTTCATTTCAGAGGCAACACGTACTGCGTTACTTTTAACACCAATTTGGTTTATCCTACTACTCATTATTTATAAAATGAAACGAAAGAAAGCAATACGCTAAGGTGAAGTCCTGGATAGTGTCACTTTGAAAGCAAGTGACTCTATTCAGGTTTTTTTATTGCTAACGGTATACTCAAGAAGCGGGGCTCATTGCCTCCCTCATGTTGAAACAAAAAAAATCGTCTCTCAAAATGAACAAATCTACAAAAAAAGATGACTCCATTTTCTGAAGTCATCTCTCTTTAATTCACTAAAAAATATTCATATTCCACTCGGTAGCTAAATGCTTTAGCAAATTCACTCCGGCTACACTGTTCCCGATGTCATCAATTGCTGGTCCGTAGATGCCAATGCCGCAGCCAGCAGGAAAAGGTGAATCTAAGCCTGCGTGACTTGGCACGGCCGCTAAAATCGCACCAGAGACACCACTTTTAGCAGGTAACCCGATAAATGCAGCAAATTTACCAGAAGCATTATACATACCGCAAGTAACCATCAATGCCTTCGCTAATTTTGCTACTTGCTTCGGAAAGAGCTGTTTATTTAATAGAGGGTGATAGCCGTCATTGGCGATTACTAAACCAATCATCGCTAAATCCGAAACATTTACTTCAATAGCACATTGTTTCAAATAAACTTCCAACGCTTCCTCTACAGGACAGTCTAAAAAGCCAGAATCCATTAAATAATAGGCTAATGAACGGTTTCGATTAGCAGTTTGCCATTCCGATTGATAAACCTCTTCATTCACCTTCAATTCCTTGCCAACCATTTGTTCTAAAAATTGCAGGATTTTAGAAACCTTCTCTTGCGGAGAATTTCCGTCAAGCATTGAGGATACTGTAATGGCTCCTGCATTAATCATTGGATTAAAAGGTTTGCCAGGTTGATGGCTTTCTAGACGAATGATCGAATTGAAGGTGTCTCCTGTAGGTTCAACATCTACTCGTTCTAATACATAAGGTAAACCTCGTTCCATACACGCTAAAATAAATGTCACGACTTTTGACACACTTTGCAGCGTAAATAATTCTGCTGTATCTCCAGCTTTCATTTCGTCATTATTAGTTCCGATAATCGATATTGCTAATTGATTTGGATCTTTTTCCGCTAAAGCGGGAATATAGCTCGCGCATTTCCCTTCTTTTGCATAAGGACGAAACTGCTTCACCCATTCTGCCGCAAGGTGATTATTATGATTGATATGTTCTGTCGGCATTTTGTGATCTCCTTTCAAAAAACGGCATCTTCTGCCATAGCTACTCAAGTAAGTACACGTAACTAAGAAAATTCTTACTAATAGGCAAAAACAGAGCCTCCATAGTTTACCCTACGAAGACTCTTTTTGGTATAACTTTTTTAAAATTTTGGAGGCTCAGTACCTTCTGGAATTAGTGAAATATAAGGCTCCCCATCCAGACGTTCCTTCCATTCTTTTTTAGCTTCTTCAATAAGTGACGGATGATCGATTAACTCAACTGCCGTGCAAGCCATAATTTTTGCTGCCTGTAGCATCCCTTTATGGGCTATCGGCATAACCCCCTGTGATACAACTTGCCAGGTATGTAATGGTGTACCTAATGCCATACATACCGTTGTACATTGAACAGTTGGTACATTCCAGCTTACATCACCAACATCCGTTGATCCACCTAATATAAATTCAGGTAGGACACTTGGGATATGGTTAGCAATAACTTTACCCTGCAGCTGTGCGGCATCCTCTTTTTTTAGACCCACTAATGCTGATGCCTGAATTTCAGGAGTAAATGTATTAAAAATAGCTTGGGCATGCTGCTCATCTTCTAGTGTATAAGGTGGCATTCCTAGATCCAGTATTTGTTTTTGCATCACATCATAAAGTACTTTATTTGGAATAAGATTTGATGCCGCTCCCTCAAAGTCAATTTCTAACGATGTTTCAGTCATCATCGTTGCGCCTTTAGCAATCTTTTCAACACGTTGATAAATCTCTTGTACTTGATGCTTTTTAGGAGCCCTTACTAAGTATGTCACCTCTGCATAAGGTTGAACGACGTTCGGAGACGTTCCTCCTGAGTTTGTAATCGCATAATGCACGCGAGCTTCTGGAATGATGTGCTCACGTAAATAGTTTACCCCAACATTCATCAGTTCAACTGCATCTAATGCACTTCTTCCTAGATGCGGCGCTGCTGCTGCATGTGCACTTTTTCCTGTAAACTTAAAAGTAGCTGCATAGTTTGCTAGGGAACTGCAAGTCATTACAGTTGTATAAGTACCAGGATGCCAAGAAATTGCAATATCGACATCATCAAAAATACCAGCCTTCGCCATATAAGCCTTACCTGAACCATTCTCCTCCGCTGGACAACCGTAGAAACGAACCGTAGCCGATTGATTATTTAGTTCTAGGTAATCTTTCACCGCTACAGCCGCAGCGAATGCGCCTGTCCCTAATAAGTTATGACCACAACCATGGCCACTTCCCCCGGCCTCTAATGGCTCATGATGCGTAGCCCCGCCTTTTTGACTCAAACCAGGAAGTGCATCATATTCACCGAGAAAGGCAATAACTGGCTTTCCAGATCCATACGTTGCAACTAGTGCTGTATCCAACCCTGCAATTCCTAGTTCCGTTGTAAAGCCCTCTTTTTCTAAAGCAGCCTTCATATATTGTACAGATTTCTGTTCTTGAAAGTGAAGTTCAGGTACTGCCCAAATGGCATCACTTAATTGAATACTAGCATCCCTTTTTGATTCGACTAATGAAGAAATTTTTTCATGCACACGCATAGTTTCATACCCCCTATTAAGAATTCAAAAGACTTCCTTTTTGATCATTTAACGTTAAAAGTGAAATAATACAAATAACCGCAAATCCTATTAACATCCAAAAGGCTGCATCGAAGGAACCGTTAAAAGCATCTACCATAAAGCCGATTGCCATTGGCGTTACAAATCCAGCTAATTGCCCGCCTGTATTAGCAACCCCCATTGCTGAACCTGTAATAGATGAAGGTAATTTCTTTAACACAATGGCAGGTAGTAATGTTACAACAAATGCGATAAATAAAGTTACTACAGTTTGATAACTAATAAACATCGTCACAGACTCTGCTTTAAACATGAAGTACAACAAAATACCAATAACTCCACACGAAATTGAACCCAAAATCTTGTCCATTCCTCGAGGTAACTTGTCAATAATATAACCGCTACCATAAATACCAATAATAGTAGCGATAGCTGGAATTGTTTGTGCCCAACCAATGGACATTAAATCGAGTCCACGATTTTTTTGAAGGTACGTTGGAATCCAAGAAACTAATCCCCAGTTCACTGCATAGATGCAGAAATACGCAATAATTAAATTCCACATAAGTGGTGTTTTAAGTAGTTCCTTAAAGTTAACTTTTGTAGAAACATTTTCTTTACTATTGCTATTTTCCTCCGCGTCATCTTGTGGAAGTTTGATATATTTCCAATATAAAAATGAAATAATGGCTCCGATAGCACCAATGACAACAAACATTGTACGCCAACCAATTGTTCCTAACAGATAAGCTGCAAGTAAAGGTACGATTAACGAAACGATCCCCCCAGAAGAAAGCATAATTGACATTGCTCGCCCTCGTTCCTCTCTTGGGAAAATCGTCGCAATAATTTTAGAACTAGATGGCTGAAACCCACCTTCCCCAATACCAAACAAAAATCGAATGATAATCATGGCAACTAAAGACCAAGCTAGCGCTGTTAAACCTGTAAATATCGACCACATGATTACTGAAAACAGTAAGATTTTTTTAGCACCAAATTTATCAGCAAGCCATCCACCTGGTATTTGCATAATCGCATAGCCTAAGAAGAAAGCGCTTAAAATAATTCCCGTAGAAGAAGCATCTAATTTTAAATCACCAGTAATCGATACCACTGCATAGTTCATAATGTAACGATCTAGATTTCCTAAAGACCATCCTAAAAATAAGAGTGCTAGGATTAAATTTCTGGATTTTTTTGTTACTTCATTCGTTGTCATTAACATCCCTCCCATGTTTAAACTACATCGCTGCAATTGATAGTAATAGGAAAAAAATTTTAACATCTGAAAATTGCGACATCTAAAACTCCTATTCTTCCATTCCGATGTCTTTTGTAACCCCTATAAAATATTTTTCATCTCTCCCTATCTATTTCCTTTTATATAACGACAATTTCGTTATTTATTCGTATAATAATCGACTTTTTATGAATTGACAACATTTTTTTGAAAATTTCTAATAGATAATCGCACAGAAAACGATGCATAAATTAGGTCACAATACTAGGAAACCGTTGATTTATCTACATTTTTCAAATATTCAGCAAAACCAAAAAAATCACTAAAATTTTCGGCATCCTTCTATTTACATTAAGCTTTCTACAAAACAAAAAATGCCCCAAAACCATTTATTGGTTCGGGACATTTATATTTCATGTGGTTGACCTACATCACAAGCTGATATATTTTTATTGGTCTGCCACGTGTATGCTGTAATTCTTCTCCATAAATTTCCGCCAAGCCTACACGACATAAATCAGCCACGATTCGCTGCGCATTTCGTTCACTCATTTGAAGTTGTGTGGCTAAATCCTTTGTCGTAAAATGCTTCCAGCGCATTTTTTGAACGAGCGCTTGTATTTTTGTATAGGTTTTAATGCTAACGTTACCTTTTTTTAACCTTTCAAGGATTGTAGGATCCTCTGCTCTATAAGAATATGTTAGCTCCTCGGTATTTCCAACAGATTCAATTATTGTGCCATCATCTTGAATCATGACAATATCGATTGATTCATTTTCTTTCGTTTGACGTAAAGCTCTATGCGCATTTAATTCGGCATTAAATACCGTTTGCGCAAAGCCAATTCCTGCTATGACCTTTGCTTCCATTTCTATGGATAGCTGATACATTTTTTCCTTGATGAAATAAATCTGCCCTTCGATCGCTCCACGCGTACTAAAAATTGTATATCGGCCATTCCCTTCCTCGATTAAGGACCCATCAATTTGTTCACATAATTGCAATAAGTTTTCTTTCATGCGTAATTCTAGATATTGAATACGATATCCTTGCTTCATTCTTTCCTTCAAGGAATCAAAATCTTTTATTTCGAGCATAACAGCACTAATTTGCGTTTCTTTATAATACGACGTTTTAATTTTTTCAGTAAAGAGCTGAACCGTATGATAAATCTCAGTTTTAGTAGGTGATATCCAATAGGACGGAACCCCCCTCTTCTTCAGCTCTTCGTCAACTGACGGGTAACATGTAATCGCAAAATCGATTTCCCCTTTCAGCCATAGGTCATAATGGAACGTAAATAATTCTTTTGGATTAATCGCAACATCAAATTCCTTTAAATAGATCTTCCTTACATTTTTCTCTATCTCAGTTATCCCTTTTGATGCGTTATATGCTGGTGATGAGATAATATCAATACTAACACGATCAACAATTTTCCCCATTTTATAGGACTGCTCAAAAAAACCTTTGTAAATGGCCGCTTCAGAAAAGAGGATATGTGCTAGCTTTTCCTGCGAGACACTCGTCTGACTAGCAATTTTATAAGGTATGTACCCCGAAAATAACCAAAAGTCAACATCTTGATTATGTGTTTCTACAAGATGTTTTGTTTCTGTAGCAATCGAATAAATATAAGGAATAAAGTCCATCTCTTTTTCGATTTCATGTGCTAACTCGATAATTTTTTCTACGGATTTTATTGGGCCAACAACACCTATTTTATACATCACAAGTTCCTACCTTCTGTGTCAAACTACCTTTGTTATAACAAAAAATTCTCAATTATTATGCAAATTAACTATAGTATAACGAAGAATTGATATTCTACACAATTAAAAAAGATAAATTTAACCAACAGGACCTTTTTAATTAAGGGCGTCTATTAGAGCTTTTACGTTTTATCATCCAACTTTTAATTTTTATCTTCACGCGCATGCCAGACACGTACACTAAACCCCGAATAATTTTGGTTATTCGGGGTTTAGGTTTTATACAATTTTATAAATCGGTTGGATACATTTTCTTATATAATATTTCTAATTTTTTCGAGAGTTTACCGTATGCAGTTTGCCAAGCTTTACGTTCTGGTGCATTTTCGCCTGTAGAAGGTACGTAAAGAGCATGAACCTCTGCGACCTTTTTCAAATCATTCTCGGCCTGGGTAAGGTTAGAATAATTTTTAACGACGCTCTTTTCAGAAGCACTAAGATTATCATAGGCTGCACGAATTTCTTTTACTTTCGTCTCCAAATCATCAATATATTCACCATTTACAAGCAGTAAATTAATCGATTCTACTAATTTCAAAGCAATTTCATTAGACTGTTGTTGATCTTTATCCTTATCGATAATAGCTTGTCGTATTTCTGGGCTAACTAAACTCATTTGTTTTGATGTTAGCTTTGCAAAAGCTTTAATGACAGTCGTTGGATTACTAATAAATGATTTTTCATACGTCTTCATAAATGATTCTACTTTTTTCACATCAGCAACCGCTGTTGTTAAAATAGCAGCATTCGTAATTCGCTTTTTATCACTCGAGCTCAGCTTATTATATTGCGTTGAAAGCACCTTAATTCTTTCCATTGAAACTGTATACGTATCATTTGAGACAATGCTTGCAATTTCATTATTTAAAGTTGTGATATCCGGTGCATTACCGTCTTCTAGACGATTGTTTAGCAAATCTTCATATTGCTGTTTTGCCAAATATTGCTGATTTGCCGGTAATTTAGCATAAGCAGTTTCTACTGTTTGAATTTTTTTTGCTTGTTTCGCAGCATCTGTTTCTTCTCGTGCAGTTTGTACTTTTTTATGGAATGACTTCACACCAGAAAGATCTTTACTAGCAGCTGTTAATAAATAATAGTTTGTGACATACTTTCGTCCAGCCGAAGATAGACTTTTATATTTCGTTGTTGCTGCATTTACAGCAGTTTCGAATTGTGCAAATGTATATTTCGTTACATTAGCAAACTTATCAATATCAGCCTTCAAAGCCAATGCAGCAGCTTTATCAGCAGGTTCCTTACCATTTACATCAACTGAAATAGTCGGCGTATTTAATAAAAAATCGTTTACATTATAAACAAGTGATTGTTGTAAACTAGTTAACTTATTATAAGCTTTCAATACATTCGTGTAGTTAGTTTTCAACTTACTTTCAGCTACCCCTGGCGTTTCTGAAAGCTTTTGATAGGCATTCATGTCCTTAATAATTTTATCAGCTGCTTTAAAATCTTTTTGCAACGTTACAATTCTTTCATAGCCGACAATTTTAGCAGCGGAATTTTTCGTTAAGCCCTTATATTCATTTATAATACGGTTTACATTATTGACATGGCCTTGCCAAGAATCTACTGACGGATCTATCGGGTAACTGTCATCCACATCACCTACATAACTGTCAATTTCTTTATTTAATCTTTCTATTTGACTGTTCTCTGCGTTTTCAGCTTGAAGTAAGGTATGCATATAATTTTTTTGTACAAGCTGTAGTTGCTTATACGTTAACTTTTCATAAGCGGTACGTATTGATTTTGCTGTAGTCACCTGTTTGCTAGGTGAATCATTTTGTGACAGCTTATCGAAAAGTTTAATAAATTGTTCAACCTTTTTAATATCTGACTTAGCATCACTTAAAATGGTTTGATTTTGAACAGTTGCTCGGTAAGTTTGAGACAGTTTTGCTATATCTTTTTCAATTGTTTCAACTGCTGTTTGTAAAGCTTCGATGCTAGTAGGTACATACGTAACAAAGGAATTTTCATGTTTTAATAATTCAACAATTGCCTGATTTAGTCTTCTAACTTCTTTAAATTCATCGATATCTGTCGGATCTTTCAAAATGTTTTTAATGCTATTGTATAAAGCATCGTTCAGATCTAAGCTACGTTGTAATAAATCCAACTTATCATATGCCTCATCGATTTCTTTTAAATATTTTGGTAGATCTTTTTCATTTACCTCATTAACTTTATCTACTTTTTCATTTAACTTGCTTATTAATTCTACATCAGCCACTGCTCGCTTTAATACATCATAATTTTTCACATTCGCCTTTGCTGCAGTCGATAATGCTTGATATTTACCTTCTAATGCCGTTACTTCAGCCTGAAAAGATTCTAGACTTGTTGCATTATACTTGTTGTCATTTATTAGTTTTTCAATTTCTTGAATCATTGAATCCGATGGTTCGTTAGAAATAGTTTTTACATCGGAAACATCAGATTCTACGAAAGAAGTTCCTACCTTTGCCTGTACTCTAACCATAATATCTGTGATACCATCTTTTAAAGCATTATTAGGAATTCTGTATGTATCGCTAGTCGCTCCCTCAATAATAGTGGCGTTTTCACCAACTTTATAAAACCATTGATAGCTATATGTAATTTGATTGCTTTGTAACTTTGCACCTGCTTCGTCAGTTACAATTGCACCCGCTACTTGCACCAATTCACCAGGTACTGCATAGTTTGAACTACTATTAATTTTAGGTGCAGTAATTGAAAGATCTAGGTCATTGATCGTACGGGGTTCACTCTTATACTTATCACCTTTCGTTGTTGTCGCTTCCACGAAAACTGCTTTGCCTGCCGCTTCTACTGGTATTGTAAATGAGGCTGATGTTGCACTAGAGATTGGTTTATTCTTTGAATCATTGGAACCATCCACATAATACCATTGATAAGCATTGACAATCGAATTCGCTGGTAAGTTTTCAATAGAAGCTTTTAAAGTTTCATTTACTTTATTATTCCCTGAGACTGTGACTAAAGCTGTATCAGCACCCACCGCTCCTGCAACTGTTGGTACCATAAGGGCTGCTGGGATTGCCGCAGCTGTGAAAAATAATTTTTTATTCAAATTTTCTTACCTCCTCTATCATCTATTGGATTATATCGGCTACATCTTTAATAATTCTCTTCATTTTATAGATTAATTCTAAAAAGTGTATTTTCTCCCTATTTCAACATGATAAATGATAATATTATGATTTTAGACCGTTTTTTATAATATTTATTTCTTTCTCTTGTATTTACAATAAATAGTTGTTAATTGCGTAAATAAGCTTCAAAACGACTAATAAACGCATTTAAAGAATGACATCAAAGAGGCATCTCAATTGATTGATAATTGGGATGCCTCTTCGCTATGTATACTTATAGAAACAGCTAGATATTGATGCCAAATTATCACACCAGAAATTTTGGAAAATCAAACGTTCGTGAAAAAGATCTTTTAATCAAATAACGTCATTTATCTCCTTAGTCAACTATCAGCATCACTTTCTTCATTTAAACAGGTCTCTATAAATTCAAAGAGACTCTTGGCATCAATTGTTCGATCTCCCCAATCATGCCAAAAATACAACACCTGGCCCACTACTCCTTTTTCTGTTGGATCTGTATCAACACAGAGATAATCGCCACCACCATTTTCAGCAATTGGAATCCATTTTTTATTCCAAAGCGTTGGTTTAACCTCCTCACCATACTCTATATCTGGAAGCAAATCATCTGGATCAAACTCCTTCTGTAAAAACTTCCAATTTTCTATAATTTCAGAAATAGGGGAAAGTGTTAAATTTCTAACAAAAGGCTGTACTCCAGGCGACCAGTCTTGCCCATTAAATATACGATAAAAACTTTTCATCTCGTCAGGAAGAGTAATACCCAAAGTTGTTTCGATTAGTTGAAATTCTTCAGCAGTCGCACCGGGCTGAAGGTTTAATGCTTCTCTACCATTCACCTCCAACTCCGAATTTTTTTCTATTAAACGATTCCATAAAATTTCAGCTTCACTTTTCATTTTCAATCCCTCTTATTTATCATAATATCTCGTCGTAATTTTCTTGCATGATGAGTGGCCAAATCCGCATATCTTGTAGGGATTGGTAAACGACTATCTTTTTCAATAAAGTGCATCGTTATTTTGGTTGCTGTATCTAAATCAATCTCGTTCCCACATGAAACAAATATCGGTTTAACATCCTTTCTACTTCTTAGAGCACGACCGTATACTACCCCATCAATCACAATATCAGTATACGCTCCAGCTCTATTTTCCGGCATTATAAAATCTGTGTTCTCTATTTTATAATACGTTTTGGCAACGCCAATTGTCGGTTTTTCCAAGAAGAATGAAGCATGTGTAGCAATGCCCATATGACGACTATGTAAATAACCATTTCCATCAAACATGTAAAGGTCTGGATTTATCTTCAACTTTTTAGCAGCCTCTATAATCAGAGGTAATTCGCGAAAGGCTAAAAACCCGGAAATATACGGAATGGTAATTTCATTTATGTACTCAACCTGTTCAACTAACTTTTTGGAACTAAAATCAATGACTTGAATGCAACAGACCCCATATTCTTTATTATTTTCATTCCAATAGGCAATATCTACTCCGGCAACGAGTTTAATTTGATCAGCAGAAAAATTGTTTTCTAATGAAATATGCTTCCTTAAATCATTTTGTTGCGATGTATAATTCAAGATCATTTCTTCTATTTCCATGAAGATATCATCTCCTCTCTATATGATTATACTACCAAGATTTTGCAACCAAAAGCACCCCCAAATCCATACATATATAGATTAGGAGGTGTGAAAATGATTCATATCTTTTTTTCTCTTCATATATGATCCTCTGCTATAAGTTAGCCTTCCAATACAAGTATCGTATCCATAGGAATCGAAGTATGATCCCCTTCATTTACCTTAATTCGAATAGACATTCCTTCTCCTACATTGGTATTGATAGTAAACTGCCCATTAAAGGCTTGTACCCTATCTTGCATTCCTCTGATCCCCATTGAATCAGCCAGAATGATCTCATCCATTTTACATCCTACACCATCGTCAGCATAAATAATTTCAAAGCCATCTTCCGTTTCTAAAAGATGAATTTCGACAGTGTTGGCATGCGAATGTTTTAATGCATTGTTTAATAACTCTTGGAAAAGTCGATAAATCATCAAGTTTAAACGTTCATCTTCTAAATATAGCCGATCAATTGTGTAAATCAAAACAAAATCAGCACGCTTATGAACTTTGTGAATTAGCTTCTCAAGCGCAGCATTTAAGCCCAAAGTGTCCAGCAATGGCGGCTTCAAATTTTCACAGTACCCTCGTAAATCATTCAATGACGCAATCATATGATCATGAATCTTAGAAAGGTTCGCCTGAATATCCTTTGTCTTTGCATGCATAAATACATCCATTTCTCGAGCAATATGGAGCTGCTCTTGTAAAACCGTATCATGAAGCTCTTGCGCTAATTGATATTTTTCTTGTTCAAATCGTAGCCAAAGAAGCTTATTGAGCCATGGTAGCTGATTTTTATCAGCCTCTTTCATATGCTTTAACTGTTCTAATAGATCTTCCACCATTTTCGTATTTTCTATAAAATTATTTACATATAAAAGCAATAATTCAAGCCATAATAATTCCTCATCCTTTAGATAAATAGATTTATTATGGTCTACAACTAATATTCTTTTAAAGTTAATATCTTGATGGATAAAAGCAATATAAAAATGCTCTGTCTTCTTTATATCACCTAAGCGAAGTTTCTCAAGCAATATTTCGTTTATTTGATTTTGGGTATATTCTTTTGATGTATTAGTGGAAGTTACGTGATGTGTTTGTAAATCATAGGTTAATACGGAAACCTGTTTAATCTCAAGGTGTAAAGCTATTTCTTGAACAAATTTCTCAAGCAAGTCTTCTATCTTTACGACCCTTCCAATACTATCAACTGTCGTATACAACCGGTGGATATAATCCCCTTTTGTCGAATATAGAATTTTTCGCTTATGATAATCTATTTTCTCTTTAATATAAAAAAGTGCTATTAAAGACAAGAACGTAAAAAAGAAAATTTCGGTCATTCTTGAAATAGATAAATCAGTAAGCCAATAAAGACCCATTAATAGCCAAATGGTAAAAACAAATGAAAAATTAAAATAGTGGCGTAAACGGGTAATAAAGTACTCCATATCAAATATACGTTCAGTGAGCTGTGTACAAATAAAACTGTATGGGATGAGCATTAAGAATAAAGAGCATACTTCACCAGTGAGTATGTGAACTTGAAAAATAATTTCCGGTACAGCAAACAAAAAAAGGAATGGTAAGAAGGGAATAATAATGCTTAACAAAAACATTTTTAATTGAGGGGTTTTATATTTTAAATAGCCTATCCCTAAAACACCAAAAATTATTATTAATAAAATAAAAAATAACCATAGAGTAAAATTAGAGAATATAGGATTCATATATGGATAGATAATACTACAATAGCTAAGAACAGCTATAATTAAAGGTACTACATATATTATTTTAATGTTGTAAATCAATAGCCAATTTAAATTTAAGAATAAAAAATAATTTCTTAAAAAATGAATCAATAGAACAAGACAAAGAATCATGCTACTTCGATTCACAACAGTTCCAACACTATCTAACATTCCAGACGCACCCATACTAACATAAGCCAAAGATACTGTAAGAATAAACAAAATAAGTATATTTATCAAACTCGAATTCTTTTGCTTATAATATAAGAGGATAGAAATAATTAGACTTAATAAGTAAAAACTTGCAGGTACAATCAATAAATACAAAAGCTGTTCAGGAATGTTAAATGGATCTATATGTATATGAAGTAACTTCTTATCTTGCTTCACCAACGTTAATTCTTTAGCAACTCTAATTACAGGATCATATTTTATATTATTTATTTTATTAATATTTTTTCCATCAATTTCTAAAACAATATCCCCTGGTGAAATTCCTTGATCATTTGCCCATTTCTTAAAATATGGTTCACTTATTAACCATTGTCCATTCTCTTCTTTTAACTTTATTGCTAAAAAAGGCGTGCTATAAGTAACATAAAGTAAATAGCTTCCCAATATGAGATATGTACTTATAGCAAGCCAAAACCAGTTATTTTTTAAAGATTTTAGAACCAAAGGCCACTACTTTCTAAACGTACCTCTTCATCAAAAGAATCCAGAATTGCCTTTTGTTCAAGTTCTGTAACACCAAGTAGAGAAGCTTTTTTTTCTTTTAACAAAGTTACCATCGACGGATTTTGCTCTAAAAATTGAATCGCGTTAATCATAAAATCTCCTCATTTCATTAGTTTTTATAGTTACACTTTCTGGATACTCATAACATCGAGCGTCAACTTATATTTACCAAATATTTTACAAGGAATTAATAACCATAAATGTAACTACACCTTCATTATACTATCACTTTACATTTAATCAACAGAATTTTCTATTAATCGCTAAAAAATAATAGATTATGTATCATTTTCCGCAAAACATACTAATTTTCGTAATACTTCGCCTCATCCACTTTATGAATTTCTGTCAATAAATTCACAGAACTATATCAGTTTCGATTCTTCTCGTTCACTCAAATGGATGAAGAAAGAAGAATTTATTTTTATAGATGTTCCATATTTTTTTCCTGTATCCCCTTATAAAATCCTGATAATTATAATTTAAAGTGTCATTAGCAAAGTTTTTTCAACAACGTAGAGACTTGTTGAAAGAACAATAAAAATAAAAAGGATGATTTTATGAAGCATAAGCTTTCACCCATATCTGCTAATGAGCGGATTGAAACACTCGATGTATTAAGGGGATTCGCATTATTAGGAATTATATTAGCCAATATTGTTTGGTTCCTTTATCCGGCTTATATGCAAGAAGATCTAAGTTTTAAAAATGAATGGACTTCTTTTTGGAATCAAGCCGATTTTACAGTTCATACTATTCTTTCTATGTTTATCGATGGGAAATTTGTTATGCTGTTTTCTATGCTGTTCGGTTTTGGAATGGTCATTATGCAGGAAAGAGCCGCTGCAAAGCAACTAAACTTTTGGGGAATTTATTTTAGACGACTTATTGCATTATTTATTTTCGGTTGTATCCATGCATATTTCATTTGGTTTGGGGATATTTTAACAGACTATGCAATCTTAGGGTTATTACTCCTTTTCATGCATAAGTTAAAACCTAATGCTATGTTAATCATTAGCCTAACTTTATATAGCTTACTTTTTGGATTAGTAACGTTAGGAGCTCTATTCTCCGATTCTACGATGATGTCAATGACCATGTCAGAGGAAAGTCATCAACTTATGCAATTAACGATAGATGCCCATCAAAATGGGAGTTTTCAAGAATTAATGAATGCTAATTTTATGGAAAGAACTTTTTATACAATGCGTAATGGACTATATGTTCTTTCTCTAGGAAACCCTATATTATATTTATTTACAAATCTTCCGTACTTACTAATGTTCTTATTCGGAGCAGCTGTTGCGAAGAAAAAATGGATTCATCGTTTCGAGGAATATCGAAAAGGCTTTTTCATTACATGGTTACTAACATTGATTTTTGGTGGAATATTGTGCTGGATATTACCTTTCCTTTTAGAAAACTTTTCAGCTGTTCAATCTATTAGCTCACCACTCCTAACAATCTTTTATGCTATTAGTTTGATCTTTATTTATCACACGGTTAAAGGGAAGAAAGTTTTACAGTGGTTAGCGTTCCCTGGAAGAATGGCCTTCACAAACTATATCGGCCAATCTATCATTTGTACATTGTTATTTGGACCATTTGCATTTAGCGTATACGGAAAACTCCACTTAACGACAGCCATCATCATCGCTATTGTCATTTTTGTTTTCCAAGTGATTTTTAGTAAGCTTTGGCTATCCAAATTCCGCTACGGACCATTAGAATATATTTGGAGGTCATTTACTTATTTAGGTATTAACAAGGAATCTGAAAATGCATAGGTAGGGCAATTAGGAATTTCTCGATAAATTTGGATTCTTCTCTATAGAACTAAGGGGCTACAATTAGGTAGCCCCTTACTTTGAACTTTAAAATAGTAACGTATGGTTTTATCCATGATTTTTTAGTTCTATTCATCACTTTGACAGTGCTATCCGCACTCTGCAGGTCCTATTAGGCCCTACTTCTTCTATCCATTTTCTGAGAGCCTAATCTACATTCCGCCTAAATTGAATCCGCATCTATTGCATTTAAAATGCCCCCAAAATAATAAAAAAAGACGCCCAACAAACTCATTGGACGCCTTCTAGTAGTTATTTATGCTTTTTGGTAACGTAGCACAGGTGTACGAGCAGCGCGTGTTTCGTCTAAGCGAGATACGACTGTAGTATGCGGTGCTTCTTGTACGATTGATGGATTTTCTTCTGCTTCTTTTGCAATTTGAATCATAACATCGCAGAATGCATCTAATGTTTCTTTTGATTCTGTTTCTGTTGGCTCGATCATTAATGCCTCTTCCACATTTAATGGGAAGTAAGTTGTTGGTGGATGGTAGCCAAAGTCTAACAGACGTTTTGCGATATCTAAAGTACGAACGCCAAGTTTCTTTTGACGACGACCTGATAATACAAATTCATGCTTACAATGACGGTTATATGGTAGATCGTAGAATGGCTCTAAGCGACGCATCATATAGTTTGCGTTTAGTACAGCGTATTCTGTTACAGCTTTTAAGCCATCTGGACCCATTGTACGGATATAAGTGTATGCTCGTACGTTGATTCCAAAGTTACCGTAGTAAGGTTTAACACGTCCGATTGATTGTGGACGGTCGTAATCGAAGTGATATGTTCCTTCCTCCGTTCTTACTAAAACTGGTTTTGGCAGGAATGGAATTAAATCTGCTTTTACACCTACTGGACCTGAACCAGGGCCACCGCCACCGTGAGGACCTGTAAATGTTTTGTGTAAATTTAAATGGACGCAGTCAAAGCCCATATCACCAGGACGTGCTTTACTCATAACTGCGTTTAAGTTAGCACCGTCATAGTATACTTTACCGCCAACAGAGTGAATAAGCTCTGCCATTTCGATAATGTTTTCTTCAAATAGACCAAGTGTATTTGGATTTGTTAGCATTAATGCAGCTGTATCAGCACCAACTACTTTGCGTAAATCCTCAATATCTACTAAACCATTTTCATCTGATTTAACAGTGATAGTTTCAAAGCCTGCAACAGTTGCCGATGCTGGGTTCGTACCGTGAGCAGAGTCAGGAACAATAACTTTATTACGATGACCTTCACCGTTTGCCTCATGGAAGGCACGAATCATCATTAATGCTGTCCATTCACCATGTGCACCTGCCGCTGGTTGTAATGTCACTTCATCCATACCTGTAATTTCAACTAATGAAGTTTGTAGATCATAAAGAAGCTCCATTGCACCTTGAACAGTTGATTCATCCTGTAATGGGTGAACATTGGCAAAACCAGAAATTCGTGCAACAGCCTCATTAATTTTAGGATTATATTTCATCGTACAAGAGCCAAGAGGGTAGAAGCCTGAATCTACACCGTGGTTTCGACGAGAAAGTGCAGTATAGTGACGCATAATATCAAGCTCAGAAACCTCTGGTAATTCCGCCGCTTCCGCACGTACTAAGTTTGCTGGAAGTAAATCTGCAAGATCTACCTCTGGTACATCAAGTGCTTCTAAGCTGTAGCCTACGCGACCTTCTTTGGAAATTTCAAAAATGAGTGATTGATTTTCGTTATGCATTAAGAGCCCCCATTTCTGCAACTAGTGCATCAATTTCTTCCTTCGTGCGTAATTCTGTTACAGCAATTAGCACGTGATTTTTAAGAGAGTCATATGTTTGACTTAAAGGATAACCACCGATGATACCTTTATCAATTAAGCCTTTATTAATTTCTTTCACACATTTATTTGTTTTCACAACGATTTCGTTAAAGTGTGCACCTTGGAATGCTACTGTGAAGCCCGCCGCTTCAAAGGCATTTTTAGCATAGCGAGTTTTCGCGATATTTTGCATAGCCATTTCACGAACACCTTGCTTACCTAGGGCAGTCATTGCGACAGAAGCAGCAAGTGCAAGAAGCGCTTGGTTCGAACAAATATTTGATGTTGCCTTATCACGACGGATATGTTGTTCACGGGCTTGCAATGTTAAAACATAACCACGACGACCTTCACCATCTACTGTTTCACCAACAAGACGACCTGGAACTTTACGCATTAGTTTCGTTGTTACTGCAAAGAAACCACAGTGCGGACCACCGAATGCTTCAGAAATACCGAAAACTTGTGCGTCCCCTACACAAATATCAGCACCTAGCTTACCAGGAGGTGTTAAAACCCCAAGTGAAAGTGGGTTTGAAGATACGACAAATAGACTTTTTGCCTCATGTGCAATATCGCCAATTACTTGTAAGTCCTCTATCTGACCAAAGAAGTTAGGATATTGTGCAATTACAGCTGCTGTATTGTCATCAATTTGCTCTTTCAAAGCTTCTACATCTGTCACACCATCTTTATGTGGAACAGTAACAATTTCAATGGATTGACCATATGCATATGTAGCAACGACATCGCGATACTCAGGATGAACCGTTTCAGATACTAAAATTTTCTTACGACGTGTATGCCCAGCTGCAAGCATACCTGCTTCAGCTAATGCTGTTCCACCATCATACATAGAAGAGTTTGCAAGATCCATACCTGTAAGCTCTGCAATCATCGTTTGGAATTCAAAAATTGCTTGTAATTCCCCTTGTGAAATTTCTGGTTGATATGGAGTATACGCTGTATAAAACTCTGAGCGAGAAATAACATGGTCTACGATAATTGGTTTATAGTGGTTGTATACGCCTGCACCTAAAAATGATACGTTAGCATTTGTATCTTTATTTTTCGCGGCAAGTGCCGTTAATTCTTTTAATAAAGCTGATTCAGATTTTGCATCTTTAATATCATATAGGCCTTTAAAACGTACTTTTTCTGGAATATCCCCAAATAACTCATCAACTGAGGATACACCGATTACGTCT
The DNA here is from genome assembly GCF_023337835.1 of Lysinibacillus sp. Bpr_S20. Lineage (NCBI taxonomy): Bacteria > Bacillati > Bacillota > Bacilli > Caryophanales > Bacillaceae > Lysinibacillus > Lysinibacillus sp. Bpr_S20. Next base: position 378,668 of record NZ_JALNLQ010000003.1, read on the forward strand.
AACATTTCTTGTTTATCTTGTTCCGTCATTGGTAAATAACGATGTTTCATAAATGTAGGTCCCTCTTTTCAACTATTATTTTGAACGCTTGTAAAACGGTGTTTCTACTGTTACTACTTTTAAGTGCTTACCACGAATTTCAATTTCCAGTTCAGTTCCGATAGTTGCGAATTGACTGTCAATTAAGGCGTGACCAACATTACGTTTAGAGGAAGGAAGCTGTGTACCTGTTGTCACTTCACCGATTTCCTTACCATCCTTAAACACTTTGTAGCCATGACGAGGAATTCCTTTATCGATCATTTCAATGCCTACAATTTTACGTGACAGTCCACCTTCTTTTTGTGCCACTAATGCATCATGACCATTAAAATCCTCTTTATTTAACTTCACAGCAAAACCGATACCAGCCTCAAGAGGTGAAATTGTCGCTGATAACTCTTGCCCATATAATGGAAGACCTGCTTCAAAACGAAGTGTATCACGGCAGCCTAAACCTGCTGGAACAACACCTTTGTCTTTTCCAGCATCCAAGATTTTACTCCATAATGCTTTAATATCTTCCGGAGAGCCGTATAGTTCAAAACCATCTTCTCCTGTGTAACCGCTACGAGATACTAATGCTTTATGTCCTGCAACTTCAACATCTGCTTGGAAACGGAAGTATTTAATCGTTTGTAAATCAGTATCTGTTAATGTTTGAAGAACCTCTTCTGCTAATGGACCTTGAAGGGCAATTTGTGCATATGCATCTGATTGATTGTCGATTGTCACATCATATTGATGTTGATTTTCCATCATCCAGTCATAATCTTTTTCAATATTTGCTGCATTGACGCACAATAAATAATGATTATCTGCTAATTTATACGTTAATAAATCATCGACAACACCACCATCTTCATAGCACATTGCATTATATTGCGCTTGACCTGTTGCAATTTTTGAAATATCATTTGTCAAAAGATTTTGTAAAAATTTTAATGAATCAGGTCCAGTTACTAAAATTTCACCCATATGTGAAACATCAAATAAGCCAGCACGATTACGTACTGCGTCATGCTCTTCTTTAATAGAAGAGAATTGCACTGGTAATTCCCACCCACCAAAGTCAATTGTTTTACCATTATGCTTTGCGTATTCTTCAAATAGAGGTGTACGTTTTAATTCATTCGTCATTGTTTTTGCCCCCTTACAGTTTCATTTTTTACTGGTAGTAGTTCGTCTGTTTTTTATCTGTACAGTCATGCTTTCCATGTTAGTTCATCCATTAAAGATAAACCATCAACTATAGGTAAGACATTTTGACACAAAAAAAAGACAGACGAACCCCTTTTCGGGATTCTCTGTCCTTAAACCTGAAAGTTACACCAGACTGGCTCGCATACCTTCAATGCCAATCAGCCGGCTTTCCCCTTTGGTGGCTGTTGTACCACAGCTCTCTCCAGAGTTGCGTCTTATACGAGTCCTTTTACCTGAGAGATTCATAACATTTTGCTATTTGCTCCTTCGGTGACGTCTACACGTGCTCTCCCCGTACAATCATCCGCCCAAGATTCATCTTGGTACTATTTAGTATTCAATGAACATTTAGTTACTTATTTGTCTATATCCTAACATTAATCACATTGAAAAGGCAATCATTTTTTAAATTATAATAAAACACGAACATTCTTTTTACACAAATCTACAATAGTTCGCCTTTTAACCTTTTAACTTGGAATACTAAATACTCAAGAATTTGACGGATTGTTCTACCCTCTGTTAAAACTTGTATATGTCCTGCCTCACGATAGAACTTTCTTCTGTAATGATACAGCTTCTCTAGCTCCTCTTTCGTTGAACTCTGTACAATTGGCCTGTTTGGATCATGCTGTATTCGTTTGTAAATATCTTCGAATGTCGCATCTAAGAAAAATACGAGTCCACTGCGTCTCATTATTTTTCGATTTTCAGCATTCACCGCAACTCCACCACCAGTTGAAATAATACAGGCTTCGTCTCGGAATTTTTTCAAAAATTCTGTTTCTATTTCTCGAAAACGTGCTTCTCCGTACTTTTCAAATATCTGTGGAATTGTCATACCTTGCTGCCTAACAATTTCACGATCCATATCATAATATGGCATCTTTAACAAATAGCTTAAACGTCTTCCTAACGCACTTTTTCCGCAGCCCATAAAGCCAACTAAATATATTTTTCGCATTCGAATCACCTTCTTATAACTACGATTCTACACTGTCTGACAAAATTTGTCCTAATAAATTTATCGTAGCTCGAACATTCAGCTTTTCTATGCCATCATATGTTCGAAACTGAACCTCATAAGACGTACAATACGTAAGAACAAAAGTAGTTACAAAAAATAATAATGCAATTGCGATTAAAAAAATAGCCCCTCTGTCATTTTTCATTAACTGGAACATAGAAAGACCGCTCCTTTTTAATACCACTCGGAAGTTCAACCGCTACTGTTACCATATCTTCTTCATATATGAACCGGCATTGATTAATACCAATCAGCATAGGTACATGACCACCATTTACTTGATCACGAATAATATTGCTATAACAATCAATATTATGGATAGTATCTGCAGTCTGAAAGGTTATTCTCTTTTGATCATTTCGAATCGTAAATGATGAAAGATCATTGAAATACAAATTCAAATCATAAACAAAAAGCTCCCACTTTGACTGTTCATCAGATAATACCGTTGTTTTCATTTCAGCAAACCATAGCATAATGAACACAGCAAGATGGGCAATAAGCACATAAACAACTAATTGAAACAACGCTTCTAATAATGTATAGCCTCGCTCATTCATCGACTTCTCCTGTCTGTTGTATACATTTTTTGCGTAATTCTCGCGTATTTTGAAAACTAACACATATCCCTTGTTCGTTCATAAACCATCGAAAATTGACATTCTCAATAGTTTTAGTTCCTTCCGTTTGCTGTAAATAGCGGTATTGCTTTAAACCTTCATAGGCGGTTTCAGCTGCAATTACCTCTAACTTCTTGTTGTAAAGAGTCGTTTTCATAGTGTAACTAATAGGTATTAATGTCATGCATAATAACATAACAATGACTACTGATAAAATCGTTTCTACAAATGAAAAACCAGATTCATTCAACTCTCGATCTCCCTCGTCCTAATGTAATGACAACTTTTTTTATACCTTGGGGTGTTTTAAAGCTAAGAGTCCCTGGAGTAATGACGTTTCCATTAAAGTTGTATATAATCGTGTTAATCGAACTCGAAGAAGGCAAGAACTCAACCCCTTTCGGAAAAGATCGTTCAAATAATTCTGTAAAAATATCCTTCTTAATGATGTATCTGTTTGATGAACTCTCAAACTTTATCGAAATATAATCCCTTTGGTCCATACTATAAGTTTGGATATATTGTATATCTAATTGAATTTGTGTAAAAAACTGCTCAAGCTCCCTATTTTCCGCTGCTTTTGCCGAATACCTTACGACAATTGCTGACAAACACATAACAATAAACAATACAATTAATATTTCGATAAGCGTGTAACCACGCTCACTTTTTATATCATCCATCAGTTACCAGAACCGGAATCAGAAGGGGCCTTCGCCAATCGAACCTCGCCATCATTTGTTATCATAATCTCTTCTTTATTAGGGCAGGTCGTTTCATCCTTCTTTAAATAGCCTTTTGTTACTAAATCATTAATAGTTGGATAAGCCATATAATCTACTCGATAAGCCTCTACTTGCCCCTGTACCATAGAAATATACGCTTTAAAAAACATCCTATGTATTTAAATAAATCTTATCGTTCAAAACAATAAGGCATATGAACATTAGTTTGACACGGCATTACGAATTCAGTTCCTTCTACTAGTTTGTTGAATGCGTCAAATTCTTCTTGGTAAGCTATTCTATTAAGAATTATTTCAACATTAGTTGAACCTACATATATACTGTGCAACATGTCAATCTTGTCTTCAAAAGAATAATCCTTCTTTCCATATAACTGTTTTATCAACTGTTTTTTCTTTTTAATTTGCAGCAACAAATCATCAAACTCTTTATTATTTATATCTTCCTTCTGTTTGATTAATTTGGTTAAGTTTAACTTGTTCTCTTCCATTATTTTATTTAACTCTATTTCCATTTCGGGAGAAGCCGTTATGAACTTTCTTGTAATTACACTTATTTCATTTTCTAAATTATTTATCTTATTATCTAATTCCCCCTCAATTGATCCCATTCTTAATTTTACAATATCAATCCTTTCAATTAATGCTTCAACAAATCTTTCAGCAAATGTATCTGTCTGTTTTATCTCACATTGATTTATAAAATTCACTAATGTGTTATAAGCTATACCCTTACAATCACATTCTGTTTTAGTGTATTTTCTTCTTGTATAACACATGTACATCACCTTTTTCTTTTCCCCTGAGTGTCTTACAAACCTACTATTACACTGCTCACAAAATATTTTTTCATAAAATATATCATCTTTACCTACCTTTTTTCCAAGTAGAGATTTTTCATTTGTTCTTTCCTTTTTTATTTTTTGTAATTCATCAAACTGTTTTTTAGTGACTATTGCAGGTATAACATTAAATAACTGTATTTTATTACTTTCTTCGGCTTTTTTAAAATGAATGTCGGTCACATCATCTTTAGCCCACTTTTGAACAATAGGTGAGCCATAATAAGCCTCATTACTTATTATTCTGTGAATTTTATCATTAGACCATTTTCTTCCTAGTTGAGTAGGAATACCATTTGAATTCAAAATATTACTAATTGTATGACCACCATCGATACTGTACCTGTCATATATAAATCTGACAACCTTCGCCTGTTCTTCATCAATCACTATCTCTTTATTACCACTAGTATTTAATACTCTTTTATATCCATAAGGAAGCCTTGAAGGAGTATACTTTCCTTGTTGAGCTAAATGGCGTTTACTAAATTTAATGCGTTGACTTGTATTATGTGATTCATTTTCTGCTATTGTAAATAGTAATTCAAGACGCATTTTATAGTCTTTATCAGAGGTATCAAATCCTGCGTTTACAAAATAAACAACAATTCCATTATTTTTTAACTCTTTTATAACTTGCATTGCTTCACTACTGTTACGTCCAAATCTAAATATGTCTTTACATATTATATAATTAAATTTCGGCGACCTATCATTGTTTATTATAAAATCATCTGTTGATTTGTCGTTACGTTTTGAAAAATCAATACCTGCATCATAAAGCATAGAAATAAAACCTTTTCGTTTCCTTATACGTGTACCACTAGCTTTATCACTATAAGTACCAATAATTTCAATATTTTTTGATTTGCAAATAACCTCCAATGCCTGCTCTTGTATTTCTAAGGATGATTTTTGTTCGTCTTTTGTTGTAGAAACTCGAACGTATAAGACTCCTTTGTTTTTATCCATAATTACCTCCTAAAACATATTTTAATTAATAAAATACATAATATAATTATAACTAAAAATCCGTTAGTTGTCTAATTTAAATAACAAAATAAAAAAGAGAGCAAAATGCCCTCTAACAATTTATATCTTTCTTACATAATCAATAAATTCAAATTTCAACCCATCTTCTTCATGTTCTTCTTTATGCATTTCTTTAAAATGTTGTTTTACTTTTTCGTAAGGAAAGAATGTATCACCCTTTTTATTATCATGTATGTATGTAATATAAACATTATCGGCATATGGTAATGTTTGTTCATACAATGAATTCCCACCGCAAATCCATAAGTCTTTGTCTTGGCTTCCACTATGCAAATAATGATTTAACACTTTGTCAAATGAAGATTCAACAATTACACCTTTTGGAGCTTTATAATTCTTATTTGAAGTTAAAACTACATTCAAACGCTTATCAAGTGGACTTGGTAACTCTTCAAATGTTCTTTTACCCATCAAGCAAATATTAGGATGTACATTGTTACCAATCGTAAGTTTTCGAAAACGTTGAAGATCCTTTTTAACTCTATACAGTAATTGCCCATTCTTTCCTATAGAGTTTTCTTCGTTAATTGCAGCAATGATGTTGATTCCCATGTATTCCTCCAGTTTAAATTTGACTCAATTTGATGCGTAGTTGTAATATCAAGATGTGACGACTAAACCGAATTTTCCTGATTCACAACAAAGTCACATACATGAGTGAATGTCCTTTATTGGTATTTCACTCTTTTCATTTAACCTTCTTGGCATGAATGATTTTCTTGTTATCGTATACAGTAACTACTTCCCATCCATCAGATTCTAATTGTTCTACATCACTGTAATTTTTGTAATTGTAGTAAATATGTTTTTCTTTTGTTGAAAATGAAGATACTAATATTGCAAAAACTAATATTCCTATACCTATGTAAATATTTATTTTGGAAAAAGCATAATCTTTAAAATAAACACTCAATGGGATTATTATCATTAGCAATAAAACTGCCACTACAACTGTCCATAAGTAAGGATTAGCTATCCATTCTTTAATTATCAATTGATACTCCTTCCTTTTTTTGTTTGTATGATCACACTGCTAATTCAAATTTAAGCTGTGGTAAAATTGGGTTATAGTCAATCAACTCAAAATCCTTTTCTGAGATGTCATAAAAATTAGTACCGTCAGGGACATTTAGAACTAACTTAGGTTGAGATTGAACCTTTCTAGATTTCAATTCTTTTACTCGCTTCAACATTTCTATAGCATTATCAGAGTGCTTATCGTATACATGGAGGTTTTGAGTTAGCATATTAAACTTCCCAACTTTCATTGAAGTGTGTTTAGCTATCATCATTTGAAACGCTAAATATTGCATCCTATTTATGTGTCCTGCTGTTAGGTAATCACTGCTACGAGATGTTAATGTCATATCTAAGTAGAAATCCTCTTTTACTTTTCTTACTGTAAACATAGTACTGTAGCAGCATGGGTTCAAACCATCCGATTCCTTAAAATCCTCATTCTGCCACATGGATAAGATATGTCTACGACCAAACTTGTTATTCATTAAACCTTCTAATAAATTATTCATTAAGTCATATTTCTTTACAGTTGCACCATATCGAACACCTATTGAATCGTCTCCGATATCAAATTCATCCCACCAGTTAATATTGTAATTGTCACGGAGTAGCTTCAAATCGTTACTTTGATCTTTATAAATCCATTCAATTTCTCTAATGGCACTCTTAATTGCAATTGGACGCAATTCTGTAATAGGAGTCTCACCTTTTGAAATATCATATGTTTCAAATACTGGACTGATAAATGCGCTATATGCAGGAGTTCCATCTTTCCATTTAGGTCTAGGATTATCGTCCATACATCCTTCATTAGCCAATCTAGTTAAGTTTTCAATCAGATACTTTTCTGCTTTATTTAATTCTGTCAACCTAATCTCACCTCTACGTATAAAAGTAATGAGAGTAGAAATTAATCCACCCTCATATAAAGTTATGTATTTTATTTATTAAAAAGTTTCTTCATTGCCTTTTTGAACTTACCATTTTTCTTCTTTTTAGGAGCTTCTTTTACTAACTCAGGTTCGATCAATTCAACTTTCTCTTCTTTAACTTGAACTGGTTCTGCAGTAATTACTACCTCTTCAACTTTTTCATTAAATTTCACAAATTTGTTATTGAATCGTTCTACACCAGTACCATAGAAGTCTTCAGCAGAAATTACACCATTTCCATTATATTGAGGTACAAATGGTGCTCCATTTTGTTTAGCTTCTAATTTACGTTCTTTACGTGATTTCATCATCTTAGTTAGTCTCCTTTTTACCTGTGATATGACCTTTAAAGCTTGCATTACCATATTCATCAATTCTAATTGTTTCATTACCTTCTGAATCATAAGCCACAAATACCTTATTGTTAATGTTGTTTTTCATTAATTCATTCTCCTTTATTTATGTATTTGTTTATTTAAAACAACTGATTAAACTTGCCATTTTTATATTCTTGATACTTATAGTTTTCATATCCACTATCTGCTGTTTGTAAAAGTCCTAATTCCATAGATAGCATTTCTGGACACAGTGAATTCTCAATAAATTCAGCATCGAAACCATGATAAATAATGTAATCGCTAGTCGTACCTTCTTGAGTAGACCAATCAATAATTAAGTTACGATTAGTATTCAATACTTTTGTTAAATAATCATATCGTTCACCACTAATTCCATTTACAATATCCTCAACATCACAATCTCCATATGATGAGAATAAGAATAAATTATTATTTACTTCATCGTAAAATAAACTTTTCTTTACACTTAATCCAAAACGTTCATATTCATTATTTACTCCATTTAAATTAACGTAATTCAATTCTTCCAAATCAATCATCTCCTATTTTATAATATTTTAATTTTATGTAATTAACCATTTATTATATGTATTACGCTAATTGTTTTTGTTCTTTTATGTATTTTTCATAGTCTTTTTTATACATCCATTTAAAGCCATATGCTGATTTACATCTACCTGTACAAGAAGATGAGATAGGCTTATTACTTACTTCGAGCTTCCTACTAGCTTCAGTTGCACTAATCCACTCTTCGATATAATTGTTATTCAAATCCAATTGTACAACTGCCTTACTTCGATTCTTACCAGACAAACTACTAGCTAATCGTCTTACTTCATTGACATTGTAATCACACCAATTTAATTCAGCTCCTTGCTTTAAATATTTTCTAATCGTAGTACGACTCAACTTCATTCTTTCACCAATTTCAATAACATTTCTCATACCACTATTCCATAAATCGCAAGCTATTTTAACAAACGATCCTAATGACTTACTATGTATATCCTCCCAATCTATTTTACTTAAATTAAATAATTCATTCATCTTGCTATTCAGAATAGAGTTCTTAATCCAATCTAATTCGCTATTTCTACAATCAATTACGATATAATGTATAACATCATTTTTTAATGCTAAGCTCTTTTTATATCGATCATTTTCTTGTTCTTCCTGAAGAGTACGTCCACCAACAGCTTCAAACCCTCCTTTCTCGTAATGCTGACCACCATGAGTTTCTATGATGCAACTTAGATTATCTAAATAAAAATCATATCTTTTACTGTTAGACCAACTTAAAGTAGTATCATATTCAAAATTAATACGTAATTGTTTTAACAAATTCATCATAAACTTTTCTGGATATTTAATTCCATCGGAACACTTAGGGCATGATAATCCATAACGTTTTATACTATAAATATCCTTATTTTTAATTATTTCACCGCAATCAGAACATCTCCAATCTACTTTCTCACTGCTCCCTTCAGTATATTTATATCCATTTTCGGGACTAAGAAGCAAAAATCCTAATTCTGGATTAGTTGTCCAAATATCATTGAAACCTTTAAGGGCTTTTGGATTTTCTGCACAATAAGGACAGTTCGTACCATTCTCTTTATTTCTATTCGAAATAATAGCATCCCATTCATGACCACAAGTACCTAACCACCAAACCTTCTCATTTGATTTTGGTAAAATATTAAATGGCGACTTGTCACCATTCTTTGTCGGATGCCACTCAGACGCTAGTTTTGGATTAACTGAGGCTAAACATGTTTCATTCGTTGCACTTCTGCTAGAACAGTATGGGCAACTTGCACCATTATTTCTACTAGATACTACCGCATCCCATTCATGCCCGAATTCACACAACCACCATATCTTAGAGTTCTTATTACAAGTTATGTCATGTGGACTCAGATCACCATTCTTAGTTGGATGCCATTGAGAAGCTAATTGAGGATTTAACGAAGCGAGTGAGTTAGTATAATTAACGCGTAATCCTCTACAGTATGGACAATTTTGACCATTCACTCTATCTTTAATAATGATGTCATAATTACTATTACATTTCAGACAAATCCACCAAGCTTTCTTATGCATTCCTTTTGTTACCTCACAAATGTCCAATCCTAACTCACTATTCTTCTCAAAGTCCCATTCATCAAATAGCTCTGGTCTAACTTTTAACATTGCATTGTCTTTCAACTCAATACTCTTATCAAACTTAGGTCTTACATATGTATTACACACATCATTTCCTCCTCGTCAGGAGGGTAGCTACCACTTCATACTGCACAGTCATCCTTTTATTATCATTTTTCATTATGTATTTTATATATTAAAATAATCACCTTTATTCACTTTTCAATAATATCCATGTTTTATTGAAAGTTATGTATTAACCATATGATATAAACGTCATTTTTCTAACAAATATATCATATGGTTATCTTGTTTTTAATTTACTTTACATCAATTCATTCCGCTAGATCCAAATCCACCACGACTTACTTCATCTAAGAATTCTGTTTCTAAAATTTCTGTTTCTCCCATAGATTTAATGATACGGAATTGACAAATACGATCATTTTTATTAATGATAGTGTCTCGCATAGCTAATGCAGGCATTTTCCATTCATCATTTTCACCTGAATATGAATTATCGATAACGCCTTTACTGTTTGTTTGAATGATTCCCCAGTTCTTATAAGTTGATGAACGTGGTAGCACATGAGCTTCATAACCTTCTGGAAGCTTCATTCCCACTCCTAAAGGAATTAATGCTGATTCAAATTGTTTCAATTCAATAGTTTCTGCTGCACGTAAATCAATCCAATCGCCTTTTGAAATCTTCTCCAGTTTATCAATTTCCTTATCGAAATATTTAACCTTGATTTGTAGTTTACTCATAATACAAATTCTCCTCTATGTTATAAAATTAAGGGCTACAATTAAGTAACCCTATTTAGTTTTAAAGCTTCTGAATCAATTGATGAAGTTTAGGTATATCATAACCATGAACACGCTGTATTTCTTTTTCTCCATCAAAAAGTATAGTTACAGGAGTACCCATAATTCCGTATTTACCTGTGATTGATTCATCTTGAGTAATGTTTAGATAATCATAAAATACACCCTCAGCATCCAATAAGTTTTTTACATGCTTACAAGGATTACATCCATCTTGACTAATTAATTTAATTTCCAAAATATCTCCTCCATTAGCGTACAGGACAAACTCCTGTATCACAACTTTCCATTGTAGTTAAATCTGATTCGGTTTCTCGTTTCTCTAGTTGATGCAATAAGTCAACATCAAATGGTTTCATCGTTGATCGCAGTTCTTCATATTGTTCTTTTGTAATTGCTTCATAAGGCGCTAATTGATATGTACCACCATCTAATTGTAAGAATGATACTCCTACAAAGTCATCCCATTTATCCCATACAATTTGTTCTACTTCCTCCCATTCTTCAGGACGAACTGTAATTGTATTAGATGAATTGTGTTCTGTGTAGTGTTCTTGGAAGTTAAAGTACGTTTCAAATTGACGTTTAGCTGATACGTCCTCTTTAGTTTCCAACGCTCCTGATTCAATAGGGAAATCAATTACCCATGTATTTGCATTGGCTAATCGCTCTTCTTTTGTCTCTCCTACTGTTCCTACTTCTGCATTTACATTCCATCCTAATTGTAATGCTACTTGAGCCAACGGATCATTAGAGTTAATACGAATACGACGAATATAATAAGGTGAATGCGACCAATGTAAACCGCTAGACACACCACCTGCAACTTGAGAAAGAGTACCTTCAGGCTTAACTGCTGTGACTAATAATGGTGCTACAGTTCTTAAAGTCTTAGAATACAAATCAGCCTCTGTACGTGCTACATCACTTAATAATTTCATTAGGCTTTGTTCTTCTTCTACACTATAATCAATCATCGCCATCGCATCTTTCCATCCAGTTAAAGAGCAGCCAAGTAGACCGTCACGTTTCTGTGTTCTATTCCAATGTTCTAGTTCTAATTTTGCTAATGTCATACGTAGTCCTGATCGAGCTGATAACTTTTGAGCTTCTTTTAATGAGGAAACATCTAACCAATACTGACCATCTTCTAACTTATGTACAAATGCTTTAACGTTAACAGTAGTTAAGTTGCATACGTTATATGAATATAAAATGATTTCGACACAAGGGTTTAATCCAATGAGTGCCATAGTCTCTTCTAAAAGTTTTTTACTAGGATTATCAATCCCTTGTGCTTTTAATACTCTTCGTGCTGCTGTCTCTAAATTTACAAAACAAGGTTCCCCTTCGCCTTGTAACATTAAAAATTGTAAAGCGTGTTGTTCACGAGTAGGCTTTTTAGTAAATGCCACGCTATTATTTGACATTCTACGATGATTTAAATTAAATCGACCATGACCAATTTCACTAATGTCATCAAACCACTTAGGTTTAATTCCTAGCTTTTCTAATTGCTCTCCTACTTTTTTATGATGTTCTAACTGAGATTCAGTCCAAACTCCATTGATTCCGTATTTAGCCATTAAACACTCTGTATCGTCTACGTCAAAGAGGAAAATTTCTGCAGTTCTTCTTACCCATCAGTTCAAGTAAAATCGCTACACTTTACTCCGTATTTGATTATCTCTCGACAATTTCTCATACTGCTTACAGTCACCTGTAAGAGCAGACTATATCTTAACTTGATTTATTCAAGCTCTCCCTGTTTCCACCGCCAATCGCTTGCGATGTACTCTACTCACTTCCATCTAGTCAGATGTGCTTTCGATAGTCGTTACACCTTCATGTAATTTATTCACTCTTTCGATTAATGTACCTTCATATATGTCATTTTTTGACTTCTTCTTATAATGAATTAATCCACCATCTTGAACCCTCATAAAGGCTATTCCAAATTTCTTTTCGCATTGTTTGAAAGTAAGATATTCAATCTCATTGTCTTGGTAAGTAGCTTTATACATCTTAGAATTAGGATGATCGAATCCTGTGCGTCCAAACATAGGATTGTCTTTTCCTTTAAAGCCTTTGCCATACATTGGATTATCATCTCCGAATCTAGCTCCTTTGCCCTTTCTACTGTTAGAGATTTTAAACTTAGTTTCTTCTGAGTGAGTTTTGCCATAAAATCCGTTGCTTTCTCCAAAAAGTTGAACTCCATACATACCATTCTTCTTTCCTGTTGGAGGGTTTATTCTGTTTGGATTCATATCTCCAGTAGAGAAACCGGTTCCACCATATGTGAAATTACATCTAGCTTTACCCATAGACTTCATTTCTACAATTCTCTCTATTTCTAAGGAGCAAGCTTCTTCGTTTGATAAATATTGATAAACTACTCTCACTGCACATTTATATTTGTTATAGATACTTTTAAAATATCTATTGCGATTATGAGTTTCAAATCTTCTATTTCCAGTTCCTTTGCCGACATAAAATACTTCAAGAGTGTCCACTATAAACCATTCATAGACATATAATTTATTACTCATTCACATCACCTCAAAATTATTTGGCGAATGAATTACATGCTTGGCTCGGTATTGTCTCATTGAGAGTTTCACCGAATTTAAGGAGTGTTTTTTAATTGGAGGCATAAGCTATTAATTCTTAAGTTTACCACCAATAACTACATTTGCTCCTATTAAATTCGCAATATCTAAAATGTGAATAGGTCTAACTTGACCATAACCTTTCTCATCAACTTCAATTGGTGCTAAATGCTCGTCGATTTTATTTTTAAACACCTTCTCAATTCCAATAAACATCTCTTTAAGTGACTCGTGTCCTGAAGCTGTTCCACCAAATGTTTTTAGTCGTTCTCCTTTTGGTCTAATCGAGTTGTAACTAATTTTAACAGTATGTATATGTTCTTTTTCTGGATTAGTTAAGATATCTAGATATTCAGTTAAAGATGAAACCCATCCCTCTTTACTATCTCCCACGTAGATCTTAGCGAATCCGTTATCAAAGAAGGTTACTTTTGTATGTTCTAATCGCTGATGCATTTCAACAGGTTCATATTCAGAATGAAGCAATGTAGTATTAATTCTGATTTTATCCATCTGAGAAGCCATTTTCTTGGTTGATTTTAGACCTACTCCTGTTCCCACCATCAATAAGTAAAAACAATCACCCAAATCTTTCCAATTAGTAATATTTAAGAATGAACAGTTGAAGTTACCAAGTACAAAGTTTTTATTAACTTTCTCGTTAGCTCCACCAACCCAGAGAGTACGACCTGATAAAAATTGTTTTGTTTCATACATGTTCTTGAATAATTGATTAGCTTCTTTACGCATATCCTTCAAGTCTGGACTATATCCTAGATTACTTAAATGATCGTATGATAGATTCATATTGTAGTTAACAGCTCGTTTACATGTTTCATGCCAGAACTCTCTTCGTTTTTCTTGGTCTAACCAACGTGAATAAGTTCGATAATAAACAAATTCTCCTAGTTCATTCATCGGTTTTGGATTTTCTTGAAATACCTCGTTTGCATACTTGTCTGTGATAAATTCGATTGCCAAAAAATCTCCTCTTTCCATATGTATAATTTATTTAACTTATGTATTTATCAATATTAATAATGTAATAAAATTTGTTCAACAATTTCCTTAGTAGTCATTTTACCAGTATTAAATTTCACTACTTCTAAATGTTTAATTTTATGTATTGCTTCTTCATATTTACGTTTAGCATACTTTAACTTTTCTAATGAAACATAATCATCACCACGACTATTGAAACGTTCCTCTAAAACTTCATCATCTGCATACAAGTAAATGATTGTTGCTTTATCCTTCATTTCACGCTCTATGTATCTACGTTGATCATCAGATAACATTGCGAAGTCATCATACATTGGCGAATACACTTCATTGCAGATATGGAACCTATCAAATATAACTGCATCCATCTTAGTGAACTCTAAAAACTTATCAAATAACTCTTCTTGTGTACATTTACTGTGTTCGAAACTTGATCCCTTCACTACTTTAAATTCTGTAATGTCTGAAAGCATATCCACTAAACTTGTCTTTCCACTACAATCTGTACCAATCACAATATAATTTATAATTACCACCGCAATCTTTATGTATTTTGATAATTTTGTTTAACTACATCCAATTCATTCACCTAACTCTCGTTTAAGGTATTGCTCAAATGTAATTCCTTCACTTTCTAACACATTGTTATTAACAAATTTAGAACCATAATACT
The DNA here is from genome assembly GCF_023337835.1 of Lysinibacillus sp. Bpr_S20. Lineage (NCBI taxonomy): Bacteria > Bacillati > Bacillota > Bacilli > Caryophanales > Bacillaceae > Lysinibacillus > Lysinibacillus sp. Bpr_S20. The sequence goes on from NZ_JALNLQ010000003.1 coordinate 393,771, forward strand.
CTAGTTGTGAATCGCTGATGCTCATGATCTCAACTCCTTTACTTGTTTATAATAAAATTATATCATTTAATTTTATTTATTCAAGCATTTTATGTATTTTATTATTTAATTTTTATTAGGAACTTTTAAAACTCTAATTTGAACATTATGTCGTCCTAATTTATTTGCCTCTTGCTCGGAAGAAACTAGTACATCAACTTTATTACCCTTTATAGCACCACCTGTGTCATATGCAATAGCTCTAAAGGTTTCATATGGCGTTTTAACTTCTACAATTGTACCTAACTTAATTACTCTTGGATCAGTAGCAATAATACGTAATCCATTATAGTAAATTGTATTCGATACATTATAACCTGTCGCTGTAGTACCTGTGCAGCCTTCTGGACAGTACGCAGTATAATATGAAGCATTAAAGGTCATCCAATTGCTGCTCACGCTTTCATTGCTACCTCTACTAACACTTTGTCGCTGCTTCTTGCTTTCATTTGCTTGTGCTATTCTAACTTGTTCAGCTTTTTTAGCTTCAGCTAGCTTTCTTTCCCTTTCGATCCTAGCCAATCTCTCTTGTTTAAGGTTAGCCTGTCTTTCATTTTCTAATTTCTCTAAGCGTTGACGTTCTAATTCTTCTAATCTTTTTCTCTCCTCTTCTTTCAATCGCTCATACTCAGTTTGGATATTCTTAAATGATGACTCAACCTGATAACCAATCGAGTTCTTTTTGATATCTTCTATAGTGTACTTTTGGACATCTTTATCATCTACTTTATTATTCTCTTTAATAGCTATTGATGTGAATGTACACCAAGCTAATGTACAAGTGATGATTGTAGGAACAGTCAAAGATTTAGTGAATTTATTCATGTGTGCGCTTATTATCTACAAATGTATCTCATTCGAATCTCAAAAGACAATGTGTAATTGTGCGATTCTCTTGCAGAAATAAACTCCCTCCATTCTAATTTTATGTATTTTGTTTATCTAATATGTATTACTTTACTTTGTCATGAAGTGTAATATGATGTACGTTATCGATAATCTTAGATGAAATAACGTATCCGCTCTTTAACAATATATTCTGAGTATTTTCAGCATCATATTCATCATTAATTTCTAAAGTAAACATACCTAGTTCGTTTTCAATTGCTTGCTCCATAGTGTTATAGCATACTTTATTATCCTCAGTTTTAATTACATCACCATTTTCAGCTAATTCAAATCCATTTTCAAAGAGTTGTTTTGCAAATAATCTTGCGTACTCATTATCTGATCCGAAAATAATCTTTGATGGTGAATCTGACTTGAATCGTGAAAACAGTTCTTCTGTAATATTTTCATAATATGTATAGTACTTTACAGATACATTTCTAATTTCTACTTTCACATTCGACATATCGTCTGAAGTTAAGACGGTCATTATTGTCATATAAGCACTCCTTCTTTATGTATATTCTTAAATAATATATGGTTTTTAATTAAACTGTGCAACCGAGTGTAGAGTATGTTTTTCGATAGCTTTCTTTGATTTTCTGTAATAATCGAACATTAATATCTAATGCTTTATACTCACTATTAGCTAGGCTTTCTTCAATTCTACTCTCCAGAATTCCTTCGATACGAGTTAACTCTTCCCCTTCCTTACTGAACTGAGCAACACCAGAAGGCTTAATACTCTTAATAGTATTTAAAATGTGTTCAATTTCTTTACTAGATGTATCATTGCTCACTTTTGTTAGAAGTTGCAAAGGGATTGATTTAAGGTTAAATTCTTTTTTGACTTTTATAGGATCCGCACTTTCAATATGTGAAATGAAATCACCAATAGTTTTAAACTGATATTCTTTTGGTGATAAATCCTCTGCTAACACTTTTATTACTCCGAACAGTTGCGCTTCTAATAGTGAATTAAATGTATAGTCATAAATCTCATCATAAGCAAATCCATCGTACTTACTATCTTTTAAAACAACTTTAAGTTTAAAGTCTGTGCCAGTTAATTTCGCTTCATATCTATTACTACTGATTTGATGCAATTTGTCACAAGGCACATTTAATTTCACTTGAGCTACTACATCTTCAATTACCTTTGAATTTTCTGCAATTATTAAAATATTTTTCATATTACACTACCATCCTTTTTTAAAATTTATGTATTTTCTATAAAAACTAATACTTAGTCTTCCAATAACTCTTTCAGATAATAAACTAGTCGTAATGCCTCTAAAATCAAATTCACTAAATCAAGATATAAATTTAAAGCTGTGATTGGTACTTCATTATCTTCTACTCCTCGTTGTGCAATTTGATTGAAATCATAAATTGTAAAACCTAAGAAGATCATTACTCCTAACCCTGATACAATCACCATAATTAAATTACTAAATCCAATAAAGATTGCAATGAATGAGAAGATTACTAGTCCAATTAAGGCTACAAATAAAATCATTCCCCATCCTTTAAGATCCTTTTGCATCTTGTATCCAAATAGACCTAACAGAGTAAATGTAACTGTACAAGTACCAATAACCAGTACAACTATTTCTAATCCTAATTCACCAACATAAAATCCTATTGAACTGTACAGTGTAATTCCAATTAAAAATGAAACTAGATACGCTAGAATGCTACTTGCCATTTTACTTTTAGCTGTGAACCACATTCCAATCACTAATAGGATTGTAATAATGGCAATTGGTAAGATGTATTGTACTGGAATGAACTGCCCTAAAAACATCCCTACCCCAGTTAATACCCACATTAAACCAAACATCTTTAATACTTTGTCTAAATTTTTATTCAAATAATCCACTCTTATGTATTTTCTTTTATAAAATCAAAATATTATTTAACAACTATACAATCATTATCATTGTCTACTGTTAATAGATTTATTTGTTTACCTCTCACATACCCTGTGAATATTTCAGAAATTATCTTGACCTCTTTAAACCCATATTTCTCAATCATACCTTTCACGATATCATCTTTGTCTATCAAGGAATTTTCTTCACCAACTACTTGATTATACATACCTGCAAATTTGATGTTTTGAAAGTGTTTTTCATGCATCAATATTACCTGATGATAATCATCATAGGTTCCATCTGATATACTGTAGAAATACATGTAATCAATCCTTTCTTAAATAATATTGTCATTTTATTTGCTACTTCTCTATTAACTCTAATTCAAAGTCATCTGATGTAATTGCAAATACATGTGAAAATTCACTAACCTTATCCAAATCAACGTTGATTCCTACCACAGAAGTTAGAATTGATTTATCAATGATAATTTTAAATTCACGTGATACTTCGCCTAGCGCATTATATAATTCACCTTCAGCGATCAACTTGAATTCTTTGAAATTTGTAATTGAGTTAGTCGTTTTAAATTTTATCTTTGTTGTCTTAGGTGCTAATTCTTTTTCAAAATCAGACATAGCGTCATTATCTTTTACTTCTCCAATAGCTTTCATCAACTCAATATCAAAATCAGCAGTTTTAATTGCAAAATATGAATCTTGCTCAGTATGTACTAACGTTCCTTTTGTAGCAGCACCTAATTTCGTGATGAACTTACCTTTATCATCAAACACCTTTAAATCCATTACATTAAATAAATAATTCTTCATTATGTTTCCTCCTACTTCCTTCTAATTGTATTTTTGTACTTAGGTCTACGATTCTCTGTAAGCTTTTCATACTTAGCTTTCCAAGTGTTGATCACACGTTTAAGATGTTTGATCTGTTTATTTTTGTTTACGAGTTGTTTCTTGAGGTGAAAGTTTTCTGCTTCCACCTTTTTATAATATTCCCATACAGTTTGTTCAGTTAATGTTTCCCAATCTTGCATAAGAATCATCTCCAATTATGTATTTGATAATACTAGTCTTTTATTTAATACAGTAAAAACCTTGGTTCATAGAATTCTTCTGATTTATATTCATTTTTCATATTGTAGTCAACCGTTGATGGTATAATTCGATCCATGAAAAATTCAATCCTGTTGTCTTCGCAGAATAATTGTTTATCAATAAATGAGTAATGAACTTTGTATCCTCTAGCTGATTCAGTCATAGGTATTGCAGTTAATGCTACTTCATATCCATCCTTCTCTACAACAACCTCACAATGATTTTTATATCTACGTTCACTTAAAACGTTTTCGTGAGTCTTTAATTTATCGATCAAATTAACAGCTTTTTCAAAATTAATATAATAAACTCCTACTGTAATTGGACGACCTTTTTCTACAATATGTGTATTTACGAAGTTTAACATCCTCTTCATCCCTTTTTTATAATAGTGTGATTTTATTTAGTCATTTTTAGTTTCATAGTGATTTGTCAAAATTACTCCTTTTTCGTTCATTTCTTCATATTCTCCAATTTCAATATCTAAGTCATAATCCATATAATCTTGCTTCAACTTACCTTCTGCTTCTTCGTATGTAGATGCTAATACAATTGAATTTGAATAAATAGTTCCGTTCATAAATGAAATTCTATATACTTTTAGGTCATTCATAGTCATTCCCCCTTTAAGTTGTTTATTTCAGCAATTCTTGGTTTTCATAAACATTACCGACTACTTCTAAATTATTTGTAAAATCTAAAGGTGCATAAATCTCTTCTTTTCGACCTTCTAAATGTTTTTTAGTTTCATATGTAAACCAAGCACCTTTAAAATCGACTACGCCTAATTGTGAAAATCCGTCTCTTTGGTCATAATCTATAATTCCACCACCACTATCTCTGTTTGGGATATGTTCAACTTCTTCCCAAGTACGTACAATATCCCCTCCAAAGATTTTCTTACCATTCTTGTCCTTTACTCCTGTATACTGACATTTTTTATAACGTCTATCAGCGCCTATGGAAACTAAGAAAATAACATTCATTCTTTTATCCATACCTAGTACCTCTCCATTAGGTAAGAGAACAAAATCTTTTATCCATTCTTTATCATACAAATCGAAAACTTTAAAATTAATCTCTCTCATGCTGCCACCTCTCTCTTTTTCACAATTCTCATATTCATTTTATTTTACTAAATATGGTATAAACTCTTTATTTATTGTATTTCTGTGTTTATTTAAGAATTAAAATATAATAAATCATAATTTTCATGTGATACATCAATCCAGTATGTTTCTACTTCATCTTTGTAAATATTAAAATCAGTCAAAGCTTGAAGATAACCCTCTATTCTTTCGTTAATTTTATTATGATAATAGTCGCCACTCATAATTACTTTTTTACTTTCTAAATCAAATAGCGCCCTTTCCTCTTCAAAATCTTCATTTACATAAATAACTAACTTTAACATGCGATCACTCCTATTTTATATTCATTAGATAAAATTTAATTTTTATTTAAACTTTTATGTATTTTATTTTTTAATATCCACCTTGTCTGCTTTTTTCTTTCGATTACTGATTCCTAAATATTGATTAACTCTTTTTTGTGCAAGATCGATATAAAATTTTCTATCTAACTTATCTGGTGTTAATTTATCTGTAACATCGTCATTGTCAATAAAGCATTTGTCAGGAGTGTTCGCGAATTTCTCAGGATTCTTACCTTCTTTACGTTTAAATAATCCACCGTCATTATCATCAGTTGAAGCAAATACTCGGAAAGTTTTATCCTTTAGAATTTCACCATTCTCATCCCATGTTGTTTTTTTATTCATTTTACCAGTCAATTCGTTTAATACTTTCTTCTCAGAAAATGTACAGTCTTTCATTGCGTATTGATAAGCACTTGTTAGCTTTACAATCTTTTGAAACTTATGTAATGACGTACAATTATTTATTGTTTCCTCTACAGCTTGATTTTTTAAGAAGTAATTTTTAATAGCTTCATTTACGATAGGTAAGTCATAATCAATTTCATTTAATTCTTTAACATAAGACCCTTTAGATTTGTATCTTGGTTTTCCAGAAGGATAATACAAATCACCCTCTGGTACAACAATATAATTATTTACGTCCTTTTGAATTATTTTCTTGTACTCCTCTAACTCTAAACCTAATCGAGTACGACTTTCCCACTCTTCTTTAGCTTCCATGATTTTTTTAAAGTTATAATCATGATTATCTTCATCAACATAGAAGAATACACCGTCAGTATTTAAGTTGAATAATGTACAATAAGGTTCTATTTTCTCCATGAAATCAGTAAGTAATAACTGACCATGTACACACACTGAATACATCATTCTCTTATCGCATAAGTTATTATACTGATCACCAAACGTACCGTAAGTAGTATTAAGTATGAGTTTAAGTGATTCTTGTAAAGAATTACCCTCTTTTTTCAATCGAACACGTTCACTTCTAACATATCTGAATTTTTCATCTGACTCACATGCTCTACTCATTAAACCATACTCTAAAATCAATGACGGATAAAGGCTGGTCACATCTAGAGAATAAATTTTACCTTCGTGTATTAAATTTGGTATCGCACCATGTAAACCACCTAAAGCGTATTTAGTAGGTACTCCTGAAATTTCTAATTCTACTTCGATTTTAGGTTTACCTTTTTCAAATTTAGTAGGTACAAATGTCCCGTTTTCTACACTTCTAAAAAAGTCTAAAACCTCAGTGTACTTTTCCAATTTTAAAGTATCTGGATAAATAAATTCAAAGTCATCATTTAAACCTTCTAGTTTCTTAGCTTCTAAAATATCAGCAGTTAATTGAGCACCAGTTCTTGATATTTTATTAAAAGGTAAATCGAACATTTCTATTAAATTGAGATACGCTGTAAATGTATTTTTAGTTTTTTCAAAGAGTTTAATGTTTTCTTTATTGTCATGTAAACAATATCGCATTAATTCCTTCTCTTCTTCTTTAGTTAAAGGTCTATCTATGTCCCAAGCAATATCCGCCTCTTTAATTTCACTTCCCATAAAAGCTTCTAATTGTTTTAAACCTTTGTTTAATTGAATTGTATCAAAGTTGTTAATTGGATAAGTCCAAGCATTAGGTACTACTTGATACCCTTTTTTACCATGAGTAATTAATTGTTCAGTAATATAACCTGCATCCATACCTAACATTAAACCTTTAAAAATGTACTGATCGTATCCTCTTGAGTTATATCCTATAAACACATCCTCTTTAGTTGATTTATAAAATTCTCTTAACTCTTCAACGTCATTTTTAATCAGTTTAATTTTACGAGTCTCGTAATCAACAAATATAACAAACCAATATTTCATACCTGTTTCTGGAACAACTAATTTAGATAAAACTTCAAAGTCGTAAAAAATTAATCTACGACCTTTTAATAATTCACTCAAGTATATCACTCCTTAGAAACTTTTCTTGAATGGATTTTCTTTGTTGTATTGAGTAATGAACTTGCACGTTTTTCTGTGGCTGCATAAAGTATTGCAATAGAAAGTTCCTTCTTTATCGAAATCTAAAGGTTTCCATTCATTTTCATTATGTATATCCTTACTTTCAATTTCTTCTATAGTGTTTACTACGTAATCCTCTACTTCTTTTATTACTTCTGCCGTTGCTTCATATTCAACAAAGCAATCTTGTAGCCAATATTTATCACTAATTATTTTAGGTAAATCTTTAAATGAATTATTTGATTCAGCAAGCATCAAAATCATACCTACTTCAATTTCATCCATTCCAGAATTCAACATTTCTTTTTCAAATGTATTTTTCATTTCTTTAATTAATTTACCACGATTGACCATTTTCTTTTTGATGTTGCCATTCTTCAACTTCCAACAAACATTTATGTATTTAAGCATCGCCCATTTGATTTCATTAATTTGGATATCTGAAGTACTTTCAAGACCAAGTTTATAAATTACTAATTGTCTTCCTGCATGTTCTAATTTCGAACCTGTAAACTTTGATGATGTCTTCCAGTCAATAATATTAATTTTTTCATCTAGCTGCTGAATAGCATCAATATACCCAAGTAAATAATATTCTCCTATTTGACTAACAAACATTTTCTCTAATGTAAAGCTTCCATCCAACTTATTAAAATTCTTTGTAAAGTGATCCATATCTTTTACAAATGAATTCTTAATTACTTCACTAGGGAAATCTAAATCCATTATTTCTAATTCCAACAATTTATTATGTAATTTTTGATTGAAATCAGATGTGTCTGTGATGTTCTCACGATATACATTTTCAATATAATCGTGCATTTCACTTCCAACTTCACCGTAGCAATTACTAATTCCTCTGTTCTTTTTTATGTATGTATTATAGTATTCAAAGTTACATGTATTCATTGTATTAATGCGTGAAATTGAATAAATTGTTTTTCCTTCGTCTCTCAACTTTTTAACTAACTCTTCTTCTACTTCATTATTAATTCGTTTTATATAAATTACCTCCTATACCTTCTTACTACATTCCACTATTAACTTTCTCATATCCTCTAAAGGTAAATCTGAAGGACTCATTTTTGAACCTTTAGGTAAGTATTTATTTTCTGCATCATATATGTATCCAACTTCATTTTCAAAGAAAGTATCTATTTTCAATTGTTTAGCAATTTCACGAGAAATATCTTCGTCTAATCCTTCATCCATGCAAACCAATATCCTCTTAGGAAATAAAGATTTTATGTTATTTGCTTGGAATTGACTCAATGAACTGCCTCCAAGTCCCAATCCTAAATCTATACCTTTTGACGACAATGTCATTGGGAATTTTTCAGACTCACCTATCATCGCAAAACTAGCATGTTGAATAGCATTATAGTTTTCACTGAACCCAAATAATGTCTTACTTTTTGTGAAAGGTATAATGGGAAACCACTTATTTTCATACTCCTCTATTTTATCTTTATTGAGCCTACCCATAATACCTACTAACTCACCAGATAAGTTTCTCCACGGAACAATAATCCTTCCTGTGCAAACATCATATCCAACTTTATATCTTTCTTGTATGTCGCAACATATCCCGTCATTAAGAAATCTTTCAGAAGGTAAAATTAAGTACTCATTTAATATAGACTCATCATATGTTTGAATATCTCCATTATCATCATCAACTACACTTAATATCTCATTGAAGAATCCACCAAAAGGTAATGATACTTCGACATTTACATCCTCATAATTAATGATCTTTGATATTCGATTCAATGCTTTCGAAAGCGATATATTTAATTTTTCTTGTACAAGAGTAATGATGTCCCCTTTGATTCCTCTTGAAAAACAGTTTGCTGAAAGAGTTAATTTGCTAACTCTAACTGAGGTAGGATTACCTCCTTCTTCCCAAGCACATCTGAATTCATTACCTTGATTAAATTCATCGCTTATATCAGTGAAGCCAACATCTTCTAATATTAGGTTTATTAGCTCATCATTTTCCTTAATTTCTTCTTTTAAATTATGTATGTTCAAATATTCACACCCTATCTATTCTGGTGCATTGGCGTACAATAACCTATTTCTTTCCAAGAGTTCCAAGCTCCATCGAACCTTGATATTACGCAGATATCGTCATCGTCGTTACGTGTTTTATCTAAGAACATAATCCGATATCTCTTTTCTGGATCTAATGTGAGGTATTCTTTACTTCCTGTAATTTTACCATTTGAATCTCTAATATATCTCCAAGGTTTAACGTCATATTTCTGACCACTATATTCATCGTCCCATAATTTACGCATGAGGATGACTTCCGACACTACTTCTTTTACTGCCTTGGCACTAGACAATGTAGCAGATGTTAAATAGCGTGTATTTTCCATATAAATAGCTAACTGCATTGTAATTGTGATATTTACATTTTCTTTTTCCGCAACTTGTAATAATTGTTTGGATGCTTCAATTAATTCTCCTGTAACATTACTTGATGAAGCATCTTCTGATTTAAAAGTATCGAAAATGTTATAGTTAAATCCTCTTTTAGCCATTTTTCTAATTACTCGTTTAACATCGTCAATGCTATAATCGAATATTTTAACAAATTTAATTCTGCCTTTATAATTCTCAGTTATGTATTTTTGAGCCTCTTTGATCATCGCTAATTGCTCATCTGTATATGATCCTGTTTTTTGTTTCTTTCTCGTCAATCCGAAGTAATTTAGCTTTTGAGATAGTACTGTTGCTAAGAATAAATGCCTCCATGCATCAATATTCATCTCATTTGCTATAATTGTAATACTTTCACCTGCATCCAATATAGCCATTACATATGAATTTACTACATAACTTGACTTCCCAGTTCCACTAAAGCCTGCGAATATTTGAACATTTGAACGATGTAATCCCATTGTATGATAATTCATTAATGGAGATGTCGAATGATAACTTAGCCCTCTCTCTTCTCCTGAGTTACATCTATCAACAAAATCATCAGGTATATCTAGGTCAACTATTTCCACTCCTGACCCCCTACCTAAGAAGACATTATCCAACTGATATTCATAATAATCGTATAGCTGAGAAGTTGTCATTTGTTTAAATTTTTCAAGCTTACTCAATACATTGAATCCTTTATCATATAAATTAATCAACATATTACTTTTTGTTAAAGTATCATAGTAAGATTCAACGTTGTCTAAACTAAGGATTTTACACATCTTATCTACGGTTTTAAATCCACCTTTTAAACTAAACTCTTCTGCAAGTAATTGATTATCCTTTAAATGAGCAAATACAGAAGCATTGTCTAATGATTTATATTCTAAGTCTTTCATTTGCTTTCCTATTGAGTAATAAAATTTTGAATCATTTAAAAGTAGTTCTGTGCTTGGATTGAAATCTGAATAGTCATCAAATAACTCTGGATTTTTCCATAAGCAAAACACAAATGAAGCTTCGATAATGTTTCTAGAATGTACTAATTGTTCAGGATATTTCTTTAATTCTTCCACTAACATTCCTCCCTACAAATCGTCATCTAAGAATTGGGAAATATCTTTATTATTTTTATTACTAATTACTGATACTGTGGTAATTTCATCAAATAAATCAGTATCAACTTTACTTGATTCTACTTCAATCTTCTTAATATGTTGTTGATTTCGTTTAAAATCTAGATAGATATCATTCACACTACCTTCAACTATTGTCATTACATAACATGTAGCATGAAATTCACTGGAGAAGTCTTTATTCTTGATTGCCCAAGAAAGAACCTCGTAGTTATTAACGAAAGCCTCTTTTACAACTTGTACTGGATAGAAATTAAGTAACTTTGATACTCTACCATTCAATGTCTTAGGAAACACCATTCCTTTTTCATAATTATAAATTTCATCCATGATCCATTGTATAAGATTGTTTCTTTCTTCTGTCTCTGCTTGTTTTTTAGTTTCATTCATTTCAAATAATTCGTATTCAACCTGATTGCAGAAATATTTATTCTTTCCTTTAATTACTTCCTTATAGAAAGTTTCATTTGTGCCATCTTTTTTACAGTATGTACATTTAACTTTTCTAGCCATTTATATGCACCTCTTTGGTATAAAAATAGGAGGAGAAATATATCCCCTCCTTATGTAATTATGTATTAACTAAATTGAGCTAACGTTGCTTCATAAACTGAAGTTGGAGTATTTTCCACTTCTTTAAGAGATACTTTATTTTCAGTCATATATGTAATTACTTTTTGTTTTACTTCATCTGTTGCTTCATTAGATTCTTCTAAAATTTTACGTGCTAATTCTTTATTACGCTCTACATCAATCTTATCTTTTGCTTTCTCTACTGCTTTTGAAACCTTTTCTTCATACTCTTTTTCTTGCTCTACTTTAACCTCTTCAAACGATTTACCTTTGTTGGATGCATCATTTTCTAGTTCCTTACGAATAGCTTCATTAAGCGCTTCGATGAATGCATCAGCATCTAATGGAATTTGTTCTACTACATCTGCAAATCGTGATTTCGAATCAATATTAAAGTTATTATCACGGAAAGTAACAATACGAGATTCGTCAACAACTTTCCCTACTACTTTATCTGCTCCAACTTTTTGTTTTACTTTTTGCTTCTCTATTGTTCGATCAATAGAAGCAACTCCTAAGAAATGAAGTTTAGTCTTAATTGCATTAAAGTATTTTGCCATCATATTAGAAGTAAGTGTTTCATACTCATCACCAGTAACCAAGTCATTTGCTGATTTACGTTTTGTATGTCCAATGAAATATGGGGTTACTCCAACATCTTTCAATTCCCATAACTTATCGATCACTAATTCCACTGCTTTATCCTCACCTGCTTGGAATCCTCCAAAAGCAGCTTTAATTGATTTAACACGTTTTTCAGCAGATGATTCACGATTGTGCATACGCACAACTTCAGGTTCAATAATGCGGAATAACTCATCAATAGTATCAATTACTACTACACGTAAATCTTTATAATCAGTCTCTTTGTTTTCTACAACGTCTTCTACAAATTCAACCAAAGTAGTGTAATCTGGAATATCCTCATACATTGCTCCTGAAATGGCATCTACACCATCTTCACGACCAATATTTAAAATTAAATAACCGTCTTCTCCTGCTAGTTTCTCGCAAACTTTTTTCATTAAAGTGGTCTTACCTACGCCAGATTCACCAATTAATCCAACGTTATATTTAAGTGGGTCAATTTTTACTACATTTTTCTTTCCGAATTTTCGTGCCATAAATAATATTCCTCCAATAATTTTATGTATTTTTATATTTATATAGAGAGTGAGAACTTAATCTCACTCATTTTTAATTACTATTTTTTTACTTAGAATGGCAAATCATCAGGAGAAATGTTGAATGGATCATCTTCTTTTTTCTCTTCTTTAGTACTTTGAACATCTGATACAGTTGACTGACGTTCTATTGTTGTATAAACTAACTCCTCTACTTCAAAATCTGTTTCAATTGCTCCTGCTGAGAAGTTAGCACCTTCACCCATGTCTTTAATCTTAGGGAACATTAAGCGAATTTCATTTAAATTATCTCCAAATGTTTGACCTTTTGGTTTAAAGTCATCCATTGTAGCCATACCAATTTCAATTAAAGTCTTTTGATCTTCAGTTAAATCTGTTTCAGAGAAGTCCTTAACCTCAGCACCACTAATTACTTTAGCTGAGTAAGGTAACTGGAATACTTTTTTACCTTTTACAGTAAAGAACTTTTCCACAATATTGATATGTGCGTTATGTTTTGTATTCTCTAAATCATATGTAGATGCATTAAGTACAGTTTGCAATGGGAAGAATACGTCTTTACGATGACCAGAATCGTATCCTAAAATATATGTATTAAATGTCATGACTTTTTCTGATTTGAATAAAGACTTATCAATTACATCTTTATCAAAGTATAAATCTAAATCTAACGCTAATTTATTTGCTTCTTCTTCATCAGCTAACTCAAAGTGACTAGGTACGTAGTTAGTGTAGAACTTACCATTCCAGTGTGAAACTTTTACTTCTCCCTTTACTTTGAACTTTTTACCGCTTAATTTATCTTTATATTTTTCAAAGAAATTAACGACATCTAATTCATGTAAAAACTCATAACGATGTGGAACTGTTTCTTCTACTTCTTTATATAGTTGCTCCAATTTAACCTTATCTTCATCTGTTGCATTTTCGTTGTTTTCAATTTTCCAGATCTCTTTTCGTAACTCTCCATACTTTTCTTTAACTTCTTTATCAGTAGTTAAATCAATTACTGTTTTACTAAAGTCAGCTACTGTATTAATAATTGATTTATTATTACGATCATCCCAAGTAAGCTCTAACTTACCACCTTTTTCACCGAACAACTTTTTAGTGAATGAGAAAACTTTATCTGGTTGCCCTTTTGATTTGTAGTAACCACCTTCAAGTGATAAGAATACGCCATTCGCTTTCGATTCATTTAATACAGCCTTTAATTCTTTCTTTGTCCATCCAGAATCAAACTCAGTAGTTTTTACAGGTTCTTTCATTAGATTTAATGCACCAACAAATTCAAATGTGTTTTGTAATTTTACCATATCAATAAATCTCTCCATTTCAAATTATGTATTTTATTCATTAACTATCGAACCAAATCACAATGTACCTAACTAAACTTTAAATAATATTAGGATTTTACTTTGAGAATATGTAATGAGCTTTGGCGAAACTCACTACTTAATAACATGCGATTGTTATATATTTTATCTTCATATGTATTAATTTTAATTATTTACATCATTCAAGGTTCGATAGTTTAAAATTATGTATAACATTAATTATTTTGCTTGTTGTTTTTCTTCTTTAAAGTTGCTGCCTTCTTCTAATCCTTCTCGCTTGAAGTAATATTTACTTCTCGGATTCATCCAAGGCGGAGGCTTAACTTCTTTCCACTCATCTTTATTCAAAATACTACTTTTAACAACTTTAACAACCTGCTTTTCATGATCCTTTAACTTTTCATATTCATTACCCTTATCAATAGCCTTAGCAATCTCTGATAATATGAATGCATCTGTAACATTATCACTAGGATGTTTGAATCCCCACCGTTTTTCTATAGGCTCAACCATAAGTTTTTTGGATGCATTACCGTTACCAGTTGCAAACTTCTTTAAACTTTTTGGACTAACATCGTAATATTTAAACCCTGCATTATGCAGATGTTCTCTAATTATCCAACCGACTCCGTATTGATAATCAATACTTTGTCCAACTGAATTATAACTGAAATTTTCAATGCAAATGATGTCTGTTTCTATGTTTAATTTCCTTACTATTTCTTCAGCAATATAAATCATTCTTTCTGGATCTTTTCTGTATGTATAGAATAAATCAGTTTCAACTATAATCTTACCTTTTTCATCTTGTATAAAGAATCCTGTCATTGATGATGGGTCAATTCCAACATATCGCACGGTCAATCAGCATCACCGTCTACATTTTCTTTTAACTTAGGATTATGTTGAAGAAGATTTACTTTGTCTAATACATGTTGCACAATTTCATCTCGTAACTTTTCAATTCGTAAATGAGCATCTTCAATTTTCCCAGTCATTGTAGCAGATAAAGGTATTTCATAATTCACTAAGCCGTTTAGTAATGATTTTAAATTACCGAAGTATCCAACATCTTTGTAGTCGTACTCATTAATTAATGGAGCATTTCGACCTTTGCCTTCACGTTTTTGATAACGTTTCTGTAAGATGATGTTACGTTGATCGCTTGTAATTCTGTAGTCTTCAGTTAATTGCACTACATTCTTTTCTTCCACTGGAGTTTCAGCCAATATCAAATCACCTAACTTTCATGTATTTTATTGATTAATAATATCATTTCTTATAAAATGTAATTCCAGTAGCAGTTTCTTGATTGTCTTATTACACCAAACAGCATCATCACGAGTGAATTCTTGTTGTTCATTCATATAGTCTAGCATGTTTAAAATCTCCTGTTCATCTGTATAATTCAATCTACTGACCATGATCATCACTCCCTTTCTTAGCTTATATGTTTATTATAACATCTCAATTTCATATTTCAAGTATTTTTATGTATTTTATTAATTAATTTTTAAGTTCTGATTTTACTACTTTTAATTCCTCTTGTAATTGTACAATCTGCGCCTCTATTTTACTTACCTTTTCTAACTTTTTCTTCTGTAGTAAGTCTTTTTCATGCTCTGTAAACCACTTTTCTTCTAATACCCACAGATCACACTCATATCCTTGGAATTCATGCTTTATCATCTTTACCTCTTTAACAATAGACACCTCTGGTAGATGTGCATCACAAAGTACTCCGCAGCATCCTTTATCAGAATTATAACCTTCATCTTCTGGCTTACATGTACAATAATGACCTTTCATAGTACCAATGTCTAACTCAATATTATAAGAAATCTTATTTTTCATTTCATATACTTCAAACCATCCGTTAGAAGAAAAGTCGTGATCCTCAGGTTCGTTGTAGTCTAATGTATAATTGCCTTCTTCATATATAGTTAAAAATTCTTTCAATTCTGGATAATTTTCAAGTTGATACAGTGTTTCGTAGTAAGGAATTAATGTTGCTTTTGTATCTTCGTCTTGCTTAAGAATGTAACCCTTTAGATCATCATAAAATTTATGCATTTATCTTCCTCCGATTTTTATAAAATGTGATTATTATTTAGTATTATCCTAGAGCCTCCAATGTGTCCTGAATATGTCCCTTCACATAGTTAAATTGTGATATGTAATTCTTCAATTCGTTTTCAGCCTTCATGCGTTTGCCCTTTTCATCTTCATACATTTCAAGTAATTGCTCCTTAGTGAAAATAACAAATTTACCTTTGTAATAAAAATCTGCATTTGCATGCTCAAATGCTGCGATAACGATATCAATACCTTCTTTTGTTCCATCTGGATCACCAACATTTTTTAGGTATACATTTACATCTGGTACAACCTGCGATATTTTTTCTATATTTTCTTTGTTGTACTCAACATTCACATATACCAATTCTCCTCCGCCACAATCTTCATCGATAATCTTCATACTGTTTAAGATATCCAATTTTTCTTGATTCGTCATAATATATACCCTCCAATTTTTTATCAATGAACTTCTTTCATTTACAAACTTTTCGTTTCTACAACAATCTCTACCTCACTACGAATCATAATATTTAATACTAAGTATTCTTTATCATGAATAGTGAACAAACTACCATTTGATAAAACTTTACCTTCTTCTAAAATTGAATCCAATTGATACTCATCAATGAATGTAGCATTACAAAAATGCTTTATTATTGGACAATTGTTTAATCTTTCGACTTCTGCAACAAGTACTGGTACATCTTCTCTGGCATGTACAATGAATTCGGCATCTTCATTTGATAGTGTTACACTGCCTAAATAATTAAAACCATTTTTATTCCAAATACCTTTATCTTCTGGATCTAATTCTCATGCTCCTTGTGAAGCCTTTTCTATACGTTCTTTAATCTCATTTAACTGTTTTTTATCCATTATCATTCTCCTTCTTTCAATTTAGGCTTATAAACATCTGGACGAGTCTCTTTGTACCACGGAATAAATTGCTTCTTATATCTAATGAATTGAACAAAATATGTAACACCTTTAATTCGTTTGTACAACACTGTATTGACAAGATACCAAATTGGATATAAAAGTAAGCTAATTACTAATAGACTTCCTAAAATAATAATTAAGACTGCTGATATGTACGAACTGACCGATAAAACATTTATTACAAAATCATTCAAACTATATCACTCTCCTCTTTTAATAAAACTGAAATATTATTAAACTATTTAGCACTTAAATCTGCTGCGTGTAAAAACATTAGATCCTCATACTGCTCTACAGATAATAACTCATGTAATTTACGTTCTTGTTTTGCACTCATATCCATAGGAGTCATGTGAAATTGAACTAAGTCAACTACATATTTAATAAATTCATCTTCATATCCTAATATGGATAACCAATAGCAAGCTAATTGAGCACTTACAAATTCATGACCAATATAAGATGCGTATCGCTTCTCTTCACCTTTATAATTGATGAATGATTTACACCATCCTTTACCTAAGTCATGAAATAGTGAGGCGATTAACATTTCTTTCTTGCGATTACCTTTATAATTTTTCATTACAAATTCATATACGTAAAAGATATGACGACTAATTGAAAATGAATGATACTTGGAATCATGAGGGACATCATAAACATCCTTAAAGGAATCGATAATTTTCATTGTCTCCTCCATTAAATCTTCATGATTAGGATATTCATCAGATAGTAAGTGTTCAAATCGATTACGACAAAACTTATCTAACTTAAGCTCTGGATGAATAAACTTAACATCACTCCATCCTTCATTGATTGTAGGAATTTGAGCACTCGTATACATTCTATTCAATACATCAAATCCCACTTTACGATCACGCTTTGAATCATTATGTAGACATTCACCAAATAACGAATTGAAATAGTAAGCGTAATACTCTTCAGCTTTTAATTCATTTTTTATTAAGTGCATTCTGCGTTTACGATTCAAATTTGTCGCATCGTAAATAACATCTTTCCCTTTAGCTAAATATTGATTCACTCTTCTATGTAATTCATTAAATATCATTTCATTTTGAGACTGATCATTTACATCTCCTAACAATTCTTCACGTAAATTATCAGATGATAATACAATTGCATTTAATTGTTCAGCCATTTCTTTTGATCTTGTTGATTTACCAACTGCAGGTAGACCGATGAGAACATGTAGATTACTCATAATTACGACACTCCTCAATGATTTTGTTTTTGATAATGTCTTGTGATAACTTAATAAATTTATCCTTTACTGAATAATCAATTGTACTTTCATCAATATTCTTAAGTATTTCTTCTTTGAACTCTTTCCCTTGTTTCATAGTTAAATCCATTAAATATTTAGCGTCTTCTAGACTGTATTGATTCAACTTTGCTTTCATAATCATACCAATTGTATCTGATGGAATTAACGCTTCTTTCATTGACTTGTCATGACCATAGTAATCTTGCATCATTACGTATAATCGAATTACATGAGAAAGTTGCTTGCCATCATAGCCGTATTTTTCAATCTTATGAGCAATAGTTGGATAAGGATGACATAATGCTTTTTGTTTCTCACACATCATTCCATACATCGCTCTAATCATTTGTGCTGATAACTTTTCTACTAATTCATCCTTAAGACTAAAAATTTCATTAAATTCCTTTTTGAAACGTTCATCTACAATATAGTAATCAGTAAACAAAGTTTCAATATAAGCAGGATTGACTTTAATTAATGTTTGGAAGTAACTTCGAACATCTTTTAAATCACACTGTCCCCATTCAGTTTCAATTACAGTTGATATTGGTTTACTGTTATAGATTAGTTCATCTAATGTAGGCACAATAATAGCTTTCATATCGATATCGGATTGGTAATTTTCATTGTTGATATCTAAGTTATAGTTTTGAGAACCGTAAATTGAAATATATGCTACTGTATGACCTTGTGATTCAAGGATCTGCTTTTGCTTAATTAAACATTCACGTAATCTATTCATGCCCATTCTCCTTAACTAAAAATTTCACGTTTTGTCATTTTTACTTTCTGAGTAATAAGATGATTTAAAGTTTTAAAATCAATCTTAGGTTGCTTATGCTTCTTTATGATATTCCAAGTTTCCTCTTTGATTAATTCTGAGAATACTCGACCTAGCAACATTGGAATGTATTTACTTGTCCATCCTTCATTTTCATTTACAATCTTAGCAAATTCCTTTTCGATGAATGCTTCTGTACAATACTCATCTACAATAACTTCTTCGATAATTTTCCCTGCTTTTATTTCATTGTAGCCCATAGCTTTATTATGTATTTCCTTAAATTCAGTAGTAACGATTTTAGCCCATGTTTGACGTTTATACTTGTTATAGAAGTTATAGTTTTTAATTACAACACCTTCTCCTACTCCTGCACCATCTTTGATTAAGAATTGATTCTTGTCTAATGATTTTAGGAATGCTTCATAATTACCATTTACAACTTTTGCAATTGGAATGATAAAATCTAGATTATACTCTTCCAGTAAAGGCTTATAGATATCGTATGGAATATATTCTACACTTTCTTCTCCTTTATCGATAGTGATGTCAAACACATAGAACTTGCTCCAAGCATCTTCTCGATAAGTTTTTAATGAATGAGGTACTAACCATTCTCCGTATAAACGATGTGTGGGATGAGCTTCTAGATAGCTTTTGATATTTTCATTGTTTAATATGTATTCATAGAATCCTGCATTATCTTTTTCTAAAGACAGCTCTCGATTTCTGCTACCTGCTTTAATATTCCCTTCATCATCAAGCCATACACTAGCATTAGTTCCATCTAACTTAGGGAAAATTAGTACTTCTCCAAATTCAATATCTGTTACATCATCAGTTCCATAACGTTCTAAGTGTTGGTATTTTTTAAATTGCATAATCACAATCTCCTTTATGTATATTATTGTTTAATTTTATAAAAGCAGAATATTATTTAATTAGAATAGAGGTGAATCACAATAAGCTCCTACATTTGAATCTTCTTTAATTCCAAGCCACTCTTTCCATTCATTTTCTGGAACTTCACGAACAACATATACTTTACTTGCAGTTACTTTTGTAGAATGATCGATATCAAGTAAATCATCCGTATTAAACATTACTTCTAATAGAACTTTATCCTTCTTATCAAAATATGTAGACTTTTTAATTTTATCTTTTGTATTGAAGTGTAATTTACCTTTGTCACAAGAGTATGTACCGACTTCACCTTTTGCTTCAGCCATTTCACCGATTTTATAGATAAATTCTTGATCATAATAGCTGCCATATGTACCATCTTCATTCTTTTTAACAAACTTATATAACATATTATCTTTGAATACATCTTTGATATCTAACATTGTGTGATTTTCATGCTTAGTATGTTCATGCTCAATTTCACCATTGCTATGTACTCGATATGACTTTCCTTTAAACTCTACATACTTAATTGCTTTTGGTGAAATTTTACTCAATACTTCATCTAATTCAAAGACTAATTCTATTTCAGGTTTCTCAAAATATTCATCTGATAATGTAATTTCTGCTAATTTTTCAATAGCTGTTTCCATATTAAACTCTTCATCTTTAACATCTTCAAACAGTTTGTCTAGATTAACACCGTACATTCCACCTAAATGTTCTTGTAATTCCTCGTATGAGTTTATATCTAATTTCATGCATGTCATGACAATTCGTAGATATTCAGCTTTGGAAATTTTATATCCTTTTCCTTCATACTTCTGAACACGTAAAGCTGAAATTAATGGATATACAGTATTTGAATTAAACTTGATAATCTTTTGAGAGTTATGTTTCATAAAATCATCATGGAAATAAAACTTATTATCTTTGAAATCATAAGCACCCATAACAGAGGTGAAGTCAAATGAATCAAATACATCTTCTACTGTTTCAAAGCACTTAAAATGAATTGCTTGAATTAATAAATCATCTTCCGCAAATAATGTTGATTTCTTTGTACTGCTTAACACCTTGTTGCCACAATGATCAAACAGCTCTTCGATGAGACCTAATAAGTCATCTTCATTACGAGTATAAACATCGATATCATTAATTTCGCTATTAGTAAAAATACTAGTAATAGCTCCACCTGCTACAAATACATTGTATTTCTTAAATAGTTCAACTAGCTCACTACCTAATAACTTTAAGAGTTTCTTTTCTTCAAATTGTGTATTCAATATGTATTATCTCCTTTGAATTTATTTATTTTATAAAATAAAGATTTCTATGTATTCCATTTATGTATACTTTCCCAAGCCTGCATATCACCTTCACGCACAGAACCAAACTCAATTCCGTCTTGAAAATCAAAGTAATCATATGTTTGATCAATTAACTTATCACAAGTCTTACACCAGTAAGCTGAGGATATCTCTCCTCCATCAACTGAAGTCGTGTAGCGCATCATTGTACCTGATTCAAAGCGATTGGCACATCCCCAACATCGATGAGATTTTCTAGTTTTCACAGTTTTATTTGTTAAAATATCAATATCACTTCTCCTTATTTTTGATAATACGTGTATTTTATAGATATCGAATTGCTTACTATTGAAGTTGAGAATAATCCAACGGCAATTCACTAGGTAAATTCTTATCTTTAAATAAATTGCGATTTAATTTACTTGCATTCGAATTGTAATCTGAAACTGTACGTTGATACTGTTGTTTATATCCTTCTAGAGTTTTATTCAAGAAACTATTTTCATTTCGAATATCTTTAGACCAGTCTTTAGGTTCTCCATATGTAACTTTCAACTGTTGGATTTGTTTTTCTGTTGATTCGATATTCATCACTTGCTGTTTTGCACCATTATATAAATCTTTAAATTGTTCATAATTGGTTAATGCGTTATCTGCATTCAACGTTTGTTCAACAACACCATGCGTTGTTTCAGACGCTTTTTCTGCAACGAACAATGGAAATAATAAGAGCTTCAATACTAATCCGATTATTGATATTGCGATGATTCCACCGATAAAAGCTAAAGTATATTTAGTAGCTTTTTTCATTATTTAACTACCTCATTTTCTTCAGTTTGTTTATCATATTCAGACACTTTTCTTAATTCATTTTCATCAATATCTACAGAAATTGTACCGTTACCATCATCTAATTTATATGGCTCTGTTGTTAAGAAATAGTCTCCTTTATGTTGATGATACTGACCTGAAGGATCGAACCAGAAAATATATCCTCCTGAACTTCCGTATGCACCCATTTCATCAGGTGCTTCAACTACATGTGTATAAGAATATCCTCCACTTTTACCTTCATCATTTAACATTTGAGTAGAAGTCAATCGTTTATCACCAGAAGTTACTTTACCTCGTACTGGGAAACGACCAATAACTCTACCTGCTGACATAGGATATATCCATTGAAGCAGATTAGCATCATTTGTTACAGAAATTCGTTTTGCGATATTTTCTCTCTCTACAGAGTAATTAATTTTTGGTGTTTTGACTGATTCCATGACCTTTACTGATTGATTTAACTTTTCTTTATTATCTTTAGAGAGCTTATCTTGAGCAGATTCTGGCATAGCATCACATGCTCCTAATAGTGTACCTGTTAACAATAATCCACTTAAAAATCCCAATGTTTTCTTTTTCACAACTTACATCTCCATTTCTTTTTATGTATTTACTTCAATAAAATCGTACTATTATTTAAATCATATGTTCTTAAAAATGACTTCCATCCCATCAATCATTTTATCCATTGCATACATTCTACCTTTATTGAATTCACTATGATTGTCGCCAATGATATTTAGCAAATTTTCTCTTTCAAATTTTAAAAAGTCAATCATCTTTTCTACGCTCAAACTTTCTGATTTACTAGTGTTTGATTCACGTCTAACTCTTACTGCTTTTTCTCCTTGTCTTGGACATTCCTCAATTTCAAACTCTACACATTCACCTTCATCCAAAGCTTTGAAACCGTTTGTATCAATACCTGTAAAATGTACGAAATATTCGTTTTTATCTTCACCTTTAATAAATCCAAATCCTTTTTCTACATTAAACCAATTAACTACGCCTTTCATTTATTCATCTCCCTTTTCTTTCATAAAAGTGAATTATTATTGAATACTTGCATGTAATAGCTCTTCCTGATTCAATAATATCTTTTTGATAAATGATGCTAGACCTTTCCTTATATAGTTTTCATTATTTAATATTTGATCTGCTACACTACAATAAAATTCCCAGTTATCGTATTCATCAATTGTAAATTTAGCTACCTCATTATCATCTAAAATTTCAATGTCGTTATCGTAGAACATTTTCAACAATGATACGATTTCAATAGAAGGTAATTCTTTAGCATGGGATATCTCATCAGTCAAAAACTGAATGTGAGCGATAATATTACTTAAATATTCTGGTCGTAATTTACTACTAAATATTACATCATAACTCTCTTTATTTTCTGCATAGTAATGAGTTAACTTATAATTTATTGGTTTGATATTCATCTTATTTCCTCCTTAATATTTATCATTTTCAATTGCATTTAACATGTAGTCGATATCTACATAACTACAATTACCAACTTTCTTCATCTGAACTAAGTCTTTATGTATTTTATCTAGTTTGTTTAACAATACTGGTACATTGAATGCCATGTTAGTATGTTTGTCGATATCCATATAATCACTCTCACCAAATTCTGTCTCATATTCATTCCATTGCTTCTTAATTATTTCTAATTTATTCATTATCAGTTTCCTTTCGATAATTCTTATTTTTTACTTAACTTTACATCTAAACAACAGTGTTATGTATCAAGCACACTTAAATTTAAGTATGCTTCCTTTTAAATGTACTAATTGTATCTGTTATAAAAGTAATGACTCCAAATAAAGTATAGATAGCTAATAACACTTTAGGCTTTGTAAGAATTGCAAGTTTTTCTTCAGCGATATATTCTGGAACACCATCTTCAATCGCATCTTCTTTCATCTTTATGATATTTTCTTCTGATAATTTTTTATCGATATAAATCCTTTTGATTCCAGATAAGAATCCAATCAACAACCATCCTAAAATAAATAACCCAAAATAACTCATCACAATACCTCCTTAGTTATAATTCATAACTAGTTTTAGTATTTGAAGTTAAATCTATTCATCGCTCCACATCATTTCTAAAATAACATGACATATAAGATTTCTTATTATTTGAAACCAACTTAAACAAAGTGCTATCATAATCAATATATAAGTTGTAAAGGATTGATCATATATGTCTGAAAATCAAAATTCCAAAGTAGCTAATTTAGATGAACATATTGCTTTGAAAAACCTTGTAAAAAGTATCTCTGATGATGAGTTAGAAACTGCTAAAAAATATATAGAAGCTCTAGAACAAGTTAGCAAGAAGCCTAATACTAAACCTAAAGGATGAAATCATCCTTTTTTTATTTTACTTTATTTCCTTTATGCTCAAAAACATGATCAAGATGTCCTTTGACATTATGTAATTCTAACGAAGCCCATATTTGAGCAATACTGTCTTTAATCCCCACTAATTCTTTACGTTCATATTCAACAAGAATATTAGTATCATTCAGATGTTTACCTTTCTCCAATAAATCAGCAAGAGCCATTTGAGATGTGATTGTAGATATTAAATTTGCATGTTCAGTTGCTTTTGTATATATGTGTCCTTTAATTTTCATCTAATTTCCTCCTTACTTTCATAAAATCATTCTTTCATATAAAATCAAGAAACTATTTCACCACTTGAGAAATGGTAAATGTATTCTCGCGCATGTTCTCTAAACATAGTTGTTGTATAATGTACTGTCCTTGGACTTACTCCAATGATAGGTGCTACTTCATTTGTAGTTGTTTCTCTAAACATCAAAGGTAATAAGTATGGATGATACTTTTCATGTATCCATGATTTTGCATATTCAACTGCATTATGTAAGTATTTATAATCTTTCTTATGTAGAACATCACTATCAGAAGCATCTAAAATATCAATTAGCTTACTACCTTCTTCATTTACTTTTTCATTCAAAGATAAAAATTTATATTTCGAAGGATTTCTTTTTACTCTTGTTGCGCTTTTAATACTTTTTAATACTTCATTCACCATGATCGAGTAACAGTATGTAGAAAATTTACAACTCTTTGATGTATTGAATGTCTGGACTGATCTTGAAAAAGCAAGATTACAATCACTTATCACATCTTCACTATTAATTACTTTAGTACCTTTAAATTTTTTAATTACTTCAAATATCAATCCTTGATTTCTTTTATATAACTCTTCAAAAGCTAATTCGTTACTTTCACTTTGATATACCAATACTAATTCTTCATTTGTTAATTTTTCCATTCATTATTCCTCTAATATGTACTTTTCTCTTTGTTATTTAGCAACCTACCATTCTTCTGTAAAGTAGCACTCATAACTCCTTCTACTTTTAACAACTCGCTTATACTCTTTTCAGTATCAATAAATAATACATTAATTACTGGTGATTTATATGTAATTGAACCTAACTTAGATAATTCTTTAATAGTTTCTTTATTTTTGTATCTAATAATGTATTGCTGAGATGTCTTTCTATTGTATTCCATTTTGTCTACTAAATGAATAACCATACTTCCACCTCAATTCTTTTATGTATTCTTAAATAAAAACATCCTATTATTTAAAATACATTGCTTTAACAATTAGTAGTATATTATAGGATTAAATTATTAAAGCAATGCATTACATCCATAACTAACTCACCATTCACCTTTTACAATTTTATCGTTGATCGCTTCAGCTTCATTTTCCACGCTGTACCATTCATTCGTCATTTGAAGATTTAATTCTCCCATTTCCTGATAACCTTTTTCCATCTGTTTAATCATGGCTTGTCTTAGTTGGTCATTTATTATGGAATCATTACTTATCTGTTTTATCTCTTCAAACATTATCAACATCTCCGTTTCATCATTATGTATTTTATTAACTAAACACCGACTTTTGCTACATAACAACTATTTATTTATAATGAGAATGTTATAACTTTCATTTATTTGTTTTATTTGTTAAATATATCTTAAACTATTATTCAACCATTTTCAACTATTATTTTATGTATTTTATTATTTAATTTACTGTGAACACTTTCTCTTCATATACTTCACGTTTTAATAACACCGTATCAAAATTACCTTCTTCAATATGAGGCTTCAATTGTTCTAGCATTTTAACCCACTGATCCTCATTATCTGGATTGAAGTATGAAGGCAGCGCAATAGTCTTAATATCTGCCATTTCACCATTTTCGGCAATATCTTCTGCTCGTGACAATTCTATTGAATATGTAGTAGACTCATTTACTGTATCTACATGTTCTAACTTCACTCTAATCAACCTCTTTCTTTTTAATAATATTCCACTATTATTAAATTTGCCTATTTTTCATCATATCCGTCAACCCAAGGGAACAGATATCCCAGTCCGATGATAAAAGCTAAAAACCCAACAATACCAACGCTTTCAGAGCCTAAATATATGACAAACGCCACCAAAGCTAGTATTTTAACAATTTTCACGATATCACCTCAATTTTCTTTCAATAAAAGAGTGGTATTATTGAAGCTTTCACTCTTCATCTTCTTCATACTCGTAATCATGTACTTGCTCTTCATAAGCCTCTTTCAACAAGTCGCATAAATCTTCAAATGAAGAACTTGATAACGCACCATACTGAACATGATCTCTACAAATATTTGAGAATTTTTCTTTTACTTCTAACATCTCAATCTTACTTTTATCAATTACTAATTTATCCTCATATTTTTTACGAATAGCAATTTCCTTTTCATGCTCTCTTTCAAGCTCACGTTTCATTTGTTGCTCAATTTTAGCTTGTTCACATGTGCAATAATTCCTTGTACCACAATAATTACCATGCTCATCAAACCAGTCATCAATAACTAAACATTCATCACCACAATAAGCACACGCACGAGACCTTCCTATTTGTACAAGAGTTGTAGAATAATTATCATATCCATCTAAACGTTCCGTCATAATTTTAACTCCTTTTATTTATATTTTATTTTACGTACTTGATTTGAGTACGCTTAGTATTCTTAGCTGCTTTCATATCCTTGCTTCTACTTCCATAAGGTGTACGATCTGGATTTCCTAAATAACCAAATCTTTTGCGTTTAAAGTCTAGTTTTTCTGCAACACATATTATCTTGTCAAATTTAAGCTTGTCCTTCGCATATTGTAAAGCAGCCTCTTTGCTCTCTTTCTTTACATTCATATTATACTCATCACCATTTAAGACTAGTGAAACTATGTATTGATTCATTATGTATTTTCTCCATTTATGTATTATATTTTTGATAACTATGACGATAATTCACTCTAAACATCAAATATGTATAACTAATTTTAAATAATATCTATATATTATTATTATGTATTTTAATATTTAATTTCTTTTACTGCACCTACATTCAACATGTACTTAGTGTAACAAATTGAATCACAGTATAAATTATGATCATCCTCACCAACCAGATACTCATCTTTACTAGTTAGTTCATTAGAACATTCTTTGTTTGCACAGTGACCAATTACATTTGATTCATTCAGCTTCTTCACCTTCTCTGACATTACTGTTTTCCTTTAGTGGATTATACTCTTTTTGCAGCTCGAAATATTTAAATCCTACTCCTATTTTAATGTCTACCATTTGTTTAACGAACCAATCACATCTGGCAATCCAAGATTTTATACTATCGTCATCATTAAGCATTGAACCTTTATCATACTCATCGATAATCGATCCAAAAGTGTTCTTTAAATTCATGATATCTTTATTCATTTGTATCTCACCTTTATGTATATGTATTTTTAAATTACTCTTCTTAATTTTGTTTTCATCATCTTGCGGCACTCACTATCTGCCTTTTTAATTCTGTAATGTCTTCTATTCTTCCACATTATATTTGATTTTGTTACTTTAAGTAAATGCGCTATGTATCGAAAATCTTCATTATCAAACTTACCATGCTTAACTCCATATACAGTGACTAATGAATCTGTATTGATTGTTACTCCTTCCCACCCTTTCTTCATTACCATCTGTAAAGCTTTAATTATTGTTGTTGCTTCAGCTTTATTGGACGATTCATCAAATCCAATAAATGTTCGCCTTTTTATTCTTTTATTACCTCTCATGACAAAGTAGTGATGAGTAGATACTCCATCTTTATAACTACTGTCAGTATAAATTTTAATCATATGTATTACCTCTATCATTATGTATTTTATGTATTTGCTTTCCATTTTGCTTTTGATTTGTCTGTAAGCTCGATCATATCATCTATCCAATTTTGTGCAGCTTGTTCATCTTTGTAGGTCTTATCAAATATCCATCCATCCTCATCTCTAATTATTTTAAAGCCTTCTCCTCGTTTATTAGGAAAAATAAATAATCCAAAATCATTATAACGTTTTTCACTGTACTTTTTATTCATAACATACCACCTTTATGTATTTTGTATTATATTAATTTCAAGGTGCGACATTAGTGACACTGCCAATACCACACCCCAACATTAACCTACTTTAATAACTAATTAGTTAATTTTACGAAGCACTATGTACTCTGGATAATTCTGCTCTAAATGCTGCTTCATCTCGTTGATATTTTTTACATTCGTCAATTCTATGGTTGTCAGTGTATCAGCGTTAAATAAGAGTGCGTGTGTGGATGATAATACAATACTGTAATCACCTTTTCCATCTATTCTAATCATGTCTTGCACTTTAAATGTCTTGTTGGTAGAAGGGTAATATTTCAGCTCTGCTTCCTTTTGGAAGAAAATTATTTCCTCTTCATCCTCGTTAATTTCTAAAATTTTAGTAAACTTTAAATCTAGACACTCATTCATTATTTTATTACCTTTAATGCTTACTATGGAAAGTCCGTCAGGAGCTATCAATCCGTCAAATCGAGCCAATAGTTCCTCTGGTGTTTGGTCATAAATGGCTAATTCTGCTTCAATTTTTGCTATTCTCATGCTCATATTCCCCCTTTTAAAAAGTATTTACTATAAGTATAGTTTCATTTGTCATTTCCATAATCCAATTTTACCAATCATCCAAAATTATGTCAATACTCAAATACAAACGTTTGTTCTCATTTTTGTTCGATACTTCTTAATAATATTTAATTGATATGTAAATCATTATTTAAATATTATTAACAACCATTAAACATATTTTGTGTATTTTATTATTTTATGTATAAAGGAAACCGAATGACTTGCATTCAGTCCTTTTTGTCTTAGAAGTTTAATTTAAAATGTCCATACTCTTCTTCCATATAATCTATATCTATAATTTCTTTAAATCTCATAAATGAAGGATATTTTTTACCTTTGATTTCTAATCCATATAAATCAAATTTCTCAGCTACTTTAGTTGCTATTTCTTTTGTAAGCACTCTATCACTACCCATAAATTCATTAGAATAATACATTACACCTGAATTACTTATAGATGTTGTTGTAATCTGTACGTCATCGAACGCAGCCTTTATTACATTCCTAAAAGTATTCTGTAGCACTGGATATGTAATACGTGCGCTGTTAGTACCTACTCTGTTTTTTCTAAAAACGTATTCCCCATCAGCTATTCTGTTAACTTTTCCCTTTTCGCTTTTATATTCTTGTGTGTTATAAGTTTCGATCAACATCTCATACAATTCTTTAGATATTTCTAATTGTCTATTTGTTAAATCAACTTCGTCACATAATAACGAAGCATAATATTTATCATCTTTTTCTGATAAATCTTCTCTTCTTAAATTGATAATTTCTGAAAATTTATTACCACTAATACCTTCAAATAAAGCCAAAACCAAAGCCTTATCTTTTATATTGAATATGTTCTCGAAATATTTAAATAAATCTTTTCTAGTATAATATTTTATTCCTTCTTTATATAGATATTTAGAAACAAATTCAGTGTTAACTGTATCTATGATCGGATTGAGTGGGTTATCGCCATACCCATTATCTTTTGCCCAGGTAATGTAGTTTTTTATTGTACTAATAAAACTTACAGCAGAACGTTCTGTTTTTCTCTGCACCCAATAAAATAGTTCATCCAACATATCAAAGTCCATATCAAATAGATCTTTTCCTTTTTGAGCTTCAAACGGTTCGGTTTTTTTAAAGTACATTCTATATTGATTCTTAGTTTCCTCAGCATGATCAGACGCTTCTAAAAAGGCTTCTTTATACTCCACATTATACATTTATTAATCCTCCTATATCTATATCAGACTTTCAAAATATTTAACGATGCTACTTCTGTCTTTTTTAGATAATTTACCTATATTCTTATTTAACAATTTATATTCATTCCAACGATTATTATCAATATGGAATTCATTTATATTAATAATTTTTTCTAATTCATCATATCTCATGTCTTTTTCATTCATCTTCTTCATTAATGCTAAATGTCCTTCAAAAATATCAGCATCGAAAAGCACTTTATATTCGTCATTTTCATGTTTTCCAAAAACACCAAACAAATAGACTAAATATTCATTTATTTCCTCGGCAATTTTTCTAGCTTCTAATCTACTATTGATTTTAAAAACACTGCTTATTGCATTATATAAAGTGTTATAAGGGATAAATTCATTACCTTTTAATGAATGTTTGATATCTGTGCTTGTCGTGATTCTATCTTTAAGTTCGCCTTTTGACTTTAATATACTTATTACATCGCTTGCGTAATTTTCTTCTTTCAACTCATTGGCTCTACCTTTCGTCAAAGGAGTATGTTTATTTAAATCTAATTGATATCTCTTAATTTCCTCATCTGATTTGTTGGATATAATTACAGGGAAAGACCCTTGAATGTCTTTGTCTCTAATATACGCACTATAAGTCCCTAATGTTCTATGCATACCATCGACTATATCTAATATAGTTCCCTCTGTTATTGTTAATGTATTCTTATCATTATCATAAATTAATTCTGACTCTTCTTCAGAACTGAACTGTTTAGCATTTAAGATTATTGTAGATGGTCTTAATTTATTCTTTAAAGTTAAATTTCTTATTTCATTTACTTTCTTTTGTAACACAATAGGTACTTCTGTCACTAATCCGTATCTTACAACCTTACGCATACCTCTTTGTACATTTGGGTTATAATCTAATTTACCATATCTAAAAAGTCTACCGACTTCTTGTTTTGTAAAAGATGTTAAATAATATCCATCACCCAAATCAATAACATTTTGTTTTACCATTGGAAAATCTATTTCATCCATTGATTGAATATCTACAAATTGATAACTTTCATACTCTTTTCTCTCTCGTTCTGTAAACCAGTCATTCATCCATTCATTCTGATCAATACCTAACTTAATAACAAGTTGTTGACCGAATAAGGCTAATTCTTCAGCAGTCAACTTACCAACATTATTCGCATTGTTAAATAGTGAGTAAATACTAGTTTTTTTAATACCATGCTTACCGTTCAAATGTTCTACTATAAGCTCCACTTCTTTTTTATTAACTGTTGAAGCAAATAACTGTATCAAACTTTTAATTTCTGTTTCTAATTGCTCTCTTGTTTTATTAATTTGCATATCTAACGCCCCTTTCGCACTAGAGTTATTTTACCACTTTTTATCTGACTTGTCATAGATAATCACTCTCTGACGTTTTATTTTTTATCTTGTTATTTAGTAAAAGTAACATCTCTGGACGCATTTCTTCTAAACATTCTAACAATAATTCATGAGAAACTGTTTTATACAACTCTTCAGAAGTATTCATTTTTGCAGATATAATACCTGTGACATTTAGATTAGTTAATCTAAGGTATCTCATTGTTGTATTTACATTACTGTGTCTAGCTTTCTTCATTGCAGTATCAATGCAGTTTCCATTATTAAGATAACACATAGTAACTGCTAGTTTTTTGAATGAGTGAAAACTGTAGTCTATTCCTGTTTTATTTAATAAATTATTCCCTCTATCCATCATTCCTCTTAACTGTTTATAAGTAAGATTAAATAATTTATCTGCATTTCCTATTTCTTTTAATTGTAGAAGTTCTTCATATAATTCTTTATCTATTTTATCAATCCACTCTTTATTTCCTTTACCTTTATTATAACCGTTAGACTTAAGAATGACTCCATCTTCAACTTCAGTGAAATTAGACCAATCTACTGTTAGTAGCTCACTAGCTCGCAAGGCTGTCTCAGTAGCTAACTTTATTATTAATGATTTTTCAAGTCCTTGCTCTTCTTTGGCAAAATAATCTGCATATTCCATAGCTAAATCAAAAGGAATCATTTCTATTTCTTCTCTAGTGTCTGGTAAAGACTTAACCAAATTTAATTTCTCTAAATCATAAGAAATGATATCCCAATTTCTTAAATATCTTATTAATTCTTTTATTACTGAGATATGTCTATTAATAGTTGCGTTCTTATACTTAGGCTCATCATCTTCATTTAGTTCATCATGTAATCCATTGAAGTAATCTTTTAATGTAGATACAGTTAAGTTTTCGATATCCTCTTTAGAAATATACTTGTATTCATTTTTTCTAATCAGATCTTTAAATATCTTATTTAAACTGCTTCTATAGTTCTTAAAACTACTTTCTGATTTCTTTTTGTACTCATTTAAAAAATCATTTATATGATCCCCTATATAAGTAACCATTTGAACAGCATTCTGATTTGTATTAAGAGCAGCAACCATAACTTCCAACCACCTTTACGATATCCTTTGATTAATAATAGTATATCCATATTTTTGTTAATTGTAAAGCATTTTATGTATTTTATTATTTATTATTCGAGAGCCGACTATTTTTTTGAATCGACTCTCAATGTTTTATAATGTTCCTTTTATTTAATGCTGCTATTCAACATTGTTCTAATTTCACGCAAAAGTTCATCAGCATAATAACTCTTACCTAATTTTATGTAGTCGTCTTCAGTAAGTGTTGAAGCGAAAGGATTTAGAGCACACCTTGAATCACTTTCTAATTTACTAATGATATTCGCAATAATTACACGTTTCTTCATAATTTATATCAATTCCTTTCTGTTTTAGTAAACGTTAATTTTATTTAATTAATTGTTGTTTAATACTACTGATGATTTTCTGATTATCTTCTAGACAACTGAATAAATGGTTAATATCCCCATATCCATCTTCGTTGAAAGCATTCTTAATTGGGTTTATTCTCGCTACCTCGATATACCCATTTGCATCATTAAAATACATGATCACTTTAATGAACTTCTTACCGTTTTTTCGCTCACATAATATGTATTCAAAATCTCTTGGAGCAATCACATGACTAAATAAACGACCACGAATTACGTCATTTGAATCAATCGATGTTATAGTTGAACCGTTTTCAAATTTGATTTCCATCGAATCTCTCCTTTTAGCTTTTCATAATACTTACCTATTATTCAATCTCTAATGATTCTAAAATGCGCTGATTATCACAATTCAAACTTTCTATTTCCTCATTTTTAAAAATTAAATCTGAATGCAGTTTAGCAATTTCCTTTATTACATTTTGAAAAGTTTCATCGCTTTTGAATCTGTTACTTTCTATGCTTTCTAATTCTCCTGTTAACTTAGATATTAGATTGAACGCATAATCAACACTCTTTGTATGTATTAAATTCTCTTCCATTAACATCACCTTTTCATATTATGTATTTAATAATATTTAGTTTTTATTTAATTCTTTCATTAACTTTATGTTTCTTATCTCATTCATCTCTTCTTTAGATAGCTCAATTAAATCATACGATTGTATGTGACTAGGAATAAAGCATCCTTGTATACAATCATTACCAAAATAAATCGTACTCCACATCCCTAATAATTTTTCTGCTTCTCTTTTATCTGTAATGATAGATGTCCATAATGTCTGTTCTTTATATAAAAATACTTCACTTAATGTACTTCCGTCACAAAATTTTATATTTGCTTTAAACATATACTCAACTCCGTCTGTTTCAGTTGTTCTTTTAATCCAATATAATCATTAATAGCAAACAGTAAATTATCTACTTCTCTTTTAGAACGTCTATTTGATAGCGATCCATTTACCAGTATACTTAACTTGTTTTCTTTTGACATGGCTATTCTATACACTCCATTTCAATCAAAGATTCCTTTTATTTAATCTAAAATTTCTATTTTGACTTTCTTACCGTCCTTCAAGAATTCATTTACATCTACACCACTAACACGGAAAATTTGACTATGTGAACAACTATTCCAACGGTTTTCAATTACACCTTCTATTTCTTTTACAAATAAAGAATTGATTTGATTGAATAAATCATCATCACTATCTCCAAAGTCATATCTTCGTTCATACTTGATGTCGTCAATATAAAACTTAAAATAAATCGCAGCATTACTATCATGACCACCTGTATGGATATCCATAAGTTCAAATGAATCATTACACATACCGAACTTATCAATAAGTATACTCTCTATTAAATCAGCTTTATTGTAATATGATGTTATGTATGAAATTAAACCATCAGTATCTTTACAAACCATGTAATCCCAATAGTCATAATCCTGTATCGCTCCACCCTCTAATACTATTTCTTCTCCATGTAAATAGTTGCCCTGTTTGTTGTGATAGCTAATACTAACAATTAGCATATCCTTGCTATCCTTATTTATCGAATTCACACTAACATAAGGAGCTGCTTTATTAATCTTATCAATAATATCCGTATAATCACTTTTCTCAACTTTCATCGAATAGTTCTTCACCAGATGATCGATTAATGTCTCTTTTGTTGTGAATGATTTGTTATCTAATTTTGAAAAATACTCCATAATTAATTCTCTCCTTCTTATTTATGTATTTATTTTAGTAATATTAGTTTTTTATTGATTGTCTATTATTACCTCAACAAAACTCTAAGGGTTCACCTAGTTCAACAGCTAATTCCATTCCATTTGCCAATTCTATAGCTCTTATCTTGTCATAATCATCTTCTGCTCATTCAGAAACCAGTTCTCTCAGTCTAGGTGCTACCTGCTTACATTCTTCTATTGTAAGTTCATCTTCACAATCAGAATGATTTAGTAAAGGGATGATATTATCTTGGTAAATATGAAAAGGAATGTTGCCTCCGAATCCTACCATTCCATCTAAATTCATACCAATTTTCGATGCTAATCTTCTTCTAAAATTATTGAATCCACCATAACTCCAATGTGCCTCACCGTGACTAAAATCTAAACCCATTTTATACTCCTCCTTTTTTTGTATTTCCTATAAATACACGTTCATAATGCAGATACTACATATTTAATCATTTAAAAATTACTGTCCTACTTAGAAAAACACATACTTTCAATAATATATCTCTTTTATCCAAATGTAACTTTTTCTCCACGATCAACCATTTTAGTTAATAGTAATTCATCGATTAGTATCAGCGTTTTCTTTAATTCATTGGCATTAAACATACGTACATTTATTGATTTAACAGTAATATTACCATCATAATTTTCCTCTTCTATTAAAGGATTAAAATATAACATTGGATTCGCTATTCGTTTATAACCAACTGACCACAGACTATCATTATGTATTGTAATACTTAAACCTAAATTTGCTATTTTATTACAGAATTCATTATATGTCATTTATAATTCTCCTTATCATTTAAATTAACATCATTTCTTTGTTGATATTGATCGTATGACTCCATAAACTCAGGAGTGGTCTCAGGTTCTGGAGACATACTCTCAGAAACGCTTTTAATAAAATTTTCATCCTTTAGATTTTCAATCATCTTACCAAATACATTTACTTTATTTTTACTATCTAATTCATCTTTCAATTTCATATTTTCTTCTTGTAATTCCTTTATGTACAAATTAGCAAAATAAAACACTTCTGTTGGGCAGCAAGCCATTGATTCAGTGCACTTTCCATCAACGTAATCTGGAATCAATTCTCTCATTTCTACTGCTTGATCAGACATTATTTCTTCATTTGATTTCATTATTTCACTTCTCCTTCTTTTTCAATAATACATCTGTTTTATGTAATTATTTATATTTTCCTTCTACATATATTTCTTTCATCCGTTTGTAATACTCTTCAAATGTCAATTCCCTTACATAGAACTCCGAACCAAGAGTTGAAGCTTGTTTTTCAGCTACATGTTTGTAGTTGTACGTGTATATATGTTCATCACCTCTAAATAATCCATAACTCATTTTACACATCATCCTCTACAATATCTTCTTTATCTAATACATAGATAGTGTCAATTAACTTGAATTGCATACACTGAACACATTTGTACTCAATTGACTCTGTGAATTCTCCACATCTAAAACACATAGATTTATTTGATGTCATTTATTTCATCCTTCACCTGTTATTTTTGTAATAGACGGCTTTTATAACAAATCCATTTCTTTGATAGTTACTTCTTCATATGTAAATCTGTCATTTTTAATTGTATAAGTTATTAAATCATAATTAACATTATCAAAACTGCCACTATAATTATTTTCTACAAATTCAACAGCCTTCGTCTTATCTTTGTACACTCCTAATGTATTATAACTATCAGGTTCTCCATACTTATCTTTATAATAATTAACTAGATAAACTTTATCGATGTCATTCCTCTCCTTTCGTAAACGCTATTTTTCAAATTTGAATACCTATAACTTCATTTATTCCATCGAAATTCTTATCATCTAAGTATCTATTAATTAAATTTTCTTTGTTGAAGTTCATAATCTCAGATATTAATTTACTTGTTTCAACTTTAAACTTATCAGGAATACCATATTCACACTTTCTTGAATCACGAGTCTCTAAGGTAAGAGGTTCTTTCTTAGAATCACCGCCTACGTTCGCC
This sequence comes from Lysinibacillus sp. Bpr_S20, assembly GCF_023337835.1. Lineage (NCBI taxonomy): Bacteria > Bacillati > Bacillota > Bacilli > Caryophanales > Bacillaceae > Lysinibacillus > Lysinibacillus sp. Bpr_S20. Next base: position 430,838 of record NZ_JALNLQ010000003.1, read on the forward strand.
TTGCTGATTATGTACTTTGTTGGTTTGAAGTTAATTTCAGACTCATCTATATATCCTAAAAAATTAGCAAGCTGCTGTTTGTTTTGACTGTCTACCCATACAACATCATTTATTTTGAGATCATTAATATTTGTATTGAAGTAATACGTTTTTTCACTTGTCGGTAAATCACTTAAACCTTTAAAATTAACTTTTGCTGTTTTAACTTCTTTATATACTTGGTGACTAGAATTTTTATTCTTTTCTTTATGTATTATTGGGTTTATAAAACTATGTATATTTGTAATTAATAATAATTGATATAGTGGTATTCGAATAAAACGTTTATCTTTCTGGAAAACAAAAACCTCAGATACATTTTCAACTTGTTCTGTATCCAAGTTAACGATCATCTCTTTTCCTTCGATGGGAATGAAATGGAAAATCTCATTATCTTTTGAAATAGAGAAATATTGATAAGCAAAAACTAAACGTAGTTTATTACCAGTGACTTTTGTATAAAATGGTTTTAAATACTCAATTTTCATCATAATAATATCGACTCCTTTTCTAATAAAATATGACCTTTACTTAATATCTGTAAAACTGTAGTTCTCTGGTAAATGAATTTGAAAATTATACTTACCATGTTGATAATGAGGTAAATCTTTTTTTAATTCTTGATATGTAATATAAGGCGTATCACCTTTGACTAAATCAAAGTTTGGGGTTGTTTTTGCTGTCTCCGTGATACCGTTGCCATTTAATTTATATGATACTGTCATAGTTGTTAGCAAGTTGCTATTTATTGATCCTGTACCAAAGATAAGGCTTCCTGATACTTCTGCTTCTGCATCAATCTTGATGTAGAATACTTCAGCTTTAGTTACAGGTAAGTCATTGATATAATTATCCCCATATTTATTTTTATATTCTGCTATTTCTTTATTGTTCTTTTCATTAACTACAGAATGCTTTGAAGCTGCATTTATTATTGGTAAAAATATAACCATTACACTAAATAAAACAGCGAGTCCAAGAGCACCAATGAATTCAAAATTTTCTCCTATCCATAAGCAAATAATACTCAGCACAATAAACAGTCCAATATATAAAACGTATTGCCACCAAGTAAAACTTGCCAAAAAATGACTTTCATGTAATCCTACACTATCACCTATCTTAACAACTTCTTCGTAGTTCATTAAACCTCTCCTTTATTCATATTCAATTGCAATAATATTAGACAATACAAACACGATGCTTTTACCACTATTTAAATTAACTGGTACAGTCCATTCAGCATTTCCTGATGCAGCCCTAGTAATTTCATTCATTACACATTCAGCTTCATTTCCTTCAAAAACATAATTATCTTTCACTGTGTAAATTTTTAAATCCACCTTTTCACCAACTTTATGTATTTTCTTTTATAAAATGAAATTATTATTTAATCATACTTCATTCACTATTGTTTCTAAATCTTCTATAACCTTCTTTAATATTTCATTTCTAATTATAGAAAATAATAATGCTTCTGTACCCTCTGGGTTGTAATTTTCTAATTTAACTCCATTAATCTTATAATCATGTATCAGCTCTTCTATTTTATTTATCATATTTATTCTCCTCTTATGAAAGTAATTTATTATTTAATCTGTTCACTGACAATAAAGCAATCTCTAAACCAATGTCCTTTAAACGTAAATTTACCTAACCCTCTAATTCTATGATTCCAAACACACCCAACGAATGGATCAACTAAAATTTTATTACCTTCACTAATTCCGATATATTCATGTTTGTTAGAATCATATTCTATAAGTTCAACTTCAATAATTTCGTACACGAGACGCCACTCCTCGTTATTCATTAAAAGCGTTCTATTATTTGATGTTAATATCCTAATTCTGCACCATGCTTATAACCGATCTCATAAGAAGTATTTAAATTATCACAGTATTTTTCTGCAATTTCCAAATCATCCAGTACTACGATTGTTCTGAAATTTAAGTCCTCTAATCCTTTTATGCGAATTTCATATTTACCTTCATTTTCAACTACGTAATACATTACAAACACCTCTCATTCAATAAATTCGTTATTTTAATGAAAGTTGACCTCTAACATATTCAACAAATTCATTACCTCTATCACAAAATTCACTAACCATTGCACAAACTAATCCAAATGACATTCCTGAATGACCTTGATCCTCTAATAACTTCTTGGCATCATCAAATGTTCCATCATTATTTAATACTTTTACTATATCTAAACAATTCCATAATTCCATTCCGTGATATAAATCATTAAGTCTAATAGGTACGATTTCACTCCAATAATCCCATTTATCTTTTTCCAGAACAGACTTACCTTTTTCTATCCAAATTTCAGTATGCTCAGGAATCATTGCTTCGTGCTCTCGTTTCTCTTTTTCATACCTTTCTGCTCGTTCCTGTTGTTCCTTATCAAATTCAGATTTATTTTTTCCTATAATGTCTAAATACGCACTGTCCATTGTTACCGTATCAGAATAAAGAGTCTTACCATTAAAATCTGCACAAGCTAAAATACCTTTTTCTTTAAACTCTAGTAAGTGATTAACAGCATCCTGTATTGTACTACCTGCTGATAACATAATTTCTCTGTAATTTTTATTCATTTTACATCCTCCAGTTATGTATTTGTTTTTATAATATCAACTTTTTATTTAATTACAGTTCAATAAGCTACTCTGAGCATTTTTACGTCCTAAATTACTTACATTCATTTTATATACCTTTTTTACAGTAGTTGGCGATAATTCTAATCCATCTTTATAATAATAAGTAGCACCAAACTTATTGTGAGGATTATATCCCATTGATTTAAGTATCTTTCTTATGCGTAAGCTCTTCATTTTTATCAGCTCTCCTTTTTATTAATTATTTTATTAACTAAATATACATACCTCTTAAATAACCTTCAATAAGACCATCGTTTTGCAGTTTATTTAAAACAACATCCACTTTATCAAATACCATTCTAGCGTATTTGTGATTCATATCATTCATTAATATACGTTGATAATCGTAAGGTTGTAAGAAGTTTTCATCCAACACATCTATATTTTTAATCACTAGTGACTTCTTATCTACACTTATACCAAATGAAATATCATCGATCAGCATACTAAAGAAATATAAAGTTGGCTCATGATGATTACTAAATCCATACTCCATTAAACTTTCAACTGTCTGATTAGATTTTATTTTTATTCGATTAGTAAATCCTTTAGAAGTTAATTCTTCTTTTGTTGGTGGTTTAATTTTGTAATGCTCGCTATTATATTCACTAAACGCAATTAAGTTGAGCTTGCTTTCTATGTATTTTCTACGTTCTTCTGAAATGTTAAATTCCACATTAGTCTTATCAATTCCTACTAAAACAATTTCATTTCCTTTTACAGTGATCTCTTGTGTACCATAGTTAAACACATGATTATTCTTAACAATTTTACCTTTTGTAAAGTTATTAGAAAGCAATACATTTCGTGTTAATTTGAGAGTTGCTTCTTCTTTGCTTGTTGAGAAATTGTTATTGAATTTATATTGGTATTGATTATAAATTTCATCTGATATGTATAATGGATATTTTAATAAGTTGTCCTCAACCATAGTCCAGTAATTAGTTAATTCCTCAATAGCAGCTTTACGGATTACATTCTTAGATGCTTCTCGTTGACCTTCATAATAACCTAAGAAATTTGCATACTGTTCTTTTCCTTGACTATCGACAACTAAAATATCGCCCTTCTCTAATCCTTCAATGTCTGTGTTAAAATAGTACTTCTTTTTGTTTGTACGTTGGTTACTAATCAGATTAAAATTCACCTTTGCTATTTTCATTTTATTTGTTTCTCCTTTTTATAAAATCGAATTATTATTTAGCATGAATTATCATACTCCATGTCTCATCTATTGAAATTTCTAGAATATCAAAGTTGAAACAATTCAAAAGTGCGTTATCTGGAAATCCTGAAAACATACGTTTACCATCTATATGAATTTCTATTCTTTCTTCTTTATTAATTAATGGAACTAGGTCTACTACTTTCATTAAATCTCTCCTTTTATGTAATATACGAATATTATCTAATGATTTAATTAGTATTTAGTACCATTAAATTTTCATTATCGTTGAAGTAGATTACAAATACTTCAAATTCCTTATCATAATGAGTCTCTTCATCAGCAGCTCCTTTTTTACTAATGAACTTTTTCACTAAAATAATCTCTTTTTTAATTTCTTTGATATTACTATACCTATGTGACATTAATGATCCGACATTTCCAAGATATTTTGGCTTATCATATTCTTTGAGTTTTTCTAACCTTCTATCTAGATGGCTCTCTCCAAGCTTGTTAACTCCGATTGGGACAATTTGATAAGGTTTACCGAAAGTAATTGACCATACTTTATCATCCACTCCGAAACCCTCTTTAATTTCAATCACTCGTTTTCCCTCCTAAAATTTAGTAATGTTTGATTTCTTAACCTAAGTATAAATAATAAAATACATAAAGTAAAGTATAATTTATGTATTTCTTTATTTAATTTTATAAAAGGGAAATATTATCTAATAAAAAAAGAGTCAATCAAGACTCTCCACTCACCTCATCATTTTCTTCTACAATTGAAAATAACTCATTCATATCAGTAATATCAAAAGCATTTACCATCTCATCAATTGCATGTTTTGTATAACTTTTAGTTTTATTATTATAAAGTTCGCTAATAGTACGTGCAGAAAGTGATGTTCGCTCTGCTAAATCTTTTTGTTCCCACTCACGCTCAGCTAGTAAAACCCTTAATCTAAGTTTGACTGTTTTCATCATCAACTTACCACCATATCTTTATTTATCAGTAACTAAATTATAAGATAACTCTTCAATTTATGGAATACTAAAGCAGCATAATAAAAGTCACCCATTTAATAATGAGCGACTACTAAATACTTTCTTCATGAACTTTATTAAAATTAAAACCTTTAAATGAAACAATCCTCAATGATCCTGTGCTTGTTTTCTCAAGATATTGTACCTTACAGAACAATCTTGGTTCTAGCCACATTATATCTCGTTCCACATTATTTACTATCTGTTTAGCTATTTCTCTAAATGCTCTTTTTTCATCAGGTTTAAAGCCAAACTCTACATTCGCAACTGGTCTGTATTTACCATTACTTAATTGCGTACCTACAATCATTGTAAATGGATTTTCTTTATAACCTAATATAACAACATCCATTACTTTGAAATGCTTGTATTTCAACCAACTATGCGAACGATGGTTAGTTTTGTAAGTAGAATCACTTCGCTTTCCTACAATACCTTCCATACCTTTATCCTTTGTTAACTTAAAGATATCATTACCATTGCCCACTACAGAAGGTGTGATCAACAAATTATTCGAAGGTTCGATTATTGATGATAGTATTTCTTTTCGTTCCACTAATGGTTTACTCATAACAGATTCATCTGTCGCTAACACATCAAAAGCAATAAATGTAGTAGGATGAGTTAACATAGCTTGTTCAATTTTCTCTTTATTTGAAAGTCTACCTCGATATGCAAAATCATCAAATATAGATATACCATTCCGTAAAACTACACCTTCACAATCAATAATTGCTTCATGTTCATGAATTGATTGTCCTGCAGCTTGTAATTCTGGAAATTTAGCAGTTACATTATTCCCATGACGAGTATAAGCTTCTACTTTGTCTCCTTGTTTATGCAAAAGGATGCGCCAACCATCCCATTTTATATCATAAATCCATTCAGGATTATCTATTATTTCATCATTGTTACCCATATGCAAAAGCATTGGTTTAATTGGAGTAAATATCATTATATCATCTCCTTATTTACCATTATCTCATGAATGAAAGTGTAAAAATACAAGAAATACAAGGTATGAATGGTAAATAAGTTGTTTTAATATCATTTATTTAAATATCGTTGTATTAGATCTTCAGTATGAGACTTAAGTGCTTGCTTGGCATAGTTCAATATTTCATCTTCCCCACCTGTTTTAATAATGACATCACTAAAATATTCACTTACATTTATCCACTTCACTATCTCAATATTTTTCTTGGCAAGCATACGTTTCTTATTGTAAAAATCGTTTCTCAAGTCTTTTAACAATTTATCTATAATATTTAAATAAACTTTTGACATTTTTAACTTTTCAAGTGATGAATAATCATGTTGCAAGGAACGAATAGCCATGTCTAATTTTATATAATCATACACATCATTACGATCCTCTGGTCTAATCATCAGCGTCCACCAACTTTGCGTCTTGGATATCGTAAAATGAAATACGTTTTACAGAAATGTCTGTATCCAGTAGTAGTTCCTTTTTATACGGATCAATGCCTGTAACTAGACCAGACTTGTCTTGTAGATGATTATTGTTCCATAGTGTTAAAGTAATCAGTTTTTGCATTTTAAAAGCACGTTGTATAGTTTGTTCAATCTCCTCTATTTCCCACTCAGTTAATTCACGCTTTTTATCGTAAAATTGCTCTTGTTTCCACTTTCTTATTTCAACTAAATGCTCAGGCAACATCATCGCTGTCCATTTTTGACTTCCTCTGTCTTTTATCACTTTTAGCACTCCTCACCTAAAACGGAACGTTTGTTTGTATTTATTATAGAACTAACGTTCCATTTTAGGCAAGAAAAATTAGAGTTAAAATACAAATAACTTCTTTACACTCACTTTATATTCAATTTTAAATATGTATTTCACTAAATAAAAGATAACTATTATTTAACGTTTCATCGAAATGCTTGTACCTGCTTTTACATCTCCGCCAACGTTACCGCAGCTTACTGAAGTTCCTGCTTTAACTGAACCTTTAATATTTTGGCATGTAATAGATGTCCCACCTTTAACATCCCCTAAAACATCACCTTTAATTGTTGCAGAAGAATCTGTTTCTAATTTGTTTATACTTCCATCTACAATAATATGTACATCACCTGATAAATTACCTGTCTCAATGACTTTACCATCAACATAAATCTTATTATTAATTACTGAAATATTATTACCTTTCACATTCACTGTTTTACCATTAATCGCTACTGAATTAAATGATTTTCCAAACACAGTACCCATCTCCCATCTTTTTATCGAATATTTTCTTATGTATTTTTAAATTTTAAGTATTCATTTCTTGTGATTTCATAAATTTTATCATCATAGTACTTACCATCTAATAACATTACTTCGTTTTTTCTATAACCAACTACTCTTCCGTTGTATTTCTCTATGTATTTGTCGTACATTTTTTCAGCTTCATTACCTTTAATTACTTTAAAACTAATTTTATTAAAGTAAAATTTGTCAAACAGGTCTGTTAGAAAACTTCTAAAGTCTTTTGAAAAAGTATAATTTATATCGTGAAAATTAATCGCATATAAATCAGTAACATTTCGAGTCTCCCTGTCAATATAAGCACCTAGTAATCCTACAATTTCATTGCCTTTCACGCTGACCATCTGTAAATGATTCCAACTATCTCTTGGTACATCAATATCATACCTAAAGTAAGATGAATAAAAGTAGTATTTATATTTTTCATCTAACATGGCTTTTCTCATTAAGGCTTGTAATTTATGATCATGGTCTACTGCAAATTCTAGTGTCATGACGAACCTCCTTATTAATGTTTTCTAAACCTTCAATGAAGTACAGTAAATCCTCATACACCTCTGCTTTAATTTCTTCCTTCTTATCATATCTAGCGTTCTCATATGTATGTGCTAATGATAATTCTATGTGGTACTTCAACCATTCATATTTCACCATCTTTTATGTATTTTAATATCTGTTTGTCATATAATGATATTTCCCTAAAGTAATAACTTTCTTGAATAAGTACAGACAAATATATGTTTCACGTTCATCTGATCCCCATTCGTCATTAGTGTTGAAATTAGCACCAAATAGTACTGTTCCTTTATCACAACTACCTATTTCTAACTTCCATCCATATTTGTTATACATGGTATTACTCCTGTTCTAATTTATTAATATTCTCATTTTATAAAACAATTTAATCTTCCTTGTACTCTAGATGCTCTTCTAACCATTCAAGATGTCTTGGTAAATCATAAGAATTATAACCTTCTATACTTGCTTCCATAAACGATTCAGCTACCGTCTTTAATCTTAATAAATCTTCTTCACTCATAGTAACTCTAATTGCTGTTCTTACACTCTCATCTTTCCAACGATTCATTACTACGTTAGGTTCTGTTATGCTCATATAATAATATTTATATGTTTTGTAATCTGTTTCATTAGCTTGTTTTACAACACATTTCTCAGCTTCAAATACATATCCATATTCTCTCTCGAATATCTCTTCAAATTTAATTCTTTTGTAGTAATCAATTCTGTGAAAACTATCCTTACTTCCTGTTTTCCATTCTTCAATGTAATTATCCTCAGATAATAGTGATCTAATTATCTCACCTAACTGTTTCACTTTCGGAAAATCGTGCGTTCTGCTATTTAAAAGAACTTTGCCTTTATACAAAACATCAATATCGTAGTAAAAATACATTATTCCATTATCTTTATTAACTAATTTGTCTTCTCTAAATGGTTGCAAAGATGGATTTGAATACGTAATTACTAGATCACCTTTAATAAAGGTACGTCTTATTGTTGTATATTCGCTCATTTATCTATTCCTTTCATCTATATAATATGTTACTTAGTTGATAAAACGAGTGACCTAACAGCGTACAACATTCACATGCTTGGGTGTTTCTCATAATAGAGAGCAGGGTTACTGGTTTGTCACTCTCCTACTGTTAACCCTTTTTCGGATGACTATGTAATTAAAATTTCTTAGCTACTAAAGTTGAAATCTTATCCACTATAGGCTCATAAACATATTTATCTAACCCGAACATTATCTCCTCTACGTTGTATGCTAACCACCTTAGAATAAATAATGGAAATGTGATTGGCAGCATAATGATTCTTGTGATGTTATCAATAATATCTTTTACTTTCATTTGCCTTTTAGTACCAATAAAATGATTGACCATGCATTAATCTCTCCCTATGTGTATTACATCAATTTTATATGGACAACTTATAAACCTGTAAATATACTCAATATAATTAACATAAAAATAACAACTACAGTACAACCAACTACCATCCCTACTGAAAACACTACAGGAAACATATCATTCCATTCTTTTTTCTGATAATCACTCATATAATCTTCGTCTTTTTTAAATGTGCTTACATAGGATTCTTCTAGATCATCATTCCAGTATTCTGCGTCTCTAGGAGTATAAACCCTTCTAACTGGACTATATTTAGCTATATCTCTTTGTTTTTGTTCAGCTTTACGCTTATTTTGATAATATCTAGAATCCAAATTTACACCTTCTTTTAATATAATTTTATTTACAATAATAGTCTCGTTTTATTTAAAGATCATTTATTGCTTTACATTTTCCCAATACAAATTCTAATACCTTTATTAATTCGTCCATATCTCTATCATGTATGTAGTATGTTTCAAATATTGCTTTTTCTATATCCTCTTCAAAGTATTCATCGTTATCTTCTTTAAAGTACTCCATCTTACTACCACCCTTTTCTATAACTGATTAACTTATTTTCTAATCTAGACTGAATGTATTCATTATCGAACTTCGACATCATCCAAAGTATAATTTTTATTTGTAATTCTTCGTTTAAAGTAAAACCGTGGTTAATTTCAGTTACTTTTTCTTTACTTACTGAAATTCTATTTTGTACTTTATCAACCATTTCTCGTTTAACTTGATCGACGACTTGATTTACTAAAATTGATTTATTTTCGTTGGATAGTAATTGATTACGTTTACGTCTAGATTCAAGTGAATCGTCTAGTGAAAGTAATTCAATTCTTTTTGAAATTTCTTTATTTCTATTTTCTAATTTTTCGATTTCACTTACCAATTCGCCAAAAGTCCTCATACATTCACCTTCTAGCTTTTTATAATACTTTGTTTTTATGTAATTAATTCATCTACTTTCTTCAGATTCCATACATTCATTACAATAGATATCACCTACATAGTTATATAGTGCATCTGACTCTTTTTCTATAAAGTTCTCACATATTACACATTCCAATTTAAAACTCATCCCTTTCCTTAATCTTTATTGGTTATGATTCACTAATTCCATAAGTAGGATAAGTTATTAGTAAACCAATAATACATAGTATTATCATTAGACTTCATAATAGCTTTAACAATTTCATTTTCATCGTTATTCTGATTAGACTCAACATAGGCATTCATAAAATCAATCATGTCTTGTTTAATACCAACATCTAATTTCATAGTTTCGAAATCCATATGTTTATTAATGAATTGTATAATTAATTCTAGGAATATCGCATCTTTATCTGTTAATTCAACATCTAATTTCTGAAAGAATTCTATACGTGTTACTTTTAGTTTATCTGGAATTTCAATTCTCCATTTCTCACCTAATTCTGACCAATCAAATCCTTTAAACATTCAAGAGCCTCCTATCATTAAATAAAATGACTGTATTAATTAGTATTCTTCTACACTAAAGACACTATAATTTTCATCTCTCAAGTCATCTTCTCTCTTCCAATAAACAATTTGATTGCCATCAGTAAATGTCATGACACCGCACCATTTTCCACCTTTTAATTTACGATAAAGTTTAATTCTAGATAGAAGTAATTTAATCATGAAACACCTCATTTCTTTTAATAAAAATCCAATATTATTTAACTTCATTTTTGCATTTCTTACACTTAAATTCTTCAAGTTCATATCCATCTGCTAGCACAATAATATCACCAGTAGCAACCATTTTTTCTCCACACTTCTTACACTTTTTCATTTAATTCACCTCTTATTTAATTTCAAATGACTTAATCGTATTCCACTCTAGCGCAAACTTCTGACGTTCTTCCTTACTGTATTCAAGTGGATTCATATGATTTAACCATTCATTCGGATAACCTAAAGCATTAATATAAAATTTAATTCCTGCTTTATCGTACACGCTTTGTTCGTGACAGTGACCGAATATATTGTGCTTTGCCTTAATCTGCTTTAATTCATTTAAATAACATGATGAGCTGCCATATTTATGATGACTGTTAATTAAAATAGAAGGTACATGTGTTATTAATACATCTACTTCTTCCATATTTTCATACGCCAAACCTTCATGATAATTTTCATTTCCTATATCCATCCCATTAATTAAGCGTGAATCATTCGATATCGTGTTGAAGAAATTGACATCATTAAAATCTGTAAGTGGATACCATGAAGTTGATCCTGCAAACTTTAAATTCTTATAATTAAAAACTTTGAAATCTGTAAGCATTGTTACATTTGTCAATGTGTCAATCAAAGTCATTAATTCATATTCACGCTCTTTACTTTTCTTCTTGTATTTATCACGCTGTCCATTTGAAACTAAATAGTAATCGTGATTTCCTAATACAAAGAATACATGCTCATACTGCTTTGAAAAGTATTCTAAGCACCACTTAGATTGAATGTTATAATGCGATAAATCACCTGCAATAACTAGTACTTCTCCTTTTGTATCTGGTAATAACTTTTCTAAAAATAATTGAGTTTTATTTTCCCATTTTTCATAATTCCCATCATGTAGAATATGAAAATCTAAATGTAAATCTGAAATGTAATCCACTTTCATTTTACCAATCCTTTAATATGTATTTTTCACAATTAATCCAAATCATTGTTCAGTATTTAATTTCGTAAAATCATAGTACAGTTTATTTTGCTCATCTAGATGGTTTGTCAACATTACACAATCAATTAACAGATCTTTATCTTTTAATAAATCAGTTACATTAAAATCGATCTCTTTGATTTGTTTCATTACGAAATTTAGTAACATTATTGATTGGTTGTATCTTTGATTAAGTTTGACGTAGTCCTTTCTTAATTCATCAACTTCTTTTATCATATCTCTTAAATCATTGGATATTTTAATATACTTTGTATCAGGATGTTCCACTTAATACACCCCCCATTTAGATTTCAATAAAAAGTCTCTTTTACTTAACATACCATTTCTTATAATATTGCTTTAAATTATGATACATCTTAATCTGTTCTTTGCTTCCAACTATAATCGGTGATTCAAATTTCATCATAATTTTAATTGTATTTAAATCATAATCATTTAATTTCTTTTTATATTTGAACCTAGCTAACAATTTTAGTCTTCTGTATTTCATATACTGTTTTCACCTTTCATAAAAGTTTAGTATTATTTAATATGAGTATCTGTACGGCATTAAATCATTTAGTACAATTTGCAATGATTCGTCAAAGTTATGCACAGTACTCAATCTAACTCGTTCCACTGTATTCATGAAATCTTGAAGAGATATTAATTCTTGATCATGAAATTTACAATACAACTTTAATTCTTCGTATGCTTGAATAAGTTTTTCTTCAATTAGCTGTTTATTATGCAATAAATTACCGTCAGTATACTTCATTTAAATTCCCCTTTATGTATTTACTCATTTAATTAGATTTGCTTTTAATAAGCATTCTTAATACCATTTCTTCATTCTCGATAAACTCTATAGCACTTTGAATATTTCTTTTTGTTGTGTCTAGTTCAACAAGTCGTTTTTCTACTTGTACAGATGAAACAAAATCATTAGTATTCGCACCCATTGTACCAACCGTAATTTCAACAACCGCTTTGGAATAAAAACCGCTCATCATCTTCACTCCTCTTTATCTTTATAAAAGCATGATATTACTTAAATCATTTGGAGCAGACTTCTCTTAAATCAATATCTAGCTTGTTACCAAATTTATCTTCAATGAATTCACCATTATATTTATGCTGTTTCATTACTTTTAAAATATCATCTACATTATTAAATTCAATTCTATGAAGTGTTCCTCCAAATCCTTTTGAAATCTTATGAATATTGTCTATATGGCATAAATAAACGCTCATAGTATCTCATCTCCTGCATAATTAATTTTCTCACTTTCGTTTCCCTAATATCATATTCGTTTTCTTACCTTCAAGAAATCCATTACTTTTCTTTTCAGTTTTAGTGTTCATTACTTCTGTCATTTCAATATATTCTTCCATCGTGAAACCTAAATTAATCGGATTAGTTTCTTCATTTTTATATACTTCCATTAAAGCTCTAGATAGTTCGTTTAATGATTCTTTTAGACTTTTACTTGTACCTGAAGTCGCAGCAAACTTATCTTCTTCCATTTAACCACTCCTCTATTTTAATAATATATTGGTTTCATTTAATTTATTCTTTAAAATCACCTATGATTATTAAGCGTATTTTTCATTCAGTAAATCTGTAATAGTATCACTTAAAAATACAAGACTAATTGAAGTAACTTTTTCATTGTAATCAGTAAAAACATCAACATTTCCATATGTTTCAGATTCCTTTAAAATTACATTTGTGCAGCTAGAACCTTTATAATAATAAGCACCTATAGCAATTGAAATTAATTTTCTTTCCAAATCAATTCCCCTCCATCATGCTTACTTTGTATGCTTCAGCATAGGCATTCAGTTGACATTCGCTAATCATCGGATCAAATTCACTTGCAAAGCGTCCTAATCTATCTGCAATACCAATTAAAAAGTTAATGTCTTGATGAGTAATTTCATGCATTAGTCCATTCTCTGATAATCCTTTTATGTATTGAATTCTTTCTTGTTCATTCATCATTTCAATCACTCCTAATATTTTATAACTAAATATTACCACATTACATTTATAAATACAACACATTTTATGTATTTTATTAATTAAAAAGAGTAAGATGAACTCACCTTACTCTTAAATGCTTAACTTAGTTATATCTGATATTTAAACTTGTTGAGTATAAACATACTGTTCAATGTAATTTCTATCTTGTGAAAATACAGGAATTTCCCCATCTACTGCCCATCTAGTTCGTTTTGTTTCACCTTTATCGTATGTTTCTTTAATGATACATGCTCCTCGCTTTTGCCATGTAGGAATGTCATTCCAATTAATACCTTTTTCCATTAACATATCTTGTTTCATACTGCCATTTTTCTTGTGTAATTCTTTAGATGAAAAGTGAGCTTGTGCTACCATTGAAATACTATTCTTAGTAGCATCTTGTTGTCTCCATAAGAAGTAGTTACATACTTCATCATGAGGCAATACCCAAGCACGACAATCAAATAAAGCTAATTCTTTCTCTGGATACTTTTCACGCATTATTTCATTAAATTTAGCTGTAGCTAACGATGATGCAATTGAAACGATTTTCTGAATGTTATTATCGAACCAAGCTTCAGTCGTTAATTTATCATAATTAGTTAAAAGCAAACTGATCTCATCGGATTGGTGATAGGCAATTTTACATCCCATAATGTTTTGGCATAAATACTTACAGGTTTCCCACATTGCATTCGTTAAATCTAGATCAAACGGTTTTTCCATTCCTCGTGTGTAAGTATGAAATGCCTTTCCATCGATACGTAATAACACTGGTAAACGTCTAGGTAGTTTATTTCTATTTGCGTTTTCGTACTCTTTCATTCTGTCTCCGAATTTTTCTGTTTTACTCATTAAATTCATTCCTTTTTATATGTATTTTGTAATACAAATATATTATTAAAACTCAAAGCGCCCATCAAAGAATTCTGATGCAGGTCTAGTAAACTTAACTTTCTCATGATCACACAATGTATTCTCATCGAAAGGATGATAATTTACCGCATATTCAGCCCTACCATTTTCATTTAATACACTGAAATGAGTGATTCTGTATAAGTTTGTAGTTGCTTTATGTCTCACTAAATTACCTGCATGTTCATCATTTAAAGCGTTTAATTTCCCTTTAATTTGTTCAACTGAAACTCGTTTTGAAATAGTCCATTCATTTTTAACATCAACAAAATCACCTTCTATGACACTTCTCCAAGCATCGATTACGTCTTTGTTTTTCATATACTCATTCTCCTTCCATATCTTCATAAGACGTGACTATTATTTAACATCGATTAATATAAGTGTACTCTAACTCCTCGATTTTACGTTTTGCATTTTCTATTAAAGCCTCTTTCTGACGATCTGCACCAAGATGATAATTTGTAATAGCCACCAACTCAATAATCGAGTTAAGTATTTCAGTAGATTCTTCAGAATAATTAAAGCTCATCAACAGTTTGTCAATTGTCTTTTTCTGAGTAGAGTCTAATTCTACATATTGTTTTTGTAATGTTTTATATACGCTACCTCGTGATACTGCTTCTTCGAATTTAAATTCCATTTTAAACATTCTCCTTTACTTTTTCATAATAGAATCATTTTATCAACTCTGGGTTTTCATAAATGTTGCCAATGATTTCTAAAGTAGTTGCAACTCCGTCGAATTTGCTGTTAGGTATATCAGGTATCGTTGCATCAACTAGATAATGATAAAGTACAGAATATGTTCTTTCGTATTCATCAGCATGTAAACCTTTCACCAAAAACGATCCATGCTCGTATTTAATTACGTTGTTTTGATTGTGAGTTTTAACAATATCCCCCTCAAAAATCTCCTTGTCGTTTTTGTCCTTTAAGTCAGTGTACTGACCTACGCTCTCCGAATAAACTTCAATCCAACCACCACTTTCAGTGAAAACAAATGTCTCACCAGACTTACCAACTTCCTCAGCAAATTCTTTTGTGAATTTAGTTGTATGGACACCTGTACCATATATCCATTGACTGTTAAACATTTCCTCAACTGCATATCCACGAATCTTAATTTGTCTCATTATGTATTTCCTCCTTTTAATAATTCCATAACTTGCGATGTCTAGTATGTAGTTCTTCTATTCCTCTTGTATCTAATGTCTTTTGGTGAGCACTTATCAGCTCTTTAAGATTATTTAATGCTTCAATTTCAGTTTTACCAATACCTACTCTTTCAGGAGATAATCTAAAATAAACAATGAATCCATTTTTTGTTTCATTAATGATTAAATGTGGCTTATCTTCATCTTTTAATAACTGTTTAAGCATTTGTTTTGTCATCATACAAACGTACCTCCTTTTAATAAAACTCCTCTTTTACATAATTATTTTACCATCATTTTTAATGCTAGTTCTTTAACTTCATTGCTTTCAAAATTTGCTAAACCCATATTAAACCTTGTTATAAATGCATACTTCAATGACATTATTTCATGCTCACTTATATTTGGAATATCCTCTTTAAGCTTATTTAAATACAGTTCTACGGCAGTATCTTTGTATAATGAAGAACCCATAGATAAGCCTCCTTTGTTTTTAACAGTATTTACTTCTCATAATCATAATAGTACCACAGTTTATTTAATTCAATTAATTATTTATGTATTTTATTAATTAAATAGAGTAGAATTAAATCTACTCTACCAAATAACACTATCCTATTATTTAGATGAGTAACAATATTAGTTACTCATCTTTTGGAGTATGATAAAACATAACTGCAACTTTAATTTCTTTATTCTTATCCCCATTTAAATGGAATATATAATTAAACCAACTACCATCTTTTTCATCCACAAACTTAATAAAGTTTTCATGCTTTTGAATTGATTCTTTTGCTGTTTCAATGACGCTTGTAATATCTTTATTCCTTACAAACATTATCACAGAAGTCTTAGAATCTCTCCAAGTTAAGTATCCTAATAATTGGTCAATTGTTTGTAAGAATCCTTTTTCACCTGTCCAAAATTTACACTCGCCAACAAATACATTTTCACCTTCATATCTTAGCAAAATGTCGGTTTTACCACTTTTGTTAAATGTTTCCCCAGTAGCGCTACCATCAAAGTGTGGTTCTAACAGCACTAAGAAATGATCTCTCAATGCCTCTTCGCCTTTATTTCCATAAACGGCAGGTTTACGTTCAAACTCTTTACCCATATCATTTATTATTTTCAATATATCATTATAAGTTTTATCGTCTAATGTTGGATCAGGAACAAAATTGCTTTCAGTTTCTACTGGTTTCATTGTAATTTTCTTTTTTACTTGAACACTAGGAATAGAGAATGTTTTGGGCATATCCCCTTTCTTCCTTATAGGTATAGTTAATCCAGACTTTAGTTCCCTTCTTTTCAAAAGCTCGGCTTTCCTACTTTCGAAAATAGAAGTGATTAATGATCTGATATTCGAGTTATAGGATTCAATATCAGAGTTTAAATTTCGTACATAATCTATAATATTACCTTTGAAATTATGAAATTCTCTTTCGCACTCCTGATAATTATCACTAAATACAACATACCTCTTCACTATCTTATTATCTGTTATATACGCACTTGGAAAAATACTATAGAATGATGAAGGTCTATAATATAGCATTTCTTTATCACCTTCAAAAGGTATTGTGTAGTAAAGAACTGGCTTTTGATAGCTTTTACCACTGTATACATTAAAATGTCTAGGAAAATTTTCTGCTGAAATTGCTTCTTCTTTTTCATCACCATATATTTCATTTTCTAAAATATTGATGGTACTTATTTTATTTTTATCATATAAATGATCGATGTATTGCTCTTGACCTACATTTAAAATATATTCCTCTTTCTCTTTTTGAATAGAGTCTCTTATATTCTCTTTTCGAAAACCAATATAGCTGAATAAATCCTTAGTGCAAAATAATACGGTTTCACCATAATACAAAGATAATACCTACCTTCTATATTTTTGTGTATATCATACCAAATTATGATTATTTTTACCAATTTCCAACAAATTACTTCTATAATACGAATCTATTATACAACCTTACCTCTACTCATTATCAAACGCTTCAATTTCTGTTGAATATCGTTTCAAGTCCTGTTCATTGAAACAATATTTGTAATAGCCAACTGTATAATCGCTATTCATAAAATGGTCTTGTAAAGGCACATACAATGTGTACTCATTATTTAAAACACATTCCAATCCACCATCATCTAATGAGTATGAACCTAATATTTTAATCAAATCTCCAATGTCATTAAAATGAACATGGACACCAAAATGTAATTCACCTTTTTCAGCCCACATACACATTTCATTCTCCATTAAAAATGCATGTAAATCTGGATTAAATTCTGCCATTTTTATCCTCTTTTCATTTAGTTCTTATGTATTGACTCCATAGCGATATCAAACCATCTTTGTGCATCTAAATTTAATCTTCGTGAATTCTTTTTCTCATCTTCTAATTGTTTTCGTAATTTGCTATTTTCATCTTCAATATATTTAGCTCGTGCTTTCATTTCTTCATAATTTATATTCTCCATATTTACATCTCCTTTTTATAAAATGAACATTTTAACTAAACTTTAACACCGAAGTAATATGTATATTTATATCCTCTAAAATCCCATTTGTCATTTTTATATTTATCATTAGTTTCTACAAATGTATATTCATTTAATTTATCAAATTCATACATTACTTTCTTAAAGAAGTCCTCATTTCTATCTTTCCAATCTAACATTTTACCTAGTCTTCTGGATTTAGATTTAAATTTAGTAAAGTATTCAAGTGAACTTTGTGGAGTAATATATTCCTCATCATTTACCCATTCTGCAATAATCACATATGCAGCATTATCATAATTACTCTTACACATATACTTGTAAATATCTTTTGCTAATAACTTTGCCACACGCTCAAGAGTTGCTTTACGTTTTAAGCGATTATTGTTATACTCTTCAAGTTTTTCGACCATCCATGCTAACGGATACATCATCTTATAATATGTATTAATTAATTTTGATCTAAAGCTTTTTATCTTCTTATGTGTTGAAGGTTTCATGTCAATTCTCCTTAATTATGTATTTTTATAATAAATCACTTTTATTTAAAATGTCGCCCAATTATATATGTACCATCATTCAATTGATATAGATTGTTGAATTTATCTATTGCTATACTTTCTCCGTTTAACCTTACTACAAACTCATAGTTGCTCTTTGGAAAATGTTTGGAATCTTTGTTATAGAATTTATCAACTTCACCATTTAATTTATAGAAGAGATAACCTATAACAATGTTAGTTTCTTTATGCGTTTCCAATGTATCTTCTTTTGAATTAATTATTAATTTCATAACTTTAAGCCCCTTATCGTTTTATAATATTCAGTTTTCATATAAATTTACTTTACCTCTCGAAACCATTGTGGGTTCAACATAATATGTATAGCTTTCATTAACATTGGAATATCAAAATAACCAAAATGACATTGATTCTGTTCAATTCCTAATAAGATGGACATTCTTCGATATGCCTCGCTACGTCCTAATAATTTCTTCTTCCAGACAATATCAAATAGATCGTGACAAGTAGTTTTTAGTACTTTCATTTCTTTAGTCGCTAAAACTCCCAGTGGCTTACCATTGTCATGACAGCCTACGCTCGCTTTACAGTTCCTACATAAATAACATTTTCCATTACCATACTCCTTCCCATAAAGCTCTTTATTTGAAGTAAATACGATATCATGGTTACAGTAAGGGCATTGCTTTGGTACTTCCAATATGATTCTTCCTCTCTTTCGATAATATCTATTATGTAATTTTAAGATTAATTCCAATTGATTTTAGACGTTTTAACACATTACAGCACACTTTATACATCTAATTAATTGGGGGCTTTATATGATTTAAATAATGCCTAATTTCCCTAACTCCGATTTTTACCACCTTTCATTTTTTAAATGCAGACTTTCAATTAAATAATTGCAACCTTTAACTTTTATAAATGTAAAAACCCTTGCATAAATCGGAGTGTATATATACAGATACATTAATAACCATTAAGATACAATAAGAACCAGTATATACGATTTCATTTTCTACCGAAAAGTGAACTCGTAATGTACCTCTTTTTTTCCTTTGCGCTGATACTATATATTAAATAAATTCACTCTGTAATGATTATTATATTTTGTAAATTTATCCTCATCCAATGGATCATCAAATTGTACCTCATGTTTAGTAATAGTAATTAACTTTAATTTCTTTAATTTATTATTATATTTACTAAGTTTATCATTTTGTATTTTTAAATCTTCGCAAATAGCTATGTATGATGGGTAACAAAAATCTTTCATTATGTCTTTTCTATTTATGTATGACTCGTAATAGAACATTAATCTAAATCCTGTATGTTCTACTTCATTTATTCTTCTCAGTAAATTTACTGGTAATTGAGTAAACCGTTTTTCATGACATGGATGTAACAATTCAATTTCTAAATGTTTATTGATAGGGAATTTTTCTACAGGGTTTTTAATCAACCCTTGCTCATATAACACATTGAAACACTTCTTCAATGTACGATTATCCTTAAGCTTCATAATAGACTTCAAGGCACTATGATCAACATAAATCACATCATCGCAAGATTTAAACTTTTTATAAAGTAAATACGCATAGACAACAAATGACTTCTCATCGATATTAAATCCAATGTTTCTAACAACTTCAGTTGGTACTTGTAACCATAATTTATTCTCCTTAACCATTTAAATTAATCCCTTTATGTATTTTCTATTTTAAGATTACTTAACACGCAATTTGACACTTCTTTATTTTCCAGTATCTCAACTATGCTATTATGAAATTCTGATTCTTCAGCACATCTCCAACAAATACTATTCAATCCTTCTTTTAATTTTCCTTGCAGCTGATTAGATTTCTCTTTGCATGAAAACACTGCATCTCACCTCTCTTTCATAATAGATGTGTTTTATATAAAGCTTTATTCTTCTAAAGCACTAATTACGAATTCTCTTAAACTTAAGTAATCACTTTCCAAATCAGATACTAATGCGTCCATTTCATCATCACTTAAATCCTCTGAAACATTTTCTGCTACAAATGAGTACAGCTCTACGTTGTTGTTTTGTAATTCACTTATAAATTCATCAAGTTCTTTTTCACTCAACTATAATACCTCCTTACTTCTTAATTTTAAAAATATTTTATAAATTTAATATCAAAATCATTTGATTTAATAAACTCTAGTAATTCTATGTCCTTTTCGCTCCAACCATTTTCCTCTATTAATTCTGCTTCAGATAAGTATTCAACAGACTGGTTAATTAAATCTTTTACTCTTTCGATATCAATTTTCAATGTAGTTCCTCCTTTTAATAATAGTTCTATATTATTTTACTTTTACCAACGTACTTCATATGTAACAATCACACTTATTCAATAAGTATTAAACCATCCTTGGTACTTTTTAGTCCTAATTTCTTCAAAATGGCGTTTAATTGTGCCCTATACCTAGCTTTCAATTTATTCCTTGTTTCAGCATCCTCAAAATAATCGTTTTCATACTTGGACAACCAATAAATAGCCTCACTCATTGGCAGTTCCTTAATAACCAACATATTGATTGCACGTAATCGATTACTAAATTCTTGATTAGTTAATCCTTTATTTTTATAATAATCCGATGCTATTTTATAAATCTTGTCTTCTGAGTACTCCATTTCTAAATACACCTTCTTATGTTATTCAATAATAACTTCATTTTATTAATATCAATACTTGGAGGAAATAGTACACTGACCATTATTGTAACAGTACTTGTTTGCACTATCACTCCTTATGATCACTGTACTACCAACCATTAAAAAAATAAATTCCAAATAGATTTTACAAAAAACCAAGAATCATAAATGATGAATCCAGAAATAACAACTGTAATAATAAGACCAATGACAACTCCTAAATAGCTTAATATTTTTTTCAAAATTGCACCACATCCTAATAAAAGACTTCTATTATTTAATCATCACTTTCTAAATATTCACGAATGAGGTTATTTAGCTCTTTACTTTCCATCACTCTATGAACCATGCTTTTAACTTCCTCTAAATCTTTCATTACTTTTTCAAAATCTTCATTTACATAATTGTAGAAACCATTTTCATCACGTACTTTTGCAACATCTTTAAGCTTACCAAAGTCTTCATATACTTGTTGATAATAATCTGTCAAATGTTCTTGAGCTTTATATAGTAGGTATTGTGTGTCCATAGGTACTTTATTCGTCATTTTTAATTGCTCCATTCTTTTGTTTTATAAAATGCTGATATTATAATCAATGAATACTATTTGTTAATTGTTTCCATTGTTTATATTGGCTATTTACTGTTTAGTTCTTTAATTAACTCATGAAGATTATATCCTTTTTTATTTGCCCATTCTTCAACTTCTTTTACTACATTTACATCTGTTTCTTTAGTTTTAATACGATCATAAACTCTAGTAATTAAGCTTATAGAAAAATCATCGTCTTCTCGGCTTTCTGGTGAGAATGAGAAAATTTTAGCAATTTCATACTCGTGAGCCTCTACATTAGCATTTGGATCAGTTATTGCTCTAGCTTTAGCTCTTATGCTTACTAATGATATCTCTTTACCGATTTCGTCTAATTTCATATAAATCACTCTTTCATTTTTTCTACTTCAATAATATTATACTTTTAATGAATCATAACTTTCTAATACTCATATACATCAACTTTTTCTAAATCATTATTTTGAATTGTAACTACAATCTGTTTGTTAAAATCTTGTTCGATTAACTTAATTTCATTTAACATCTCTTTCGGTGCGTCTAATTCTAAAATTAAATAATTCGAGTTTTGAAATGATTCGTGCCACTTCCTGAAATCTTTTGAAAACTCCTTTAATATCATATCTTCACCTTTAGAACAATAATTGACTCTTCCACCATATATGTTTTGATTGCCTACATAATCAATGACACTTATTTTATTTGCGTTCACTTTTTCACTTAATTGCTTTACATAATCAACTAACACGCTTGATTTGTTTTGGTTTCCTTCTAATACGATCATCTGTAAATCCTCCTTATCCTACCTAATTAAATTTTACTTGATGCTGAAATGGTATACAACTTCCAACTACAAACTTTAATAATCATTTCTAGTTAGTTGAAGACACCATTTTTCTTACCACAAGATTACCATATTTCAATGATAACAGTCAATACATTTTGTGTATTTTGTTATTTAATTTTATTTACACTTCAATTTTTACCTTTTGGCTATAGAATTCATCTAAATGTTTTGTGATCGATTCTAAGCGTCCTTCTACGTTTACCTTCTTAATTCCCCATGAACTCGCAAACTCTTTATAATTAGTTGGAATCTCATTAGAAACACCTTGTATAGTATTAGAGAACAACGTCAACCAATCAATAAGATGCTGCTTGTCATAGCCTTGAGCTTCAAAATGTTTCATTGCATATATTAATGTTGGTAGGTTAATTTTTCTCAATAAGAATTTGTCTGCTTCATTACCATAAGCTTCATGTAAAAGGGTCATAGCTATTTCTACTGAATCAAAAATACCTTCATTCACTTCTTCATACAGTCTCTCAGAATACTTTGTTAGCTCATCACTAGCAAAGGACTTCAACTCATATCCTTCATCAAATAACATAAGGGTCTGCAGCAACACTGCTTGATCTTCACCTTTTCGCAATTGTGTTGGTGTGAAGTATGCATTCTTAATCATAAATGAATGCTCAGAAAGTTTATTTAATTTAATTGATGCATTTATACCCATAACAGATTTATTCTTCTGATGTACGCTTAAACTAACACCATTGTTTAACCTATAAAAAAGATCAAGTTTCTCAGTCTCTGTAATGTCACTTAAATAATACATATTTAATGTTTTAGTTTGAAATTCTATTTGTACTGGTTCTGGTAACTCTTCAAATTTCATTTTACCTATATTAAAGTAAGTACCATTTATATTGACTGAAGGTGTATCAGGATGAAGTGAATAATCACCTTTAAAATATGAGATTAGATTTGTTATGCGCTGCTTTCCATCGATAACATTATAGGAATTTGCTGTTTTATTATCTTTAGTCTCAACTTCAGCAATTGTGTAGACTTGAGGAATTGGATAATCAGCTATTAACGAATGAACTAGTAAGGACTTCTGTTTTAAATTCCATTGATCATCTTTCCGTTGAATTGGAAAATCAAAGAATAATCTTTCACTTTCAATAAGTTTATCGAATTTACTAACTGACATTGGCATACTTGCTTTTATCATTTCCTTCACTCCTTAAATTCTGTTAGATTTAATTTTCAAAATCACACAATTAATAAATCAATACTTCTAATTATCTCTATTTTCGTATTAGGAAATTCTACAGGTTTCAAATTTTGAAATGTAAAATTCTACGATTTTGATTTTTTAATTCTATAGTTTTGATTTTTCGTTTTATAAAATTCTGTGCATTTCAATTTTTGTTTTCAGAATTCTATATTTTCTGATTTTTATTCATAGAATTACAGTTTCTTCATATTTTATATGTCGAAAATATATTCGTTATTACCTCTTATATCCACTTAATTTAAATAATATTGAGATATTACATAAACATATACAGTAAAACAGCTTTTGGCATAGCTAGCGTAATCTTAGAGCGTTGTTTGTATTATTTACGATATCAAATACCAATCACCAAAATACGTTATGTATATATTTATTTAAGTATTAAAAAATAAGACTATATATACATATTATTATGTTACTTTTATTGATTAGCTAATAACTTCATGTATCCCTTTTGCAGCTCTTTCATTTGATCTTTGTAGTAATCAGTTTCATCTTTAGTGAAATTTGGCGTAAATAAGTTAGGTAGTTCCAGTTCTACATCTGAATTATTTACTGAAATTTCATATCGAGCTAAATCATATTTATCGACTAATTCAAAACCATATTCTTCATTTATATTGTTAATGCACTCTTCTCTTACTTCTCCATCCATATGCAACAAAGTGTTATATACTTCATATTTATTGTAGCTTATTTCTGGATTGTACCCCACTGAATTATTTGCAACTAATTTTAACTGGTTCATCATTTTAATTTCCCCTTTTATTATGTATTTTATTTATTTTGTTATTTTATGTTTTTTAATTTCATTATATCACACCAACTTAACTTGCATAACCATGAAATTGGATTATTTTTCATATTCTGAATTAAATATATAACTAATTAATGGATAAAATGTAATTTTATTTATTTTATTAATTAGTATAACCTAGCACTCTCAACTTCATTCCAACCAATCCATATAGAAGCTTGCAAAACCTTCTAATATCAACGTCTTTCATTCTTTTTAGTAATATATCTTACAAGTAAGCTATAAGTAAATTATATATATCTTATAAGTAAGATACAAGTGTTTTTTAAAAATAATCTAGAAAATTTTAACTTTATTTTCTATTTTGTGCTGCTGTTGGTGTTAGATTGTATTTATTTATCGAGGATTTATTGATAACGGTTATATAGATCAATTAATTATTATCCTCTCCTCTTTTTATTGTCTTGCCAAATAAAGCCTTTTAGGTTCAGTACAACAACCCTTTCTGTTTTTGCAGAGCATTGTCCAATAGATTTACACATTAGATATATAAAGTGAGCGATCTAAATGAATAGTTCAATTACATCTATACACTTCTCATAACTTGCTTGACGTTAATATTTGCAGCAAGTAGAAGATGATTTATAAAGCACCTCATACTCCATTTCAACAACCATCCATCACAATCAACTAATCATAAAAGTCCCAGCAATAAGATCGAAGTCCTGTTACTTATAGTGATTTTTTCGATTCAGTATTCTCAAAAAGTCGGTGGCGATATTTTCATTCGGCTGTTACTTATAAGCAATTTTTAAATTGAAATTTGATGAAACGTAGAATCCCTGAAAAAGTTTCACCGTACTAAATAGCGATTCTGCAGATACCAGAACATACGTTCCTATTCATCATATATTACAGATCGGTTTTTTATTATATAATAGGAAGAAACTCTAAATTTGTTATCTAAACACTCCACCGATCCAGTAATATCAACGTTTCAAATGAAACAATAAAAATTAATTAATAAAATACATAAAATCTATTGACGTTTATAATTTATTCGTGGTAATATAATGACAGATAAGAAAACGAAACAACTTAACGTTTAATTAATAAAATACATAATTTAAAGGAGAAAATATAAATGAAACTACAAAACAAGATCAATGCTCTATCTAATATGACAGCTAAGGAGTTACAAGCTAAAGCAAACAAAGAAGGTTTAGCGTGGTATAACCGTGAGGAAAAGCGCAAAATGCGAAAAGATGAAATACTTACAATGTTAACGGATCATTACACTAAATTAGAGGCAAAAGAACAAAATAAAGATTTAGAAATCGAAAATACAACCACAGTACAACTTGTTACATATTTCAAAGAACTAGCTTCCAATGCAATAACTACAGCTAAAGAAGACTATAAGCAAGCTACGCTGCAGCTAAGTAATGTTAAACAATTACTGTCCGATACAATGGTGCAACTTAATGACAAGCTAACTGACAAGCGAAACAAACTTTTAGCTCGTAACTGGAATCTTACAATCAACAATATTAAATGCATCGTATCAACTGCAGAACGAAAAATTAGTGCTGCAGCTTAAATAAAATTAATAAAAACTAAGGAGATGTACCATTGTGGCTATCTTATATATTAAAGAGTTTGGAAAGTACATTAAATACTGTGAAAATAAACGTGCTTATATTTATTGCGTAGGTACTAAATTATATAAAATAGATCGCAATGGTGCATCTCTTTATTAGTCAGATCTTAAGTGAAAATACTATATTATTTAAGGAGTGAAAAGAATGGAAGAATTTTATATCAACTTTGCAACCTATAAAGTCAAAGATTTCGGTATTCAAATAAATAATGAATTAATTTACACTAAAAATTTTGGTGAATACAACATCTATCACCTACCTACTGGATTAAAAATTAAATCAGGTAAGAAGCTAAAATCGTTAATTAATGAAGTAATTGAAAAGATGGAGACAGATAAAGAACATGTTGATAATATGATTGCAAATACAAATCTTAAAAGCTTACCTACTAAAAATAAATCTTACTCAAAAGAACGTGAAATAATTGTTACTTTAAAAATTAAAGAAATTCCTATAGATAATTTTATATTTGCTACTCAAGGAGTTTTTAAGATTGATTTTGTTCAATTAGATAAAATTTTAATGAAAAATAAAGAATATAGTAATGATCTATCTATGAATGAAAATATCATTAAAATGTATGGGAAAGACTTCTTGTATACTTTAGATAACTACAATAACAACCCTTTTGAAACAGCTTCTTAGATTATGAATAAAAAGTAAATATATTATTTAGATAGTATGATAATATTAATACAAGGAGAGGATACCAAAAATGAAATGTATTATTTGTAGTAAATCTACTTCGTATACGGATGTAAAAATAAACGATTTTTATGTTCATCCTGATTGTTTCTTTGATAATTCAATACCTGCGCCACCTTCCAAAATGGATAAAGATTTTTTGGTAAAAAATGACGAAAGAAAACAGGCTATTCATAATAGAACTGTTCAATTAATGAATATTTATGGTGCTGAGAACGAATAAGAAGAACTTATGATTTAAAAAGTAAATAATGTCCAACTTATGGGAAGAAACTCCTCTTCCCATTCTCTAATTTAAAATAATAAAATAAAAAAGGATGGTAATTAATTATGAAAATCAAAAACATTCTACTTTCAATCGCTGCAGTTTTTACACTTTTCACTGGCACAACTACAAATACAGATGTTTCAGCTAAAGAAGTAAGTAATGCTTCAAATAAATGCTCACAGGTGCAATCAAACAACTTAAAAGACAACCAAACTGAATTATTTTATATGTACAGTAATAAAGAAGGTCACTTCTTCTTAGATCCTAATGCAGAATTTGAAAATGTAATTTATGTTGGATTGAATGATTATAAGATAGATGAAAATTTTAAAATTGATACTGCTGCTCTTCATCATGGTAAAAAGTTTATCGGTACATTTGCAGATGATTCTTTATGGGAATTAACTGGATTGGAGATGGTTGAAGAATGAGTATGTATGATCAATTTGTAAGTGTAATGACTTCTAATATGCTTGAACCTAACTTTAAGGATTATCAATCAGCAATCCAGATATATAAAGATGAATGTAATAATGGTGAAACTGACTTTAGCTTTGTTTCCTGGTTAGATAACTATATTGCACACGCTACAATTGACGGTTATTAGTTATTTAATTAACCAACTGTTTTTTAAAATAAACTGTGAGTACTCCCCTACTCACTAACTACATAGGAGGAATCATAATGATTAGTAAAATTAAGTCTGCAGTAGATGATTTTTTATGGATGGATGATGACTCGAAAGAAGATAAAGCTTCTTATTATAAGTTCGGTGTTACTGTAAATGTAGTATCAGTTGCTTTATTTTTAATAACAATAATTAATTAATAAAATACATAATATCACTTTACAACATATATTTATTTGTGATATTATAAAGACAAGGAAATAGTAACGAGTCAATAAGTTGACTGCTTAAAGGTTAATCTAAGTAAGTAAATTAGTTACAGTTATTTATTTAGATTAGGTTTTAAGTTAGAATTGGACTACATACTAAACTTTGGGAGGATTTAAAAAATGAATGTACAAGAATTTAAAAATTACCTAGTTGAATATTTAATTGGCGAAGACACAGAAGACAAAACAATTGCCGTTTCAAATATCAATGAAGATGGTTCTGTTTACTTCTTCATTAAATATCAAGAAATTGCTGATGTTGCTATGATTATATACGGAGCATACGGTAATCACTCAGTATTAATTAATATGAATGATTTTGATGAAGACGAAGAAGCTGAAAAAATGATTAATTATATGAATGTTCATGGAGACAGCTCTCGATTCAAAATTATAAATGGTATTGATTAATTAAAACGTGTGAGGATAATTTATTCCTCACATACTTTCATAAAATATGCTTTTTATCTAAGAATTACATAATAAAATACAAAATGAAAAGGACGATAAACCATGAATGGTATTACTGTAAAAATTGTAAATGAAACAGCTTGTTTAATGTTAATGCATGATAATGAAATGTTGGATTGTCTATTCATTAACAAATACTTCTTCGATACTCTTTCACCAGATGAGCATAAAACAATTGCTAATGTATATAAAGAGACTTACAACGTTACACAATGCCTTGTAACAGCTAAAGAAAAGACTGAGCATACAATTGATCTGCTGCAATTTATATTGGTGTAAATAGCTATGACTACACGTAAAAAACATCATGGACACTTTAGTATTAATGAACGTGTAAGTAAGTTTTTTAAAGCTATAAGTAATTCGAATACAAAACCAGATACCACTTCCCCACTACGGACTTTTAAACTAGAATTCGAAAAGTGGAAATGTGATCCGCTTCATGGAGGTTCAATGCATTTTATAACGGTATATAATGATGAAATAAAAGAAGCTTTGCGTGGAATCGAAATAATAAATGGAAAAGTAATTGAAGTGATTAGAAAGTCAGATAATGAATACAAAGTTAAGTTTAAAAACGATAGAGTCTACACATTGAGTAAATATATTTAGTGCTCAAATTAAATAAGAAAATACATAAATAGTATTGTAATTTATGTATAAAATGGTATAATTGAATTAACCCAAAGGAAAGGAGTTGAAAAAACATGGACTATGAAAGAATCATTCTTATAGGAGGTTTCGCTTGGCTGTCGCTTAACTCAATATCTACAATGAGAACTAACAGACAGAAAAGAAAAGTTGATAAGCTTGACCAACAAATCAAGCAAGTGCAACTTAAGAACCTAAAAAAGAACCAAACTTCTCAACAGCCGACGAAGCGCAAGAAGAATGGTTCGAAATAAGGAAGTCGGGGTTAACACCCCTTCTTCTTTCCTATAATATCATAGTCCATGTCGATTATGAAAAGAAAACGATCAAATTCATTTGTTTACATTTTAAATGTAGTTGTATTCTTATTATCATCAATCGCCATGTTTAGAATATTTAGTGCAGGCTTAAACGGCAGCTTTGATTACCTATTTTTAGTTATATACATTCTTATTGTTATCATGTTTGTATATAATTCCATACACTATTTTAAATCTAAGGAAAGTTAAAATTGAAACTTATAATATCTTGAGCAGCTTAAATATAAATTAGCTGCTCTCTTTTTGCCGTTACTGTCAGTTATGAGTTAGTTGCAGTATTATTATAATAAATACATAAGAAAGGATTGATATTTATTTGAATATGATTAGAGCCGATACAGTTATAGTTGTACCGCTTCCATACTCCACTTATAAATTAAAATTGAAAAGGATGATAGATATAAACATAGATGAGATTATTGATAAGTGTATAAGCCAAGGATTCAAGGTAAGTAAAAGTAATAACTGGATATGGATTAATGGATCAGATGGACGCTATAGTAAGTATACAGAAGGTAAGATATTAGAAGAGTTAGGATTCAAGTATGCTAAGAAAAGAAATAAGTTTTATTGCATTGTAGAAAGTACATATGGTAACGAAAGATTAGATAAGGTTATGAAGGTTTATAATAGCAGGAATAGCCAAAAGTGATTAAGTGGAGATATGTACCCTTGAGCAACATAAATAAAAGTCTTGTCCCTATTCGTATAAAAAATACATATTTCATGTCCCAACTCGTATATGCTAAAACAGGTGTAATATCCAATGATCATAAGGTTATCGTAGCACTTTTTACAATTTAAGTTCTATTATATTAAATACATAATTTAAATAAGTTAGGAGTACAAAATTTATGAAGAATATTAACAATTTAACAAGAAAAGAAAGAGAAGAAGTAATTAGATTAAGTATGAATCATTCAATTGTAAATGGTAAAGCTTATGATAATGAAACAGGAGAATACATTGGAGACAGGTTTCAACATGAATGGTTAACTCCTATTAAGAAGACATTCAAGAATATCAATCCACTCTACACAAAAGAAAATAAGAATGCTATAGAGATACATTGTGAAGGTAATGGTGGATTTGTCTTTGCTCTATTTAAGAGTAATTCAAGTATATTAGATAGACTTCCACTACTTTCAAAGCAAGATATTGCAAGACTAATGTACATTGCAACCTTTACTCACTATCATACTGGACGTTTACAAAAAGGTGATGGTACAGTAATAACCACAGATACATTTCCTGCATTAGTGAGATTAACAAAGCAACGAGCAACAGAATACTTAAACAGACTAATTGATTCCAATGTAGTTACAGTAAGTCAATATAATGAATTGTTAATGAGTAAAGAATACTTCCTTAGAGGAACTGTAAAGGATATAGAAAGTAAAAGTATTAACTATACAAGGTTGTTTAAGAAGACAGTAAGAGACCTATTTCAAAATGCTAGTAGTCGTGAGATTACTCATCTATCAACTATATACATGACACTGCCTTATATTAATTTATATCATAATGTGATTAGTTATAATCCTCACGAGAATGATCCTTATATGGTGAGAGCAATGGACACTAAGATATTAGCTAATGAGTTAGGTTATAAAAGTTATAACAAGCTAACAACAATGCTTAATAAACTTACAATAAACGATAAGAAAGTATTCAACTATTACACAGATATAAATGATAGAAGAAAAAGAAACATAGTTGTTAATCCAGATGTAGTGTATGCTGGTAACAGTGCGAAACAGTTAGAAAGTGTTAAGGTGTTCTTTAATACTAATAGTTAAATACATAACAAAAGTTGTACATATAATTCCTATTTAATAAAAATATATAATTGAAAATACATGTATAACTTTTCATAAGTTAGTTTAATTGTGTAAGAAATAAAGAGATTAAGAGCCTGACGCACAACTGCAAGCAGTCGTTTGTCCACAACGCTAACAAGTTAGCTTATGTGACTATCATTTATTATTAAGTTGTATAGTATGTATGACTAAGTAGAGATAAGAAGGATAATGTAGAGAGTAATGCATAGTATAGATTATTGAATTAGATATGATTCATTATTATTTCATTGTCACGTTAATACCATAGATAAAGCATTAAATGATTTTAAACGGACAACATTTTATATTTAGTGAATTTTATATTTTATATATTGAAAGTTTGACAGTTTAAAATCCTCTTATATATATACATAGCATATTAAACTGTCAACAAATTAAAAGTACATTAGATTAAGTAGTGAGTTGAAATATACTTGCTACTTTTTTATTTTGGATGGAATGTGATTATTTAATTCTGGTGATTAGATTATTAGATATTTATTATTTTGTATATGCTGCTAACAGTTATAGATATAGTTAGAGTGATGATAATGTAATTGTACCCAGAGTAAAGACTTGAGTATAATGATATGTAATCGAATTAATAATTATCAACAGAGTTATACACAACTTATTAACATATCCACAATTGGTAAAATACTTATAAAGAATACCTCGACTCAGCGCGTCCTGTTATACTACGAATATAACAACACATTCTAAATTTTGATGATTTAAAAAAGCTAATATTCAATTTTGTATAATATAGTTATACTTTTATGATTATAGGAGCATATGTTCGTATTTTATTATGAACTGCTAGGATGTTTTAGGTGTGAGAGTGGTAGTTATAGATGGTATTTATTGTAAGATATAGGTAAAATAATATACATTATATGCCCTTATAGCTTGGATATGGGGGTATGTTTACATCTTGAGTTTTATGGAGTGATCAATTATCATGGCTACCACATCTATTTCCACACCATGATAATTTTTACGTTTTCATATTTTCATCACTCTCCTCTCACCTTCTCTATCAATAATCCGATATACCTAAAATTAGTACTACTTACCTATTCTACCACTTTTCCATTACTCGTAATTGTAATCGTAAATTTCATCAAATATCCTTACTATCACTGAATATTAACGTATAGTAAATTAGTAACAAATCACACTTTTCAACCAATAATCACCCTATTTTCACCTCTAAAATACGCATAAACATTGAATATTAACGACTAACTGTAGACGACTATTCTATACCTGCGTTACATTAATTACTCAAATTCCTTATATACATTGGATATGCAGCTATTTTTGCTCTTTTACATGAATATAAAAATAACTCGAAAATCAACGACTATTAAGCCTCATTTCCCTTATATAATCTACATTTCTTCTATTAAAATGAGATCTAGTTACGAGTAATGATACTTTCATTAGAAATCGTCTTTTCGAGTCAAATTATTTAACTATTTATCAAACATATGTATTCCTACTAACTAACTTATAATACAAATTTATTATTTTTAGTAAAATATTGATATGTATTTTAAACTCAATCTAACTTAGATAATTATTCCTCTCCACAATATCTAATGCGTAATTTAAAACGCTCATTTTAGGTACGTCATCCTTTGCACACATTGCTAATAGCTTTAAGGATTCCTCTGGTTGTGAAATAGATAACTTACTGATCACTAAAAGTAATGCAGACTCGACAGATTCATCTTTCTTTATATGTACTCTCTTTACATTATTCATTTTAATAATTCATTCCCCTTCCTTATTATATATTATAATTATTGGAAACTTTCCTATAAATTACAAGTATAAAGTTAGTGATTGTTATAATTTTACTTCTGACATATCATTCACTATAGTCAATAATACAACAATTCAAATATGAATGAAATGATATTTCTTTATTTTTCAACAAGTTTCGACAAAACTTCTTACCAATTAATTGAAAATAATTAAGTTTTATATCTTTATTTAAATTTATTTTTAAATCTCACTAGATGATTTAATAGTTTCGCATTATTATATAAGCAGAACACAAATTAAATAACAAAATACATAATTATATTGACTTTGTGTTTAATAATGATATAATTTAATAAAATACATAAAAAGGAGAATGATGTTATTGAAAAGCTATGAAACAATTAATGAAGAGGTATTCGAAATGAATAAGACTAAGGAGGTCAACTTTAACAACAGCGAGATCATATACTACTTGGAAGAAATGATCAGTATGGATATGATGGAGGATTATGAATTAGAAGCTTATCAGGATATTAAGCAGTATAGGAAAGTTAAAAAAAGTGCTTTGAAGATGATTAAGCGTAACATGTTTAAATTACATAATGAGAAGTTTTAATAAGAATACATATGAAGTATGAAATGGAATTGCTGCTAATTAATACAGTGTTAATATGAATGATGTGGTACTTATTATTAGAAAATAATAAAGACTTGTTAAATCAATTGGAATTAATTAAAAATGCATATATAAATGGTAAGAAGTCGAGTTTTAAAATTATTATAATAAATACATAAAATATAATTAAATAAGGGGAAACTGTATAATGAACGTAAATTTATGGTTTGCAAGAGACAATTATGGTGAGATTACAACTATTTTAAATTCAAATAATGAAGACACATATACCTGCCCTATTTGTAATAGTGAAGTAATTCCAAAAGCATTAGAGTCAAAACAAGTTACTCCCCACTTTGCGCATATTGATAGAAATAAATGTACAGGAGAATCATTCATACACTTTTGGATGAAACATGGATTTATTGAGCATAGTGATACATTTACAATTACTTCAGATGAAAAACACACCTTTACATGCAAGGATTTTAAAACTGAAGCTACCTTTAATTTGGATTCAGGAGTAT
Organism: Lysinibacillus sp. Bpr_S20; assembly: GCF_023337835.1. Classification (NCBI taxonomy): domain Bacteria; kingdom Bacillati; phylum Bacillota; class Bacilli; order Caryophanales; family Bacillaceae; genus Lysinibacillus; species Lysinibacillus sp. Bpr_S20. Next base: position 465,607 of record NZ_JALNLQ010000003.1, read on the forward strand.
ATCGTCCAGATATTGTTGTAGAAACTGAATGCGGTAATGAAATTGTATTTGAAATGGCTCATAAAAATAAAAAGAGAGTACAAGATTACATTGATCGTTGGATTGAGTTGGACAAGATTATAGTTGAAGTGGATACCCCTACTTTAACTGGTCAAAATGAAGCCAAGGAGTTTAAAGCACTATATTTTAAAGGTAAATGCTTTAATTTCAATAAGCGTGATGGTGGTTATTACAACACTATCGGTAAATTGAAAGAAGAAATGATGGTGACTGGTAAGTATGATATTGAATTGGTAAAGAAGTTAGATTGGTTTTGGGAAGAGATTTGCAAGTATGAAAATGATGAGAAAATAAACTTAGATGAGATGTATTTATTTTTAGAAATAATGAATCCTAAAGAATTTTCAATAATTAAACAAGCTTTAAAACAACGAAAAAGTAATAAGATAATAAAGGGATTCACTGATAAAATGTATGAAAAGTTGTTTAAAGAAAAAAGGAAAAAAGTTAAATTCATAGAAGACGAATTTTTAAATGTAGATTTCTTAAATCAGTTATTAAAAAATAAAAACGTGGAATATATTGTTGAATCTGTAGAGCTTTCTATTAATAAATTTTATATTACTTATCGTAACAATAACAATGTGTTGTATAAATTAGATTTTAAACTCTATAGGTATGATGAAATAGATATTGAAGAAAGGCTAAGTAATATACATAACAGAATGGCATATAAGGAAATAGAAAGCGTACTAAAACAGTCTATCGAAGATTTAAATGGAGATTACAGAGAAGTGTCATTTAAATTAGACTTCGATAGAAAAGGCTTCGCAATTACAGTAAAGCACTTATTTAATAGATTGGATGAGCTGTTTTATTTCAAATATTATAGCTATGATGAAATATACACTAATAGAGAAATTTTTACTGATAGAGATAGATTTAAAAGTGAATTACTTGATAAATCATTTAAGGGTTCAAGAGAAAGAGAATGTAAATCTTGTAATAACTTGTTCAACATTTCTTCGAAAGAATATTTCTTTTATGTTGCCAATCGATTGGAGATACCTAAGCGTTGTAAATCTTGTCGTCAAAAACGTAAAAAGGAGAGATTAAATGGGTAAAATTAAAATGTACTCTTTATTAAAAATTAAAATACAAGATATAATTAAATCTGACTATAAACTATCTATTGATAATGAATCGAAGAAAAAATATAGAATTAAATTACCTGAATCTCTCCTATTCCAACAGCTAAATATTGTTCGTGGACATAATGATGAAGAAATCAACGAATTCATCTTCATAGAAGCAAAAAGAAATAAAGACAGAGAAGATAAGTTAATCAAATTATTGAGAGATGGATTCACTTGTAATGATAAAAAATACATAAGATACGGTAAAAGTCCATCTCAAGGTAAGGATGGTATTACAACATTTATACAAGAAGAGTTTTATAGAGAATTAACCGAACGTAGTAAGTTGGGATTAGAAATTGAAAAGTGTGTAATCTCTAAATACGAAAGTTACAGATCGCTTATATTTAGCTCGTGCCATATCGTAAATGAAGACTTACCTAACATTGTCATTGTAGATGAGTATGAAAAATTAATACCTAACCAGAAAATTCGATGTGCTGAAGTAAAGGAATTTGAGCAAGTAGACAAAAATACAGGTGAAAGTAAAAACTATAAGAATAGAGTCATTATAGAAGATACTACTGATATAAATATCTCCCCTTTTGATGGGTTCGGTTTACATACTAAAGAAATATCTACACTACTAAGGAATACTGTTTCTGAAAAATGCGAATCAATTTTATTCCAAATAAGAATGCCATTTATGAAAGGTGTAACTATCGAGTTTAATTTCAAAGACTACCTTAAAAATGAATTAAAAGTGGATAAAATCACTGATGTTTTTGGTAAAGTACATAATGTAGATGATATAGATTGCCTATGGAATATAACTATGTGGAAAGGATATTCGTACTTCAAAAAAGAATATGGTGATAACGGTTGGATTAAATACATAGAAAGCGTCAATAAATACGGCTATAAGTTAGGTGTAAGCAAGTACAACCATTACAAAGACGAATTAAAGTTGTATTCACGTATGAACTTTCAATATCTACAATGCTTAGATTTATTGAATTCTAAATATGTAGATAAATATAAAAAACATGATTTTGATTATGATATCTTAGATGAGTCGAATCATGGTAAAATCATAAACTTAGCTAAATACTCAACAAACCTAATTGAAAACATTGTGAATGGTGATAAATTATACGCTTTAAAGTTTTTAGGAATACATAATACAGGTAATCTAGATGAAATCACAAGCAATTATGAAAAGGCTATATTAATAAATGACGCAATGTTGGACGATATTAGCGTAAAGAAAATGCTGAAGCGTAGGATTGATAAGACAATTACTATGATGAAGTATGGAAAAATATATGTCAAAGGTTACTATCATACGGTTGTTGGAGATATTATAGGTTATTTAGAGTTTTGCGCTAATAAAACTGTGAAAGGTTGTTTAAAAAAGGAACAATTTTTAGCAAAGACACTACCATTAGGTAAAGTTGCATCTATGCGAAGTCCATTAGTAGATGCCTCTGAAGTAAATATTGTTGATTTAATTGAAAATGAATTTATAAACAAGTGGTTCTCACATTTTCAAGATCATGATGTTGTAATGATAAATATGTACGATTTAACTATGCAACAACAAGGCGGAATGGATATGGACGGAGACACTATTCTGTTAACTGATAACGACATAGTTATTAAATCTAAGATTAAACTCCCAATAGTAGTAGATATGGAAGATAAAAAAGGCGCTGACCCTGAAACATACGATACAGAAAACATCATCAAATATGAACTTAACAGCAGAGATAACCGAATTGGAGAAATAACAAATATTGCTACATCTATTTTAAATCACTATACAGAAAATCCTAAATGGAAAAAGATAAATGAAGACAATATTGCCATGCTAAGGCTTTATCAAGGAAAGGAAATAGACTTTTTAAAGACAGGTTTCAGATGGCATATGACAAAGAATCTAAGTAAGTACAAGGATAAACTACCTCACTTCTTACTATACAACTATCCTAATAAAATGAAACGATATAAGAAAATCAAGGAAATAAATAAATCATTAGAGAATGATGATAAAATAAAAACTGATTCATTTAACTCCCCTACCCCACTGAACGAATTATGCGAATATATTTGTCAGTGGGAAAGAAAAAAGTTGAAGATGAATAATTCAGTTAAAAATAGTCAGAAGTTGTTAACGGATAATTCATTGGAATTGAATGATAAAAAAATAATACGTAAAATATCATCCATCTATACTGATTTCACAGAGAAACTACGTGAATGTAATGAAGACAATATTAACGAGCTGTATATTGATTATGGTAATAAGTTAAATGCATTAAGAAATGAGACACAATCATTGTCTACAGATGAGTTTATTAATTACTGTATTAAAACAGCGTATCGTTCAATGGGAATCGATAAATCCCTATGTTGGTATTTATTCGGTAATGAAATGATTAATAACTTAAAAAACAACTCCCCTACTCAACAGGAATTGAAAATTGTAGAGTGTGACGAAAATGATGTTGATGGGAAAGAATTTTTAGGAAGGTATTATAAATTTGCAGGAGTTGAAGTTGATGCTAAATGAATTGTTGGAGGACTATCAAGAATTTAACGAAGATGAAGCGTTAGATGAATTTATTAGATTATTATGGAGTAGTAACTATGGTTGCAGAACGTATAGGAAAACCTATGCGTTCAAGTTACAACCAGAACTTCTTAATAATGATGATGAACTAATTAAAATCTTTGAACCTTATCAGAAAATCAAAATTAAACATGCTATTAGTTATTACAACGATAAACCTAATTCCATTGATATGATAAGGATACATGTAAATAATATGTATATGTACCTTGTTAATAAAGAAGTATATTTATCCAAAGAGTATTTCAATTCTAAAATACAACCTAAAAAATTATACTTCAAAACAATTGAACGTATCAAAAACGGAGAAAAGGTTGACGTAGATGAAGTAAAAAATCAATTGTTTAAATTAGAAAGAAAGACTGAAGAGCTACGATTAAGAGATGTTGAAAAGAAAATAGAACTATCTTTTAATGATTATAAGAAAATTATAAACGGATACATATTTAGAATATTTAACAACTACAAGTCACCATTTGAATATGAACAGGAAAATGGATGGGAATTAAACGTTATACTTGATGCGTGGCACGAAGATAATTATATTATAAAATATTTCTGCAAGAGTTTAACTGGTTATATGAAGAATTATAAAAAGTATATAAATTTCACATATGAAAAAGAATGTAAGATGTGCGATATGCTGTTTTTACCAAACAGTAATAGACAAGTATATTGTCATTATTGTACGTCGATTAACGAAAAAGTAAAAAATAGAGAATACGCAAAGAAAAGTATGAAAAAGAAAAGAAGTTTAAAATGTTAAGGGTTTAGAACTTATTTATCACAGTGGATACAAGTTGAAAGATTGTCAACATGAATTTTATAAGTATAAAAAAGGATGATAATAATGAATAATGCGAAAAGGGATGATTTGAAACGTGAATTAAAAAATGTACTTAATACTAATCAAAAATTTATAGATTCAATAAGCAAATCAAACCAAAAAGGAATTGGATTAGATGACACTGACTTTATTATAGAAGCAATACTATCTACTATAATTAAATTAACAGACGAACATGATGAGTTGATGTTGCAAGGTTTCGGAAGTTTTAAATCTGTAATTAGAAATCAACGCAAGTATAATAATTTCGGTAAAGATGAGGTCGTAGTAGAAGCTAAGAGGGTTCCTAAATTTAAAGCAGGTAAAACATTTAACGATACAGTTAAGCGTTGAATTTTAAAAATAATAAATACATAAACAAATTTAAGTAGAGATTAGGAGAAATTAAATTATGACAAAAGTAAACGTAACAGAACTAGGCAAATTAACAAAGGAAGCATTAGAAGTGAAAGGTATCGAATTAGATACAAAAGAGTCTAAAGCTGCAGTAGAGACTGTGTTTGAAGTTATTCGTGAACGACTTATTGCAGGTGATGATATCGATATCTTCAACTTCGGTAAAATAGAAAATAAAACTCGATCAGCACGTAAAGGGTATAACCCTAAACTTCTTAAGGAATTAAAAGAAAAAGGCGTACCTGAAGTAGAAGCTAAAAAACAAGCAGAGATTGATATTGCTGAAAAACGTGCATTAGGATTAAAACCTCTTGGTGAATTAAAGAAACAACTTAATAATTAATTTTTAATACATAGCAAATTAATACAGACGTTTTAAATACAAAATGGAGTTAGTGGTAGGGTTCTCCCCTACTCTTCTCTATTAATTAAATTTTAATTAAATAATCCTATCTGTAAAAACAGGACACTTAGTTCATTAGAATTTTACAGATAGGATTATTTTTGTTTATAAGCATATTTGGAGAAACGAGGAGAATATAATTATGGCTAAATACTCAGGACAAGTAAGTTATAAAGGATTAGTAAGCGTAGAAGACGGTCAAATTTTCATTACAGAATCTAAAAAAGATCCTGTTACAAAAGCAACTATTGAAGAAAAATTTAATATTACTGATAAATTAAGTGAGTTTGACGGTAAAAATGCTTCATTTACTGTTAAAGAAGAACAAGATTTAGAACCAATTGAAGAGTAAGGAGTGGATCAAATGTTAAATAAACTCCAAAATGAAAGTATTTTAGATTGGAAATATAGATTAATTGAAGAAAAATTAACTGGTGTTATTAATGATGATTGGCAAGATATCGTAGAAGCATTAAACCTCAACATACACCGTGACACTCTGCGTAAAGGTTCAATCTTCTTTTTAGAAATCAAAGAGTATTTTGAAAAGAAATTTAAAGATGGTATGACTAATGAACAATTAGATGAAATGAAACAATTAGAAAAAGAATTGTTCAAACTTAAAGTTCAATTATCTGATGAACGTAGAGAAATACGTAAATACATGACTCATGAGGCACGCTTAGAAAATTTATTACGTAAGTTGTTGGATGACATTAAAGATGATATGAATACTACTAAACCTTTAGAATGGATCAAACCTCTCCCCTCACCTACTTCAAATGGAGCATTAACTCTTTTGCTGAGTGACCTACATAAAGGAATGGTAACAGATAATCATTGGAATAAGTATAATGATGAAATTTTTTACGAACGTCTTAATCAGGTAAGAAGCGAAGTTCTTGAATACAAAGAGTTATTAAATGTAAAAGAAATTCATGTATTTGAACTTGGAGATGTTATTAGTGGTTGCATTCACAGATTAACTAAACTTAGTGAAACTGAAAATGCAATTACTTCCACTCAAAAAGTTGCCGAAGCATTAAGTGAATTAATATCAGTTTTAGCTAATAATTTTGAAACAGTTCATTACTATAATGTCAAAGGTAATCATGATCGTGTAGCATCTCGCAAAGAAGAAGAAGTTCGTACAGAGTCATTTCATAGTTTTATTATGTGGTACATGGAAATGAGATTAGAGAAGTTTGAAAATGTTATTTTCCATAAAAATGATATCGATAGTGAAATTATTGTAGCTGAAATCTTAGGAAACAAATACTATGGAGTTCACGGTCATTTAGATAGTGTAAATACTGTTATAAATAACCTTTCATTAATGCTAGATAAGAAACCAAAAGCTATTTTCGCAGGACATATACATAAAAACTTTGAAAATGAAGTACATGGCGTAGACCTAATCGTTAATGGTTCTTTCGGAGGCGTTGATGATTATGCTAAGGATGGACGAATGACTGGTAAAGCGCATCAAAAGCTACTTTGGATTACAGAAAAAGGTCGCAAAGGCACTTTCTTTATTGAATTCAATTAGGTGATACATATAAAAAATTTAATATTTGAAGTCAAAATCGCTGCTTTTCTATATGTGCAGCAATTAAAAAATTTATTAAAACGGTTATTTTATTTAAATTAATACATAATTACACTTAGATTTTAAGTAGATATTTATAGAAATCTCTCCTTTTAACACATCTATATAGGTTTACCGCTTATTTAGGTGTGCAATAAAGCAGAGATGCTTATTGAGTAGGAATATTTAGGAGTAGCTACCTGAATATAAGTGTACACATTCCTTACACTACCCTACTCTTTTATTTTTTAGGAATGAAAATACATAAAGGAATGATGTATTTGTTAATAAGCGATTTTGTGGAAGTAACATTAAATAGCTCAAACATCTCTTATTACGAGGATTTAGGCTATGAAATACCTAGATGGAGAAGAAGCACAAAAAGAAGTAAAACAGATTTAACTGTACGCAAAGGTTCTAAAATTATTGTAGATATTAAACACGTACCTAAAGGATCGCATATGAAAGTAAATGTACAATGCGATTACTGTGGAGGAATATTACATAAACCTTATTTTAAATACATATCACAAAATGAGAATAGCACAATCAAAAAAGATTCTTGCAACTCATGTAAAGGAAGAAAGACTAGTGAGTATATGAAATTAGTTCATGGAGTCAATCATAATTCACAACTATACAGTTTTAGAGAAAGTGTTTCTGATAAAAATAGAACAGACTCTTTTGAAGTTTTATCGGCATTTAATAAATTGAATTATACTATGTTAAGTGAATATGTGCGCTATGCTGACCCAATAGAATTTATTTGTAATAAGCATGAATGTCTTGGAATACAGATCACTTCTTACAATATAGTTAAGAATTTCCAAAGTGGATGTAAGGCTTGTCGCTATGAAAAGATAAGTGGAGAAAACTATTATAATTGGCAAGGCGGAGTAACTAATATCTATAATTATCTTAGAGGTAAATTAGGTAAATGGAGAAAAGATAGTTTAGATAACGCAAATTATAGATGTCTCCTTACTAATTCAGAAGAAAATTTAGTAGTTCATCATCCTTATAATTTTCATAAGATTGTACATGAAGCTTTAAATTGTTTGAATCTTAAAGTCCATGAAAACTTAGATGATTATAGTGATGACGACTTATCAAAATTAACTAATACTTGTTTAGAACTACATAATAAATATGGTTTAGGGTTAGTTATTTGTAAAAGTTTGCATAATAAATTTCATGCAATATATGGTAATAAGAATAATACATATGATCAATTTAAAGAATTTAAGAACAACTACATAAATGGCGAATTTGGAGATGTCGTATAAACGGTGTCTCTTTTTTTATTTATAGAAATGAGGTGGATTATAGTTGTCTACTGATAAAGAAATAACTTGCTGTTGTTGTGGAAATATTAGGAAAATAGAAGAATTCTACTCATCAAGCTCTTATTTTATGAAAAATAAAGGTAGAGTTCATACATGTAAGAAATGTTTATGGGAATATGTGATTCCTGATGATAAGGTAAGTTATGATATCAATAAGGTAAAAGAGGTTCTTTTATCTATTAATCGTCCATACATGAAAGATATTTGGAACGCAGCAGAAAATGAATCCCTTTCTCGTGATACAAAGTCAGATATATTCAAACTATACATGAAGAACTTAGGTATGAAGGATTTTAGAGATCTGACATGGGATGATTCTGATTTTGATAATAAAGTTAAAAAAGAAGCATCGGAACAAGAAGTTCGTTTATTAGATGAAGAAGATTATATTTATTCACCAGAAGAAATAAAGAAAATGAAAAGAGTTTGGGGAAACAACTTTGCGGAACAAGATTTCATATTTTTAGAAAATTTTTATGGAGAATATGAGAACAACTTCCCTACAGACACACCTGCCCAAATAAATATTTATAGAAATCTAGCTAAAATACATTTGCAAGCAGAGAAGGAACTAGAAAAAGGTAATATTAAATCTTATAAAGACTTAATGGATTTATCTTCAAAAATGCATAATGATGGTAACATCAAGCCTATTCAGTCTTCTGGAATGAATGATGATAAAGGTGTTTCAACTTATGGTATGTGGATTAAAACCATTGAAAATGATGAGCCTTGTGAATACTTCGAAAATAAAAAGACATATGAAGACTATGATTATTTTAGAAGATACATAGAAAAGTGGTTTGTTAGACCGTTTAAAAATATTTTCAACATATCAAAAGATTTTGATGTAAAGGATGATAAATAATGTCGTCACATCAAAACTTTCAAGTAGATAGAAATAAGCACTCTAAGGGTCAAAATCAATTAATCAAAAGCAATCCAAATAAAAAACGTATAGAAAATACAAGTAAAAATGATAGAATGCGTACTCAAATGAGGAAATGGACTTCGTTTTATCGTTTGAATGTACATAGGTTTGTTGAACATTATCTAGGTATAGAACTATTCCTGTTTCAAAAGATATTGATATTTTTTATGAATTTGAATTCATATGTAATGATTATTGCTGCTCGTGGATTATCTAAATCATTTATCATATCGATATACGCAGTTTCTCGCTGTATACTTTATCCTAATACTAAAGTTATAATAGCTTCTGGTCAAAAATCACAAAGTAGATTAATCATTACAGAAAAAATAGAAAAAGAACTGATGCAGTATCCGAATGTTGCTAGAGAGATTAAACAAATTAAAACCTCAGCAAATGATGCAAAAGTAATTTTTCATAATGGCTCATCTATAGAAGCCGTAACTTCTTCTGATGGTTCACGAGGTTATCGAGGAAATATTTTAATATGCGAAGAATTCAGAATGATAGATTTTGGTATTTTAAATACTGTACTTAAGCCTTTCTTGAATGTTTATAGACAACCACCGTATCTAAAGAAACCTGAGTATGCTCATTTAACAGAAGAGAATATCGAGCTTTATATTTCTAGTGCTTGGTACACATCTCACTGGATGTGGAAAGCTATGCAATCATCTAGGGATTTGATGCTTCAAGGTAAAGATTCCATGTTATTTTCATTGGATTACTTAACTTCCCTGCATCATGGATTATTGAGTAAAAAACGTATCGAGAAAGACAAAGAAAGCTCTAACTTTGATTCAGTGGGATTCATGATGGAATATGAAAATTTAATGTATGGTCAAAATGAAAATGCATTATTTGCTCTAGAAGATGTTAATAAGAACAGAAAATTGAAAAATATATTCTATCCTATAGATAATGTGGACTACTCAGAATTAAAGAATAAAAGAAAAGAAAAACTAAAAGACGGAGAAGTTAGGATTATAGGGATAGATATAGCTTTGATGGGTGGTAAGGCAAATGATAATACTGTACTTACTTGTACTAGATTAATTCCTAATGGTAGTACGTATTTAAGAAAAGTTTCTTATATAGAAACGATAGAAGGTAAACATTCTGAAGATCAGGCTATTAGAATAAAGCAGATATTTGAAGATTTTCAAGCATCATACATAGCACTAGACTGTCATGGTAATGGTATGTCAGTTTATGATGAGTTAGTAAAAGTCCAATATGATGAACAAAGAGATGTTGAATATGAGGCATGGTGTTCATTTAACGATGATGAAATGAGAAGTCGTGCAAAATCACAAAATCCTTTACCTGTTATATTCTCAATTAAAGCAGGTGTTCGTTTGAATCATGAAATAGCGTCTTCCCTACGTGTAAATTTACAAAATTCTAATATAGAGTTACCTATTAATGATTTAGAAGCTAGAGAAATTCTAGCTGAACGAAAATACTATTTGAATGCTTCCGAGGAGAAAAAAGCAGAATACATTAAGCCTTATCTACAAACTACAATATTAGTAAATGAGTTGGTTAACTTAGATCATGAAATTGTAGGTGGGTTTATTAAAGTAAAAGAAAAATCAGGCAAGAGAAAAGACAGATACTCTTCTCTAGCGTTTTCTAACTACTTAGCTAAAATTTTAGAAACTGAAAATCTATCTTCTGATTTTAGTACATATGAAGAAGACGATGAATTAATCTACTTCTAAAAAATACATAAAATAATTAATCATATTAAAGTATTGGAGGTGAACGAATGTCAGAAGTTGTACAAATAGATACAGAGACAGAAGAATATAAAAGAATGGTTAATGATTATAACGATTACATTAATACCTTTGTTTCTGGATTTGTTACCAATTTATTCACACAAGGGATTATTGAAGAAGTAGATGCTGAAAAACTTAAAAAATATTTTTCTAATCCAGATACATATCAAAAAGAAATTGAAGATTTAGCTCAATATTATTATATTTCTTCTGGCGAAATACATCAATTATTCGAATTAATTGAAGCACTCCCCTCTTTAAACTATAAAATAGATTCATTTGATAAGAATAAACACACAGATAAGCATATCGGAATGATTAACAAATCACTTCACAAAATAAAACATAAGCGTTTGACTCGTGATTTACTTAAACAAACATCTGCATCTGGAACTTTAGTTGGTATTTGGTTAGGTGACAAGAACAATATTTACCCGTATATATTTGATGATGTATCAATGGTGTTCCCTGCCTATAGGAAAAATGGTGAATGGCAATGCGTTATAGATATGGAGTATTTTTCAACATTACAAGAGGATTTTCGTAATGAACAATTCAATAACATGTCACCATATCTTACGAAAGCAGACTATAAGAAATACCAAGAAGACACTTCTAAATACAAGTATAAAGAATTACCACAAGATAGAACTTTTGTTTTGAGAATTGGAACATTGAAAAGAAATCAAGGATTAGGCACGTCTTTAGTGACATCTGGTTTATATGATGTATTACATAAGAAGAAACTTAAAGATGTAGAGTATTCTATCGCTAATAAAATTATTAATGCTGTTGCAGTATTAACTGTAGGGGTAAATGGTAATGAAAAGTATGATACAATGACGAACTTAAAACTACCTAAACCTGTAAAGCAAAAAGTCCATTCTGGTGTTAAGCAAGCATTAGAAAAAAGTAATACTAAGGGTGTAACTGTAGTAACAATACCAGACTTTGCGAAGTTAGATTTCCCTGATGTTTCTACTGATGGACTAGGTGACAAAAAGTATGAAAGTGTCAATTCAGATATTAAGACTGCATACGGTATGTCTGGAGCATTGTTGAATGGTGATGGCGGTAACTTTAGTGCATCTAAACTTAATCTCGATACATTCTATAAGAGACTTGGAGTTTTACTAGAGGATGTGGAACAAGAATGTTACCAAAAGATGATTAATCTAATTCTCCCATCTTCTCAAAAAGACAATTTTGTAATGGAATATGATAAATCAACTCCACTTACTCACAAAGAGAAAGTGGATATTTTAATGAGGTTAAATGATAAAGGATGGTCAATTAAACATGTAGTTGATCATTTGGATGGTGTTTCTTGGGAGAGTTACTTTGAACAAACTATCTATGAAACTGAAGAACTTCATTTACAAGACAGAATTCGCCCTTATCAAAGCACCTATACTATGACAGGTGAAAAAGGTGGAAGACCAGAAGTAGATAGCAACAATGATAATACTGTTAAATCAAAAACAGGAAATGGTAACGATTTGCCTGAATAAGTGTAATTAGTCTTTTAAAGGAGGTGAAATATTGAAACAAAAAAGGCATTTATTTGAAATACAATTAAATTCAATTACTGACACAGATAATCCTACGAAATCAGAAGTTGAATTTATTCTACATGGATTTGAAGTATCTCATAACTACGCTTTCATATCTAAAGAAACTGCTAAAAAATCATTACACACACTAAACGGGATGCCTATAGTTGCTAGATATTATCCTGTTTCAGAAGCAGGTGCTAATGACGATGCACTAGGTTCTCATGAAATGTACATAGATAAATATCGTGAAGATGGTAGTGAGATTGTAGCAATGGATACAATTCCTATTGGAGTATTTACAGAAGACGCATACATTAAAACTATTATTGATAATGAAGGAAATGAGAAAGAAGTAGTAGTAGGTAAAGGCATTTTATGGACTTCTAGATTTCCTAATGTAGTCGGATTATTAAAAGAGTGGATTGATGAAGGAATCAATGTTTTATCTAGTATGGAAATTTTATATGACACCTATAGAGTAGAAAATGGAATTACAGAAGTTCTTAATTATGTGTATGAAGGACATTGTATTCTAAACTCAGAAGATAGAGGCGGTCATAATAAGATATACCCTGCTTATGATGAATCTAAATTAACAAAATTAGTTGCACAAGCGATTAATCAGAAAGACAAGGAGGAAAAAGAAAATATGGAATTCTTTAAGAAAGTTTACGAATTATCTCATAGTGACGTTCGTTCCCTACTTTATACACAACTTGAAACATTCTTAGGTAAAAAAGAATACTCTTATATTTCAGATGTGTATGAGACATATTTTGTTGTTAATACATACAAATATGATGAAGATGATAATTTAGAATATGATAAGTACTTTAAATTTAATTATTCTAAAGGTGAAAATGATTCAATTGTTATTGATGGTGATTCGAAAGTAGAGGTTACGATTAAACGTGATTGGGTAGAAGTAAGTCAATTCGAGTCAATTCAAAATGAGTTAAAAGAGGTATCTACTCAATTAAGTGAGAAAGAATCAAAAGTAAATGAATTAGAAAAGCAATTAAATACTATTTCTACAGATAAGAAAACAATTGAAAATAAATTCAATACTGCATCTGAAACAATCGTTCAACTGAATTCTAAAGTGGATGAACTTACTCCATTTAAAGAACAATTCCAACAACAAGAATTGGATAAGGCTTTAAATGAAAAGAAAGAGTTTTATGGTGGTAAATTTGAAGCTTTAAACGCTAAAGAAAAATTTGAATCAGAAGAAGTACAAGAATTAATCAATAAAACAGTTTATGAAAATGAAGAAGGATCTAATGCAATTCTTCAATTAAATTCAATGTTAGTTGATATGGTTACATCAAACAAAGAAACAAATTCAGAAAAACCTGCAATCAGAGAAGTTTCTAGTAAGCGTGAAAATCTAATTCCGTCTAGTGATGATTTTGATAGCAGATATTCACTATAAAAAAATACATAATAATTGGAGGAAATTTAAAATGGCAAGCGATATCTTAAAAGCGTTACAAGAAAAAGGAAATCATGCGGTAGGTAATTTGTCAAGCCTAAAAATCAAAACGGTAGCAAATGGTGCTATTGTTGAAGGAGCAGATATCGATAATTTTACGTTGGGTGAATTAGGCTTTAATGCGGAAGGAGAACGTACAGTAAAACAATTATCTGCAAATGATAAAAAAGCAGTGTTAGTAGCATCACCAGAGACTCGATATCTTGACGAAGAAATTACTAAATTCTACAATGCAGTTGGTGAACGTGTTCGATGTGTAATTTTAGAAGAAGGTTATACTCGTTTCGAAACTTCTGCATTCACTAAAAATTCTGGTGTTAGCGAAATTAAAAATGGACAAGTTGCTCACTTTGATGTAGCTACTAAAAAGTTCATTGTTTCTGATGCAGCTTCAGCACATGCTGATTACGCTACTGCTTCTGCGCAATTCTTAGTTGCAAATAATGAAGAAGATATTCAATACACTCTTGGGAAACCAATGATTCGCTTTGAAGTAATTAAGGCTTAATATCAAAAAATACATATTATACATTAAAGGAGATTAAAATAATGGCACTAGACAATACAAAATTAAAAGGTTTATTTAGTCGTGTATACAATAACAAAATGGAGGAAACTGATTCAACTGATATCAAAGCATATATCACAAAAGTATTCGGTGACGGTGGCGTAAATCCCGACCCAACAATGTTGCATCAATTCAATCAATTAGTTGTTGAGACAGCAGATCAAATTGCTAAACCGATGGTAACTGATTTACTTTCATTATTCGCAAATACTCAAACTCGTCAACGTGGAGACTTAGTTGAATTACGAATTCCACAAAAGAACAAGGCAAAAGTAGTATGGTCTGCAACTGGTTCAGGTGTAGATTTAGTACGTGTAGAAGGACGCAAATCAATTATTGCAGTACCTGCTCACCTTTCTACTGGTTTCTATTATGAGCCACTTGATTTAGTGAAAGAATCTGAAGAATATTTCCGTAAATTAGTAAATGATGTAGCTAATGCGAAAGTTAAATTATTCCTAGATAAAATTAATGAATTAACTGCTTCTGCTATTAGTTCTGGTAAAATTCCAGCCGCAAATGTTGTTACTGGTACTAATTTAACTTTAGCTAAATATAACAAGGCTGCGTCTGTACTTCAACGCTACGGTGGTCGCCCTGTATTTGTTGCAGATTCATTACTTATTGATCATTTTGCATTCCAACAAGCAAGCGACGCAAATGTAAAAGAATTACTTACTGAAGGTGTTAAAGAAGAGTTGCTTACTTCTCTTAACCCTACTACTATTCAACGTACAACTGCTGTGAACCTTGTAAATCCTTTCACTGACGAAACTAACTCTAAAGTTGAATTACCAGTAAATAAAGGTTACATGTTTGCAGGTAGTGTCACACAAAAACCATTCTCTATTATAGAATATGGTGGTCTACGTCAAATGACTGAACAAGATATTGAAGATGAACGAATTAAAGTTAAAATCACTCAAGATGTATCAATTAACCTTGTATTTGGTGAAGCAATTGCAGTGATTGAAGATGATAGCATCACTCTAAATTAAAATACATATCAATGAGGTGATTACTGAAAATGTAGTCACCTTTTTATTTTAAGGACTACAGGAGGAAAGAATAAAAATGAATGAAACTGTCAAGTTAGCACGTTATCGTAATACTTCTTATTTTGTTAAATACACAGGAAACGGACAAGAGAGGCAATATACTTGGAGTGGAAGTAAAAATGGTCGCCCTGATATTATAACCGTTCCTCGTGATGTGGTAGATTGGTTAACAATGAATACTTCATGTTTTGACAAAGGACAATTAGTTATTCTTGAAGACGAAGTGGTTGTAAAAGAAATAAAAGACACTATTACAGATGTAGAAGTATATGAAAATAACACTCATACTAAAGAAGAAATCGAGAAGTTATTAGGCGGTAACATTAATAAACTTAAAGCTGAATTAAAGAAGATCACGGTTGATTCTGAAAAACAATTTGTAATTGATGTAGCTTCAGATATGAAAGAAGATTTAACAAAAGGTAAATTAGACGCTCTAGCCGATTGGATGGGAGTTAGTGCAGATATTTTATTTGATTAAGGGGTGGTATAAATGAGTACCACTTTTGATGAAGTATGGAAATGTTTCTTGAATAACTGTAAAGTCTCTGACATTGATCTACCTAATACAAATGAAAAAATTCACGAAGCAATTAAAAATGCAACTATGTATTTTAACAATAGGATGCGAACAACTATTCAATGCGATATCGATTGCGAAACTTTTAGCAAAGAATTATCAGAAGATTATCTTTTAATTCTAGCTAATTTTATCAGATTAACGTTCTTAATTAATCAACGTACATATTTTGAATCATTATGGCAACCATTTGCTTCAGATGTTGGATTAAGAAATTTTGGCACTCAATTAAACTCCTTAAAAGCATCTGTTCAAGAACAAGAAAAGAAACTTGACACCTTGATTATTAATACAATGGAGGACTTTCTATGACTGATATCAAAGTGAAATCCTCTTACATTAATAATGAATTTGAAGATGAAAGTGTTTATTCTTATTGTTCTAAATTGAGTAAAAGAAACAATTCAATACTCTTCTTACTTGAATCATACCTAAATAAAAAGTTACTTAGCGACAGTGAATTAGCTGAAATAAGAAATGTAATTTTGACAGTTAGTGCAGATATAATAAGACTACCTTCCCTACTGTATGTCGAAGACGGTGATGAAAATGAAGGATTATAGCAATTATCACAATATCAATACTGGAGACAAAGTAGATCATGACGGATTATTACTACTCAATAAGTCTTTGGATGGTCATTCGTCATATGAAGTAGTAATTAATTATGAAAAACCTGCAAAAATACTGATGAGTCAAAAATGGGATGCTGACGGTGAGGCTATGAAAGTTATAGGTCATATTGTTGATATTGAAAGAGGAAATTTAATTGAGTATAACAATGAATATTGGCTTGTAGTAACTAAACCAGAAGACAATCGAATTTATAGGAAAGCAGAAGTTAGACTATGTAGCACTACATTCCCTGTAAAGTTAGAAGATAAGGAAGTACTCACTGGATACGACAAATTAGGTAGACCTGTTTATGAAGTTGAAGAAGGCGAGATTGTACATAAGCCATGTGTTGTTAAAATGAATGATGCGTCTACTGCAATTGCCGATGCAAATGAACCAGTGAACTTGTTAGCGAATCAGGTAATGGTAATTATTCCTTACACAGAAGCACCTTCTATTGAGTTAAATGAGCAATTCGATTTGTACAATGAAACCTATCGTATTATTAGGATTGACCCTTCAAGTTCAATAAATAAGGTAGGTATTTTAAGAATCACTGGTGAACGAGAAGGACGAAATAAATCTAGTGAGGAGGATTATGAATGAAGTTGAAAGAATCACTAGAGAAATTATTTATTGAGTTATCAAAAGATGAAGAGCTGCTTAGACTTCTCCATTATGTCCCTAAGAATGCATTAGATGATCCTTTGAATAAATCAAAACCTGATATCACTAGTTTAAAAGATAAGCATAATATTATTTCTAAAGTTTTAATACCGTCGGATAAGACATACGATTTAGTTTTAGAATCTAAAATGTCTCGCATTTGCTTCTATACAGGAACTCGTAAACCTCAAACAAGCTATAATGCTTCATCAGGAAGATTGCAAGATAATCCGTATGCATCTGACCAAGTTTATAATTTCGATGTGTATGTGCATGTTGATATCGACATAATGGATTTTCGTATGACTTGGATTTGCGATAGATTAGACGAATTACTACTCCTCAACAAAGTTACAGATGTTGGGGATTTTATTTTGGCATTCAGCTCCCCTATTAATAATACACCTAAAGGCTTCATCGGTTATAAGTTAGCTTATGCCACTACATCGCTTCAAGAGTCACCAAGGAGAGTTCAAAGATGAACATTGATTTAGATAATGTATGGGGTAATCCAAAATACTATCGTAATATTCCAGTACACCCTGTTCAGATGGAGCATATTGAACAATTGTATGATGCAGTACAATGTCTACTAATTCCCAAAAATACAATTCAAGAGCCTATGATTATTAAAATGTCTTATTTAGCATTTGTAATTTTCATTAGTTCAGATGAAGATAACAAGCACTTCTTCAACAAATTAGTAACGCTAATAAAATTGATTAGTAGAAGTGAAAATATCAGGTTTGATGTTGATGAAAAGAATAGATATTCAATTGTAATTGACGATGACATTGTGATTAAAGAAAGAGACTTCGATAAAATCAAAGCGATTATTGGAGAGCAAAATTTAATTGATGTATCTGATGAAAGTTTAGGTAGTGAATTTGATAAGGCGAAGAATAAAGCTAGAGCGTTTATGAATAAAAGAAACAAGAAGATGGCTGATTTAGAGCAACAAATATTTGCTTATAGATGCGTTTCAAAGTCTTCTTATGAAGATATAAAACAAATGACTATTTATCAATTTAGAAAAGAGTTAGAAAGATACGATTTAATTAAGTCTGCCGATATTCTTCAAAACGCTCAATATTCAGGAATGGTTTCGTTTAAAGAAGGAGCTACAATTCCACATTGGTTAGATCAGATTGAAACTAAGAATTCAGATGATGACCTAGTATTGACTGAAGAACAACTTAATCAGATTTCTTCAAAAAATGGATTAGTTAGAAATTAAATAAAAATATACATAAACGAAAGAAGGAATTTTGTAATGACAGAAAAATTATTTGCTTTATCAGTAGCAGATGCCTTATTAATTGACCCACAATCAGACATGTTAGTGGTCAAAGGTAACGCTCTATTAAGTTCTACAATGGAACAAACAATGCAAGAGAGTGAGATCTTTGCAGGTCGTGGATCACAATTACAATTCACTTATAACTATCAAAAAGTATTATCATTCCAAATCGAGGCTGCTGATTTCTCCCCTACGTATCTTGCGCTACAAACTGGTTCAAAAATTAAAAATGAAATGTCTAAATATTACACAGAAGAAACTGTTACTTTTGATGATACAGGTAAAGGTACATTAACTGACACACCAATTGGCGGCGTATATGTTGAGATGGCGTCTAATCATAATACAATCAATGCGAATGGTAAATCAATCACTGTACCTACTTTAGCTAATAAAACAGCGAAGGTTGTATATCAGTACAGCGTATTAGTTGACAAATTAACTATTCCTGCTGACTCATTCCCTAAAGCATATAAACTAGTACTTACTTCTGATATTTTCGGTGCTGACGGCGATAAAGCATTTGAGCAACAAATCATCGCTCCTCGATACAAATTAGATGGTGCATTATCAATGAACCTAACACATGATGGTGTATCTCAATTTACTTTAAACGGAAAAACTTTAGCTGATAATGACAACAACTACGCATACATTACATGGAAACCAGTTGGTAACACAAAAGTAGCAATTTCAATGTTAGCTGCTAATATTGGTGAAACTACTCTTGCTGTAGGAGAAACTGAAGCTGTTACTGTTTATGGTATTCGAGGTGGAGAGTATAGTAATATTGTAATGGATAATTCTGCACTTACATTCACATCAGACGATGAGGCAGTTGCTACTTTTGTAGATGGTGTTATTACTGCAGTTGCAGTTGGAGAAACAAACGTTAAGGTTTCAGATGGAACTAATACAGATGTAATTGAAGTTGTTGTATCTTAATTAAATAAATACATATTAGTGAGTAGGTTTAACTTCCCTACTCACTTTATTATTTTAGGAGAAAATAATTATGGTTAAATTTAAAGACCCTAATCATTTGCTTAGATATTTGGAACGCGGAGACATTATCAGTACTGTATTTAAAAATAAAAGCATAGAAAATGTATTAGCTAAAGAAATGTCTAAAGCTGTACAAGATGTAGTATATCGACGATACATACCTACTGAATATTTACGTAGAGGTAATGATGGTGGCTTATCTGACGTTCGTAACATGAAGATCACTAGAGTTGAAGTTGATAATGGGAAAGTTAGAGTATTGTTTGAAAACTTAACATTAGGACAAGGACAGTTTTCGCCTATTTATGAACATGATTATGATTCATTAAGGGGTCAGTTCATTACTGATACCATAGAAGATGGAATTACAGAAAATTGGTATCGTACTGGTAAATGGAGTGAAGCTAGACCTTTTGTTCAAGAAACAATATCTAGAATACAAGCTAATCCATTACCTCTGATTAATTCAATAAAAAGCGCATATAAAAAACTTGGATTTGAAGTCAAATAAGCTTCAAGTCTTTTTTATTTCATTTTTGTGAAAGGAGAATGATGAATGAGCAAAATTAAACCAGTAACAGATGTAGAATGGGAATTAATAAATAAAGAGAATAAACGTATCGCAAAAGCATTTCTAAACCAACGACAGTTATCTCCTAAAACATTAGAGCAATATGAATCTGCTGTTAGAATTTTCTTTAGGTGGGTCTATGAATATTTAGATGATGTACCATTACATAAATTAAAGCCAAGACATGGATTGGAGTACCAAAACTACCTTATTGAAGAAGGGTTGGCTAATGGTTCTGTACGATTTAAACGTTCAGTAGTTTCTTCCATGTGTGGATATGTAGAGAATTTCTATGATGATTTAGATGAATATAAGACTTTTAGAAATATTTATAACAAAAAAGTTCCCAATGTTTCTAATGTAAAAGCGAAAGAAAAAGTACCTCTTACTATTGAGGAATATGAGTTACTTTGTGAAAAGTTAGAAGAACAAGAAAGATGGCAAATGCTAGCGTTCTTAAAATTTACATATGCCTCTGGTTGTCGTAAATCAGAAGTTCATCAAATTTTAAAAGAAGTTGCCGAAGCTGAAAAAGTAACTGATAAAGAAGGTAATCAGAAAAACTACTATCTAACTGGACGAGTTCGTACAAAAGGAAAGGGTATAAAAGGTAATGTCAGAAGACTTCAGTTCAATAATGAAGCTATGACTGCTATTAAGAAATGGCTAGAAGTACGGGGTGAAGACGACTGTCCTTATTTATTTGTCAGAAAAGATTCAAGTGGTAATGTATTTCAATTATCAACTGCTACTTTTAATTATTGGTGTTCAGTAGTATTCTCTGAAATTATTGGTAGACATATGTTTGTACACTTAATTAGAAGTACAAGAGCAACTCATTTAGTTGTTGAAGAAGGCAAGGATATTAAATCTGCGCAAGCTATTTTAGGACATGCCGATTCATCAACAACTGAGATTTATGTAGTCAGAGATGATTCTGAAGATTTAGATTCAGCGTTTGATTAAATAGTTGAACTACTCCCCTACTCTATTTAGGGGATTACTTGAGTTATTTAAATAATACTAGTATTTTATTTAATAAAATACATAAAAATAACTGTAAAAATTTTTACCTTTCTGTTAATATTAAAGTTAGATAAATTCTAAATTAAATAACATATGTGCATAAATGCTTCATAATTATGGTATCCTTATATTACATATTATTTGTATTTTAGGAGGCGTAATTATGAAATTTAACAGATTGTGGATTGTAATACTATGCTTTACTTTCCTCCTATCAGCTTGTGGAAAAGAAAATAATGAAAAAATAAGTGCTAGTACTGAACCTAAAAATGTTAATAATGATTTAGAAGTGAATAAAGAAGATCCATCAGATGAGTTTTTAAAAGTAACAGGCGTAACACTGACTGGAAAAGAGGTGCAATTTGATTTAGCTAACAATTTAGATAAAGAATTTTATTTAGAAGGTCAAGTTGAATTGTGCGATTACTATAATTACGGTTACACAAATGAAGAAAAATTCTTTTGTGGACAATTAACTCCGACTGATGGAGGGTATTCAGATTCTTGGTATTTATACTTTCATAGGGATTCATTTAAAAATGAATATCAAGATTTATTGAATGGAGATGTCAATATGAGAGTTGTTGCACAAATACCTGCTAAAAGCTATAAGCAAGGACAAGGTAGAATGGCTGCTGTAAAGAAGTCACAGAGTTACTAACTTAAATATTATTTTCACAATGAGTCTAGCCATCTTGGTTAGGCTTTTTATTTTTTTATAATACATAATTTTATTTATATGGATATTAAGGAGGAATTATTATGACAAATAAAAAATCAAATCCTGTTGGGTTATCTTATATCAGCCAACAATCAGAGTACGTTAATAGTAAAGAGAAATATTATATTAATAAAGAGCAGGATAAATATATCTACTACTTCCCAACATTCGGTAAAAATAAAAGCGATGAGTTAATAATTGAACTAGCAACTACTATCAATTATTGTCATGATAAAAATATTGATTTCCTAAAAAATGATGCCGATGTTTTAAAGTACGTTCACTTTTTGATTATCAAGCACTTCTCTTCACTATATGAAGAAATAAAAGACAAATCGTTTGAAGTTCATATTGAAACATTAAGTAAAATGTACGATACAGGGATGTACGATTTATTTTTTAACGAAATTTTTAATGAAGATGAAGTTCAGAAAGTAATTGATCAACTTTATTTGACTGAAGAGTTGGCTGATAAGTATGTAAAAGAGTTAACTGAACAAAAAGAGATTATTAGCAAAAATGTTAATACGCAGTTGTTACGAGATAAAGTGTTAAATTAAACAATTATATTAAGATATATAAGTGATGTATTATTGAGAAATTTCATATTCACCTTATATATCTTAATATTGCTAGGTTTATATTAGCTCTAATCCACTACTACGTCTTTTAAAAACAAATTTTATATTAACCATAAAAAATAAAAAGAAGAAGTTGAGTGATTTTTTCGCTGACCTTCTTCTTTTTATTTTGCTAATTAATAAAGGGGGATGAAAATGGCTACCAATAATCCAATAGAACTACTGATAGCATTGGGAGTTAATGACAGTGCATCAAAAAATAATATCCAAAATTATTTAAATAAAATAAAACAAGATTTAAAATTTAATATTGAATTAGACGCGACAAAAGGTAACGGAAGTTCCTTTGATAGTATGTGTAAAGAAATAGAATCCTTACAAAAACAAGTAGCTCGACTAAATCAAGAATTAAGTAGTGTCGGAACAGGCAAGTCTCACTCCCCTACCCTATCTCAAGG
Organism: Lysinibacillus sp. Bpr_S20; assembly: GCF_023337835.1. NCBI lineage: Bacteria > Bacillati > Bacillota > Bacilli > Caryophanales > Bacillaceae > Lysinibacillus > Lysinibacillus sp. Bpr_S20. Next base: position 488,870 of record NZ_JALNLQ010000003.1, read on the forward strand.
TATAAAGCGAGATGTCGTAGAGTCAATTAAATCTTTAGATCAATTGAAAAACCACATTAATCAACAAAATGGCGAGTACAAAATAAAGACAATTACAGACTCGCAAGGCTTAGAAAAGATAGATGCAATTGTTACAAGAGTTAAAACAGGATTAAATCAGATTCAGGAAGTACATCTTAAACCAATATTAGATACAAATAATATGGTTGTAGGATTAAAGCAAGTTACCCAATTTATGCATGATATTAGCTCTAAAGATTTAAAAGTTAATGTTTCTAAAGGTATCGAGGAGTTAAATAAGTTTGCTCGCCAAGGTGAATTATCTAAAGAACAATACGAACAATTCAGAAACAGTATTAGTTCTTCAATTAGCAATACTGAGTTAAATAAAGTTCTGGAGTCTATGAGGAGCATCAATAAAGAAACTGCTCATGAAAATAAGATGCAGAATGCAATGGCTAATATTAATCAACAAGCTATTGAGCTATCTCAGAAATTAAATCAGTTTACTAAAGATAAGAATAGCGCTTTTGATCCTGTTGTTGTAGATAGGTTTATTGGTAAACTTGACAAATTAGCAGGTGTAAATTTTGATTCAGTTAAAGGTATGAAATCTGCTAATACAGACTTCTCTTCTGTTGAAAAAGAAATAAATACATATATTAAGTTACAAGAGAGATATAAAGATGTTACTAATAATTTAGAATTACTTCAGCGTCAAGGAAAAATCACTTCATCTGATTTAGCTAATTTTACTCAAGATGCAAAATTAGCTACCACTGTAACTCAATTAAATAATTTAAACAAAGAAATTAATCAGTTCTCTAAGAATACACACATTGATGCTCAAGTTTCAAATGCATTTAAGAATATAAGTAATGAAGTCGAACAATTAAATAACAAATTAAAAAATGTTACAAATAGTTTTAATGTACCATCAAACAATGCTCTATTTAGCAAAATTAAATCTGATATTGATTCAATCAACAATACAAAGATTAATACTCCTGAAGATATTAAAACTTTAAATAAATTAATTTCTGATACGTCTAAGAACATTAGACAACTTGGACAAGACAGTAATAGCTTAAATCAATTTGAAATTAAGACCCGTGAAATTAATGATTTACTACAGAGAATGAGAGAATCAGGATTACTTACCAATAGAGAAATAAACAAGTTTGCAGATTCTTTGTCGAGAATTGAAACTGGTAACTTGGCTCATGTTAACAATTTGTTAACTCAAATGAGTACCAAATTTGATAAGTTAAAAAATAGTGAAAAGAATTTAGATACCTTTGAAAAACAGCAAAACTCCCTTTCGCGTCTTAATTCTGAATTGACAAGAACTGAAAAGCTCTTCCCGCGCACAATGGATAAGACAAAAGCTGAAGCACTTAGAAAAGAAATAGAAAAACTCAGTAAATTGAATGTCATTAATCCTACTGCTTTAAAGAATAACCAAAAAGAAATTGATGCATTAAGAGAAAAAGTTAAACAACTTCATGCAGAGTCAACTCAATCTTCTAAATCATCAGAAGGTATTGTAAATTCTCTCAGAACAGCTTTACAAAAATTCCCAGTGTGGATGTTTAGTGCTACCCTCTTCTATGCTCCTATTAGAGGAGTCAAAGATCTAACTGATCGTGTAATAGAATTGGATACAGCTATGACGCAACTTCGTCGAGTAATGGATATCCCAGACTATAAATTCAATGAAATACTTGAAAAGTCTATCGAAAATACTGAAAAACTATCAGGAAAAGTTGGGGATTATTTGAAGCTAGTTGGCGAATTTGGCCGTACTGGTAAAAACGATCAAGAATCAATGGATTTAGCTAATACTGCTACTCTTATTCAAAATATTTCAGAATTAACAGCAGATGAGGCAGTAAATAGTTTGACTGCAGCAATGATTTCTTTTGGTATCGCTGCAGAAGATTCTTTGACTATTGCAGATAAATTAAATGAAGTTGATAACAACTATTCAATTACAACGAAGGATCTTTCTCTTTCGATGAATAAAGCTGCGTCAACTGCAAAAACGTTTGGCGTAAGTCTTGATGAATTATTAGGTTACACAACAGCGATTGGTGCAGCGACGAGAGAATCTGGCAATATTGTCGGAAATAGCTTGAAAACTATTTTCTCACGTATTACCACTAATGATTCAGCAATTGGAGCACTAAATGACATTAACATTTCAATCAACGATATGGAGGGAAATGTTAAACCTGTATCTAAAATTATTGGAGAAATTGCAGGTAAATGGGATAAGTTAACTGATGCGGAAAGACAGAATACTTCAGTAAAAGTAGCAGGAGTTTACCAATTATCTAGGTTCAATGCATTAATGCTTAACTACCAGATGGCACAGGACAGTACGGCAACATCTATGGATTCATTCAACTCCGCTATGCGCGAACAAGAAGAGTACAGCAAGAGCTTACAAGCGAGAATTAATAGATTAGATACTGCATGGATGTCTTTCGCAAGCACTGCTGGAGATAAAGTGCTGTATGATGGAATTGTCGTTGTTACAGAAGCTCTTAAGGATATGACAGATGGCTCTAATACCATAGCAAGTAAATTAGGTGTTTTAGCACCTGTATTTGGTTTAGTTGGAATGAGTGCTTATGGTCTAAGTAAGAATTTACGTACTTTAATTACTACTACTTATGCTCAAAGTGCCTCAACTGTAGCCGCAACTGGCAGCACAGGTATATTTGCAGGAGCATTAACAGGATTAAGAACTGTAGCATCTTTAACTACCGTAGCCTTGCGCGGCTTGATGATTGCCACTGGCGTAGGTGTTGCATTTGCAGGAGTAGGATTTGTACTAGAGAAATTAACTAGTGCTATGTCCAATGCAATTCAGAAAGAAGAAGAACTTGCCAACTACAACAACAAAAACATGTCGGCTTTAACTGAAAATAAAACAAAGATAGAGGAATTAATATCTACTTATAAACAGTTAAACGCTGAAAAAGAAGATGGGAAGTCTTGGGATTCAAATAAAGAAAAAGAATATCTTAAAGTGCAACAACAGCTTAGCGAGGTATTCCCTGCTTTAGTAGACCATATAGATTCAACAGGTCAAGCTCATTTAAAAAATAAAGAAGCTATTGATCACGAAATTGATTCTACGAACAAGTTAATTGATGCTCAAAATAAAATAACTGTCAATAAGGCTATCGATGAATTTGAAAAGTTAAGCAATGAATTAAACGGTTCTTGGTACGATTCAATTTCTAATTATTTTTACGGAAGCTTAGAAGCAAGTATTAAACAACAGAAGCAAATCATTGAGGCTATGCAAAAGAACGGCATAGACACTTCTGCACAAGAACTAGAATTAATGAACTTAGAACAACAATATCAGCAATCTAGCGAAAAAATAAAAGGTTATATTTTTGAAGTAACTAAAGCAATGGCTGATATGAATGGTACAGAAATTGATTCCGCACTCTCTAATTCTTTACAAAAATTTATTTATAGTTTGGATTTATCTAATTTAGATGCAGAAAAATTAAAGTCATTTTCTAACGAACTTGGGAAAATTCAAGAGAAGATGCAAAAAGCTATTGATACTAGCAAAGAAGGCTTGTTTAAAGACGCAGTAGGTGATCTTAATAAATTAGCTTCTCAGACTAATGGATTTGACTCCAAATTAGATAAATTTAAAGATACTTATTCAAAACTATCCAATGCTATTGAAAATGGGAATCAAGGAATAAGTGTAGCTACAGATGAGTTTGATGAATTAGATGGAAGTATCGATGAAGTTTCTGATTCAACAAATAAACTAGCTGCAAAAATGAGCGAATTCAAAGATGTAACTGAGCAAATGGCAGGTGTATCTCAATCAGGAGTCGATGCTTTAAACGACTTAATATTGCGATACGATATGCTTACCTACCAACTAGCAGGATACACTCAAAAGCAATTAGAAGATATCTACACAAAAGAAAATTTAACTTCTAAAGAACAAGACGTTAAAAAAGTTCTGGATGAACGTGTAGCTATTATGAAGGAAATGTCTAGTGTCTACCCTGACCTATTAGATAAAGATGGTAAAGCTATTTTCCTATCAGATGAGAAACGCAAAGCAATTGAAGTAGAAAATAAAGCAAATGAAGTACTGCTAAAAGGTTATAAACTTGCTCGTGAAGGTAAATTAAATGCTGAACAACAAGCTACATTGGCATCAGCTAGTGGAGCTAAAGCACGTATTAACAACTTAAAAGTAGAAATTTTAATGCTTGAAAAGTACATTAGAGCGAATCAAATTGCATTGTCATCTGCTGTAGCAATCAATTCCTTACCGTTGTCTGGCGTTGCAGGTTTAGCTATGAAAGTTGGATTTGAAGGTCAACAAAAAATAGCGCAAGGTAGACTCGCAAGTGCTAGAGCAGAATTAGATAGTCTTAGTGGTAGCCTTTCAAGTAATATTGGTAAAATTCAAGGGTTCACTTCTGCAATTGAAAACTCTTCTAAATCGACTAAAGGTAATACTAAATCTACTAAAGATAATACTAAAGCTGCAAAAGAGAATAATGCCGAAAAAGAGAAATCAATTTGGATAACTGATAAGTATAAGCAGAAGTTAGAAGAACTTAATCTAGCAATAGAAAAACAACAAAAATTGCAATCTAAATTCCCTGAGTACTCTAATGAATATAAAAAGTCGTTAGAAGCTCAAATCAAGCTTGAAAAAGAAAAATTAGCACTACAACAAAAGCAAGCTAAAACTATACAGTCTCAAATTGCATCAGGTAAGATTCAACAAACTGGTAATGTTTCAATTAAGTCAAACTCAAACGGTAAAATTAACGGTTATGACGGTAGAATCACTTCTACTTATGGCTCTCGTGCGGACAAACATCGTGGTGTTGATATTGCAATGAATGTTGGAACTCGTGTAGATGCTCCTGTTAGTGGCAAAGTAATTAAAGCAGGTAGCGCTACATCAGACAAAAACGGGAAGGCAATGCACTGGTCGTATGGTAACTTAGTAGTTATTGAAGATAAAAATGGTATTCGTCATTTGTTAGCTCACTTAGATAAAACTTTAGTAAAAGTTGGAGATCAAGTACAAGCAGGAACTCAAATTGGTAAGTCTGGTAACACTGGAAAATCTACTGGTCCCCACCTACACTACGAACAAAATAATTCTAAAGGTCAAACAATCAACCCTACTTCTACATTAAACGCTATTCGTTCTAATAAAACTACTCCCACTACCTCATCTGCATCTAGTCAACAGGCTGTGGTTTGGAATTACTTTAAAAATAAAGGTTTGAATGATAAAGCTATTGCAGGACTTATGGGTAATATCCAACAGGAATCAAGCTTCAATACAAATGCAGGTAAGAATGCTCCTAAAAGCGCTTATGGTATAGCACAGTGGCGAGGTAGTCGTCTAACTGGATTAAATAACTATGCTAAAAGTGTTGGTAAAAGCGCTAATGACATGCAAGTGCAATTAGAGTATATGTGGAAAGAGCTAAACAGCACCGAGAAAAACGCTCTTACCTCTCTTCAACGAAGTGACTTATCTGCCTCTTCTCACGCTTCAGAATTTGATAGATTATTTGAACGTAGTGGTCGCTCACACGTACCTAAAAGACAAAATTATGCTGACCAATATTATAAACAATTTGCAGGTACTAATGGTGGTGCAGGAGTTGGTATCGATACAACTCAACAAGCAATTGATCAAGCTAAATCAGATTTAAACGGATTAAATGCTGATATTATGCAACAAGAAGAAGCCATTTCAAACTTAGAAAAGCAGCTTATAGATGTTACATTATCTGCATACGAACATAAAAAGTCTAATTATGATAAAGTGCTCGAAAATGGCGCTAACCGTTTAAATAAATTGATTAAATCTTCTCAAGCTTATCGCGATGAATTAGATAGACAAATCGTCACTTTAAATGAGAAAAAGAAAGTTAATCAAGCTGAAATGGCAATGCTAAATAAATTCATCAAAAGTGGTAAATTATCTGCTGCTACTGTTGCGGAATACACTGACCGTTTGCATGAATTAGGCAAGGTAAATAGTGAAATTGATTTTGCTATAAGAGATATCGATACTTCTAAGTTAGAATCTTATGTAGCATTAGTTGATGAAGTATTTGCTAAGTACGATGTTCTACGTAAAGAAAAAGATACTTTTATACAATATGAAAATATTGCTATTGAAGAATTAGACACCTCTTCCCTACGCTACATTCAAACTTTAGATAAAATTAACTCTAAAATGCGAGAAAAGCAAAATATTAACCGTCAAGAATTAACAAGTCTTGAACTGTTAGTTAAGAGCAATAAATTATCTGGAGAAGCGTTAGAGAAAACTAAGGATAGAATTACAGAGCTAAATTCTCAAATTAAGCAGTTACAACTAGAGATTCAAAATGGTGACTTTAATATCATTGTCAATATCAAAACTCAATCTGATGCTGTCATTGGTAATATGCAGTTTGAAATTGATAGAAATGAAGCCATTAGGAAGATGTATGAAGAAGGTTCTGCTGATTACAAAAAGTATACTGAGAACATTCTTAAGCAATATGAAAAGATGGCTCAAAAGCATCTTGAGACTCGTGACGCATTAGTTGAAGAATTAAAACAACGTGATATCACTGCTGAAAGAATTAAAGAGGTAAAGAAACTACTCGAAGAAGAACAATTAGCTTACCTAAACGCTACCCTATCTATCAAAGATTACACAAAACAACTTGAAGAAGCTAATAAATCTCAACTTGAAGGTATTGCTGACAAGATTATCAATGCATATAAAGAGTATGTTCAAGAACGTAGAGATGAGCATATGAAGATGATTGACGATGAAATTAAACGTGAAAATGAAAAACATGAGAAAATCATGAAGCAACTCAATGATGAAATGGATTTATTCCGTAAAAACGTTGAAGAAAAATTACGCTTAATTGATCGTCAAGAAGCTGAACGCGATTACAATATGCAAATCGATGATATGGAGAAAGAACGTGATAAATTACAGTCTGAATATAATCTCCTATTATTAGATAACTCAAATGAAGCAAAACAGAAACGCAAGAAGCTTCAAGAGCAACTTGACAAAATTGATAAGGATATTGCCGAAAAACGTCATGACCGTGATATTGAGCTGCAGAAACAAGGACTCAATGACCTTCTTGAAACTAAGGAAGATGAAATAAACGGTAAGATTGAGCTTCAGGATAAAGAGCATGAAAACACTATCAATAAAATTAATCGTGAAAAAGAGTATTGGGAAAAGCACTATAACGACCTTTTAAATGATGAACGTAAGTTTGCTAGAATTCGTGAAGATATTTTAGCAGGTCATTTTGATAAAGTTATGAGCGAGTTTGAAGGTTATATTGCTGAAATGATTGCTACAATGCCTGAATTAGAAGATACTCTAGATGGAACAATGCAAGCAGTAGGAACTTCTATTCGTCAAAATGTAATAGACCATTTGAGAGAAGCTATTAGTCTAATAAATGAGTTCAATTCTACGCAGATAGGCTCTAATAGTTCTTTCGGTGAATTTAATCCTGGAAATATCTTTGATGAGAATAAAGGTAATGGTATTGGAACTTCAAACGGTAATTTAACTCAAGGTGATATGAAAGTTCTTCTAGGTAAATACTTAACTGATAATGTTGCTAACCAATTATCTGGTTCTGCTAAAAATAATGCACATACAGCAGGTAGTTCATTGGGTAGTGAAGGACGAAAAGAAGGCTCTAAGATCGATAAGAATACATCTTTTGATAATGCCATCAAAGGTTTAACTAGTGCTGAATTAGAAGCTTTAAATCAATACTTTGAAGCCAATAAACACCTTTATGGTGGACAGTATGAAAAATACATAAATAACTTCTTAAAAGGTAACGGCTCACCTGTTAACGGTAGTGATATCAGTGGTACAGATAAATATGGGTTAGGTAATACTTTAACTAATGGTGACATGCAAGTACTGATGGCTAAATATGTTAACGAAAGTTTATTAGGATCAATTAATGACTCTAAACAGAGAGCATCAGTAAAATCAATTGCTGATAAAATGGCATCTGATGGACGCAACAATGGTATGTCTAAGTTAGAAAAGAATATTTCATTTGGCGCTATCACTTCACTAATGAGTAGATCACAAGCTAATCAATTAAGAGACTTTATGAATGCAAACTCTGGTGCATTTGGGGATACTACTTTACAAAGTCAAATTAAAAAATACGCTGCATCATTGGATACTGGCGGATTTATGAATTGGTCTGGTTCTGGTATTGACGGTAAAGGTGGTAAAGCTATTATTGCTCACCCTAATAAAATTATGCTAAATAAAGTTGATACAAAAGGATTCTTTGACTCAATTAATGTCATGGATAAAGTCATGAGTAGTATTAAACCAATCTTAGCAAAATTCACACCACAACCTATCCAATCAAATCAAAAACAAAGTGGAGACATATATCAAATTCAATTTGGTGATGTTATCGAAGCCAATAAGGATCAAGCTGAAACATTTGCTACATCATTCATAAATAATGTAAAAAGAAAAAAAGGAGGTAGATTCTAATGTATCAATCTCTTAATTTTACTTACAATGGAATATCTAGTGAAGACATGGGCGTTGTAATAATTAATGAAGACGGAGGACTTTACAAAGATATCTTCCTCCCCCAACGTTCAATAAGAGAGAAAAAGATTAATGGGAATGATAGACCTTACTTTATGGGAGTGGATAATAATCCACTCTCTTTTCCTTTGTCTTTTTTCATCAAAGAGTGGGAAGAAAGAAATAATTTAAGGGCTATTTCCAGATGGATGTTTACCGATTATTATAAACCTCTAATTTTCGAGTCGAATCCAGATAGAATATTTTACGCAATAATTGAAGGTAACAGTAGTCTACTACATAATGGATGCCAAGATGGTCATATAACCCTAAATGTTAGATGTGATTCACCATTTAGCTACTCCCCTATTATAAGGCATGATGTATCTGTAAAAGGTAAAACAGAGCCGTATTTTTATAATGAAGGTGATTCAATTATTCGTCCTCAAATTAAGATCACCAAAATCGGTAATGGAGATATTTCTATTAAAAATACGGATAATAATCAAGAATTCAAACTCACTGGTCTTTATGATAAAGAAGTCATTCTAGTTAATTGTGAAAATGAGGAAATTGTAAGTAGCTTTCAAAAGTCGCTCAATAGGTATTTACACGACAATCATAATGATGTTTGGTTAGACTTTGACAGAAATTCATCATCTACTTTCACTTTTACAGGAAATTTTGAATGCGAATTTTATCTTGAATACAAATATTTAAATGAAGACAGACCAATATATTACTAGTAAAGGAGGAAATAGATGAACATTTTATCAGTATATATTGACGACATATTATCTAAAAAAGAAATTACTCCAAATATATACTTATGCAAACCAGATAGAAGTAGAATTCGTAAATTAAAAGATATTTATAATCTAAAATTGAATCTAAAACTTGGCGCAATAAATGAACTTTCTTTCACTACTCCATCTTTTATTGATAGAAATCATGAATTAATTAAGAATCCACTAATCTCAGATATTAAACTGTATTATTTAGTTGAATTTCAATTTAAAGGTACTACAGAATACTTTGTTGTAATGAGTCAAAATAAATCAATGTCAAATGATGAAGAAGTTATTTCTTACAACCTATTTAGTCTAGGATATCTTTTAAATAACAAATTAATTAAAATATATGAAGCTACATCATACACACTGAGTCAATTAGTCTTTGATTTTTTAGAAGAAACAGATTGGGGAATTGATCATATTGATGTAGATTTTGATGTAAATAATTCGAATGCATTAAAACGATCTTATGAGACAGATAATTCAACGGTGTTGCAATGTTTATTTGAAGTAGCTGAAAAGTTCAACGCAATTGTCTATTTTGATACTGTTTATCAAAAGGTCTCCTTCTATAATCCAGAAAAAATTGGACTAAATAGAGGTTGGAGATTGAAAAAAGGAAAGTACTTAGAGTCTTACAATGTAGATATTAATATCGATGAAATTGTAACTCGTATGTATTGTTACGGTAGTGAAGGTCTTGAATTTCGATCTCTCTCTCCTACTGGCTCAAATTATTTAGAAGATTTCAGTTGGTATATGTACCCTTTCAAATGTGATGATAACTACAAAGTTATTGAGCATTCAGAGTATATGACCGATGCTTTATGTATTGCTTTAATAAAATACAATAAGTTACTAAGTCAAAATGCAAGTAAATTTAAAGAGTTATCAACTTCGCTATCTACAAAAAAAGCTGAACTAACTACTCTAAATCAAGAATTAAGTGCTCTTGATACTGAGTTAACGATGCTTAACAATGAATTAGATGTTATAAATGCTACATACTTAGATAACGCGCCTTCCAAACAAGAATGGCAATCAGTTATTAGTAAAATTAACAGTAAAAAATCTCAAATTACATCTAAAACAAATCAAATTACCACCAAAGAAAAAGAAATTAAAAACACAGAAAGTTCTATTTCAGCCCTACATGATTTGTTAAACGTGGAAAATAATTTTAAAAAAGAAGAAATTCTTGAGTTAAATAAATACATAATACAAAGAGATTTTACTGATGACACAATTGTTGAAGAGCAAGATTTATTAGATGCTTCAACAAAACATTTTAAAACCATTAATGAACCTGCTATTACAATGTCATTTAGTATTGCAAATTTCTTAAATGATATGGAGTACGTAGCTGATAGAGACAAGATTAATCTAGGAGATACTGTTAAATTAATTTCTGAGACATTAGATGTTAGTATTTCATCTAAAATTATCGAGATTAGCTTTGATTTTGACAACAATGACATTTCATTAGTGATAGCGAATGATAAAGATTTACAAGATGATGATTCTAAGCTAACTAACATGATTTATTCGTCACACAATACTTCCACTACTGTCAATATGAATAAATACAAACTTGATTTAGCTGTAAATGCAAATAATTTGGTTACTCATATGATTAACAGTGAATTTGATACTGCTAAGAATGTATTAGTTGGCGGTACTGAAAATTCTAATACTATGAATGAACGTGGATTTTATAGTAATGATTTTAAAGATGACAATACTTATTTAGTAATCAATAATGGCATTTTAGCCATAACAAAAAATTCGGGTAATTCAGTTGAAGTAGCAATTTCTAAAAATGGGGTTCATGCTGAAAAATTAGCGGGAAAATTAATTCTCGGAAATAAGTTAGTAATTCAAAGTGACTTGGGTTTATTTGAAATAAATGGTGCTACACAGACTATCTATGATGCTAATGGTGTTAAAAAAGTTGAGATTGGTAGATATAAAGATCCTAACAATACCTCACAATATAAATACGGTGTCAACGTGATAGACGGAGCTATTGATATTCGAACTTCAAGTAATGCAAACCGAGGTACACAATTAGATGGAAATGGTTTTAGAGCATTTAATTCTAACGGTGTGCGTACTTTTAATGTTAATGCTGCTACTGGTCAAGTTGAAATTATCGGTGATTTAACTATAAAGTCCTCCCCTTCTTCTTATCGAGGAGTGGTTATTACATCTAGTGGGATAACTGGCTACAATGCATCAGGTGGAATTACATTCGAATTAAATGCTAATTCAGGCAAAATGACATCTCAAGAAAGTTTCTTAATTCAAACATCTACTTCACCGAATCGTGGGGTTAAAATTGATGACTATGGTATACGTGGATATAACACGAGTGGCACTAAAACATTTGAAATTGATGTATATGGGAACGCAACTTTTAGTGGTAATATTACAGCCTCAAGTATTTATGGTACTACAATAAGTGGTGGTTCTATTTCAGGAACAACTATAACTGGGAATACAATTAATGGTGGATCAATTAACGGTACGACAATTACAGGAAGTACTATTAATGGTAATGAAATATATGGTGGAACGATAAGTGGTACAACTATAACAGGTAATACAATTAATGGAGGCACTATTAACGGTACTACTATAAACGGTACTACAATTACTTCTGCTGATATTAATATATCGGAGGAGGCTACAATTGGTAACTGGTTAAACTTAGGTACTAGATGGAATGACCCATATCCAAAAGGAATAAGATTTGGTGGTGGAGCAGGCGGGAGTCAAATTTCATTTAAAAACGATATGATAAATATTTCAGCAATGTCTGGAGTTAATATACCAGAAGGTTCATTATATATTGGTAATGAAACAGCAGTTACATCAAATTATACCGATATGCGCCTAGTTTGGAATGGTGCTCAAGGTGGAGAAAAAGGTGGTCGTTTATACGTCCGTAGTTACAGAGGAGAAATTGGATATATAGAATTGAAAGCTTAATGAGATTATTAGTTAGCCTACCACAGTTATAACAAAATAGTAAAATATTTTCAGTAAATCTTTTACTTTATTTACAAAACAGTATACAATATAAGTAAGTTAATGTATTAGAAAGGACGATTTACTATGAAAAAAATTTTAGTAGCAGGAGCGTTATCATTGGGATTACTGTTTACAGGTTTAGTTGATGCTAATGCTAAATATCCAGAAATGAAACCTACTCCTTATTTAACTTATGACAAGCAAGAGGACTATGCTGACATACTAAAAGGAAAAGGTTACACTAAAGATAATTGGGTTATGGTAATGGAAAAAGACCCTTGGATTATGTTGAAGGGTTATTCTGGAGTACGAGAAGTAAAAGGATTTACAAATGGTGAGAAGATTTTCCGCAAACGTCATATGTGGAAAGATAACGAACACCCAATTAAATTCGAAGATGGTAAACGCTACTTATTTGTATATGATGTTGATGATAGAACTGATAAAGGTATACTTGAAATTATTGAAATTCCAGAGAAATAACATAACACAGTAACTATGGACTACTCAATTTAGAGTAGTCCTTTTTTTGTATTTAATTTTAAGGGGAATCTATTGATGAAAATAAAAAACAAACATATTTTAAATACGCATAAAATGCTTTTTGATTTAAAGCTAAAAGGTACAATATCGAGATTACGTTCAAGATTTAATCGACTATTACAAGAACATTTTATTACTATTATTGACCCTGAAGAAAAGGAACTGCAACAACAGTATGCTATTAGAAATGAACATGGAAAGATCATTATTAAAGAAAATGGTAATTTTGATGTTGCTAAAGAATATTTAAATGATATGGATATATTATTGAATGAAGAAATGCATATTGATTTAAACGAAGCTAACAAAGAAATGCTACTTACTGTCGCTTCCCTATTTCTAGATGAGGAATTGATAACTGTATCAGGAGAATTGGCAGAAACACACGATTACATATGCGAACAATTTGAAAAAGTAATTCAACATTACGAATCACAAAATTAAAAAATACATAATTACATAAAGGAAGGAGTTTATAGATGTCATTTAGAAATGAATACATATTAAACGTAGATGTAAAACGCAGAATGACAAATCAAGTTCCAACATTCAAACAAGGTGATTCTGCAACATTGAAGTTCCGTATATTTGATAATGGTAAAGAATTTGACTTAACAGACTTTACAAGAGCTGAAATGACATTTAGATTGCCGTCTGGTCAAACAATTGTTGGTGAGCCGTATCTAGATGCAGAAACAAGTATGATAGTTTATAAATTTGTTGGCGTGGAAATGTCCGAAGTTGGAAAATTAGAGTCAATTCTCTCTATTTATTCTGGTACTTCTATGGTATCTATACAACCTTTTTCAGTTTGGATATTTGACCACTTGAAAGATAAAGATTTAAGTTATATCGGCATTCTTCAAGACTTAATTGCCGAAGTGGAGTTTCTTCATAAAGATGTAAAAAATACTCTAGAAGAAGCTGCTCAAGTAAAAGATGATTTAACTGAATTACTTAAAGAGTCAGATGAAGCTGAAACAATAAGAAATACAAACGAGCAACAAAGAATTGCAAATGAAGACGTTCGTAAGTCAAATGAGTTAGATAGAAAAGATGCTGAAGAAAAGCGTAAATATAACGAGACTACACGGATTCAAAATGAGCAAGTACGTAATACCAACGAACAAGTTCGTCAAAAAAGTTTAGATGACATGAATACTATCATTAATCAATATAAGTTCACTGGTACATATAAGACGAACGTTACATATAAAAAATTTAACCAAGTAGAATTTGAAGGTAGTTCCTATATTGCATTGGTTGACAATACAAATACTCCAGTATCTGATATAAATACATGGAGAATATTTGCTCAAAAAGGTTTAAAAGGTGATAAAGGTGATACTGGTGCAGCATTAAGCATCATTGGTAAGTTAACTAGTGAATCACAACTCCCCTCTACTGGTCAAGCAGGCAATGCTTACACTGTCAATGGTGAATTATACGTTTGGTCAGAAGTGACAGGTGAATGGGAGAATGTTGGTAACATTAAAGGTGAAAAAGGCGACACCGGCGATTCAGGAGAAGATGGTAAATCAGCATATGAAGTTGCAGTTGATAATGGGTTTGTTGGTACATCTGAAGAATGGTTAAAGTCACTAAAAGGTGAAAAAGGCGATGCTCCAGATTTAACAGAAATCAATGAAAAAGTTGATGGTGTCGAAAAGGAAGTTACTGAACATTTGGCACAAGATGTACTATCGGAAAATGGCGCACATGGTATACGCTACTTTAATAACAAACTTGCAGTAAAAAACAAAGAAGGTAAATGGTCAATTGTTGAGACTGGTTCTGGTCAGTTATATCAAGAAGGCAATTTTGTTGGAAGTAAAGCAAATGCTTTCGGAGAGTATAATTTTGCAGATAGTGTTACTGCTGTATCTGTTGCAAGGTATGTATCGGATGTCGAAAAAACAATTGAAGTTACTAATGCAACAGGCTTTAATGTTGGTGACACTATCAAAATTAAACAAACTGACGTTGCTGTTCTTTTTGACGCTGTTATTACTAAAAAGGTTAATCTTACTGCACCTGCTGCAACTATAACAGTAACAACAACTACACCTTTAAATAACAGTATTCTTCTTGTATTAAAATTGGGAGGAGCTCAAACGTCTCAAACAGCAGAAGGTAGAAACACAGTATCTTCAGGTAATTATGCTCATGCAGAAGGTTCTAAAACTATAGCGTCTGGATATGTAGCCCATGCAGAAGGAGCTTTAACAGAAGCATCTGGCTATTACACTCACACAGAAGGATATGAAACAAAAGCAATAGGTGATGCTGCTCATGCAGAAGGTAGGGGAACAACAGCATCTGGAAATTACACTCACACAGAAGGTAATATGACTACAGCTAGTGGTCAGTCTTCTCACGCAGAAGGTAATAAAACTACAGCTAATGGGTTAGCTACACATGCTGAAGGTGGGGAAACAATAGCTAGCGGAGATTATTCCCACGCAGAGGGAGAAAATACTACATCCAATGTATATGGGTCGCACGCACAAGGTAGATATAATAAGAGGCTTAACGGAAGTCCCACTACTTATAGTTCTACTTCTGACGCTTTCGTAATCGGCAACGGAAGCCCTGGAACTCTTAGTAACGCATTCCGAGTAACATTCGACGGCAAATCCTATGGATTATCAGCATTTAACTCTACAGGAGCTGATTATGCAGAATTCTTCGAGTGGAAAGATGGGAATCCGCGTAATCAAGATAGAGTTGGATACGTTGTAACTTTGGATAAAGGAATGATACGTAAAGCTACAGCGAAAGATATTTATATTTTAGGTATTGTATCTGCTAACCCATCCATTATTGGTAATTCTCATCAAGATGATTGGAATGGTAAGTACATTACAGACGAATGGGGACGAATCCAATATCACTTGGTTGACGTTGAGTATGAAGAAGTTATTAAAGTAGAAAATGATGACGGCACTGTTACATCTGAAACTATTCCTAAAACACGTAAAGACTATATTCCAAAACTAAATCCAAATTGGAATCCAGACGAAGACTATATTCCACGCGAAGAACGTGCCGAATGGGATGCAGTTGGAATCACTGGTCAATTATTGGTTCGTGATGACGGTACACTTTTCCCTAATAACTTTGCAAAAGTAGGCTATCTAGATGGAGAATTAACTTTATCCGAAGAGCCTACAAACATGCGTGTGATGGAACGTGTAGCTGAAAATATTGTACGTGTGTTTATTAAATAATCGTTCCATATTGTTCAGTAGCTATACATAAGTAGGTTTATCAAATCTTTAATAAAAGACACATTTTATTTAAAAACAAATGTATATTAATGCAAAAACAACGAATAAACACTGTATAAATAAATCATTATTGTATAAATATACCGAAATTAAAAGTGAATCAGAAAATTCAGTTTAGAGTAGGCGTGAGTTAATTCTCCCCTACTCTTTTATTATTTAGGAGTGATTACATGCATGGACGTTAAAACATTAGGCGATATTGCAAATAGCCCCGCTGTATGGGCAGTATGTTGTATTGCGCTGGTAGGATTCATCTTAAAAAAGATATATGAGAAGAACGACAAACAAGAAGAGCGCTTAACTTCTTTACATGATGAATATCGCTCAGAATCAAAAGATAGAGAAAATAAACTTATGGAGCATTTAACTAAATCAGATGCATTACATGAAAGACAAACTAATGCAATTGAAGGTATTAACAAAAGCTTACAATCTCTTGAGGTAAGAGTAGATAATATTGAAAAGAATAGCTATAAAGAAGAGAAAAGGAATGGATGACTATGAAAATTAATTGGAAAGTACGAAAAAACAATCCACAATTCTGGATTACATTGGGTTTATCAGTTATCACTCCTCTATTTGCGTATTACGGAATAACTGGTGCAGATTTAACTACTTGGAATAGTGTGTATGAACTGCTTGTTGACGCAGTTTCAAATCCATACGTTTTAGCTTTAATTGGAGTAAGTACATACAACGCAATTTTAGACCCTACGACAGTTAATGTAGGAGACTCTAAACAAGCACTTCAATACATTAAACCAAAAAAAGATTATTAATTAAATAATTATACAAAGGTGAATCAACAAATGAAAAAAGATTATATAGTATTATCCCAACGTCTTGCAGGATCATTAATTAATGCAAAATGGATTTGTTCTTCAGAAGATGAAGCCAAGTAATAAAAATTGAATTAAACGTAATGTATTTATCTTTAATGAATCAGAACAACTAATTAACTTTATTCACAATTATAAATCAAACTAAATAATACATATTAGGCCTTCAACTTAAATGTTGTTGGTCTTTTTTTATATTTAAGAAAAGAAAGGATGATTAATAATGGGTAAATTTAACTGCCCTATCGTTAATGGACGTTTAACTAGTAAATTTGGTTGGCGTGATATTGGAAGAGGCAAAGAATGGCATCAAGGCGTAGATCTTGCTGATCAAACTCCCGGAAAGAAGGTTCCTGTATATGCAAGTGCAGGTGGCGAAGTAGTATGGGCTGCTCCATTAAGTTCTTATGGTAATTCAGTTCGAATTATACATATTGTCAACGGTAAAACTTATGAAACGAACTATGCTCATCTAGATAAAATTACTGTCAAAAAAGGACAACGAGTAAAACAAGGCGAACAAATTGGTATCATGGGTAATACTGGTGGTAGCTTTGGAGTTCATTTACATTTCGAAATTCATAATGGTCGATATGCTCCTTCTCAACCTAATGCGATTGATCCTATGAAATGGATTGAACTAATCACATGCAAACCATTAACGAATAGTAGTACATCTATCTCCCCTTCTCAACCATCAATTAATAATAAAATAGGATATAAGATTGATAGCAATGCTAAAGCATTTAGAATACATACTGATGCATTTAAATCTAAATCAGATGCTCAGAAAGCTCAAAAAAACTTTGTATCTAAAGGTTATTTAAAATATGCCGAAGTATTCGGAAATGATAAGGACGGCTATCGTCTGCAAAGTGGTAAGTATCTATCACAAAAAGATGCTGAAACAGCGGGTAAGAAAATGTTAGATGCAAAGGTTATTGGATATGCTTCTATTATCGGCAGCAAATCTTAGTAACATTACATAGTTATTTTTACATATGTTAGACCAGTATAGAGTTTACACTTCAATCAAATACATATTATAAAAATATCAAATTAACATCATTTTATAAATCCCTATCAGAAATTTATCACTGTATAGGGATTTATAAAATACAATACATCATGATCAGCTTTTCCACTTTAGCCTTTCCTCTTCACTTATAATTAACCTATAACCAGATTGTTTAGTCTTCGGAGCTTCAAGCCATTCTTCTTCTACTAAATCTCTCATTAAATCATTCAACTTATTTATATTAATTTTCATTAGATTACGTAAAGGCGATACCCTTGTTTCACCTGTATTAGCAATCACTCGCTTCAACTTATTCAAGTCACTTTCCTCTTCTAATTCATCTACCTCTGGTAGTTTCACCATTACTTTTTCATTCTTAATTTGATTTGCTATTTTATTTATTAGTTTACCCTCCAAGTCCTCATCATTTGGATCATCCACAATTAAAACACCTTGAAACCTTATGTGTTCATCCGATTGACCTTCAAAATCCATCACTCCATCACCATTACCCAATAATTCGAATTTGGGTGACGTATTTAAGAACGTTAGATAGCTACGCTTGTTTGCACACCTAAATCCAATTTTACTAGGTAAATTAGATTTTATTGTTCCGCTAATCACATCGATACTAGGTCGTTGGGTTGCTATTATTAGATGAATACCACAAGCTCGAGAAAGTTGAGTTAATGATTGAATATAAGAGTGGACATCATTATTTTTGCTAGTTAGTTCCGCATACTCATCAATAATACACAAAATGTATGGGAGTTTGTTTTTAGATTTCTTATTATACAGGCGAATATTTTTAACTCTTGCATTCTTAAATAATTCATATCGTCTATTCATTTCAGCAATTAATTGACTCAATAGTTTAACAGCTTCATTTGCTTCTGTAATGACAGATTGAACGTGATTAAATGAAGAAAATTGAACTAATTCTACTTGTTTAATATCTATCATGAATAGTTCTAATTCAGAAGGTTTCTTATAAATGAGTAATGTTAAAATTAACTGATTGAGCCATACGCTCTTTCCTGAACCAGTACTACCTGCAACTAGTAAATGTTTGATTTTACTCATACAGCTATAAATAGGATTACCTATATCGTCTACACCTACTAGGAAAGGCAAAGGATGATTGTTTGCGAATTCTTTAAACTCTTCATTATCAATGTAATTTGCTAAGAACACCTTTTGTCTTTTTTCTAAAGGCAGCATTATGTCAATTTCCCCTACGTTTATCCCCTGCTTAATCTGTAAGTACTTAACTCCCATTTTTATTTGAATATCACTTATTGTATTAGGCTTATTTATTTCGGAAAACTTTAATTGCTTAGGCATTTTAAATGTTATCTTCATTGATGTTGTACCTGATTGACACTTAACCACTTCCATATTTCCTCTAAATGATTTCAATTCTCTTAATGCAGATAAAAATTTATCAGCCAAATCATTACCATCGAATTGTTTAATGTCATTCCCTTTAGGTAATAATTCAATTAAATTGTTTTCTTCTTTACCATTATCTATAAGATTTACATTTTCATTAACTTGTGTCTTGTTTTCTAAAACAATAAATTGTAATAATTCTGACTCTGACAATGTATGATTTTTAGATTGATAGTCTAACACCCTGTTATTAACTATTTCTGATCCATACTTAAAATTGATTTTATGGTCAACTAACCATTCATTTGTATAGGAATATTTATTTATTTCATTTTCAATCTTTGATAATGAATACTCTCTTTCTAGTTTACTCCCTCCTATTAGAGCCAATCTAATATTATATCTAAATCCATTTTCGTTTAATTTCTGCTCAACTTCTTTGATTTCGGAATGTCTTTGTTCCCATTTCAATAATTCATCTATTTTCTCAGTGATACTTCTTTGTATTTTTCTAAATAATCCATTATCAGAAGGATTCTGAACTCCGTTTAAATAGTCATTATATTGCTCTACAATTTTATCTCTCCAGTTATCTTGTCTGTATACAAGGAGTAACTGATATTTATAATTAATGTGAGAAGGAATAATTGAATTAATTATTTCTAAGAAAGTTGTAGGAGTATTCATTTCAATAGGAAACATTGAAGGCTTAGACAAATACAGTTGTGCAAATGTAGTATTTTCTGAGTTCGAGTTTAAGTACTGTGCTGAGTTATTTCTAATTGTTGTTAATTTGCAGTCATAATTAGGTTGAGAAAAGAAAGTATAATTCTCTCTATTTGTTACTCTAAATGCTTCAATTCCAAATACTCCATCAATAAATGAGTTCGATAACATTTCTTTAATAGTACTTATCGTCAATGATTCAATATTATAATTACTATATCTTTCATTTGAAGTGACACTTGGATTTATTAATCTCCTCAAACTCATTTAGACTTCGCACCTCTCATTGCATTTCTATTATTTAATTTAAACTTTTTCTTAATCATATTGATAGGTCTAACAACATTGAACGCACCATTCCACATTGAAGTAACGTCTTCGCCTCTATCAATGTAACGAGATAAGAAGTTTGGAGGAGTATTCATTCTCCATAACCCACCAATAACAATGCCTAGTTGAATCATAACGTCCCAAGAATTATTAGGTAGCTTAGTTCCAAATAATAGCGTTCCAATTAGCAGTAAGAATATAGCATAAACAACTTGAACAGTAGCACATTTTTTAATGTGATCTCTCCACATAATGAACCAATGTTCTTGCGATGCAAATACCCAACTTGCTAATGCTAATGGTGTCATAACACCTAAAGCGAGTAAATCAAACCATCTTCTAAAATTCTGTAAAAGTATAGGAATTAACATTGTAATTAATGCAATATCAAATCCTATGAATCCGAATACTTGAAGTAAAGATATATCATTTATTGATAATTGACTCATACCTTTTTTCATTTGAAATTTACCGAAATCAATAATTATATCAGTAAGTTTATTTAATCCTTTAAACATGTAATAAAATGCACTAGGAGCTATAGCAGAACCTAATGCAACCAATGGAATTCTTTTACTTATACGTTTTAAATCTGTTGGCTTTCTATTCTCTATTAATTCACTAGACATCAACTTCAAACCCTCAAACATGGATAACAATATTGAAGTGGCTATAGATAATCCTGTGAATGTCAGGATATTGCTTTTGAACCAATCTGTATTAAATAAAATTGAAGGTGTATGTAGAATCACTTTAGTTAATGTTTCATAAACCCAAAACATTACGTCAGTCGATAGTTCAGTTATGTTCTGTTTTATGTTTTTAAACCAATCAAATATCTTATAGACAGTATCGATTATTGAGTTTACTTTTGCTTGTGTTTCTTTTGGTATAGGATTTAATTTGTCGTACCAAGCAGCCGATACTTTAATTTGAGATGATGCTAAAGTTGCGAAAGGTACAGCAAGTGTTAAAAGAACATACTTAAACCATGAACGTTTTTGAATATTAAAGCTGTCAAAGTCGTCAGTATCAATATGATTACTGGTGCTAATAATACTTGACCGAAACCTTTTATTACGTTTACTGACCACTCGCTTGCTTTTCTCTCGTTTCCTATCATTCGATATATCCCTGCTCCCATTAGAAACAGAATCGCTAATGCAACTGAAACTGTCCCGAAAGCTAAAATCAATTGCTTCAGAATATCTATAATTTCTGGAGGTAATAATTCTATTCCTTGAGATTTCTCTAGCAGTGGAAATCCTGTCATTTCTTGAGCATGAGCTACCTTTATTGGTGCAAGTATCGGAAATATTAATAAAGATAATTTCTTTAGCTTTGTGTAAAATCTTTGCTGAATTTTCTTTGGTTGCATTGTCACCTCCTTTGTTAATTCCTCTATAAAAGTTAAAGTTTGATCTGTCTTATTCCTTTTCACCTCTCTACCGTTAAATGACATATGACGAACACCATTATTGTAATGGTAATTTACTATTAGATTTGTCATTCTTTTTCCCTCCTCCATGATACCAACTCAAAATTGATGACATACCTACAAATCCACCTAACGCAATTCCAACTTGACCTAATAAGATAACAATTCCACTCACAATATTCCTCCTCTTAAAATGTATTAAATAAATTTAAATGGACAGATTGATATTACAAAGCTGAAAAGGAGCAAAGTTAAATGAGTATATTTTTTAATGATTGGTTGCATCGTCCACAACCTGATTGGAAAGTAAATTTAGATAGTTGCGACCTTAGATTGTTTCGTGAATTAAAAATGGAAAGAAAAGAAGTTGAAGAGATTTTAGAAATTCTCGATGAGTATGGGGTATTTGGAAAAGTTGAATATGAAGAGTGATTTATATTAGGGATTTGTGTAATCATGTATTGAATTTTTCCTCTTATTATCGGAATAGATGTATTGATTTCAACGATAATTAAGCATTTTTCTTAACGATAATTTGATTATTTGATAATTAGCTTTGTCTGTTTACTGCCATATTATCTAAAATAAATTGAAAATATACCTTAACTTTTAAAAACAGTTTTGATGTTTTATAGAAGTTTACAATTGATCTCATTGTGGTGAATGCAATGGGATTTTAAATTGTTTTAAATTCTTTTGAGCTTAATCGTAATTTATGTAGACATGATAAAAATAATTAAAAAGAATTTTAAATAATTCAAACATATCCTCTCCTATTCTGACATATGTATTAAATATGGAGGGAGTGGTATGTCTTGGCTATAATCAGATCAGAAGAAGAAGCTGAACGTATAATAGAAGAACTTTTACAAAAAGGAAAAGGAAAATACATCACTCAAAGTGTTTTATTTAAAAAAGACAGTCCGCAACAAATGGAGCTACTAAAAAATGTGTTAATGAGGTCTACTTCATTTGGTGATTACGCAAGAAGAGCTTTAATTAATTACCTTGATACTGAAAATAACTAATGGTAAGACCATCTACGTTCCATTTATAAAAGTGGCGTTTGATGGTTTTTATTGCTTCAATCCCCTTCTATAATACTTTTAATAAAATCCCCATATTATATAATTTTAAGGACTTTAAAACCCTTATAAACACTGTGTTTCGTAAATCAAAATAATTTAAAATAAGTCAAATAAGTTTAAAATTTTACTCATTTTTATAAATCTTAGTCATAAGCTACATTAACATCAACAATTGAGCGAAAGGGGATTTTATTGAATAATACTGTCGTAGGCGTGGTTGCTATCGATGATGGAGGCAATTCAACATGTGTTGTCACGAAAGATATCCAAGAAAGTTTCCCTAGTGTAAAAGGTTATTACGGGAAAAGAAATTTAACTGAAATAAGACATAAACATGATTTTATTGTTGATTATAAGGGTCAGTCTTATGTAGCAGGAACATTAGCAAAGTATGATTGTACTATGCCTTTACAGATGCATACTGAGTCAAAGCATCACGATTTTTATGACTTGTCCGTTTTAATAGCAGTCCATCAATATGGTTACTCAGCAAATAACATTGTTGTGTCTGTTCCTATTAAAAGCTATTCAATCCAAGAAAGAGATGGAAGATTACAACGTCTGAAAGGTTCGCATACGATTATTGTTAATGGTGTATCTAAAACTTTTGCAATTACAGATGTAAAAGTTGCTCCTGAGACTGCGTCTGCATTTTTCATTAATGAACCTAATGGTAAAACTAGATATATTGATTTTGGATCGCGTACTATTGGTGCTGCTACAACTTTAAAAGAAGACGGTGTAATTAGATTTATAGATACAGAAAGTGATACATTTTTCGGAAAAGGACTTGAAGCATTGAATGAAAATTATAGTCCTAAAGGGTTGGCAGACTACGTATGTGGAATGTTATCTAAAATGTGGGGAAAACACGACAAAGTAAATCTTCTTGGTGGTGGAGCATTGGATACTCAATTAGTTACTTATGTTAAAGAATTCTTTCCGAATGCAGAAGTAATGGCTAATCCTAAAATGTGTAACGCTATAGGGATGTATAACTCTGGGAGGTCAGCATATGGGATATCTTAGGTCTGAAGAAGAAGTTGAGGCAATGATTGAGGAAATGAAAAAGAAAACAAAAGGTAAATACATTACTCAAGGAATTACATTTTCCAAAGATAGTGAACGTCAAATGGAGTTGTTGAAATACGCACTTATGTATTCAACCTCTTTTAGTGGATTAGGGAAAGAATTAATTGCAGATAAATTTAAAAGTGAACTATCAAAGAATAAAATAAAAAATAATAACTCGCAACCATCTAAAGAAACTTATAACAATTATACTGAAGTAGTTGAAAAGAAAGATACTGGAAATTTCCTTTTATAAAGTTTAAGTATGTTTGAATTATTTTTAAGAAAGATATTTAAAATCTTTTAAATTTATTTAGAATCTGATTAGATGTACTGTATTATGTAAGACCCCTTCTACTGATTTAGGAGGGGATCTTTATTTAAATAAAAGGTTGTTTTTCATATTAAATTTAGAAATATACGCTTTACAGCCCTTTTCATCGACGCTGGCAAAATGTTTCGTTACATTTGGGATTGTAATTAAAATCAAAACCGAAATAATTAAAAGCACAATTAACATTTCAATCAATGTAAAACCCGCTTGTTTCTTTATATGTTTCATAATTTTCCTCCTATACTAATTCAATCATGTGATATATCGGTAATAATAAACTTACATAGGCGGCAACTATACATATTGCAATAATGATAAAAAAGGTTGGTTGCACAAATGCGAGAATTTTATGCAATAGTTGCTCTTGCTTTTCTGTCAATAATTCGCTGTACAGTATAAGCTCTTTTCCTAAATAGCCACTTTGCTCACCGTGATCAACAAATATAGAGATATCCTTCTGCCAAACTGTCATCAAATGAACAGCCTGTGTCAGCGTATCACCAAAAACAACACGCTCTTTTATACTTCGTGCTAAATATTGTAGAAAAGGTTGAAGTTGTTGTTCCTCTAAAATTTGTAGACTTGCCTGTAATGAAAATCCACTTTGTAATAGACTTCCTAAATAAGCAGCAAATTGTCTCGTCAAAGACATTCGTAAATAAATCTGAATTATCGGAATTTTTAAGATAATATTTAACTGGCGAGAAATCGGACGACGTTTGAGAAAAAAGTAAAAAATCAAAGTACAACAGATTACCACTATACTTGTAACAATTAATGCATCAGGGAGATGCAACAATACTTTTGACAAAGCAATACTTGTCTCCTCTGTCCCAGTAGTTCGACTTGTTACCATTTTCTCTATATTTGGAAAGAAAATGGTGCGAAATACGAAAAACAGTAGCAACAAAAACAAAATGAGAGCTACTGGATATAAAAGTAGCTTTGTTAATTTTTTCTTTGTCGTTTCACTTAAAGCTATTTGCTTTGCCACACCGTTTAACGTCTCAATCATATGCCCATTGTTTTCCGCAACTGTAATGGCTACTAAATGCTGTTTTGGAATTTGCAATATTTCAAAAATCCCTAAAACACCGACACCTTGCCTCAGTTTGTCATCGACTAGCTTTTGTATTTCTGTATGCCCTTCAACATGATGAGGTAATAGAATAGCAATAGCCTGTGAAAATAAATAACCTTCCTTCATTAACACGCTTAAGCGACCAAAAAAATGGGATTGCTCTTTTACTCGCCATTTTGTTGCTTTTTTGTACTCCAATCGAATCCTTTCAATAAACTTAGGTATTCGCATAGTTCTGACTCTCAATTAATTCTTTTTGACCTGCAAGCGTTAAATCATGTGGTAGCTCATAGCTAGTTTTTTGCATAATTGCTTTGATAGCCCTTTGAAGATGAACATCGCTTAATATTTCAAACAATGCACGGCGATCTTCCTGGATTATTGGTGATTGAAAAAGTGTTTGAGCAACAATGCCTACCACTGTTTGGCGAAGTTCTTCTATTGAAACACCTAAATCAATAAATCGATAAAGGCAGTTTACCGAATCCTTGGCATGGATAGTCGTGACCACTAAATGACCGGTTAATGAAGCTTCGATTGCAATTTTTGCAGTCTCTTTATCACGTATCTCCCCAATCATAATAACGTCAGGTGAATGGCGTAAAATAGCTTTTAAGCCTGTAGCATATGTAACGCCAGCTCGTTCATTTACTTGAATCTGCAAAAGATTAGCCTGGTTATTTTCTACAGGGTCCTCCAATGAAATGACATGTCGATTCAGCTCTCTCGAACAGTAATCGATAAGGGAATATAAGGATGTTGACTTACCAGAGCCTGTTGCACCTGTAAAACATAAAAGTCCTTGTTGATGTTTAACTAATTCCATTAACATGTCTGCTGCATATTTGGAATAGGATAAGGAAGTAAGTGGGAATGCATGATTTTGTAGAAGCAGTCGGATAATTAGACTTTCTTTAAAAAATACTGAGGGAAGTGTAGAGACACGAAAGGCATATCGATCTTGTTCCATAGCTTTCTGAAAGGAGCCGCTTTGGGGTTTGCGCCGCTCGCTAATATCTAATGCCGCTAAAAATTTATAAAAAGAAATCATTCGTTCCGCAAGATCATTTGGTAATTTCCCTGCTTGGAGTAACTTATCATATTTTCGAAAATAAATACGATACCCCACATTTTCTGGAACTAATAATAAATCTGATGCACCAAAATGATAGGCCTTTAGTAAAAGTTGCTCACATTTTTGTTCAACAATTGTTTCTAAGTCCTGCATATTCGCACCCCTCTTCTGGTTTATTCGAATATGACCGCTCTATTCGTTATCCCTAGTATAGATACGAATTTGTCACTAGAAAAGCCCTTTTCTTAAAATAAAAATTTGCTATAAAATTTCCTGTCAAACATGTTTTTTGCTATAAAAATGTGGATAACATGCAGATTCTCACTAGAAACGAACATAATCCTATGAAAAAGTAAATATTTATGTCTAAAGGAACTGTATCTTTTTCAATAATGCAATATAATAGAATTAACATGATTTTTTTCCTACACTTGGTAGAATAGATAAGATTCAAAAAAATACATAGAGGTGAAGTAAATGATCCATCCATTAAAAATTACTAGTACATTGGCCGATGAAACTAGATACTCCATTTACGAGTATATCCTGCAAGAGAAGAAAACTGTAACGGTCCAAAATATCGCTGATAAATTTGGTATTCATCCAAATGTTGCACGTCTACACTTAACAAAACTCTCAGAAATCAATATTATTACCGCTGATTTCGCAAAAACTGGGAAAGGTGGTAGACCTGGTCGTGTTTATAAGGCAGCAGATAAAGGTGTATCATTAACGTTCCCGAGACGTGAAGAAGATCGACTATTAAAATGGACAATCCAATTAATTGAAGAATTTGGACCATCTGCATTAGAAAAATGCCAGGACATTAGCTACCAAGACGGCTACCAGCAAATGAAGAATTATGTAAATGCTGAGTTACAATTAAATAATACCCTTTCTTTCGAACAAAAGCTCCAGCTATTAACTGACAATGCAGCATTAATCGGCTATATTCCGCAAGTTCAAGAAACAGAAGATGGTAAAAAAGTGACTTTCTCCATTTTTAATTGTCCATTCCAGGAGCAGCTTACTTCTCATTCCGAAATTGTTTGTTCTTTACATGAATCCTATTTAAAGGGACAAGTAGATGCGTTATATTCAAGCAATGACTTTGTACAAATTGATAGCATGATACATAATTGCGATTTATGTAAATATGAAATAAACGTGACAGAAAACGATAACTAATTTTTAAAAATCCAATTGTTTGTCACAAAGAAGAAGAAGTTCCAGTTTACAGATACCTTTCATATCATTTATAATGAGTAAGAGATTATTGTGTCGTGGGCAAAAGGAGGGGAAATCTTCATGGATAATATGTATAAAGTTATGGCATTCTGGACAGGTATTTTTGCAGTTATGTTCTACCTTGGTGGTATGAACGAAGTATCGCTATTATTCGTAGGTAATACAGGTTTATTCTTATTATTAGGCTTCTTAAACCTTTCAGAACGTATGTACATGTACATTTTCGGAGCATATTTAACTGTGTTCTTTGCTGGCTTCACGTACTATACAACATTCATTCACGTACCTGGTGCTGGTCATTAATACAACGTAAAACGCGTGTCTCATCGAAAGTGAGACATGCTTTTTTTATGTAAATTTATTCACCAGATTCATGATCATCTATCAAGACATAGTAAAATCCCCTTTGCAATTACATGGTTAGATTTTGGTTATTTAATCTATCCAACGAATCGCAAGGGGGATTTTGTATTTTATGAAGTTAATTCAGGCTTTAATTTATTAAACACGAAGCTCTGTAATATCACCCACAAAGATGAAATTGTCCAATAAAATGGGATGGCTGATGGCATGAAAATTGAAGAAATAACAATCATCATAGGCATCATAACTATCATTATTTTCATTTGTGGATTGCGATTATCAGATAGCTTAACTGACATATAAATTTGAATCATCATCGCTAAACCTGCGATAATTGTCATAAAAATATCGGCAGACCCTAGATTAAACCAAAAGAAATTCTCATGCTTGATGGCATTGTTTTTTGTAATGGTATAATACAGTCCGCTTAAAATCGGAAATTGTATAAGCGCTGTTAAACAACCTGTTTTCATACCCGAAAAGTTTTCCATCATTATTTGAGAGATTTGCAACTGATATTCTTTACGCTCTTCTTCTGTTTTAGCCTTGCTTAAATTTGATTGTAGCTCTATTAATTTTTCCTTATTACCTAACGACGTTTGTGTAATTGTTTGTTGGGATTTAAAGGATTTATAATTTGGATACATTAAAATTAAGCGTATTAGCACTGTTAAAATCACTAAGGCCACTACATAGCTCCCCGTAAAATTAAAGAAAATATCTAGCAAATTTGTCAGTGGTTGTGTTATAAATTCAAACATTAATTAATTTCTCCCCTTTTATAAGTATTTTTCTTATAAAAGGGACTTTAATTCTTCGTCATTATCTGATTTACTGTAAATTACTTTTCTCAACCATTTATTAAGAAACATATGAGAAGGATAAATTTTACTTTCGAAATTGACATTGACAGTTAAGTCAATAGATACGTCAAGATTCGTATCAATGACAGCAATTTTATCGAAAATAGTATAAATGTATACTTTAATAAATGGACTATGTTGTACTAAATAACTAAAATCAGTAATAAGCGATAATAGCAATAATAATTCCATTTACATCACACCTATTATTATTTGGTTGATCACCATCACGTGAGGTTGATTCCGTTCCGACTGTGCACTTTGTTGTTGCTGTCGCTTCGCTTTCGCACAGATAAAACATTTTGTTGCTGCCGCTTCGCTTTCACACAAATAAAACATTTGCCGCTGACGCAGAGGAAAGCTTCCTGGTGGCGTCCAGTCTCCACTCCAATCAACTTATATAAATGATATACGTTTTAACAGATACCATCCACTACCTTCCATGATTATCCTATTTTATCATAAAAGAATGTAATATTTCCAATGAATGATATTTAACTATTACCTTTATCAGCTAATTTAAAAACCATTTAAAAAAGGATTTGTTTCCATTTCTGCACCGACCGTTGTATAGTTCCCATGACCGGGGTAGATAATAGTATCCTCAGGTAGTGTCAATAACTTATCGTGAATGGATGTAAGTAATACTTTTGTCGAGCCTCCAAGTAAATCTGTACGACCTACACTTTGTTCAAATAGTGTATCTCCAACAATAGCGAAGCCATCATTTGCAAATATATATGAAATACTACCTGGTGAATGTCCTGGCGTAAAAATCGCTTTAAAATTAAAATCGCTTATTTCTAATAGCTGTTCTTTTTTAATAATATTTTCTTCAGCTGGGGCACCGACAATATAATCTGGTAATGCTGCGTATTTACTAGAGCCATTTTTTGTTGGATCTCCTAACCAGCTTACTTCTTTTTCATGAATCCATACCGGAACATCAAAAGCCTCACGGACAGCATCCACGGCACCGATATGGTCGAAATGTGCATGTGTTAAAAAGATGGCTAGTGGTTTTAGATTGTTACTGCGGATAGTCTTGATGATGCGATCTGCTTCTTCTCCTGGATCAAATATTAAGCATTCCTTATTTTTATTCGATACGATATAACAATTCGTTTGGACAGGTCCAAGTGAATAACTTCGTACGTTCATCATTGTTATCACCTCAATTTCAATTATACAACCTTTGCCACAATTTGACGATAAATGTTCATAGTTTAAACTATTTTAGTTCTCGACAAAAACAGGTAGAACGTTTACAATTAAGGAGGAATATTGTTTACGACATTCATTTTCTGATGTCGAAAGGAGTGTCTATTTTTAATGAACTTATTAATGGTTATTTTTGGTCTAGTTGCGATTTTAGCTGTAGTTGGTACATTCCAAGCAATTAAGGAAAAGAACCTTTTAAGTGTTGTTTTCAACGTATTAAGTGCTGCAGTATTCGGTTGGTTTGTTATTATGACTGTTATTAATAGCGGATACCCAACAAAATTACACTAAAATTTAGACAGAAAAAAGAGCAGCCTCCATTGAGGCTGCTCTTTTTCTATGTTTTTTTATATTACTTCGTTAGAAGTGGCCTTTGCAGGAAGTTTCTCTCATTGATTCGTCTATTTTATAGACAGCTTTTCGAACGTTTTTTGATTTCTCTTGTAAAAATTATTTCGGTGATTTTTGATGTAACATAGACGCCATGCATGGACTTAAATTAAAAGTTTTTTGATTTGAAATCATCGGGGACGCCACCTGCACATTAAATTCTTTTATTTAAAGGAAAACGAATACATTGCGTTGTTTAGAGAAACATCGCTCGACTCCTGCGAGAAAGCGAGACAGACGAGTCCCCGCACGAAGTGAAGCGTAAAGAGGAGGCGCGGCACTCGCCCGCGGAAAGCGAGCGCAATGCTTCGGAAAACAACAGTGGAGTACAGTGCCAAATGAAAAAAGCAAGGTATTCAACGATTTAATCGTTGAATACCTCGCGAAATGAGAAGATATAGAGACTTTTTCAGTGCCCTGCTATCGTGAGATCTCTTTTTTGTTACTTGACTGCCCCATGCTTCAAGTTACCTGTCTTTTGGTCATAGAAGCGGAGTAAATCGCCATTAATAATGGCATCAGAACTTTCTAGTTCTTTCGTAGCTCGATCAGCGTATGGCTGACATGGCTCACCTTCAATTTCTTCCCCAGTGGCTTTGTCATAACAAGCTTCACCAGCATAGACATATTTATCTGTTACAAAACGACCGTCACGGAAAACAACGAAATCTTCATGCTCTGGTGAAAATAGGTCTGCACCAAGTTGCATATCTTTTGAAGTTTCAACGCCAAGAAGGTGTAAAATTGTTGGACGTAAATCCATTTGTCCAGCAACCTCTGTCATTTCTTTACCATCACCTGCTCCAGGGATATGGATGAATAAAGGTACTTCTTGTAACAATGCATTATCAAATGGTGTAATTTTTTCTTTTTCTAAATATTGAGCCATCGCTTTGTTGTGGTTTTCTGAAATACCGTAATGGTCACCATACATTACAATAATAGAGTTATCATATACACCCTGATCTTTTAAGCTTTGGAAGAAGTCTTTAAGTGCTTCATCCATATAACGAACTGTTTGGAAATATCGATTTAATGTCCCTGAATTTGAAGTATATTCAGGAATCATTACATCTTCTGGATCCAATGTGAATGGATAGTGGTTCGTTAAAGTAATTAATCGAGAATAGAACGGCTGAGGCATATCTTTCATTAATGCTGCAGATTGCTCTACGAATGGGATATCTTTCATACCCCAGTTAACAGCTTGCCCTTCACCAATTTTATATGAGTCTATGTCATAGAATTTATTAATGTGTAATGATTGATACATCATGTCACGATTCCAGAATGATTTATTATTTGGGTGCATGACATTCGTAAAGTAGCCATTATCTCCAAGGCGCTCAGCCATTGAGTTATACGTATTTCCACCGTGTGTGAAGAATACCGCTCCACGACCTAAGCCGAACAATGAGTTTTCTAAAATAAACTCTGAGTCTGAAGTTTTCCCTAATCCAGTTTGGTGATAGAAGTTACTGAAATAAAACGTATCTTTATCTTTTGTTAAAGAGTTTAAGAATGGTGTAACTTCATGACCATCCATTTGATTATTAATAACAAAGTTTTGTAAAGACTCCATCGAAACAACAATCAAATTACGACCCTTGTATTTACCAAACATTTGTGGGTTAACTGCTGCTTGATTTGAACGAATATAGTTGTTCACTTCTACTAATTCACTGCCATCCGCTAATGCACGTTGAGCAGAAGATTTAGATTGAATATAAATATCATACAAATGGTAGTTATAAGTACCAATGTTTTTCACAAGTAATTCACGGTCAAAGCTACGTGTTAACAATTGAGGACGCTCTGTTTCTGATAATCCTAAGTTTAAGAATGACACAGCAATCGCCAATACGAAGTATGCGCGACGGAATTCTACGTTGATTTTTACAGTTTCTTTGATTTTAGGTAAATATTTATTAGCTAATATTAGAATAAGTACATCGACGAAATATAATAAATCCCAAGGGCTTACAATCGCTGCTACTGATGTTCCTAAATCACCAAAGTTACTTGTTTGGAATAATACTGGTATCGTAATAAAGTCGTTGTAGAAACGATAGAACGCCACATTCCCATATAAGACTATAGATAAAATAACACTAATCGTAATTATATAACGACTTTTAACTTTTGGCGATTTAAAGAATAACGATATACCATAAGCAAATAGCAAGAAGCTTAATGGATTAATAAACAAAATAAATTGTTGCATCGCATTTTCAAGTTTCATTTCAAAGCTTGTGTGATAAACAATGACCGTTTTAATCCAAGTTGCTACAATTGCTAGTATCATAAATGAATGTTTAGGCCACTTTATTGATTTCATTCCTAACATCCTCCCTACTTTCTTACAAAAAAATAATAATTTTTAACATTTGTTACTGAAACAAAATATATCTTAATCTTTTTTTAACAGATAATCAATAGATATATTTTTGAAAAACCGTTCTCCTTGTTCGTTTATGCGCTGGACAATAATATATACGTTTTTCTTTGTAAAAAGTTTCGTAAATTATAAAAACAGTGGAAAACCACTGTTTTATGAATATTACATACTTGTTACATTATTTTTACAATACCCCAAATGAATTATATTTAAAACATTACTGATGATTTTCTTTCATACGAAGTTTTGTTGTTTCTTGACGAATTAGTAATAATGCCATTTGGTAATCTTTAATATCTAGTACATTCGCTTTATACAACTCACGAATTTCATCCTCCATTAACATTAAATCACCAATAGGATCTCGTGTGTAAATAAAAGTGCCGTATGTTTTTAATAATTCATAAATATCTAACATTTTGTCCATTTTAATTCGCTCCTCGTTGTGTTACACAATCAATACGCTTTGTCGGTGTCACAATGATATCTACAGGGCAATCGTGCGCTTCTGTAGGTATGTGTTCATATAGCTGCTCTTCAAATAACAGAGAAATGAGCATACCCTTCTTATAGTTTAATATATAGCGATCGTAATAACCACCGCCATAGCCTATTCGATAGCCGAACTTATCAAAAACAACTCCCGGAACAAGTATGACATCCATTTCATTTGCGTCAACAAACTCACACTTCTCTGGAATTGGCTCACGCAAATGCATATAAACAGTTTCAAGCTGGGCAAATGATTCAATGGCATAAAATGACATCTCTCTTGTTTTTGGATTACATTTAGGTACAGCAACTTTTTTATCAAGTTTCCATAGTTCTTCTATTAATTGAATAGTGTCGATTTCTGGCTTATTGGAAATGGTAATGCCAATTGTACTTGCTTCTATTATATATGATTCCTGTAGCACTTTTTTAACTACAGTAGTTGATAGATCGCGGTAAGCTACTTCGCTTATTTTTGCAAGTGCTTCCTTTACCTCATTCCGTAAAGTTACTTTATCCATGCTAAGCTACCTCCTATTAAAATGTAGAAAGCCAAAACCACAAGTGGTTTTGGCTTAATGAGCGATTACTTAGTTTCACGGTGAAGAGTGTATTTCTTCTCGCGAGAGCAATATTTTTTAAGTTCAAGACGCTCTGGATTGTTACGCTTGTTCTTTTTAGAAATGTAGTTACGTTCGCCGCAATCTGTGCAAGCTAAAGTAATGTTTACGCGCATTATTAACCCTCCCACTCTATATCAAGAATTAAAATTTTTGAGCATGATTTATACGACTAACCCATTATAACACAAACTGAAAAAAAATCTACCTTCATTTCATATTAAGTTTGCATATGGTAAAATATCTTATAATTACATACTTAATGAGGTGAAACTATTGGATTTATCCATCATACTTATGATTGTAGGAATACTCCTAATAATTGTTTCGTTCTTTTTCAAAAATAGCGCGAAAAAAGTCGAACAAGATGTTGAGGAGCTATCCATCTCTATTTTTCAAGAAACTAATAATTTAAAACGTCGTTTAAAAATTGTTGAGGAAGAGCTGTTATTAGAGCCAGAGTTTCAGGTTAAATCACCGTCAGCGCAAAATAACACGGTAGCAAATCCGAAAGTACAGCAGGTCATGCAAGCTGTTCAACAGGCTGCTCAGGCATCGAAAACAGGACAAGCTACTCCCAAAACGAAACCTATCCATCAAATTATTGTAAGTCAGGTGCTTGAACTAAATAAGCAGGGTCTTTCTGTATCTGATATTAGTATTCGTTCAAATTTAACTGAAGAGCAAGTCCGCCAAGTGATTGCAAACGGAGGTCGGTAATTCATGAATAAGTCCGCTATCCGTGCATTTGGCATTGCACTTTTTCTTGTCGGAGCATTGTTAGCTTTAGCTGCTCGTTTTGATCTCAATATCGGTCTTCCAACTAAAGCTTCCACAAATACAGAACATGTAGAGGAGCTGCAAAAAAAGCTTGAACAGGCAAATAAAGAAATTGCATTATTAAAAGAACAAGCAAAGCAAGCTCCAAAGGAAAATACTCCGAAGACAGATACACCGAAAACAACGACTAAAGACAATCATAAATCGGCAGATGCACCGGCAAAAGATACAACTATGTCACTCCAAATTTACAGTGGTATTACCCCCTATATCGTGGCACAAAAGCTTGAAGATGGTGGCATTATCGAAAATAGTGTTGAAATGGAACTTTTACTAGCTAACCCTAAATACGCGCGAAGCTTACAAATCGGCTCCTATGAAGTCAATTCTTCGATGTCTTTAGAGGAGATTGCCAAATTGATTACAGGAAAAAAACAATAGATTAAAGATGGCTGTCACCAAAAATCACAACTACTGATTTTCGATGACAGCCTCTTTAGTTTCGTTTATGATATTTGTTCGATGAAAGCCCGCATCATTATACTGCCTTCTTTTGTCCCAATGGATTCCGGATGGAATTGTAGCCCAAAGAGTGGGTACTCCTTATGTTGAATGGCCATAATTTCACCATCATCACTGGATTTTGCCAAAATATTAAAATCCTCATGTAACGTGTTTTGCTCAATGACGAGAGAATGATAACGCATTACTTCGATTTTACCGTCTAACTGAGCAAAAAAGCCTGTTTTTTCATATTGAATCGTCGATAATTTTCCATGCATTATATTTTTAGCTTGAACAATGTTTCCTCCAAATGCTTGCCCTATCGATTGATGTCCAAGACAAATGCCCAAAATCGGAAATTTCGTATAAAGTTCTTTGACTACATCCACTGTTATCCCTGCATCCATTGGCGTACCTGGGCCCGGCGATAAAATAATGGCTTCAGGTTGCATGTTTTGAATGTCTTCAATTGTCATTTCATCATTACGAACTACTTTTACATCTTTCCCAAGTATTCGTATTTGCTGGAATAAATTATATGTGAATGAATCATAGTTATCGATCAGTAAAATCATTTTTTCACCTCCAATAGCGCGCGAGCTTTATTTAGCGTTTCCTCGTATTCAGACAAGGGCACAGAGTCATAAACAATACCGGCTCCTGCTTGCACATGAGCACGATGCCCCTTAATGATCATCGTCCGAATAGCTAGAGCCAAGTCCATATCGCCTGTTGCAGAAATATAGCCTACTGCGCCCGCATAGACACCACGCTTCACTGGCTCGAGCTCATTGATTAGTTGCATCGCGCGAATTTTCGGTGCACCTGATACTGTACCTGCAGGAAGGCAAGCTCTAAGAACATCCATAACATGTACATCATCACGTAATTCACCGATAACCTCAGATACGATATGCATCACATGTTTATAGCGCTCAATATTCATATATTTTATAAGCTTCACTGAACCCACTTTGGCAATACGCCCCAGATCATTTCGACCTAAATCCACCAGCATTCGATGTTCAGCGATTTCTTTTTCATCATTTAATAGTGCTTCCGAAATTATGTTATCCTGCTCCTCGTTTTTTCCTCTAGGCTTCGTTCCAGCGATTGGATTTGTCGTTACTTTTCGATCCTTCACTTTGACGAGACTTTCTGGAGATGTTCCTAAAATGGTATACGTTCCAAATTCCATATAGAACATATATGGTGATGGATTAGAAGTACGTAATTGACGATATAAAGCGAAAGGATTACCTGTATATGGTGAAGTGAAGCGTTGCGATAAAACTATTTGGAAAATGTCACCTTTACGAATATGCTGTTTTGCACGTTCAACCAGTGCTACAAAATTTTCTTTGGCAATCATCGGCTTGAAATCTAGTTGACCAAATGTCGTGTCGTCAAATGTTGCTCCAGCATATAGCTGCTCCTTCATCTTACAAATAGCCATTTCCATTGCTTCAAGAGAACGCCCTTCATCAAATAAATCGATCACTGCTAATGTGATCTCTTGCTTTAAATGATCGAAAACGATAAATGTATCATAGAAATAGATATGGACATCCGGCATTTCTAAATCGTCTGGCAAGTATTCACCTATTTTTTCTGTATAAAATGCTGTTTCATAACCAAAGAACCCAATTGCTCCTCCAAAAAAGGCGAAAGGATACTGTTCCTTATGCAATGGCATAACTTGCTGTAATTTTACTAACACATTGTCGTTGGATTTTTCTGTTTCTCCGCCTTTTGTAAAAGAATAACCATTCCTATCTCCTGTCAGTTCTGCGATTGGGTTGATCGCTATAAACGAGTAACGTCCACTTTCTTCATGCTTGGCAGACGACTCAAAAAGCATTTTATGCTCCCCTACAAGTGATTGATAAACGGAAATTGGCGTCATCATATCACCCTGTAATGTCTTCATGGCAAACTTTCTAAGCTCAACTGTCATACTCTTTCTCTCCTTTTCTATGCTCTGCTCTTCTACACCAAAATCTACCCATTATGCTTGGCCGGATTTGACTCTACAAACTTCATTGGTCCGGATTATTCATTCCCGCCAAAACATATAAAAAAGGCCTTTCCATCACAAAAGGACGGAAAAGCCGTGGTGCCACCTTCATTGGTCTTCATCAATTATGCACCAGCATAATTACATTCAGCCGAGTTTGGATATCCGCTGAAAGAGTTAAAAGACCCACTCTATACCCTGTAACGTAGGCAGACGCTAATCCATACTTTATTCAGGATTAGAGCTCCGAAGTCCATTCACTATGTATTTGTACTAGTTTCCACCAACCACTAGTTCTCTATTAACAAATAATAATAGCTACTACTCTTCATCAAAGCTGATATCATGTATTCATTGTAAAATAAAAAAACTAACAATTCAATTTATTTTTTGTTACGAAGCCATTCATCTTCAGCTGGATTTGCTAGTATAATATTTAGTTCTTGAAAGATTTGGCGTATAGCAAATAAAATATCTTGTCGCACATTTAGCATCTCCGCCGTATCATTTGTTGTCACAAAGAAACGCACAAGGACGCGATAAGAGGTTGGATAAAACTCATCTATAAATACATGAATCATTTCTTTTTCTGTTTGAGCATGCAAATAAATTTCCTTTTGAATGGTACTTAAAGCACTTCGTAGTTTTTCCTCTTCATTTTCAGCAGCTACAAATAAAAATTGCTCACATTTTCGTTTTTCTCTTTTCGATAAATTATAGATTGGTCGATTTACCAAATAGGAGTTAGGGACATAGACAAGCCCTTTATCACCGGTTTGAATTAAAGTACTTCGAAGATTAATATCTTCGATGGTTCCTTCAATTTTTTGGTCCTCCGTTGCTATCCAATCGCCAATTTGAAATGGGTTATCTAATGCGACTGACATCCCACCAAAAACATGTGCGAGTGTATCTCGAATACCAAAAGCAATCGCGACACCAGTTAAGCCAATCCCAGTTAGAAAGCCATTCAAATTAAAATCCCAGAAAGAAGCAATCGTAAACATCGCCAATATCATAATGAGCACTTTCCCTATACGAAGAAAGAAAGGTAACAGGACATTTGGTTCCTCATCGTTATTCAATGGTAGTGGCTGCTTTGTATAATAATTTAAAACATCGTATACGCCTTTGAAAGCAAAAAAGACCATAATCGACAATACAAAGTTTTTAGTTGCTACATGTGTAAATAAAAAGATTTCTAATAATATTGATAAGCTAAGTACAAAAACTGCAGACATAAATGCATAGCGAATCGCTTTATTAAATTGTGCGAGTACTGTTGCCTGAAAGTTACGCTGACGATTTTTCAGAAATGTAACAGTACGATTAATCATTTTCTTTATAACAAACTGCTGAAAAAACCAACCAATTACACAAAGTGCAACGGCAATAATAATTTCCATCCACGTTGGGGTTGAAATATCGGGTAATAACCATTT
The DNA here is from genome assembly GCF_023337835.1 of Lysinibacillus sp. Bpr_S20. Taxonomy (NCBI): domain Bacteria; kingdom Bacillati; phylum Bacillota; class Bacilli; order Caryophanales; family Bacillaceae; genus Lysinibacillus; species Lysinibacillus sp. Bpr_S20. The sequence goes on from NZ_JALNLQ010000003.1 coordinate 527,892, forward strand.
CAATGAATTCAAATTTTATTCTCCTCTAATTACTATGTATATTTACAGAAAAGGAGCCGATCAACATTGACGATCAGCTCCGTTTTTATTGAATTGCATCATCCGCAAAAAAAGCCTTATTAGCAAACCAAAATTGCTGCTCATTAAAATTATGCTCATGCATTGCGATTACCGAAAATTCAGCATGATACGTACGTTTCATTTCCTCCAGTACAGCCTTCGCTTGTTTTCCAACGAGATGTTGCCCATCGATTGGAGTACCTTCTGTAAAAATAATAATATCCGCTTCTGTACAATGTTGATTTTCTTGGAGTAAGCCTTTTACAAATTGAAGCACAGGCAGAACCGCAGCTTCTCCCTTTGCCTTATATTCAATAAAATCCTTAAAATCGGATAAATTTAAATGCCCGTCTTCAAATCGAAAATGTACATGAACTTGACAGTCATATGGAACGATATATAAATCTCGACGTTCACGATGCGCGCTCATAAATAACGGTAAAATTATGCTTTTACAAAGCGCAGAATATGCCGCCATACCAGTTGTTTGCTCAAGACAGATAATAATTGGTCCTGTTTCTTTTTTATATTCATTAAACGGAACATATAGGATATTTCCTTTTTTTATTGTTTGACGATTAAGCTTTCGTCGCCTTGCTATCTGCCACTTTCGCTCATAATACAAGCGCTGCTCTTTTCCATTGGCCAATCGTTCGGCTTGCTCAACAGCTGGTATATTTTCATAAATTTCATGCATGATATCTGCCAATTCAAGTGCAAATGCTGCCATCTTTCGTAAGGTTTCACTCTTGTAAAAATAGTCAATAAAAAAATGTTGTTCCTTATCACTTAATTCCTCAAGATGTAAGTTTTCATATAGAAAACATAAAAAATCACGTTGTTCTGACGTGAATTCCAGATCAAATTTTTCTAAGAGTGATTCTACAGCGTCTTTCACGAAGCAGCACCTCCTCAGCGCAATTTTTCGGATAATGTCTATAGTATAACCAAAATAATTTTTTGACAATACATTAACGCTTACAGTATTTTGACGCTATTTTTATTAAAAATGTTGCTATTACTTAATCATATCTTGAGCAAGGTTTTCTCGAATTAAATGTTCGCACTTCTCTTATAATCCTTCCTTTGTATCACTATAAATAGAATGACTGATATGACAGAAGATACTTACTATGAAGAGTGTTTAATTGGAGTGGAGGCTGGGCGACTCCTTAGGGATCAGCGTACAGATGAGACCCTGGAGCGAGCAACGCGAGTGAAGCGGCTCATCGGACGCCCCTAGGAAAGCGCCCAGTCGGAACGGAAATTAAACACTCATTTTATTTAAGTGCCATATTTTATTTAATAGGATAAATTTGTTTTTAACAATATGAAAAAAAGAGCCTATCATCGGCTCTTCTCTAACTAATTATTTAATTCATAATGTTTACCTTTAACTAAGTAAAATAAGTGTTCAGCAATATTTGTTGCATGGTCAGCTGAGCGCTCTAAGTATCGGCAAACAAATGTTAAGTGTGTGATTTGAGATATATGTGATGGATTTTCAGCTCCTGCACGTAACAATAGCGTTATTGTCGCTCCATATAAATCGTCAACGTAATCATCTAGTTCCGCAATTTCCTTGGCACTAACAGTATCTTCATCTGTAAAGGCTTTGATTATACTCTCTAGCATTTCTACAGTCTTGGTACACATCGTTTGCAAATTTGTTGTAGGGAAAACAAGCGGATCTTTTCCAATACGGATCGTTTCTTTTGCAATATTCACCGCATAGTCCCCTACTCTTTCCATATCAGCTGATGCTTTAACAAGTACCATGAGGCGACGCAAATCAGTAGCTACGGGCTGCTGCTTAGCAATCATTAATATAACACGGTCATTGATTTCTTCTTCAAGACGATTGATGATTAAATCGTCCTCAAGAATTTTTAGGGATGTCTCTAAATCCTGATTTAATAATGCTTCAAATGCTATTTTAAGGGCATTGATACTACTATTAGCTATCTCAATAAATTGTTCTTGGACTTCATTTAATTCCTGTTCAAAACGTTCACGCACTACCATCTTATCTCCTCCTTAGCCAAAACGACCTGAAATATAATCTTCAGTACGTTGATCTGCTGGTGTTTGGAAGATAACGTCTGTTTTATCGTACTCAACGACCTCTCCGCTTAGGAAAAATGCTGTACGATCAGAAATTCGTGCCGCCTGTTGCATATTATGTGTCACGATAATAATGGAATAATCTTTTTTCAACTCTTGTACAAGTTCCTCCACTTTTAATGTAGAAATCGGATCAAGTGCGGATGTTGGCTCATCCATTAAAATAACATCTGGTTCAATCGCTAAACAACGAGCAATACAGATCCGTTGTTGCTGTCCACCTGATAAACCATATGCATTTTGATTTAAGCGATCTTTTACTTCATCCCAGATTGCTGCACCGCGTAATGATTTTTCAACAATTTCATCAAGAATTTTTTTATTTTTTATGCCATGGATACGTGGGCCATAGGCTATATTATCGTAAATTGACTTTGGGAATGGGTTTGGCTTCTGGAATACCATACCTACACGAGTGCGTAATTCCTCAACAGTATAGCTTTTATCTAAAATATTGCGCTCACGATATACTATTTCACCTGATGTTCGAACACTCGGTACAAGCTCTACCATTCTATTTAGCGTTTTTAAATAAGTAGATTTCCCACAGCCTGAAGGGCCAATTATAGCTGTTACTTCATTTTCATAGATGCTTAAATTGATGTCTTTTAAACCATGATGATCCCCGTACCATAAATTTAAATTACGTGTATCGTATACTACTTTTTTAGCAACATCAGTCGATGGCTTTGTAGCCATATGAATCGATTTGACAATTGAATTTTCCTCTTTTATACCCAGTACCATAAGGTCACCTCATTAATAACGTTTTTGGAATTTATTTCGAATAAAGATAGCAATAGAGTTCATTAGTAAAAGCACTGTCATAAGAACTAAAATACCGGCTGCCGCTACATATTGAAATGCCTCTTGCGGACGTTTTGCCCAATCGTAAATTTGCATTGGTAAAGCTGTGAATTGGCTTAATAAACCATTAGGTAAAAACTGTAAAATAACAGGAATTCCAATAACAACAAGTGGTGCCGTTTCACCAATCGCACGAGACATCGCTAATATACTTCCTGTTAAAATGCCAGGTATGGCTGCCGGTAGCACAACATGCAATATCGTTTGCCATTTTGTCGCACCCATACCATAAGAAGCTTCACGTTGTTCATTCGGTACAGCACGAATAGCCTCCTGCGCCGCAACAATGATCACTGGCAAAATTAATAAACTCATTGTTAAACCGGCTGCTAAAACACTTTTCCCTAGTCCTAACATTCGAACAAAAATAGTTAACCCAAGTAAACCAAAAACAATGGAAGGTACACCTGCTAAGTTAGAAATATTCATACGAATAAAGTCATTTAGTCTATTTTTCTTTGCATATTCCTCTAAATAGATCGCAGTCCCTACACCTATAATAATCGACACTGGCGCAACAACTGCCATCAGCCAAAGTGAACCTATTAAAGCTGCCTTAATACCCGCTTTATCGGCAAAACGTGAAGCAAAATTTGTTAAAAAGTCGATATTTAAATAGTCGACACCTTGTGTAACTATACGATAAAGCAAAATAGCTAGTGTCACTAATGCAAAGGTCGTAGCTAAGAAGAATAATGACTTCCAAACTTTATTGAATGTAATACGTTTTGTCATTCGTTTCATGACGACCGTGTCATCCATATAGCGCATGCTAGTAAACCTCCCTGAAGCGTTTAGAAATATATTGAGCAAGTAAATTCATCACTAAAGTAAAGATAAATAATGTGAATCCGACTGAATAAATCGAATAGTAAATTGTCGTACCATAGCCAGCATCACCTGTTGCAACTTGTACAATATACGCAGTCATCGTTTGTATCGAGTCTGTCACATCTAAATTGAATTTAGGTGTAGATCCGCCTGCAAGTGATACAATCATCGTTTCACCAATTGCCCGGGAAATGGCGAGAACAACTGAAGAAATAATGCCTGATAATGCAGCTGGTAATACTACTTTTATCGCTACTTCAAACTTTGTTGCTCCAAGAGCTAGGGCTCCTTCTCGCATACTATTCGGGACAGATGACATCGCATCCTCAGAAAGTGACGTAATCATGGGTAGAATCATAATACCTACAACAATACCCGGACTAAGTGCATTAAAAAGTTTTAACCCTGGAATAATCTGCTGTAGCATCGGTGTTACAAATGTTAAGGCAAAGAAGCCATAAACGATTGTTGGTACACCTGCTAACACCTCTAAAATAGGCTTAACCGTACGTCTTATTTTTTCGCTTGCATATTCACTTAAATAGATTGCAGAAGCGATGCCAAATGGTACTGCTACAACAACTGCAATAAGTGTGACTTTCAATGTTCCAGCAATTAAAGGTAATATCCCAAATAACGGTTCCTTTCCTGAAAACGGTAGCCACTGTGTACCAAATAGGAAATCCGTAATCGAAACACGTTTAAAGAATTCAAACGTTTCAAAAATAAGGGTGAAAACAATGCCAAATGTCGTCAATATTGAGATAAGTGCCGCTGAAAATAATAGAGTTGGCATTGCTTTTTCCACTATTTTCTTTATTTTTTTATTGCGCGAATTTGCAATTAATTGCTGCACAGATGATGTCTTGTTTTCTTTTTGAGAAACCATTGGGTGCTCCTTTCAAATAACAGAGGGAAAGAGCATACATCTCTTTCCCTCTATGCATGTCTGCTTATTTTAAGCCTTCTAAAGTTTTTAAAGCTTCACTATATTTATCTTCTGGTAGACTGACATAACCTACTGCTTCTGCCATATCTCCTGCGTGCTCAAGTGTATATTTGATAAAGTCATATGCTGCTTCACTTTCTTTCATAGCACTATTTTTCACGTATACGAATAGTGGTCGTGAAAGCGGTGCATATTCACCAGATTCAATTGATTTATTTGTTGGCTCAATGCCGTTTACTTTCACAATACTTAACTTATCTTTATTTTCTAAGTAGTACGCGTAGCCAAAGAAGCCGATTGCGTTTTTGTCACCCGCTACACCTTGAACTAGCATGTTATCATCCTCTGATAATGTTGCTGATTTTGCTAGATCAGCACCATCTAAAATCACTTCATCAAAGTAATCGTATGTCCCCGAATCAGTACCCGGTGAGTAATACACGATCTTTTCATCTGGCCAAGATGGATCTATATCAGACCATTTTTTAGGTTTCCCATCTTCCACCCAGATTTTCTTTAATTGCTCAACAGTTAAATCTTTCGCCCAATCATTTTCAGGATTCACGACAACTGAAATACCATCATATGCTAAAGGAAGTTCTGTAAAAGCAATTCCCGCTTTCTCTAGTTTCGCTTTTTCTTCATCTTTTATATGACGAGATGCATTAGAAAAGTCTGTCTCACCTGCGATGAATTTTTCAAAGCCACCACCAGTACCAGAAACACCTACCGATACTTTGACATTTGGTTGAGTCCCTGCATACTCTTCAACAACTGCTTCAATAATTGGTGCAACAGTTGATGAACCATCTCCAGAAACAGCTCCTTGCAGTTTTTTGTCAGCAGCATCTTGTCCTGAGCTCGCAGGTGCGTTTGTTTCCCCATTGTTACCCTTTTGTGCAGAGTCACTATTACATGCACCAAGCATTAATGCTGAACCCATTACCGCTGTCATCGTTAAGTACTTCCACTTTTTCATCTCATTTGCCTCCGTCATTAACATTTTTATAGTTGTTTGTCTTACAATCTTTACTATAATGACTAAATGTTGAAGTCGTATAAACAGTTCGTAAAAGACACGTAAAGGAATGTAATGCTTTGTAAATGATTGTAAAGATGAATTTACAATTGCAAATCATTTCAGCCGGGCATAATTTTTCCGAATTTTCATAACACTCCTTTTTGAAAATCTGTTTTTCAATTAGTAGAAAGCACTGTATATGGATGAGATAATACTTGCTTCCTTTTAGAAAGATGCTATAATAAGCAATTGTGTCAGGAAATAATCTATGAGGAGTTTGACTTTGTGATTAAACATGCAAAAGTACAAAATGCCAATTACTTTAAAACGTATTTAACACTTGTTATGGAACATCGAGAATTCACTCTACAGGAAGCCGTTGATTTTATGGTAGAGTCTTATTTCTGCAATAATATAGAGCTTTATGGAATAAAACCAAAACAACAATTTGAAATAGCTATTCAGCAATTATCTATATAGTAAGTTTTTATATACAAATAATTAAAACACGGTATGAAAATAATGATCTTTCATACCGTGTTTTTTTGTGGATAATCAATTATGCTCAGCTTTGTGCTTAGGCCTGACGGATGCAGGTCGTTAGCCGTTATCGCATGCGATGATTTTTAAGCTAACATCCTATGTGAAATTCCGTGACAAAAGTTCAAGAAAACTCTGAAACTGTAAAAAAACCGCTAGGCAATGAAATGCACTAGCGGTTTCTCTTATTTTTCCTCGTCTTCACCAATTTTGTCTTTTGTAATAGCAGGTAGAATTGGTTGTTTGACATTACTATCTGTCATTTTTTCAGCTTGATATTTTGCTTTTAACTCAAAATATTTATCTACAGATTCTCTAGCAATAACATTATTATGTGACAAATGTTCACGCCCTGTTGTTGCCCATGGAATGACAACAGCATAGGCAATTTCAGGATTTTCATAAGGAGCAAAACCGACATGTGTTAAAGTAAGTGCTTGCGTACCATAATGCTCTTTTAACGGTCCGAAATACACTACCTCAGCTGTTCCTGTTTTCCCTGCCGCTGTATATGGTGCATTTGCAAACTGAGCTCGAGCTGTACCCTTTGCACCTGTATAGACACGACGAAGCCCTTTTTTCACATAATCAATTTCAGCTGGTGAATTATCAATATGATTTAAAATTGTTGGTCCTATTTCTGTTACTAATTGGCCTAGTGATTCCCCATCTTTTGAAGGCTCATGTATTTCCTTCACAACATGTGGCTGAATGCGATAGCCACCATTTGCGATTGTCGAGATATACTGTGCCAATTGTAACGGTGTATACGTATCATATTGTCCAATCGCTAAGTCGAGAGCTTTACCTCCATAGGTTGGACCTGTTGGACCTTGTACCCCACTAAATTCGTTTGGCAAATCAATCCCTGTGTTTACACCTAACCCGAATTGTGCATAAGAATTACGCATTTTTGGGAATGTATTATCATTTAAACGAAGAGGCATTCCATAGCTATATGGTGTTCCATTAATAAGCAAAGCTGTTTTAAACATAAAAACGTTTGAAGATTGCTCCAAGGCATTTAAACCATCCATTGAAATATAGCCACCTTGGTTAAAAATTGATTTTTTAATTGGCGTATTTAATAAATGGATTGGTTCATCTCCTAATACAGTTTTTGGTGTAATGGCTCCTAGCTTGTAACCTGTTAGTAATGTTGCCGCCTTAACTGCAGACCCTACCTCATAAGCTGTTGTAAAGGAACCATACGAATAATCGATGACTTCATTTTTCCCTGTTTCAGGATTTTTCTCGATCTTCTTACCAACCATTGATAAAATATCGCCTGTATTTGGGTCCATCATGACTAAAAAGGCACGATCAAGTAAATACGAACCCCCACGTGATTTTAATTTTAACAATTCACGCTCGACAATTTTTTCAGTTTCTAATTGTAGCTCACTATCAATTGTAAGTTTCAAATCATTACCTGGCTTACCTTCAAAGGTAGTAACGGTATCGACTATCTGTCCTTTTTTATTCGTAATGTTTTTAACTACTGATTTTTGTCCTTGTAGTAAATCTTCATATTGTGCTTCAATATAACTTTCACCAACACGGTCATTTCGTGAATAATCACGAGCTAAATAATAATTCAGCTTTTCTTTCGGAATCCCTTTTGCAGGTACAGTTGTGCGTCCTAAAATTGCGAGTGATGATAATTTCAAACGCTTCCAGTCAGTTGTTGTGTTAACACCTGGTAGTTGCGTTAAACGCTCAGAGACACGTGCAAATTCATCGGCAGATACATTTTCACTCTTTATAATTTGTGGTGATAAATTGTAGCCTGCTATCATCTCTCGGAAGATAGCTAATACTTCCATATCTTTTTCTGTCAATTGCAATAATTCTTCATTTGTGATTCGTTCACGAACAAGTTTATCTATCTGTGCATTGACTTGACTTTCCGTTACGTTTTCTTGAGCTCTAATTTTCTTTTTTTCTTTATCAGTTACCTTTGCATAAGCAGCGTCATGATTTTTTATGATCCAAAAATCCTGTTTATCACGTAAAGTGACACGGTTTGTTGGCTGCTCAATCAATTGTGCCAGCTTTTCAGCTATCTCTATCATTTCCTCTGTTTTTGTCGACGGCATTTTCGTATACGTAATAGCGTTTTCTGGTTGGTTATCCACTAAAATACGCCCGTATCGATCATACATACGTCCCCTTGGTACACTTGTATTAACAGGTACCTCCTCTTTACGCTCTAACTCGCTTACATACTCTTCCCCTTTTACGATTTGCATATAGCCAAGCCTAAAGATTAGCATCGAAAATACAAGAAATATAGCAAAGAAAAGGACATTCATACGAAATGTTAAATTAGAGTGATGTTTTGCTTTAACACTCGAAGCGCGATTTTTTCCCGGTGCTTTGCGCATATGTATTCCCCTCCTCATCTAATTACAATTTAAATACACGATACCTAGTATACCATTCGAAGGTACGACAGGAAAGCATGCACTTATGAATTTATGCTTGAAAACATCATTTATTTGACGGCACTTTAAGTGGAAAAGTTTCTGTTTTTTATCGATTGCTTTAAAATAGTTTTAAATAATTACAAAGGGGGAGGCACAGTGCAACGCCTCTCTTTCATCTCAACTGACACATGAACTGGTGTATTTCACCACTTTAACTTGCAATGAATACAACTAAGATTCTAAAAAGACAGCAAAAAAGGCTATGCCTCGGTGACTCATCACCTTGACATAGCCTTTATTAGACAAAAATTATTTTGCAGCTTGGAATTTAGCTTCCACTACATCCCAGTTTACTACGTTCCAGAATGCACCGATGTAATCTGGACGACGGTTTTGGTAGTTTAAGTAGTAAGCATGCTCCCAAACGTCTAAACCTAGAACTGGCGTTTTACCTTCCATCACTGGAGAGTCTTGATTTGGAGTAGATGTAACAGCAACTGAGTCACCATCAACGATTAACCAAGCCCAACCTGAACCGAAGCGAGTTGTAGCAGCTTTTGCAAATTCTTCTTTGAATGCATCGAAAGAACCGAATTTAGCATCGATTGCTTTTGCAACTTCGCCAACTGGAGTTTTAGAACCGCCTGGAGCGATTACTTCCCAGAATAATGTGTGGTTAGCATGTCCGCCACCGTTGTTACGTACAGCAGTTTGTTTATCAGCTGGAAGAGCATCAATGTTTGCGATTAGAGCGTTAATGTCTTTTTCAGCAAATTCAGTGCCTTCTACTGCTGCGTTTAAGTTTGTTACATAAGTATTGTGGTGTTTAGAATGGTGAATTTCCATTGTTTTTGCATCGATATGTGGTTCTAATGCGTCATAAGCGTAAGTTAATTGTGGTAATTCATAAGCCATTGTTAAGTTCCTCCCTAAAGTAAAGAAATAATTAGTACATTCTTAGATTATCAAAATTGGTCAAACCATTCAACGAAAAATACTTCAAATTGAAGATTTCAGCCTTTTGACTGAAAAACCGATACGTTTACTATCCTACCCCGTATCTTTAATGGTTAAACTATCGAGAAGAAATTTATATCGCTATAAAGAATATAACGATCATAACAATTTGAATCACTGCTTTTGCAATTGTGGATGCTAAGAAACCAACAAGAGAACCAACACCGCTTTTCACTGCCTCTCCAAATGTACGACGCTCTACGATCAACTCTGCAATTACCGCTCCTAAAAATGGCCCTACTAATATACCTACCACCGGAATGACGAACGGGCCAATTAATAAACCAATGGAACTTCCCCACATACCTGCGTTTGAACCACCAAATTTTTTAATACCGAAGGCATTGGCTAAAGAATCGGCAACAAATAATATAACCACAAATATTATTTCACTCGCCCAGAACCACCAGCTTAGTTCCGCAAATGAAAAAAATAATCCATAGACTAAAAAACCGCCGATTAAAAAAAGCACACCTGGAATTATCGGGTATACCAATCCAACAAATGAAATGATAAAGCAGGCAATCACTAAGATCCAGCCAACAACTTCCATAAAAATTCTCTCCTTTTGTCGTGCATCAGGTTACTTAATGAGAAGAAATTGACGTAAGCTGAATCATTTCCGCTACAATTTGCTATAAATGCGCTTACATCGCTCAAGAATCCCTTGCTTTCCTAATTAACCAGCATAAAATTAAGCATTGCCTTTTATACGAATCCACAAAGCTAAAAGTTTCGTTCATTTATTGTCGAATCCCCAAAATGGAGTCCGCTATATTTACAGCATGATCTCCTATACGCTCTAAATTGCTAACGATATCTGTATAGACGATTCCGGCCGCTCCATTACATTCACTTGTATTTAAACGCGCAATATGCTTTTGTCTTAGTTTATCTTCCATATCATCTATTAAGCTTTCGAGCTCAGTTACTTCCTGTGCCAAACTCAAACTGGCAGTATCTAGCGCCGCGATACTCTTTCGTACAGCTTCAATAGCTAAGCTAAACATCCCTATTAAATCTTGTCGAGCTGACTTACTTAAACTTACCTCATGATGATCTTTATATTGTAAAAGCTCTAAAATATTTTCAAAATGATCGCCAATTCGTTCGATATCTCGCACATTTGTTAGAAGGGTATGGTGTCTTACTGAGTCTGCTCGAGAAAGTGGTTGCTTAGACACCATCACTAAATAATTCGTAATTTCCTTGTCCAAATGATCGAGGGCTACTTCTAATTGTAAAACAGTAGGAACATGAGCAGCCTCACCCGTTTTCATATATAAAAATGTTTCCTCTAAACCATGAAGTGCATGTTCCCCCATACGTAACACTTCCTCCTTCGCTTGCCCTAAAGCAATCGCTGGAGAGGAATCAATGAATGATGGATCTAAATGCTTTGTTGTCACATCAATATTTCCATCATGCCCAGGCACTAACTTCGTGACAAGTACAGCCAATCCTCCGATAAATGGTAGTTGGATCATCATATTAATCAAGTTAAATGAGCCATGTGCTAACGCTATTTGCATTTTCGCTTCTAAGTGGAATAGCCCGCTAATCCACTGAACGTAATGCATAAATGGGGTAAAAAACAGCATGAAAATGATTGTACCTATAATATTAAATAGCACATGTGCTGCCGCCGCACGTTTGGCATATATAGAAGCACCAAGTGAAGCTAATACTGCTGTTATGGTCGTGCCTATATTTTCACCAAATAAAATAGGTAAAGCATTCTCTAAGCCAATCAAATGCTCAGCGTATAAGCCTTGCAGCACACCAACAGTTGCTGTTGAGCTTTGGACAAGCAATGTAAAAACCGTTCCAAGGAAAATCCCTAAAATAGGCAGATTACTTAGATGTAGCGTTAACGTTGCAAAGTCCGCTAATTGATGAAGTGACTGCATGCTTGCACTCATTAACTCTAATCCTAAAAATAGTCCGCCGAAGCCAAATAATATTTGCCCGATATACTGATACGTCGCCTTCTTAAAGAAAAATAACAACCCTGCTCCAATCGCCAATAACGGATAAAAATAGATGCCGATATCAATACCAATAATAAATGAAGTTATTGTCGTTCCAATATTTGCCCCCATAATGACACCGATTGCTTGACGCAATGTTAAAAAACCTGCGCTCACTAGTCCAACCGTTATTACCGTCGTTGCAGAGCTCGACTGGATACAAATCGTCACAATTATGCCTACTAACACGCCCATTAAAGGATTTGTTGTAAAACGATTCAACCATTCACGCAGCCGATCATCTGCTGATTTTTGGAGACCATCCCCCATAAATTTAATGGAAAATAAAAAGACTCCTAAACCGCCTAAAAATTGAAACAGTATGCTTTGCCAATCTATTGTCAATTGTATTCGCTCCAATTCCTACATCTCTACTTCTAATCTTTAAATGATAGTTTAGAAAAAGTAAAGAAAACCTTTAACTTCTTTACACAATATTAACATTTCATTGAATCATCACCAAAAAGTGTGGTTGATGTCCTAGGTGCGCCCAGTCTCCACTCCAATCAACTTATTTACATAGTATATGTTTTAACAAAAGTCATCCACCACTTTTGGTGAACATTTGATTATCGTATTCTCAGCAATTATTACTTATTTCATATCTTGTCAAAGTTGAACATGTTAGAATAGCGATTGGAGGAGATATGTTTATGAAACACTCACAACTATTGATCGATAGCTTAATTCATCCCAAAAAACTTGCTGCCTATCGTTTATTACCTATCGGAAAAGTCATTCAATATACCTTTCTTCTAATTACTATTGTGACTGTTTTCTCTTTTGGTCGCTTCACAGCCGGGATGTCGGTTGATACATTTGATATGAATAGTTTAAATGGTATAACTGAATACATAGAAGGCGTTAAATGGGTATTGTATCCCGTGACATTCATTATGCTTTTTGTTTTTACAACGATGCTTATTTTTGCACAAATAGCTCTCTATGCCTTAGCAGGTCTACTGATTTTAAAAATCATGAAACGTCGCGGAGAATACCGACACATTTGGCGTACTTCAACATTTGCCATGACTTGGGCAATTCTAATAAGTATGCTATCAGATTATCTACCGATAAACAGTACAATTATTTCTGTTTTTTCTTTACTGTTAACTATGACTCTACTAATCATAGCCATCACAAAATATCCAAAACAACCAATTACAAAATAATAGGCATGAATCCCCTCTCTTCTAAATATAGTGTTAGAAAAGGAGGGGATTATTTGCGTGCTTTAGTGTTAACAGCTATTATCATTATTTTTGCTTTTGTCGCGAAAGTAGATTTGACAGAAGGTTCACTACATCTTGCTGCCTTTTATCCAAAAAATAAAGAAAATGCCCTTTGTGAAAAGCAGCGAGAACCAAATTATATTACTGTACAGACAATTCAAGGCGATACCATTCACAGTTTATTTGCACTCCATCCTGCCAAAGTACCCATGACCTTTCCAGAACGTTTACAATTATTTTATGAATTAAACCCTCATTTACAATTACAGGCACTCGTTCCTGGTGAAAATATTAAGCTTCCACTGTCATTTGAATTTGAAAACAAATGCGGAAATTGAAAAGTTAACGTTTCTTCCTTGTCCTTATTTTCTTACACTGCTAAAATAAATGTCAGTGACGGTCGAAAGTAAGGCCCGAAAAGGAGAGAAAGTTAATGAGTGAAATTTGTCACCGTACAAATACACGTCCAGTGCGTGTCGGTAATTTAACAATTGGTGGTAGTAATGAATTATTCATTCAAAGTATGTGTACAACAAAAACACATGATGTAGAAGCAACAGTAGCAGAAATTCTTCGTCTTGAGGAAGCAGGCTGTCAAATTGTACGCGTCGCGGTACCAGATGAGCGTGCAGCTGATGCGATTGCAGACATAAAAAAACGTATCAATATTCCATTAGTAGCTGATATTCACTTTGATTATAAATTAGCATTAAAAGCAATTGAAAATGGTATCGATAAAGTTCGTATTAACCCAGGTAATATTGGACGTAAGGAAAAAGTAGAAGCTGTTGTTAATGCGGCTAAGGCAAAAGGTATTCCAATCCGTATCGGGGTAAACGCTGGTTCATTAGAGCGTCATATTTTAGAAAAATACGGTTACCCTACTGCAGACGGTATGGTAGAATCTGCTCTTCACCATATTAAAATTTTGGAAGACTTGGACTTCCACGATATTATCGTATCGATGAAGGCATCTGACGTAAATCTAGCGATTGAAGCCTATGAAAAAGCGTCTAAGGCCTTTAATTATCCTCTACATTTAGGAATTACTGAATCAGGAACATTATTTGCTGGTACAGTAAAATCAGCAGCTGGCCTAGGTGCTATCCTTTCAAAAGGTATTGGTAATACATTACGTATTTCACTATCTGCAGACCCTGTTGAAGAGGTAAAAGTAGCACGTGAGCTATTAAAATCATTCGGTCTTGCTTCTAATATGGCAACGCTTATTTCTTGCCCAACATGCGGTCGTATCGAAATTGATTTAATCTCAATTGCCAATGAAGTAGAAGAATATATTTCTAAACTAAATGTACCGTTAAAGGTAGCTGTACTAGGTTGTGCGGTAAACGGTCCTGGTGAAGCACGTGAAGCCGATATAGGTATTGCTGGTGCTCGTGGTGAAGGTTTACTATTTATGAAGGGCAAAACAGTTCGTAAAGTCCCTGAAGAAACAATGGTAGAAGAGCTGAAAAAAGAGATCGATAAATTAGCAGCTGAAATGGCAGAAAAACGCGCGGCCGAAGAAGCTGAAAAAGCAAACGCCTAAGGAGGTGTTAGCATGAAAAAGCCACGCTTTGGAATTGATATCGATGGAACGGTGACATGTCCTAGTACACTCATTCCACATATCAATAAACAATACAATGTAAATATCACACTTGACGATGTGTGCGAATATGATTTTTTATCAGCATTTCCCCACCCCGTTGATCGTGTAGCATTCAATACATGGTTTAAAGAAAATGAGCCATTTATGTACGAAGTATCTGAAGCAGCTAAAGATGCGAAAGATATTTTAAATACTTGGAGAGAAAACTACGAACTTTATTACATCTCTGCCCGTGGTGAGAATGTATCAGATGTTACGGTAAATTGGTTTAAATCACAATCTATTCCGTATGATCATATCGAACTCATCGGTAGTCACGATAAAGTTTCAGTAGCAAAAAAACATAGTGTTGAGGCATTTTTCGAAGATAAGCATGATAATGCAGTCATGCTTGCGGAGGAATTAAACATACCAGTTGTGTTATTTGACACGCCTTATAATCGTCTTGCGGTTCCAGACAATGTCGTGCGCGTTTATAACTGGCAGGAAGCCAACCAATTTATCACAAACTATTTTAAATAAACAAAGGAGTCGTGTTCAGCATTGAACACGACTCTACTTTTTATACATCAAGTATCCCTCGTAACCATCGCTCCACGAAATTTTCAAAGGTAATGCCATATTTTTCATAAACAGCATGATATACGAAATAAACGCCTAATCGCTCAAGTAATTCATCATTAATCTTCATCACAAACCACTCCTTCTCTCAAATTCACTAAATTTTCAGTTACTTAAAAATCCAAATTCTTGTACATTCTTGAGGAGGTCACATCGTTGCAAAACCGTCACAATCTGCCACCCTCATGCCCTTTTTTCATAGTTTTCTTTTCGTTAATATAGTAGTAACAACTTGCAATACTGGAGGGACTACTTGTGAGATGGATGATAAAGATAGCTTGTATAACAAGTCTTTGCGTGCTGCTAGCTGGCTGTGGTAATCGACTATCTGAAATTAAAGACGCAGTTTCAGGCATTAATTCAGCAGCAGAAACTGCAGCCAGTGCAGTTGGTCGTGATGTACATGCTATACGGGCAATTGCCATTGACTATAAAGATACATCCTTTACAGTTAATGACCTATTTAAAACTATTTTACGTGACGTACGCTGGGATTATGACGCTGAAAAAAGTGAGCTCCATGTGAGTGGTACATGGCAAGCACCACTATTTTCTGAACAACAGTGGGATGATACGATGAAAAAACAACTAGCAGAAACAGGCGTAGTAAAGATAAAATGCACCATTAAGGACGATAAAATTGATAGTGCTCTCACAAATGTAACACTTATTTTTAATGATGAAACGATTCTTAAAATGAATGGGGAAGATGCACTACATCACCTCTATGATACATATTTACAAAAATAAAGTCCGTAGCTTTTACACAAGGCTATTTTCTCAAAAAAAAGACAGATTTAATCTACAAACGGGTAGAGGAAATTCTGTCTTTTTGTTTTGATTTTTGATATTTCACGAATCGAAACCTTTACCCACCATCCACGCAATAAAATTGTTATTCCGATTTTGTGCTATCAACTACAGCAATTTCTGATTTGAAATTCCTTGACAGTATCATTGTCTTGTTGCAGCTCTTTCTAGGCTGTATTCTATGAGGCTAGGTGAGGATATGTATTTTTTCTAAATAATACTTCACGATCGCTAAATATTCTCTGGAGTAATACTTAATACGAAATTCAGAGGGTGTTGCAGCTGGTAAGCCGGTAACGTTAAGTCCTAAATCTTCACCAATAGATTCGGCGCGATATAGATGAAATCGATTTGTCACAACTACAACTGTGGCATCTTTGTCTATGTAATCCATTGAATACTGAAAGTTTTCAAGCGTACGAGTCGAATTCGATTCGGTGATAATTCGCTTTTCTTCAATACCTAATTGCATTAATGATTCTTTAATGACAGAGGCTTCAGAGACAATTTCGTCCTGTCCCTGGCCGCCCGAAGCGATGGCAATTGTATTTGGATTTTCTTTTAAATAGGCTGCTGCAGTCTTGATGCGCTCGTACAGTAGACTAGACGGTTGATCCCCCGATAAACGTGTACCTAAAATAATGAGGTAATCTGCATTTTCTATCGCAGTATCTTTACCTTGAGACACAATCAGTAAGTGTAGGCAAAGGAAAAAAACAAATACTGCCGAGAGCAATATAGTGATAAGTTTGAATACCTTCTTCATAATAACCGTTAATTCCCCTCCCATTTACGTTGTAACGATTGACATTACATAAATTATCAGTAGTAAATTTCAAAATATGCGATAGATCCTATAGCGTAGTTTATATTATTCATTTCATCCACCACGAATAAATTGAAACAACACACTATCCACTTCTTTAATCTTAATAACCTAACCTACTTTATAGCAAGTCAAATAAATTTATTGCCATAATAATTTTTAAGAACTTCTTATTTTTATGTTCATCAAAAAATAAGCCTCTGAAAAATCTTACAATTTAGAAATATCAGGTTCTTCCGTTTGAAACTAACCGAACTCTCCAGTTATAATTAAAGTATCACGTGATGGTTCGGAGGTGTTTGTATTGGGACAGAGAGATTAAAAATTGGCGAACTTGCAGAAAAAACGGGAATTACAAAAAGAACAATCGATTATTATACAAACATTGGCTTATTAGAAGCAGAACGTTCTGCATCCAATTATCGCTACTATGCCCCTGCAATGATTGAACGGCTTCATTTTATTGAGCAACGCAAACAGCAAGGTCTTTCACTCATAAATATACAACATGAGCTAAACATCACTCCGCATGAAGAAATCGATGTACAAACGCTACGTGTAAAAATGCAAGACTTAGAGCAGGATGTAACTTTTCTACTTGAACAAATAAACAAACAAGACAATCAAGATATTGAAAAGATTAAAAAACATGTTTCTCCCGAAAGTATTGCTCTCATGCAATCTTTACTTTTACTTATTCATAATTAGGAGGTGACGTTCTGTTCATACAGAACGACTATTTGGAGACCATACTCAACTTATCGATTTTCACCATTTTATTAGCTTTAACTGGCTTTTTCGTGGCAACGGAATTTGCCATAGTAAAAGTACGTTCCTCAAGGCTTGACCAATTAATTGCGGAAGGCAATAAAAGAGCCATTTCTGCAAGGTATGTTGTTAATCATTTAGACGAATACTTATCTGCCTGTCAGCTTGGTATTACTGTCACAGCGCTTGGTATCGGGATGGTCGGTGAAAAAACCTTTGAATTTATGCTTCACCCTCTTTTTAACTTGGTTGGCATTCCAGATAAATATATGACAGTCTTTACGATTGGTAGTGCTTTTGCCATCGCAACATTTTTACATGTTGTTGTCGGAGAGTTGGCTCCAAAGACTGCTGCGATTCAAAAAGCTGAAACGATTACACTCCATTTTGCTAAACCGATTATGTGGTTCTATAAAGTAATGTACCCATTTATCTGGTTCTTGAACGGTTCAGCTCGAGTATTAGTTGGCATGTTTGGGATGAAGCCTGCTTCAGAGCATGAGTTATCACATACAGAAGAAGAATTACGATTACTACTATCTGAAAGCTTTGAAAGTGGAGAAATCAATAAAACAGAGCTAAAGTTTGTGAATAATGTCTTTGAATTTGATGAACGTATTGCTCGTGAGATTATGGTACCTCGAACAGAGATTGTTGGAATTGAAAAAGATGAATCTTTTACAAATATGATTCATTTTATCGCCGCTGAGAAATATACTCGTTATCCTGTTTATGATGGTGATCGTGATAATATTTTGGGCTTTATCAACGTCAAAGAATTGTTTACTCATAGTTTGCTTGAGCAACTGACAGACGATTCATTAATCCTTGAAGATTTCATTAATCCTGTTATACGAGTAATTGAAACGATTCCTATTCAAGAATTACTAGTGCGTATGCAAAAAGAGCGAATTCATATGGCCATTTTAATGGATGAATACGGCGGGACATCGGGACTTGTAACCGTTGAGGATATTTTAGAAGAAATTGTTGGTGAGATTCGCGATGAATTCGACGATGATGAAATTGCAGAAATTCGAAAAGTAAGTGATAATCACTATATTTTAAATGCAAAAATGCTCATTGAAGATGTTGAAAAGCTATTAAATGTAACCCTGGAAGCAGAAGAAGTCGGAACATTGGGCGGTTGGTTTTTAACAGTAAATAACGGCATTAAAGCTACTAAAAATATTGAGCTGGCCCCTTATATATTTAGTATTTATGAACAACAAGGGCATCGGATTGATTACATCGAGGTTCGTCCTCTTCGCAATATGTTACCTACTGTACTAGAAGCATAATCAGGTTTTCTTAATAGTTTATAACAATTTTGCTTCACCAGTATCATTCAAATAGGGCTATTCCAGTTTTTCCAAATACTTTTGTCCCATTCCATTATTAGGCATATCCATATATAATTAATATATGGATATGATTCTATTTTCAGGGGGCAATACATATGAAATTGTTTAAACTCTATCATTCGGACGGTATTCACATCATTACCGATGTTAAAAAACACAAAACCAACATCGAATTAAAAACAATTACTGGTGAAATATTATATATTATCGTAGTTACAGATGAAAACTACACAGTGTACGATGATCGCTTTGCTGGTGCTTCAAAGCAATTAAATTCTGTAGAGGCATTTGATATTGATGGAAACTTCCGTAGCCTAGATTTTGATAATATGCGTTCACTCTTCAAAGAGGCTTTTACAAAGCTATTACAAGAAATTGCAGAATGTGTCAATGATAATGATGAACTAGTAGATATTGATACATTACGTCATAAAGTAAGCGCTCAAATTAAAGGGATCCATTTCCGTGTTATTTCTGACACGAAAAAATACGAAATTTAACTATTTTGCAGACTGTCCAATGAAAAGAATTGCTGGGCAGTCTGTTTTTTTACGTTTTAATTTCCCACGAAACAAAAAACACCTCTGACCACTTTCATGTATAATAGTATTTAACTATCTGAAAGAAAGGGTGTTTTGGATGAATCGTGAGCAATTAGTCACACTTATTTCAGAAAAACTGAAATTAATCCGTACCGAAAAAGATTTAACACAGGATCAGATGAGTGATTTACTAGGACTTTCTAAAAAAACACTTGTTCAAATTGAAAAAGGTCGTATTTCTACTGGCTGGACCACAACCGTTGCGGTGTGCGCTTTATGCAGAGAAAGCACAATTTTACAGCATGAACTTGGCGGGGATCCACTTGAGGTCGTCGACTTAATCGCTAATAACGGCACATTACAGCCAAAGGAAAAGACGATGGGTGGATACATATGGTGGAAAAATCTTAGCGAGTACAAAGGTTATCGTCTACAACAAAACGTCATTAGTCAGCATTTTCGAATTTTAGATACAAACAACTATCGACTACTATCAACATTCGATGAGTCAATAGCCAAGCAAGTTTGGGAAGACTATAAAAAAGACTAAAACTCGCTACTACCATAGAAACATTACGGCCAAATACTTTTAGGTTTTACGCAAGTAGCATTAAAGAAACTTTGTTTAGGCTGCACGATACTGCCAGTGATGGCGCTCTATTTAAATCTTTTATTTCCTATATTTGATATTCTCTAAAAGACTGCTACTATTCATAAAACAGAGTTACTCTACAAAATGTGTAGAATCAACTCTGTTTTACATATTATAAATCGCATTCAACAAAGGCACTCCGTTACTTTAAGGTACAATATTTCGTTCTTACATACTAATTTTGTTTCGTTAATCAACTGTAAACTCCGCTGTCAAATGATACTTGTCATAGCCCCCAGCGTTTCTAAAATCCAGCATTTCTTTCACTATTCGGTATTCACCGTGATCTATACTTCCATAGAGCCCCTCCCACTTCACTTGCCATTCCTTAGCAACCGAAGAATCCAAGCTATAGCCAATATCATTAAAAGCGGGGTTCCCATCAAAGGCAAATGGAACTTGGTACCATTTCCCCTTGATTTTCTTTTCCAACAAATAATATTCACCATAGATAATTTGCTTGTTGTAGTTATTCTCAAATGTCACCGTCAATCCAGTAGAAGTGACCGTTCCTTCCTTTACAATCATCGTTACTCCCTCAAGGTTGTTGACAGTTCCGTATATTGTTTGTTCCCAGTCAGTTGTCGGTTCTCTTGTTTGATCGTCTAGTTCTTCGGAACAACCGACTAATACAAAACTAATGACCGCCAATACGATAAAAATTCTTTTCAAATTTTCTCCCCCTTTACTATTTAGACATTGATTTTTGATTAAAGTTTCAAAAACCTAACTTCACCAAACTGCTTCGTTAGCTGAATAGCAAGCTGTAGCAAATTCCACATCTATTCCCAACACTTTAGACGAACGAATACAGAAATGGAATCATTTCGTCATATGATAAAGAATAACTAGAAACCTTTATATGTTGTGATAACATTACAATCAAATATATGGTTAAAAGTTACATTAGTCGATATTTGTAAAACTATTCTCTATACTTATTAGTAGTTCTCTAATACTGGAAAGGATGCTCTTTTATGGATCGAATACTAGCAATTAGTGATATACATGGAGAAATAGAACTTTTTGAAGAATTATTATTAAAAGCTAATTATGATACTTCGCTAGATCAGCTATTTTTACTTGGCGATTATATTGATCGAGGGCCTGCATCTTGTGGCGTTTTAAACTTAGTGGGAGAATTACAAGGAAAAGGTGCACGTGTCTTACTAGGAAATCATGAAGCTATTATGCTAAAAGCATGTCGCTCTGGCCTTCCTAAACCATGGAATCATTGGGTAGCACTTTGCGGTGGCGAAGCAACACTCGCGAGCTATGGTTATCAGTTAGACGATTTTACAGAAGCTATTGAAAATGATACTCTACCTAGCTTTATTCAGACCTTACCAAAGCTAGAAGAACATTTACAGCTTATTGAAACTTTTGCTACTTATATCGAATTAGAGGATGCCATTTTTGTACATGGCGGTGTTGTTCCTGGAGTAGCTTTGGCAGACACCGATCCTTTGCAATTTTTATGGATTCGCGAAGAATTTCATGTAGGTTATCAAGGCGAGAAAACTGTAATCTTTGGCCATACACCTACCTATAGACTTCACCAGAATCCAACAAATTACAGTGTCTATTTTGGTGAAAATAATATCATTGGTATAGATGGTGGAGCTGTTTTTGGAGGTCAGTTACACGCAATAGAATGGCCAAGTCGTCAAATTATCTCGGTGGAAAAGGAAAAGCCAACAAGTGTAGAATAACCTGTTGGCTTTTCGCGATTTCTAATACAATTTAAAAATAACACCTACTAAAGAGTACACGATAACCGTTGTAAATAAAATGGTCATATGGATAAGTGAGAAAACAAACATTTTTGTCGCCCACTTTATTTGATCTTTATTACTATGGTAACCGTAAATACTCATCACAAGCCATGCAATGCTTAGCAATAAAGCAACAAGCATAATGCCAACACTTAAAGTGCCAAATAAAAAGCTTGATAATATTAATAAGATTAAATAAAAGTTCGTTTGATAATAAGTACGACGCATCCCTTTTACAACTGGAAGCATTGGAACGTTAGCCGCTTCGTAATCAGCGTGCTTACGAATAGCAATGGCATAGAAGTGTGGCATCTGCCAAATGACCATCACTAAAAACAGGCCGAGTATTGCAGGGTGTGTAATATCAGAAGAAACTGCCGCCCAGCCAATGTACGCTGGAATCGCCCCTCCTATACTCCCAACTTCCGTGTTATAAATCGTATGTCGTTTTGTCCACATTGTATAAGGTACTACATATAAAAATACTCCTAAGAGACCAAATCCAGCAGCTAGTGGTGAAGCAAGAGCCAACACAGATGCCCCGATAATAAGCATGGCAAAAGCTAAAATTAGTGCTGATTTAGCTGACATTTCACCAGTTACAGTTGGTCGACTTTGCGTACGAGGCATCACAGAATCAATGTCGCGGTCGTACACATTATTAAATGCTCCAGCAGCACCAATAACAAGTGCTGAACCAATCGTTGCGAAAATAATTTCAGGTATATTCTCTACGAAAGTCATTTTATTTTTGTACATACCTAGCGTTAAACCAGCCCACATAGGAATTAAATTGGATTTAATGATTCCTGTTTTCACTGTCTGCGCTAAAATAGAAGAGCGTGAAGACTTTTCCAATGACTTCTCGGAAGTTTGTGGTTTATGCTCCGTTTTTAGATTTTGTTCCATTCATCTTAATTCCTTTTCTCTCTTAATTTCTACACGCTTTACCATTAGAAAGCGACAAATTTTGCATTAGACGTACCAAATTATTATTCTACCTCTTTTAGATAGAGTCTGTCTCAATGTTCACATAAAGTACATGATTTTCTTTATTCTTTATATTCAACCTAATGAAAAATAGAGATACACGTTCATTCACAACATCTTCTATGATACCACCGACTGCCGCGAATTTGAACCTTATTGGCTTGATTCTTTGCATATTACTATTCAAGTAAAACAATCTACTCTATACTAAGGTGTATGTTTTAACTATATGAAGGAGTGTCTACCACGTGAAATACGGATTTATCGGCCTTGGTAATATGACTACGGCCATTATTAAAGGAATGTGTAAAAGCGGAGATTTTGATCCTACTTTTATTTATGGCTATAATCGTACCAAAGCAAAAACAACAAAATTAGCAACCTCTTACGGCATTCAGGCAGCAAGCTCTATTGAAGATATTATGTCGAATTGTGACATCATTATCCTCGGTGTCAAACCCCAAATGTTACCAGATGTTTTACCTGAAGTGAAAAAGCATTTACAAGACAAGCATGTCATTGTTTCCATAGCTGCAGGTAAAAATGTTTCATATTTCCAAGGTTATTTATCTGAAGTTACACCTATTATTCGTGTAATGCCAAACATTAATGCGCTTATCGGTGCTTCCACTAGCTGCTTTACAGCAAGTGAGACAGTATTAGATGCACATCTTCAGCATGTCATCTCACTGTTTGAAACAGTCGGTACAATAATCGAGGTACCCGAACACTTATTTTCCATATTTACAACGATTGGTGGTGCTTCACCTGCATTCACCTATATGTATATCGACGCATTAGCACGTGCAGCTGTACGTGAAGGAATGCCAAAAAGCATGGCGCTTGATATTGCGGCAAATGCAGTACTCGGCAGTGCAAAAATGATTATCAAATCTCAGGAACACCCTTGGGCACTTGTTGATCAGGTATGCTCACCGGGAGGGACAACTATTCAAGGTGTGTCCTCATTACAAAGTAACCATTTTGAAACAACGATTCACGATGCCGTAGCTGCCGTGACTAACAAAGATCGAAGCTTATCAAAATAGGTCTTGAATGAATAGTAAAGAATAAAATGAAACCGAGACATCCTGCATGTCTCGGTTTTTTATGTTGGTTAAAAACTATTATGTTAATGAAATTAAGGTTTTAATATAGTATGGCTCTTCGGCAAAATGAGGGGTTGATTTCCGTTCCGACTGGGCGCTTTCCTGGGAGCGTCCAATCTCCACTCCAATCAACCACTTCACATAGCATATATCTTCTGGCATGGTACTTTAAATTATGGTTTTTAAGCGCCACAACTCCACAAAGATTTCCTTGACCATTTTGTTTTCATTGAATAGTATCTTGTAATTCCTGTGCTAAAAATGCAGTTAGATCACGTAGATTTTCTGGTGTAACACCATGCCCATCTGGATACTGTTTAAATGTCACAGTAGCACCAAATTGCTCAAATATTTCTTTACTTTCAGCGCCCCATTGTGATGGGATAACATAATCATAATCACCATGAGAAATAAATGCATGTAAATGATTGACGGAGCGAATTGCATATTCCTCTGTCACGAATTTTGGCGTGTAGCCACTTAATGCCACTATTCCTGTAATTAAATTGCCCATTACAAAAGCAAGTGACTGTGCCAAAACTGCGCCTTGACTGAATCCAAGCATGTACACTTTATGTGGATCAATTTGATATTCATCAATTGCCTCTAGTACAAATCGTTGTAGAGCAATTAACACTTTATCGAAAATTTCACGGTCTGGTTTACCGATATCTTGGATTGTGAAAAAAGCATAGCCAGGTTTTTGCGAAATAGGTCCACGTAAACTAATGATATGACATTGCTCTTTAAAGTCCTGCACTAATTGTGGTAAATCATCTTCATTACTACCCATTCCATGCAGTAAAAAAATCGCTGGATATTTTTTATTTGGAGCCATATTTGTTGGTTGTGTATGTTTAAAAGTAAATGGTGTATTCATTTAAAAATTCCTTTCAGGTTAACTTAGTGTCACCTTATTATACTGCAAATAATATCTAGACAAAAACAGGATTGCTTCGTGTTAAGACATTAGAACACGATTTTTTATGTACGAAAGCTCCACGCAAGCACTTAATGGATAGAAAGGATACGTATAGAACGTATACTTTTAGCCTTCGTTCCTCTATCGGCTCGCTCCTAGGGACTGCAATCAACTTATATAACTGCAAACTAGATTAATGTTGTTTATCCCGCAGACATAAAGCCTCCTACTGATTAAAGTATTACTTTATTAATAATCCCGTCAGTATGATAAGCTATATAGCCGTTAATTATGCGGATCGTTTCCTGTGGATCTGCATTAAATAGCACTTTTGATTGCTCCGGTGTAGAGACAAGTACCGTTAATAAATCTACGCGCATGGAATGTCCAGCAGAGCTATAAGCATAATCGTAAACAATATCTTCCTCTGTCATATTGTCTGCCACATACTGCTTATGAAACAATTCTTTAGCAGCATCCATTTGTTCCGCAACTTGCTGACGAATTCGCATTTGATGCATTAAAAGCTCTTCCTCAAGTACAGAAGTCTTTAACCACTCTTTCTTTTCGAGCATCTTCAAAAATTCTTTTTCCCAAACTTGCTCATTCTCAGTAAAATACAGCATGTTAATCATTAATTTATCCCAAAAATCAACTTGAGATTGTGCTGAATTACGCTGTATCTCTAATGCCTCTTTAAAGTGCTCCTCAACCTTAGTAATATTCATATTGCGCACTAAATGGTTACATACTTTTTCAATAAATTTATTTGCCGCTTCTTGTGCCATGAAAAAACCCGTCCTTTATTTCTACATATCATTTCCCCACTATCATATCATGATTGTAGAATATAAAGAAACGGGTAACGATTAGGTCTGCGATGTAGGCTGTCCTAGAATTACATCGCTAACAAAAAACATCCTTGTTTCATCATAAAATGAAACAAGGATGTTTCTTGAACTCTTTATACTTTAGAAGCAGTAATTGAATCTAAAATATTTTTTGCATCATTGTGAAGCGTTTGATAGTTCTCAAGTAATATATTTGGAGGTACAGGTTTACTAAATAAGAAGCCCTGTACAGTATCACATTGACTTTCTAATAGATAGGATAGCTGTTCTACCTCTTCTATTCCTTCCGCAACTACCTTTAACTGTAGATGCTTTGCCATAGAAAGAATCATGTCAACTAATGCCTTATCTGTAGTATTCGATTGTATTTTCTGAACGAAAGACCGATCAATTTTCAAACAGTCTATAGGGAAATCCTTCAAATAAGATAAGGATGAATAGCCCGTCCCAAAATCATCAACTGCAATCGTAACCCCAAGGGCCTTCAATTTGTGTAAAATCATCGTCATATGATCAATATGGATCGTCATACTTTCCGTTATCTCTAGCTGCAAATATTTTGGCTCTAATTGTGTCTTCTCAAGAACATGATGAATTATTTCAACTAAATTTTGCTGAAAAAGTTGACCTAGTGATAGATTGACCGCTACTTTAATCGGTGGCAATCCTGCAGCTTCCCAACTCTTTACTTGTTTACACGCTGTTTCTAGAACCCATTGTCCTATTGGAATAATTAATCCAGATTCCTCAGCAATTGGAATGAAAACCCCCGGAGAAATCCAACCCTTTTTAGGATGCTGCCATCTGACTAAAGCCTCTACCGACTTAATTTGACCCGTACGTAAATCAAGTTGCGGTTGATATTCTAAAAAAAGCTCTTGATTATCTAAAGCATCATGTAAATCATTTTCTAATAAAAGTCGTTCAGTCGTTTCATGTGATAATGAAGACTCATAAAATCGTATACGTGTTGGTGTTTTCTGAGCTTCATGCATAGCATAAAGCGCAAATCTAATAAGCTCCTCTTCCCTATGAGAATCTGTTGGAAATAAAGCAATACCTATATTTAATTGACTATTTAAAGAAAAATGTTGAATTTGAAAAGTTTCTTCCATGACTAATTGAAGCTGTTGACTGAGCTGGGTCAATTGTTGGGTATTGCTCACCTCATCTATATAAACAACAAAATAATCTTCTCGCAACATGCATAGCAAATATTTCTCTGGTAAAACACTTTTCAACCTTTGCGCGATTAAACTTATCATTTGGTCTGCATAGGTGCTACCTAAAGACGCTTTAATAGCAGCAATTCTTTCTATACCGATAGCAAGAATTGCCTTTTGTGATTTAGCTATGTATAAATCCCTTTTTAATGATTCCATTAAAAAACGTTCATTTGGTAAATTCGTAATCTCATTATGGTAAGCCATAAAATGCATCTTTTCACGAGAATTTTCTAAATGCGCTTGTGTAGCCACTAACTGCTGAAATGGTTTTTCGATAGAAGAATAATAAATAGCTCTAAATAAAAGATAAAATGCACCTAACTCAAAAATATGTCCTATAAAGTTTTTAATATCATAAACATCTAGATAAATAGTAAAAAGTATATCACTCAATATTAAATAAATCGAACTACCTAATAGCAAAAATATAATTTTTGGTGCTTTCTTAAAATTTTTAAGCAATAGAACCATAATCACCATTTGAAGCGTTATAGCTATATATTGTAAAGTATTTTTTAAATTAGTAGGACCTTCCCCTTCGATCATAAGAGGTGGCAAAACAGGCGTAGGAGCATAGAGAACGACAAAACAACTAATGGTTATTACGAATGGCAAACTATAAATGAACCAGCGATCAATTAATTTGATTTCCTTCTCCTTGATAAAATAAATAAAAAGAGAACCAATCGATAATAGTAATCGACCGAACATATAAAACCAAGTTGCCGCATACGGTGTACTTTCGGTAATGAAGAAAGGCATTCCCTTATAGGTGAGTGCATGTGCTATTTCGATGAAGCTAAATGTTAAAAACAATGCCCCAACATACAGGCCTCTATTTGATAAAATAAATGGTGATATTAACCATGTCTGAATCGAAATTGACATCGTCACCACAATAATGAGTATTTCCATCAATAAATGAATCGTAACATAGTTGTTCTTACCCATTACTCCATAAAATTCATCACTTCCTAATCCAATTATGATTAAGAAAATTATTGATACTAGCATGAATTGAATGCCTTTTCGCACAAACGGAAAATCCTCATTAAATCCCCACATTTTCCAACTACCCTCCTTTGATTCAAACATATTTTCTCAGATATATGGATGATCCTATTCAACAAAAATCGTATTGATTATATAGTTCTTGAAAAATAACAAACTATATCAAACAAACTCTTGAATTCCCTTCCAAATCTTTAATTCGGCTAGGAAATTTGGAATAATTATACTATAAGATTACCATGAAATATCGACTTTTCAATCAAAACTCAAAACCGAATAGAAATAGGGATAAATTACAAAAAAACAAGCTCAACTCATAAAAAATTGTTTATTCCGTTTTACCGAGCATCTTCATCACAATGTTAGGTATGACTTAAGGCAACATGCAAAACCGGAATGGCCGAAAGCAGCAAACGAGAAAGCGGAGCGCAAACGTCAGATTTCAGCACAAAAAAAAGACGCCTCAACTCATTGAGACATCTTATATCTTATGAAAATACATAACTATCCATATTATCGATTGTATTTTGGATAGCATCTTTTAATGAACGCTGATGTTCGCCACAATCAGCTATTGCTTCTTCTAAAATAATCGCAGCATTTGCTATAAACGGCGCCATTTGCAAATCCTTCGCTAATTGAATCAGAACAAGTGCTTTATTCCATTTCCAACGCGCATTTTTTGGATCTAAGTTTATAGCTTGTTCTAAGTAGCCAAGTGCATCGAAGGGCATCCATCCAAAGCGATGCATCGTTTGACCTGTGATGCCCCAATATAACGCCTTGTTAGGATTTTCTTTGACTGCTTGTTTAAAACAATGGACACTCTCGTTGTAATGATGGGCAAACAAAAACAATTCACCCTGTGTAAAAAATGAATGGGCCTTTTCATTTGGAGTACCCTTTGTTGCTATATCCTCTAGCTCTTTAATACGTTTAGCAAACTCTGCCTCATCCTTGATTGCACGAATTTCGACGACGGCATCGGATTCAGGATAGCTCTCATCCGCTCGTTCAGCATGTTGAGTTTCAACGCCCATTGTAGGCTTTGGATAACTAGCAAAATCATACTCTTCTAATAATTTAATATATTTATCAGCTAACGCTTTCTCTTTTTCATCTGTAACTTGCTTAGCTGCCTCATAGCACTTCATTAGCTCACCATTATAAAAATAATCATCCATCGTCATTCAATATTCCTCCAATGTACAACTCTTCAGTATATTTAGTATACACCAAAATTAAAAAAGACTGATCAAAATAATATTTGATTCAGTCTCAGCATACCTTATTTTTTTAATACTTCTTTATTTAAAAATGTACGCAAATCTTTTTCTGGTAAGGCACCTTCAAAACGTTGTACCTCTTTACCACCTTCAAAGCGAATGAAAGTTGGTGTTTTTGTGACATTATACTTTTGCCATAATTCATCGTATTCATACACATTTAATTGAGCAATATCAACGCCAAGCTCCTTAGCAATCGGCATTAACTCAGGTGTAAAAGCTTTACAGTGCACGCATATTGGACTGAAAAAATAAGCATTTACATCTTCCCCAGCTTTTATTTTTTTTTCAAGTTCGTCAGGTAACATAATATTTTGGTAATTTTTATCATCCAATTGATCAATTGTTTCTTGTTTTAGTTCTTTGTCGCCATAAAGTTTCTCTGCGTTTTCTAATTTGCTATTGTTCGAGACTTTTGTTAGCACAATAATTACCGCAAATAACAAAACAATTACTGAGCCAATGATTAGTAGTTTTTTCACTTGAATCATGTTCCTCCTTTTTTACACCAAAAAATCCTAGTTTTAGTGTATTCGCGATTGATTATAAAGTGTTTTTAAATCCTAGTAAACTAATTAGTCTTTAAAAATAAGTTTTTTTATAATTCAAACATAAATTGGCCCGAATTTGGGAACATACATATAGAATGCTCAAACGAATGTGGGGTGATGAAATGAAAAACACTTTCCGAAATGTTTTCCAAATCTATAAAAGTGATATCCATAATATCTTAACAAACTGGGTAGTTGCTGTCATTATTGGTGGACTTATTTTTTTACCCTCCCTTTATGCGTGGCTCAATATTTATGCCTCAATGGATCCCTATGCTCATACTGCAAACATGAAAATTGCTATTGTCAATGAAGACTCAGGAGCGAAAGTTAGAGGGGAAGATATTAATGTTGGTAATGAGGTAGTAGACAATTTAAGTACGAATGAAAACTTTACTTGGGAATTTACCTCTCATGACGAAGCCATTGATCAGTTAAAAAACGGTAACTATTTTGCGGTTATTGTTGTCCCTAGTGATTTTTCTGAAAAACTGACCTCTATAATATCGAATGTGCCTACTAAAGCACATATCGATTACTATGTAAATGAAAAAATAAATCCAATCGCACCCAAGATTACAAGTAAAGGTGCTAGCGGCCTGACACAACAAGTATCTAGTGAGTTTATCTCAACTGTCAACGGAACACTTTTTTCTATTTTTAATACGGTCGGTATTGAGATGGAAAAAGAAATTCCAGACTTTAGAAAGTTTGAAGATTACATTTTTACAATTGAACATCACCTCCCAGAAATCACATCATTTTTAGCACAAACTGCCAAAGGCGGGAAAGAAGCCGAGACATTACTGAATCATACGATTACCCAAGTGCCAGAAGTTGAGAAGTTAACAAATGACGGTCTAACAACTATCCATAAAGGTTTAAATTTGGTTAATGAAGCTGATACATTGTTCAACCAATTATCACCTATCGTAAAAAAAGATTTAGAAGCTGTGCAAAATATTGCTCAACGATTTACAGATATAGTAGCGAAGATTCAAAATACTAATGTGGATTCAGCGAAGATTGCTCAAATAAAGGATACGATTACAAATCAGCTGGATGCATCTCGCGAAAAAGTAAATAGTAGCATCCAAACACTTGAAGCACTTCAAAAATTAACACAAGCTGATGCTTCGACTCGTAAACAGCTTCAAAACAAGGTACAAAACATCCTGACAGCGCTACAGCAAAGTAATTCTGAAGACGTTAAAAATTTACTAACGAATAATAAAATAATTGAACA
This sequence comes from Lysinibacillus sp. Bpr_S20, assembly GCF_023337835.1. Taxonomy (NCBI): domain Bacteria; kingdom Bacillati; phylum Bacillota; class Bacilli; order Caryophanales; family Bacillaceae; genus Lysinibacillus; species Lysinibacillus sp. Bpr_S20. The sequence continues at coordinate 559,154 of NZ_JALNLQ010000003.1, forward strand.
GCTTGAAGCCATACGTGGGGATTTACAGGCAAATCCTAGTTTTACTGATTATTCTTCAAGTTCTTTAACAGCATTAAATCAGCTAAATGCATTATTAACGGACGCCTCAACTAAAGTACAACAGTTAAATAATATTGATGTTGAAACGATAAAAAAAGATCTTGCTGATATTCAAAATGTTGCACAAAATGCTTCCAACAATCTTCAGCAATTCCTTACGCATTATAACGATAAACTAGAGCCACAAATTCATTCGACCATAGCCTCTGCCAAAAATACGTTAACAAATGCGTCAACCATGTTAACAAATGTTAAAAATTTACTACCGCAAGCAACAAATCGTTTATCAAATGCCAAAGATATGTTAGCAAAAGCAAATAAAACAATTGGTACAGTACAAGCAAATTTCCCAGCTTTAAGTACAAAAATTAAGGCTCTTGCAGACAAGCTAAGAACATTAGAAAGTGAAGCTGATATTTCTGAAATCGTTCAATTATTGAAAAACGACGTCAATGCTGAGCGGGATTTCTTCGAGGAGCCTATTAAGCTTCAGGAGCATAGAATGTTCCCAATTGCTAATTATGGAACAGCTATGACACCGTTTTACACTGTGCTTTCCATCTGGGTTGGTTGTTTATTATTAATTTCTCTTTTATCTGTAGATATTCACGGGAAGAATCAATACAGTATTCGTCAAATTTACTTTGGGCGATTATTAACATTTGCAACTTTTTCATTTATTCAAACACTCATTATTACAATAGGAGATATTGTTCTTTTAGATGGATCAATTAGTGCTCCTTACTTCTTTGTTCCATTTGGGCTATTTATTAGCTTAGTGTTTATCACAATTGTCTATACGCTAGTATCTGTCTTCGGAAATGTAGGGAAAGCGTTAGCCATTGTCATGTTAGTACTGCAAATTGCAGGTTCTGGTGGCACATATCCCGTTGAATTACTACCTAAGTTTTTCCAAATAATAAATCCATTTCTCCCTTTTACTTATGCAATTGAAATGATGAGAGAGGCAGTTGGTGGTATTATTTGGACAAAAGTATGGGTTGATCTAGCCTTTTTATCTTTCTTCTGGTTCATTTTCATTCTATTTGGTTTCTTCTTGAAAAAATTACTGAGTGAGAAAATGGAACTTTTCATGAACAAAACACGTGGACTCGATATTTTTCATTGATTTTCACTTGCGCTTCTTATAAATGTTTAAAGGAACGATGTTATAATGGAAGTATTGTAAACATGTAGGAGGCGCTTTTGTTGAAAAAACTACTATCTATTTTTGCTTTGTTGTTATTATTCGTGTTAAGTGCTTGTGGTGAAGAGAAAAAGGTTGAAGAAAATCCAGATGAAGCGCAAAAAGAAGCTTCACATAGTGAACATGCACAAGCTTCTGGAGATATTCAGGAGGAAACTGCATCTGCTGATGTTTTGCCATCGTTTTTAGATAATAAATCCGAAGATATTCGCTTAGTATATCAAATCGCTGGACAATCTACAGACATTTTGAAGTGGATTCCATGCTATTGTGGATGTGGCGAATCAGCTGGGCATAAAAGCAATTTAAACTGCTTTATCCAGGAAAAGCGAAAGGATGGAACAATTATCTGGGATGATCACGGTACCCGTTGTCTCGTTTGCCTAGAAATTGCTGTACAGTCCGCAAAAATGCATAAAGACGGTATGGACCTTAAAGAAATTCGTCAAACCATTGATGAGACATATAAAGAAGGTTACGCAAAACCAACACCGACTGATATGCCCGCTTGATAAAAAACTCATCGTAACGATGAGTTTCAGACTGTCGACAAAAGGAATCGGAGGAGTTCACACTTGATTCCTTTTGTCATTTTTACTTCTTTCATCATGTTTAAAAGTGGTAATTTTCACCTTGATAAAACGTACTCTTTATGTAGAAGTTTATTGGAATTAATTGTAAAAGAAAAAGACTGTAGGCAAACTCTCAAATTTTTTGAGTTTGCCTACAGTATGAATAACTCATCATAACGATGGGTTTTTTGTTATTTAACGAGTTGTAACACTGTTTTAAAATGTGGATGATCTGCACGCTGTAGTAACTCGTATAAAATCATTTCCACGCTTGTTGGTAAAATTCCAAGTGCCTTCATCTTCTCAAGTCCTAACTCTTTATTGGCCTTTGTACGTGACGACACTGCATCTACAACAACTTCAACCTCAAACCCTTGTTCTTTTAGCTGTCGAGCTGTTTGGTAAACACAAATGTGTGTTTCGATACCTGTCACGATAAATTGAGTACGACCGCTTGCCTTCATTGCCTCTACAAACTCTTGCTCCTGCCAAGCACTAAAAGCCATTTTAGCAATAGCTTCCCCTTGCAGATGCTGAGCAATATCCAATGCAGTCCCACCTAAACGACTTGGATTTTGTTCAAGCCATAAAATAGGTACCTCCAATGCTTTCATAGCCTGTACCAGCTTTGCCACATTTTCAATCATCGCTTCACTGTCATCAACAATTGTCGCCAACTTACCTTGGATATCAACGACAACCAAACATGCTTCTTCTATTGTAAACATTCAAAACACCCCTTATCTCCGTATTCATAGTTCATTATACCGAAAGTTATTAAGTTTATCTTCGCTCAACAAACGAAAATGTTTGCATTCTCAGCCATTTCTCATCTATAAACACGAACATTTTATAATTCACCTAATTAAGCAATGTGTAAATCACGAAATATCAACTCATATATCTACAGCTATGTATCTGTTTGTTCGTATTTAAACCTCCATAGCCATTATGAATTTAACTCAATTTTGTTCATTTTGTTGCGAGCCTGTCATTTTTCTGCTTAAATAGTGAGAATTTTATTTTTTCTCTTGAAAATTGGGTTATAATCCAGTAAAGTGCTTTTATCCGCTTTAACGGTCAACTGTTTAGATTAAAATTGAATGGATCGTAAAAGCCTGATAGATTCAACAACCAATTAATAGGGACTTAACCCCCTATGATTAAGATGTAACCTTATAAAACCAAACAAGGAGTGTACCACTTTGACACAACGTGCATACAATTTTAATGCAGGCCCATCTGCACTACCACTAGAAGTATTAGAAAAAGCCCAACAACAATTAGTAAACTTCCGCGACTCAGGCATGTCAATTATGGAAATGAGCCACCGTAGTGCCATTTTCGACGAAGTACATAATGAAGCAATTGCTTTATTGAAAAAGCTTTATGCTATCCCAGAAAACTATGAAGTTCTGTTCCTACAAGGTGGAGCTAGTCTTCAATTTACGATGATACCGATGAACTTCCTACAAGCAGAGCAAAAAGCAAGCTATGTATTATCAGGTTCATGGTCTGAAAAAGCATTCAAAGAAGCTAAATTATTTGGTACGCCTGTAGAAGCGGCTAGTACAAAAGAAAATCAATACCGTAATATCCCTGCTTTAGCAGACATTCAATTCAATGCAGAGGATGCATATTTGCATATCACTTCAAACAATACGATTTACGGTACACAATGGCATGACTTCCCTGAAACAGGAAATGTACCATTAGTTGCGGATATGTCTAGTGATATCCTTTCTAAACCAGTTGACGTAAGTAAATTCGGTCTTATTTATGCAGGGGCTCAAAAAAATCTTGGTCCATCTGGTGTAACAGTAGTTATTATTCGCAAAGATTTACTAGAGAAAGCGAATAAAAATATTCCTACAATGCTAAAATACTCAACGCACGCTGATAGTAACTCTTTATACAATACACCACCTACTTTTGGGATCTATATGTTAGGTGAAGTATTAAAATGGGTAGAATCAAAAGGTGGCGTTGCTGAAATTGCCAAACATAATGAATTAAAAGCAAAAGTAATTTATGATGCTATTGACAATAGCAATGGATTCTATAAAGGCCATGCAACACCTGAAAGCCGTTCTTTAATGAACATCACTTTCCGTGTTGCTGATGAAGAGCTTGAAAAACAATTCCTTGTAGAAGCAAAAGCAGCAGGATTTGTTGGTCTAAATGGACACCGTTCTGTAGGCGGCTGCCGCGCATCTACTTATAACGCTGTACCGTTAGAGGCTTGTGAAGCATTACGTGACTTTATGGTAGCATTCCAACAAAAACATCAATAATAAAAAAAGACGAATGATGATTTCCTCACATCATTCGTCTTTTTTATAGTTGAGGAAAGAAGACAACGAAGCAGCAACATCTTCTTTTTAAGAAAATATTTAAATGCCTAGCGGACATATACCAATCTGTCTCCTTTCAACAAGCATAGATTGTTAGAGTAAGGCCATTAATAACTTTTCCACAATAAAATTAAAAATACTTATATAACAGCATAATTACTATAAAAGGGGTAGTTGCAAGTGAAACCTCACTTGCCCTACCCCTTTCTTCAAATAATGTCATTTCAGATTTTACAAAGATTCACGCTTGCACGCTGGACATTTACCGTAAATCTCAAATTTATGATTTTCAATTTCATAGTCGGGTAGCTTTTCTCCAAGCATTTCCATAGGACAGAGATGTAGCTCCTTAACATTGCCACAATCCATACAAATAAAATGATGGTGATGATGCTCAGACTCACAATGCATACGGAAATTTCGTTCCCCAGATAACTCAGTTTCCTCCAATATTCCTAGCTTCACAAACGTTGCAAGGTTACGATAAATCGTATCGAAACTCATACCAGGAAAATCTTTTTTCAAAACAACTAATAAATCTCGAGCAGTTAAATATTTATCTGTTGCTGCAAACATATCTAATATTAACTCCCGCTTATCTGTTTTTTTAAAGCCGTTTTCTTTTAAAATTTCCCACGCTCTAGAAACATTCAATGCGCTACCTCCTCCCGTTTTGCAGCCATTTTAAATACTATTTTCTTCACTAGTATAACAAGTAATAAAATCAAGATAGAAGTAACGACAATTGTCCCACCAGGTGCTAAATCTAAATAAAAAGCACTGACTAAACCGATTAACACAGCCGCTTCGCCAAAGACAATCGCGTAAATGATTGTTTGCTTAAAGCCCTTTGCAAGTCGCATTGCAGCAGCTACTGGTAACGTCATAAGTGATGATACTAGTAAAATACCTACGATGCGCATACTTGCAGCAATAACAAGCGCTGTAATAATCATAAATAAGAGATGAATCCAACGCGCAGGTAGACCGCTAGCTTTTGCATATTCCTCGTCAAAAGATAAAACAAAAAGCTCCTTAAAAAATACAAACAAAAAGATAATAACGACGGCAGCTATTCCTACAACTACCCATAAATCCTGACGTGATACAGCTGACACTGAACCAAATAAATAGCTCATTAAATCCGTGCTAAAGCCACTTGCAAGCGAGATAAATATAGCACTAATACCAATCCCACCTGACATAATAATAGGAATAGCAAGCTCTTCATAGTGCTTATATAAACGTCTCAGACGCTCAATTAATATCGAACCGCTGACAGAGGCCAGTATGCCTAAGTAAATTGGATTTAACATTGCTAAGGCTGTAACAGATTGACTGATATATAAGCTTCCCGCTATACCTGCCAGTGTTACATGTGACAAGGCATCTGCAATAAGGGAAAGCCTGCGAACGACAATAAAAACACCTAGTAGCGGCGCCAATATGCCAATTAATAGCCCAGAGAAAAAGGCATTTTGTAAAAATTCATAGTTAAAAATTGCTTCAATCATTATGCCTTCTCCTTCTAGTGAATCTTTCTCACAGAATGGCCATACCAAGCATCAAGCGCATCATGAGAAATTGTATCAAATTCATTTTTGTAACCGTGGAAGTGTATCGTTTGATTTAAACATGCCACATGACTGATACGGTTCGACACAGTATCTACATCGTGTGTAACAAGAATCATTGTAATTCCCTGTTCCCGATTCAATTTCGCCAGCATATCATAAAATGACTGCACATTCTCATGATCAATGCCGACAGTTGGCTCATCTAATATTAGTAGCCTCGGTTCACTAACTAATGCTCTTGCAATAAAGACACGCTGTTGTTGCCCACCAGATAACTCACCGATATTACGATTCATAAACGCTTCCATGCCAACAGCTTTCAATGCTTCTAACACTTTTTCTTTTGCATCTCGTCCAGGTCTTTTAAATAGCCCTAATTTTTTGGATAATCCACTTTTCACGACTTCTTGGACTGTTGCTGGAAACCCTGAATTGAAGGCATTCGATTTTTGTGACACATACCCAATCCATTCACGATGCTTAAAAGTCGTACTAGATTCACCAAATAGTTTAATTTCTCCAGACATTGGTTTTAGTAATCCTAAAATAATTTTTAATAATGTAGATTTCCCCGAACCGTTCGGACCAAGAAGTGCTAAAAAATCTCCCTCTTCAACGCGGAAAGAGATATTTTTTAATACTTGAGTATAGTCGTATTGAAATGACACGTTTTCAATGTCAATTAATGACTTTTTCATGTTTATTCTCTTCTTTCTAATTCAAAATCATTACGATTTAACAAGTTGTAAGTATAAAGGAAAGTACAGATTTTGTAAAGAAAATAAAATCATCCCCAAAACGTGTGATTGATTTCCGTTCCGGCTGGGCGCTTTGTTGCTGCCGCTACGCTTTCGCACAGAGCAAAGCTTCCTGGGGGCGTCCGATGAGCCGCTTTTGTTGCTGCCGCTACGTTAACACTACGCTTTCGCACAGAAAACATCCGCTGCGCTGCAGGGTCTCGGGCCAACACGAGGTTGGTCACGAAGGCGTTATCACAGGATGTGATGTTCTTAGCCTTCGTTCCCATATCGCTAATCCCCAAGGAGTCGCCCAGCCTCCACTCCAATCAATGGCATACGTTTTAACAAATGTAATCTACAACTTTTGGTGATGGCCAGAAAATAAGATTGTAATGCGTATTGTTAGGAAAAAAATTTTATTGTGAAGGATTTCATAGCTGTCACGACGTTCACAAGAATGATTTTGTTTTAAAAACTAAACCACTTCAAAAGGAGGATTAGCTTTGAGCATTCAATTTTTACAGCAATTAACACAAAGTAGTGATAAGGAAATTGTTGCAATTGCTCGTTCTGAGGGATTTGAAATTTCTACTTCTGAAGTAAAAAAACTCCGGCCTTATTTGGAGCAATTCTCATTTTCATGGCTCTTTTTAGGTATACCAAAAGATATACTTGTAGAGGTTGAAGCCGTTTTAGGTAGAAAACGTTCTAGACAACTCATTGCATTGTTTACAAAATAATGCGCCTCGTCGTACTTATAGCAAACGCTACATCTACATTTGCTGACTAAATATAAAAGAAGCCCGAAAATCAGTTGCATATGCACTGATTTTCGGGCTGTTTTTATTCTATCCTCTTAGCGCATCGATTAACGCTGGTTGAAACTCTCCATTACGAAGCATTTCAATTTCATGTTTATAAGGAGCCGATTTTGATTTGGCATCACTATTTAAAGCGACAAATGGTGTTTCGAGGATTTTAGGAATTTCCATTAACTGTGGATGATGGACAACATATTTTAATGCATCAAAGCCAATATGACCGAAGCCAATATTTTCGTGACGGTCTTTTCCTGCACCACGAACATTTTTTGAATCATTGATATGAAGGACTTTGATACGATCAACACCTATTAATTTATCAAACTCATTTAAGACGCCGTCAAAGTCTTCTACAATATTATAACCAGCGTCATGAGTATGACATGTATCAAAGCATACTGAAAGACGCTCATTATGTGTTACACCATCTATAATTTTAGCAAGCTCTTCAAAGGAACGACCGCATTCAGTTCCTTTCCCTGCCATTGTCTCTAATGCGATTTGTACAGGATAATCCTGTGACAACACTTCGTTTAAACCTTCAATAATCTTGGCAATACCTGCGTCTGCTCCCGCACCTACATGGGCACCTGGATGCAAAACAATTTGTGTTGCTTCCAATGCTGCTGTTCGTTCGATTTCACTTTGTAAAAAATCAACACCTAGACGGAAAGTTTCAGGTTTTTCTGTGTTCGCAATATTAATAATGTATGGAGCATGGACAACAATATTTGTCATCCCATGCTCTTTCATGTGTAATAAACCATTCATAATATTAAGGTCAGCAATTGCCTTACGACGAGTGTTTTGAGGTGCTCCTGTATAAATCATAAAGGTATTAGCCCCATACGAAAGGGCCTCTTTACTTGATCCAAGCAGCATTTCTTTTCCGCTCATTGAAACATGTGATCCAAGTAGCATTTAAATGCCTCCTTATTTTTTACCGCGAGCTTTTAAGCGACGTTCACGTTTTTTAATTTTTTCCATTTCCCATTTCATATTACGCTTGTAGCCTGGTTTTACTTTTTTCGGCTTACGTACTAATGCTTTTGCTTTCGCATCGATTTCATTTTCATGCTTCACACGATTTTTACGTGCATGACGTTCTTTTAGTTCCGACCATTCTCCATCTTTTACGTCTTTTTGAACAAAAGGAATGCCCATCTTCTCAACGCGTACTACTGCATCCTCATCTGATGGCTCAAACAATGTAATAGCCGTTCCTTTATTCCCTGCACGCGCTGTACGTCCCACACGGTGAATAAAGAATTCTAAGTCCTCTGGAATTTCGTAGTTAATGACATGTGAAATTCCTTGAATATCAATACCACGTGCTGCAAGATCTGTTGCAACAATATATTGATAATCTAAATCTCGAATTTGCTTCATCATCTTCTTACGATCACGTGGACTTAAGTCACCATGTATTTGACCACAGCGAACCCCATTTTCATTTAAGTAACCTGCAACATGCTCAGCTGTTTTACGTGTGTTCGTAAAAATTACCGCTAAAAATGGATTGATTCCTTCAATGACTTCCAACAAACGTTTGTTACGTGATTTAGATCGCACTGGTACAAGCACAAAGTCAATTCCTTCTGCGACCGGGCGTTTATCGTTCATATGGATATGAACAGGTGCTTCCATATATTTTTTTAAGAAAGGCTGAAGCTTTTCTGGAATTGTTGCTGAGAATACAAACATTTCAAGGTTTTCTGGCATTTGGGAAGCAAAACCATCAATTTCCTCTATAAAGCCCATATCGAAGGCTAAATCTGCCTCGTCAACTACTAAAATTGGCGCCGTATGCACAAATAACGCTTGCTCTGAAACGAGATCACGAATACGTCCTGGCGTTCCGACAACAATTTGTGGTTGTGTTTTTAACTTATCAATGGAGCGTTGTTTGTCCGTACCTCCAATAAATAGTTTTGCTTGAATAGTTGTTCCTTCTATTAATTGATTTAACGCATCAAAAATTTGTTGTGCAAGCTCACGTGTAGGTGATGTAATAACAGCTTGTACTTCTTGCTTATCAGCATTAATTCGTTGCACAATCGGAATTAAAAAACTATGTGTTTTTCCCGTCCCTGTATGCGCTTGCCCGATGGCACTCTTTCCTTTTAAAAGTAGCGGAATGATTTCTTTTTGAATCGGCGTTGGTTCTGTAAAGCCAAGTCTTGCAATTGCGTCCTGCAAAAATGGCTGAAAATTATAATCAGTATATTTTGACATAATTCGTTCCTCCTAACATCTTTCACATTGTATCATGATTCGAACTCCAGGTATATTAACGTCCTATTATCTCAAGCATGAACATCATTTTATATTTTTATTATGGCTGTAGCGAAGCCCTTATCAAAGTTACTCGAAATGCTGTGAATATGCAATAAAAAAAGCGCTCCATCCAAGATAAACGTTACTCCTACTTACATAAAGCAGTAAATCGTAAGACCTCGACATTTCCATTTTGCGAAAGGATTTTCTCTAAGGTGAGCTACTATTATAATAAGTCTAAATACTTTTAGTATGTTCAACATAGCTTTAATACTATTTTGGTCCAGTTTGGAACGCATACTAATAATGAAGAACCGTTGATTTTTCACTGAGAGTGGCGACTCCTACTGAAAGCACCTTTAGGCAGTTGAAAGAAGCTAAGAATTAGTATTTTTTATGTCATTTACCGTTAACTAATGTCTTGAAGAATTACCATATGTTACGATTAAACTGTAAGATACTAGAGGAGGTTGACTTATCATGAAAGCAGCAAGATGGTATAAAGCAAAAGACATCCGAGTAGAAAACATTGAGGAACCAGTAATCTCACCTGGAAAAGTAAAAATTAAAGTACAGTGGACAGGAATTTGTGGTAGTGATCTACATGAATACGCAGCTGGTCCAATCTTCATTCCAGTGGAACAACCTCACTATGTAAGTAAAGATATTGCGCCTATTGTTATGGGCCATGAGTTCTCTGGTGAAGTCGTAGAAATTGGCGAAGGCGTTACAAAGGTACAAGTTGGAGATCCTGTCGTTGTAGAACCTATTCTTGCATGTGGTGAATGTGCCGCTTGTAAAAAAGGAAAGTACAATATTTGTAAGCATCTAGGTTTCCACGGTCTTTCTGGCGGTGGCGGAGGTTTCTCTGAATATACAATGGTAGATGAAAAAATGGTACATAAAATGCCAGAAGGTCTTTCCTATGAACAAGGTGCACTTGTTGAGCCTGCAGCAGTAGCATTACATGCAGTTCGCCAAAGTAAATTAAAGGCTGGTGATACAGCAGCTGTCTTTGGTACTGGGCCAATCGGTCTTCTTGTTATTGAGGCATTGCGTGCAGCTGGAGCAGCCGAAATTTATGCGGTAGAGCTTTCGGCAGAACGTGCTGCTAAAGCATTAGAGCTAGGCGCTACAGCAGTTATTAATCCTAAAGATGAGGATGCAGTAGCTCGTCTACATGAATTAACAAATGGTGGCGTAGATGTTGCATTTGAAGTAACTGGTGTTCCGGTAGTATTACAACAAGCTATTGATTCAACAACATTTGAAGGTGAAACAATTATCGTTTCTATTTGGGAAACTGAAGCTTCTATTCTGCCTAACAATATCGTACTGACAGAGCGTTCTGTAAAAGGTATTATTGCTTATCGCGATATTTTCCCGGCGGTAATGGAATTAATGAAACAAGGCTACTTCCCTGCTGAAAAACTTGTGACGAAACGAATCGCTCTTGATGAAGTCGTTACTGAAGGATTCGAGGCATTAATGAAAGAGCGAAACCATATTAAAATCCTTGTAAATTCTCAAGCATAATGTATATAGAAGCGGGTAGAGAAAGACTAAGAAGCTTTTCTCTACCTGTTTTTTTAAATTATGATTCCCCAACATTCTCATCTTCAACTTACATACAATACAAACCTTTTAATCAATGTAAATCCAAACGCATGTCCGCGTTGGGTAGAGAATGCTTCGTTGTCATGAATAAGGTTTGATCTTTGCTATTCCAACATTACTTTAAACGGTAAACTTCTTATTGATAGACTGGATAAAAAATGATACTATTTATTTGATAATGATTATCACTCACAAGAAAGTAGGTAGATCTCATGAACCTTCATGCGGTTCAATTGGGTGAACAAGTTAAAGTGAAAGATCTACAGCAAATTGACACTCTTTTATGTAAGCGATTAAATGCTTTTGGTATAAAGGAAGGCTGTCAAGTTTGTATGGTCCAAAAAGGATGGTTTTCTGGCGCTTGTATATTGGAATGTCAAGGACAGAAAATCGGACTTAGAAAAAAAGATTTAATGGATATAAAGGTCGAACAAGTATGAGTAGATTAGCTTTAATAGGAAACCCCAATATCGGTAAAACATCATTGTTCAATACGTTGACAAATTCATATGAATACGTTGGCAATTGGAGTGGTGTTACCGTTGAAAAAAAAGTAGGACAAGTAAAAAAACTACAAAAGGAAATTATTGATTTACCTGGTGTATATACACTTAATCCCATTTCAAGAGACGAAAGTGTTGTGACTTCATTTTTACTTGAAGATCAGGTAGATGGAATTTTAAATATTATCGATGCTTCTAATTTCGAACGAAATATGCAATTAACGATAGATATACTTGAATTAAAAAAACCTGTTTACGTTTGTTTAAATATGATAGACGTTGCAAAAAAGAAAGGCATTTCAATTGATGTCGAGAAATTACAGCATTTATTGGGCGTACCTGTTATTCCAATAAGTGCTCGTACTGGGAAAGGTGTCGACGGTATTTATGCCGCGATTCAATCCTCCAATCGTAATCAACAACATTTTATATTAACCTATGATGACCTAATCGAAGAAGGTATCGCAAAAATTGAAACATTGTTACAGCATATTCCTGAGGATCAAAGAAGATGGTGTACCATTCAATTTTTAATGGGCAATGAGGCTGTTGACGCTTATTTCAAGGAAAAAGAATACTTTGAACAGCTTGTTGCAATGAGGGATACTTTAGAGAAACAAATTGGTGAACCTTTAAATAATGCAATTGCTAAAAAACGTGATTTATATATTTCTAACATTTACAGCGAAGTAATTAGACAAGAGAAAAGTGAAACACAATGGTCAGAGAAAGTTGATAAAGTTCTAACACATCCGATTTTAGGTATTCCGATTTTCTTAGCGCTTATGTTTTTAATGTTTCAAGCAACGTTTGCATGGATCGGTACACCGCTTTCTGATTATTTGGACGGCATTGTAGGAGGACCTCTTACAGATGCCGTTACTAAAGGCTTAGAAGCTATTGGTGCTGCCCCTTTTATTATTAATTTAATTTGTGATGGGATTATTGCAGGGGTTGGTGGCGTCTTAGTTTTCATTCCACAAATCTTTGTACTATTTTTCTTTATTTCACTATTAGAGGATTCAGGTTATATGGCGAGAATTGCCGTTGTTATGGATCGCATTATGGAATTTTTCGGCTTAAACGGTAAGGCTTTTATTCCGATGATTGTAAGCTTTGGCTGTAATGTTCCTGGTGTAATGGCTGCAAGAACTATTGAACAACCAAAAGAACGACTATTAACGATACTTGTAGCTCCGTTTATGAGCTGTTCAGCAAGGTTACCTGTATATGCTTTATTTGGTGCAGCATTCTTTACTGCACATCAATCTTTAGTGGTATTCTCTCTATATATCATGGGAATAGTGATAGCGCTTATTGTGACAAAATTACTATCAATGACAATTTTGAAAAATGAAACTTCAGTTTTTATTGTTGAATTACCTGCCTATCATGTACCACAGCTTAAAACACTTTGGCGTTCTACTTGGGAAAAAGGTAAAGGATTTTTCCGCAAAGCTGGTACTATTATCTTTGCTGGTTCCGTTATTATTTGGCTCCTTTCTTATTTCGGACCACAAGGCGCTAATGTTAATATGGATGAAAGTTTCTTAGCAATTATTGGGGGCGCTTTTGGCTTGTTGTTTATCCCACTTGGCTTTGGAACATGGCAAGCTGGGGCATCTCTTATTTCTGGATTCCTAGCAAAAGAAGTAATTGTTTCGACTATGGCGATTATCTATGGCGTAAGTGAAGGTGTCTTATCTTCTACGATGACAACTCATTTTACTGCTTTAAGCGCCTATACATTCTTGGCCTTTGTTTTACTTTATATGCCTTGTTTAGCAACAGTAGGCGCAATAAAAAGGGAAACACAGTCTGTGAAATGGACTTTATTTGCAACACTCTATCCCTTTGTTGTCGCTTATATTATTGCCCTTATGATTTATGGCATCGGGAACTTATTCATGTGAGGTGTAGAGAATGACTTTATTGATTAATATCTTAATCGGTTGCATTATATTTGGCTATGCTGGTATTACTTTATATAAGAGCATTAAGAAACAGAAAAAGGGCAAGTGCGCATCATGCTCATTACAGAAGAGTTGTTCCTCTAACGTCTGTGCCCCGCCTTCTAAACTGAAAGATATTTCCCATAAATAAATTTATAGAAAAATAGAGCGAGGTAATCCCAAATTGTAAATTCAATTGGAGATTACCTCGCTTTTTTGTTTACTCTATAGCCAACGATTTTAAATATTTCATCAAAAAAATGAGCCTTAAACTTTAAATTTATTGATTTCTTCCTTCACAGACACCGCTTCTTCACTTAATGCCCTTGCAACAGCATTAATTTCTTGAAGGGTCGCAGCTTGCTCTTCTATTGTTGAGGCTATTGTTTCAGATTGCTGTGCAGCATAATTAGAAGAAGAGGACATTTCATTGACCGATGCTGCCATTTCTTCAGTACTTGCGGAAATTTGTTGTGTTGAAGCAGACACATCCTCAATCTGAGATGTCATATCAACAATCGCTGTTAAAATACCATCGAATGCATTTTGAGCATTCTGAATAAATGTGACACCCTCATCAACATTCAATACTGTGACATTTACAGCCTTTTCTACTTCCTTCGTTTCTTGCTGTATTAGTGCTATTACATCCACTATTTGATTGGCAGAAGCTTTGGATTCCTCTGCTAATTTGCGTACTTCATCTGCCACAACCGCGAAACCTTTACCATGCTCTCCAGCACGAGCCGCCTCAATCGCAGCATTTAGGGCTAGAAGATTTGTTTGCTCAGTAATCTCCGTAATAACTTTTGTAATATTAACGATTTCAGCTGATTGCGTGCTTAACTTCTTAATACGCTCATTTGTTGTATTTGAAGATTGTTGGATAATCGACATTTGGTTTTCTGCGATATGCAACGTTTTTTCACCATCATTTGCAATAGATTGTGTGTCTACTGCTTTAGAATGAAGCATTTGCGTAGCCTCCGCAATCCGCTGAACACCTTGTGCAGTTTCATCCATTGCTATCGAGCTTTCACGTCCAGTAACAGCTGCTTGGTTATCACTAATTGCCATTTTCTCTACAAGATTTGCAATATCATGGGAGGATTTTGAAATTTCATCTGTACTTGCTGCTAATTCTTCAGCTGCTGATGTTGTATGCTCAACATTTGCCGTCATGCTATGTATTAATGAATGTAAATTAGACTTCATCAAATTAAAAGACTCTGCCAAATCTTTAATTTCATCCTTCGTTCTAACTTCAATATCCTTTTGACATAAATCTCCTTTAGCAATTACCTTTGCTGCAGAAGTTAACTTATTGACAGGAACAACGATGGAACGTACGAATACAACCCCAACTACTATACAAATTAGTAACATGATACAGAACATCCATAAGAACCATTGCTTATTATGATCAATAAGCTTTTCAACATTTGCTAAAGAATTTTGTGTTTCTGTCATGTTTTCTTGTTGAAACAAATCTACTTTGTCATTAATTTCCACTGATGTCGTATCAAATTCAAGCATCATTTTATTCCCTAGCTCAGGCCCGCCTTGAATATAGCCACGAGCCATTTTCTGACCAGTACTATAATACTCATCAAATGCTACTTTAATGGTATCTAATCTTTTCTGGTCTTCCGGATGCATTTTTTTCACTTGCTCCAAATCCCGATAAAAAATTTCGCTATATTTTTCTGCTTGCTCAAATCCATCATCTAAATGATTGAGTGCTCTTGTGGCACTAATATCAGTCAAATACTGTTGAACCTGTACTACTGCTAATTTCATCTCATCTGCAAGTAACGTCGTTTGTAGTGTTTTTTCTTTTATCAATTGTACTTGCTCTAGTTGAGATTTGGCATTTTGTTGTTGAAAAATCCCCATTATTAAAACTAATAATACGATAAGACCAAATGATACTATGCTTCTAACTTTAATTGTCACAGAATACCTCCTAATTTTAACCTCTGCAATTTAAGTCTAGTAAAGGATCATCACCATAGCTCTTAACTATCTTCAAAAATCATCCTTTTCGAAAAAAATGACTTATCAACTCAACATTATACGCTTACAATCGAGCGAAAGAGTGAAAAAATGTGTAGTTTTCAAGAATTTTTTACCACTAATTCACTACATATGAAACAACTAAACCTTACAGGATATTGCGAGATGCATTGACAATGCCCTTGTTATTTAATTGTGGGTGCAGAACGCTAACTTCCCCTTCTGCATATCATATTTATAATCAGGTATGTCATCAATGATCAATTATGCCTCGGCATAATTGCGTCCGGAATCGGCTTTGTGCTAGCACAAAGCACTCCGTCCCGATTCCGTGACATCCGCCGGAGGCTTTAACTTCTTTCAGCGGGTGTTTGGACACACGCTGAATAGTAGCTTAAAATCCACATTCATCTACCACCTATAAAGGTGGGAGACTTCTACTGAAAGAAGTTAAATCACTATCGAAAGGAGATTGTTATGGTATTTAGACCACAGTTCCCGATGTATCCTGGTGGCATGAGAATGCCCATGCAAATGCCCATGCAAATGCCCATGCCAACACCTCCACAAATGTCGCCGCAGTCCTTTTTCCAGCCTGGAGGCTTCCCAAATCCACGAATGCCAGGTGGCTTTCCAATGTCCAGTGGAATAGGATCATTTGGAGGACAAATGCCAATGCCATCCATGCAGGAACCTTCAAAAATCGGTTCTTTTTTACAGCAGGCGAATAACTTATTTAACTCAGCGAAAACATATACGCCTTACATTCAGCAAGCAATGCCTATGGTAAAAAATATTCCGTCACTTTTAAAATTGTATAAAGGCTTTCAAGGTCTTCCTGCTGCAGGAGCTGCCGCAGGGGCTGGAGCAGTAGCAGCTGAAGCAGCGGCTAGTGAAGGAGCAGGTTCTACTAAAAGACGAAAAACGTCTCGACAAAATGGATCATTTACTCCTGCTGACCCACTTCCATCTAAGCCCCGTATTTTCCAGCCGCCTATGTAGATGAAGGTTTCTTTGTATTCGCTGTCCCTGTCCGTTATAATGTAGATAGGTAAGCTTGAAAGGAGTCACAACCATGCAAGTATTAAAAATTAATCCACGTGGCTATTGCTATGGTGTTGTTGATGCGATGGTCATCGCTCGAAACGCCGCACTCGATAAAACATTACCAAGACCTATCTACATTTTAGGTATGATTGTGCATAATAAACATGTCACGGATGCCTTTGAAGCAGATGGCATCATCACATTAGATGGCGAAAATCGTTTAGAAATTATTGAACAAGTTGAAACTGGCACTGTTATTTTCACAGCGCATGGTGTTTCACCTGAAATTCGTGAAATTGCGAAGCGAAAAGGCTTAGTATCCATTGATGCTACATGTCCTGACGTAACAGTTACCCACGATCTAATTCGTGAAAAATCAGCAAATGGCTAT
Source organism: Lysinibacillus sp. Bpr_S20 (assembly GCF_023337835.1). Taxonomy (NCBI): domain Bacteria; kingdom Bacillati; phylum Bacillota; class Bacilli; order Caryophanales; family Bacillaceae; genus Lysinibacillus; species Lysinibacillus sp. Bpr_S20. Next base: position 576,288 of record NZ_JALNLQ010000003.1, read on the forward strand.
GATATTATCTATATCGGTAAAAAAGGCCACCCTGAACCAGAGGGAGCAATTGGCGTTGCACCAGATCATGTTCATTTAGTGCAATCATCCACTGATATTGATGCATTAAATTTAACGAATGATAAATTATTAGTAACGAATCAAACGACGATGAGCCAATGGGATGTCTCTCACTTAATGGATAGTTTAAAAGAGAAATTCCCACATATTGAGGTGCATAAGGAGATTTGCTTGGCAACCCAGGTACGCCAAGAGGCAGTAGCTCAGCAAGCTGGGGAAGCAGATTTACTTATTGTTGTTGGTGACCCAAAATCTAATAACTCGAACCGTTTAACGCAGGTGTCTGTTGAAATTGCAGGAACACCTTCTTATCGAATTGCAGACGTTTCTGAGCTAAATATTGAATGGTTAAGAGGCATTCATTCCGTCGCTGTAACAGCCGGTGCCTCAACGCCTACACCAATCGTAAAAGAGGTTATTTCATTCCTTGAGCAGTTCGATGAAAATGATGAATCAACACATATCATTAATCGTACAGTTACTTTAGATAAAATTTTACCTAAAATTAAAACGCCTAAGCCTGTTGACAAAATTATGCCTTACTAACAAAAAAATCCTGATTGTAAAAATAGACAATCAGGATTTTTCTTTATTTACAAAATAATAATTGACCGGGCGACCAATGCCACCATAATGCACATCCATCGTAATTTCCTCTTGTTTCTCTAAATAATCTAAATATCGTCTTGCTGTGACACGCGCAATCCCTACACCACTGGCTACTTCTTCTGCCGACGCTCCTTCCACAGACTGCAAATAGTGTACAACTTTCTCCAGTGTTGCACGATTAAAACCTTTCGGTAAACTTTTCTCTGACCGTAAAACATTCGATTGCTGAACCTCGTTTTGTCCACCATGATAATGGAATAACTGATCAAGCTCTCCTTGTGTTAACTCACGCTCCGTTTGCATTTGCTTTTTGAAGCGCAAATAATTTTCAAGCGTACCTTGTACTCGTTCAAATGAAAAAGGTTTCATAATATAATCAAAGACGCCAAGATGCAGGACCTGTTTTACAGTTTCCATATCATTAGCAGCGGTTACTGTAATTACGTCTACTGGTAACTTGAGCTCACGAATTTTCCGCAAGCTTGTCACTCCATCCTGCTCTGGCATGAAAATATCCATAAATACTAATCCTGGTTGAAGTTTTTGAATTTGAGCAATCCCTTCAACTCCATTTGAGGCTTGTCCAATTACTTTAAATCCAGCTATCTTTTCAATAAATTGGCGATTAACCTCCCGCACCATTGGATCATCCTCTATTAATAAAACCTTAGTTTGTGTCACTGTCAGTCCTCCATATTCACTGAAGGAAGCTATCTAAGAGAGCTTCGCTGTTCCCTTAGAATTGCTCGCTTCTACTTCCACTATTTAAGTATGATAAAAAGTTATTAAAAAACTCGTTCCTTTATTCGGTTCACTTATGACTTCTATTTCCCCTTTTCCTTTCTGTACAATTTCTTTTATTAAGAAAAGTCCAATGCCTCGACCTTTTTTCTCTTTTGTTGAATAGCCATTATCAAAAATATGCGCCTTGACTTCATTCGTCATCCCTCTGCCATTATCCGTTACTAAGATTGCCAGTACATCCTCATCCTCATCAACTGAAACATGGATTATTTTTTCTTCAATTTGTACATCCCTTAATGCATCAATAGCATTTTCAATTAAGTTACCAAATAAAATAACGAAATCATGTTGATCTAAATTGTTAGGAAATGTTGTCAAACGGCTTTCTCTGTCAATCTCCAGTTGAATTCCCTGTTCTTTTGCGTAGGAAATTTTACTAAGTAAGAGCCCTGAAATATTTTCATTTTTAATGCGTTCATTTAAAAAGTTTGTAATTTCATCGTGTTCTTCTTTTACTTGCGTTAAATAAGAAAGTGCTTGTTCATGGTGTCCCAGCTGCAAAAGACCAGCTATTGTATGTAATTTATTTTTATGCTCATGTGTTTGTACACGTAATGCTTGTACAAACGCCTTAACACCCGTTAATTCCTCTGCAAGCTTCTTCACTTCAGTACGATCCTTAAACATGGCCACAGCGCCGACCGTTTTTCCATTAACTTGTATAGGAATACGATTACTCATAATACTGTGATCATTAATATAGAGCTCACGATTAAAAATGGGTTGATCTAGCTCCAAAATTTCTGGCAATCGTGTATCCGGTAAGACGTTAAAAATTTTCTTCCCTATTAATGTTGACGGTTCTTTGTGAACACCTAAAATTTCACTCGCTTTTTCATTAAATATCGTGATTGTCAAATCATTATCAATGGCAATAATCCCTTCATGCATCGCGTTAAAGGTTTCTGTCCGTTCCACATACATTTTAGCAATTTCGTGTGGCTCAAGCCCAAACATTTGCTTTTTCATATGAAGCCCTAATGTACGAGCCCCCCATGCACTAAAGAAAAGAGACAACAAAATAGTCATCATTAATTCAGTTTGAATAGATTGTAGTAACTCTACAACTGTTAAAACACTGTAGCCTACAACTACGACTCCTATTTGTCTACCTTCTTTACTCATGATTGGGACAAATGCTCGTACCATATCTCCATGTTCACCATGTGCAATGGATGTATAATAATGCTCAGAAAATGCTGCGTTTAAATCTCCTGACTCCGAGACATTTCCGATTTCCCCCGAATTTGGATGTGAATATTTACGTCTTTGCATATCAAGTACAACAATATACTGTGCGCCATTTATATCACGTATTTCTTCCACTACAGGATTAATATGTTTCGTCGCCTCATTAAAATTATTGTTTGTAATGTTAGTTTTCAGCTCAGGAAGCTGTGATACTGTTTTTGCCACAAGTAATGCTTGATTTCCAAGCTTATCCTTTTGTTCATTCATAACAAAGCCTAGCAAAAATGTACCACCTATACTAAAGGAGAGCATGAGAATAAAAAAAGTCAGAGACATAATTTTACTCTTCATCGATAATTTTTGAAATTTCAAGATGTACGCCTCCCTCTTACTATATTTTAGCTTACTCCATATGTTAGAATAACAAAAACATCAGAAAATACGAATAAATTAGGTGTAATAGATGAAAAAATTTATAATTGGAACAATAATAAGCGTATTATTATTAACAATAGCAATAGGTATTCAACAAGATTTACTATTTGCCAAGCCACTTCCCTATGACGATGAGCAAAAAGGCTTGGATACCCAAATTACGATTCATTTAAGTCATGTTGTAGCTGAGAATACACCAAAAGGACAAGCGGCTAGTAAATTCGCCGAGCTTGTCGAGGAAAAAACAAATGGGAAGGTAAAGGTACACGTCTACCCCAACTCCTCTTTGTTTAATGATGAAAATGAATTTCAAGCCTTACAAAATGGCAATGTAGAAATGATTATCCCTACTTTTTCAAAGATGACATCCAATTTACCAAATTGGCAGGTTCTTGATTTACCTTACCTTTTTAATTCGGATGACGAAGTGCATGAGGTACTTACAGGTTCGATTGGGGAACAATTGTTAAATGAGCTTAAACCTTTTCATATAAAAGGTCTAGGCTTTTGGCATAATGGCTTTAAACATATAACCACTATCGATCACCCTATTCACACATTTGAAGACTTAACAGGCTTACGTGTCCGTACAATGCCAAGTAAAACCCTTGAAAAGCAATTCGAGGCTGTTGGGGCTACTTCAATCCCAATTTCCTTTAGCGAGGTTTTTACTGATTTAGAATCGAATGCCATAGATGCGCAGGAAAATACAGCGTCCAATATTTATTCTAAAGGTTTTTATAAAGTACAGAAGCATATGACCTTAACTAAGCATGGCATTTTAGGATACGCTGTTTTAATGAACGAAAATTTCTGGCAATCTTTGCCTACAAAAATTCAAAAGCAAATTATGGAAGCTATGAAAGAAACGACAGACTGGCAATTTAAACAAGCGATTGACATGAACAAGGAAGATTTGCAGAAACTTGAGCAGCAAGATAACTTTGAGGTGTATACGATGAGTGATAAGGAACGCCAACGTTTGAAAGAAAAACTAGCATCTGTCTATGATTTTTATAGAAACAATGTACAAAATAACGATGTCTTATCGGAAATTGAAAAAATTGTTTCCCCTTAAAGTAGTTCTTCTCTGCCCAGTAGCGGGTGGCCATACTTTTGTTCATTAATGATAAAATCCTCACTACAGTGGGGATTTTTTTCTTTTGTATTATAATAGATTCCCAAAATATAAAACTACTATAAAACAGCTTCAAACCATTGCTATTACTAACTTTATCGCCCTTCAACCCAAAAATGAACAAAATGAACAATAGAAACTTTACGGTCATAAAAACCATTGTCGGAAAATTTCAGCTATGATAAACCACATGAAAGCGTTCACATAATATTCATAAACAGTGTAAGGGGAGAACTTTATGCGTATAAATTTTAAAAACTTAACTGTGCAAGTACTGATTGCTATTGTGCTAGGTATCATTGTCGGTGCTACGTTCCCAGAGTTCGGAGCGAAGTTAAAAATATTAGCAGATATTTTTATTAAATTAATTAAGATGTTAATAGCCCCTATCATTTTCTTAACAGTTGTTATTGGAATTGGTAGTATGGGTGATGTAAAAAAAGTTGGTAAAATTGGCGGGAAGGCATTAATTTATTTTGAGATTGTCTCTACTTTCGCTCTAGCAATTGGCTTAATCGTTGTCAATATTGTACAACCTGGTAAAAACTTTAATACAGCAGCCGCGGACGGTGCAGATGTTTCCCAATATACAGAGGCAGCAGCCGCTACTGAGCATGGCTTTGGCGCATTTATTATGCAAATTATTCCTGATAATGTTGTTGGAGCCCTTGCAAATGGAGAGTTATTACCTGTACTATTCTCAGCAGTTTTATTCGGCTTAGCTGCTGCAGCTATTGGTGAACAATCAAAACCTGTTATTAAATTTTTCGAACAAGTAGCAGATATTTTCTTTAAAATTGTTAATATGGTCATGAAGGTTTCCCCGATTGGTGCATTTGGTGCCATGAGTTACACAATCGGAAATTTCGGTCTTAAATCACTTGGAAACTTAGGATTTTTAATGCTATCCGTGTATATTACAATGTTTATTTTTATCGTAGTGATCATTGGTCTGATTACACGTTACTTCGGGTTCAGTATTTTTAAATTTATTAAATATATTAAAGATGAAATTTTTATCGTTATTGGGACTTCATCATCAGAATCTGCACTTCCTTCGATGATGCGCAAATTAGAAAACTACGGTTGCTCTAAACAAGTCGTTGGTCTTGTTGTTCCAACGGGGTATTCTTTTAACTTAGATGGTACGTCTATTTACTTATCTATGGCGGCAATTTTTATCGCACAAGCTTATGGTGTTGATTTAGATATTTGGCATCAAATTACGTTGCTTGCTATTTTAATGCTAACATCTAAAGGTGCAGCAGGTGTAACAGGCTCTGGCTTTATTACGCTAGCAGCAACATTAGCAGCATTCCCTATGATTCCGGTAGAAGGGATTGCTCTGTTAATCGGGGTCGATCGCTTTATGTCAGAGGCTCGCGCCGTTACAAATTTAATCGGTAATGGTGTTGCAGCAGTTGTCGTATCAAAAATGGAAAAAGAATTCGATCCAGAGCAGGAAAAACGTGCTCTTGCAGGAGAAGTCACAACCCAACAATAAAAATGAAGGCTGTCCGAACATGAACAATTTCATATGATCGGTCAGCCTTTTTCATTGATTAACTTCATCTTCTTCTTTTACCTCGAATGTACCACTATTTGTTGCTTACCTAAATATTTACTCTTGTTGCTCCACAATTTTTTAAAAATTTTTGTTGCAAGCTGAAACTTCTAGTACAACCTCCTCGTATAGTAAGTAGATTGGAGGCTTTTTTATGACTACATTTACCCTTACCTACCCAAAAGCTTTCGAAAGCTTTTCAAATATCCCTATTGTAAATGAACAAAATGAGACGGTTTGTATGCTACAAAAAGTAGAGCGTTCATCCGTTGGAAAAGTAATGAATGCTGTCATGCTAGTAGCTGCACAGCAGTCTTTACCACATCGTTATGAAACACGCACTACTTTAGGCGCACCACTTTTTCAAGTGCAATCTACATTATTGACAAAGGGTGTTAGCCATCAGCTTATAATGCCGGATGGATCCATTTTACCAATCCAACGGAAGACGGTTCAATTACTTGAATCCTCGTACTCTTTTACAATGGATGGACTCGCTTTTCGCTTTGAAAAGGATTTCACTTCAACCGCCTATTTATATTGTAATGATGAAAAAATAGCTAGCGCGAGTAATATCGAAACTGAACTTGTGCGTACTGGTGTATCGTTTAAACTTTTTAACTCTGACGACACGCTCTTTGTTGCTTTGCTAGCCACTTTGTATCAAGCATTATTCTCTATAAATAATTAGGTGAAGTGAACAGCTTTAGCAGCGGAAATAGCAGTTATGGTGGCGATGTGAACGGCTTTTGCGGCGGAAATAGCTGTTTTAGCGGCGAAGTGGACGGCTTTTGCGGCGGAAATAGCTGTTTTAGCGGCGAAGTGGACAGCTCTGGCAGCGGAAAACAGAGTAAGCTTCTTATTGACATAAATACATACCGGTTTAAATAGAAAAACTCCTATTATTAGGAGTTTTTTGATATAGAGATAATAAATTAGCTTTATTACATATACAACTATTTGACGCTAATTTCTAGCTATGACATGTATTCCACTATTGCTAGAATCATTCAATATATTCCGGGACACGAAATAAATTCGCTTTGTTTTACCATTTTACGCCGTCCTTCTAAAAAAGGAGTACACTAAAGAGGTAGAAATACTATACTTTGGAGGCATTTATCATGGATACAAAAGCAGCTGAAATTAAAAATTTGATGACATTAAATCTACTGGTACAAATCCTAGAAGAACGCGGTATTATGACAGATAGAGAGTTAAAAGAACGTCTCACTAATAACGTTAAGCTTTCCTCTATGGATGCAGATTTGAAAGAAAAAGTCATTGAAGAGATAAAACATTAATGGAATGGACGACATTCCAGAAAAAAATGGCCGCTTCTAAAGTGATGAAAGTACTTTAAGCGGCCCTTCTTATTATATTCGTATCTTTAGTTCCTTTACATGCACAGCAGTTCCTGTAATTGAAATATTCAGTTTCCCTTTTTCGCTTTTCACATGTACGTGGACACGTCCATCCTTGCCAAGTTCCTGACCTTGTTCGACGATTAGCGTTTTCGGTAATTGTGCTTGTCGTTGAATATACTCTGCAAAATACGCGCCCATAACACCAGAGGCAGTACCTGTAGCAATATCTTCAATTGTTCCAGAGTATGGAGATGAGAAATGCCTTGCATGCATATCAGCATTCTTATCAAATGCCTCTAAGCAAAAAGGATGCAAGGATGCTTTTGGCATTTCTTCTAGGATAGTTGGAAAATCTGCAGTTTGCGGCATCATTTTATCAAAGTCTGTTAAATTTTTAATAGGAATAAGCAGTGTCCAAATTCCTGTACTTCCATAAACTATCGGTAATTCAGGATGTATCGCTTCTTCTGTTAGTCCAATAGATTGGGCAAGCTTCGATCTTGAACCGTTGAAGGCTTTAAATTGAGGTGTTGCATGTTGCATGGTGATGTAAATTTGTCCTTCTTTTTGTTCTTTTATTTCAACAGGGAGAACGCCTGCTTTTGTCTCAATAGTAAGTTTTGACTTATCTTCTAGTAAACCTTTTGTTTTTAGTGCATATAGCGTTGCCATCGTAGCATGTCCGCATAAATTTACTTCATGCCCTGGCGTGAAATAGCGAATACGCAAATCTGCTTTTTCCGATTTTAGTGCAAAGGCTGTTTCATTAAAACCTACTTGCTTAGCAATAGCCTGCATTTCTATTTCACTATACTGATCTCCCTCTACCACAACACCTGCTGGATTTCCCTTATTAGGTATCGTACTAAACGCATCATAATGATGGACAGTAATAATTTTCATAAGCATTTCCTCTCCCTTCAACTAATGTTTACTACCAAGCCTTTCAAACGGCCACAATACAAAGCCTGCTGTCCCTAAAATTTTATCTTTCGACACGAATCCGATATCCGAACTCCGACTATCTTTGCTTTGCCGGCGATTATCCCCAAGTACGAAATAGTGACCCTTTGGTACAGTCATTTCTCCTAATTGCTCCTCTAAGGTGAAATCATATGTAAAATCACCTTTATCAAGTAATGCTTCTTTATATTCTGTTAAATAGGGCTCATCAAAAGCCTTCCCGTTTATGTATAAAACGTCATCTTTGTAGGCTATATGATCTCCTGGTATGCCAATGATTCTTTTAATATAATGCTCTGCTGCTTTCGTTTCAAAGACAATTACATCGAAACGATTATAATCGGAAATTCGCGGTCCCACTTTATTAACAATAACTTTATCTCCAGTTTCAAAAGTCGGCTCCATTGAAGCACCTTTTACAACTACAGGGGATAAAATAAAATAACGTACACCCATTGTAAAAATGACTGCTAGTCCAATTGCTTTAAACCATGCCCAAAATTCATTCTTAGTTCGTTTTTGTGTCACACTTTACTCCCCAATCCTTCTTATTTAATCGCCAATTTACTTACACTAATGGATACGAATCTCCCGTTAAAAAGTTCCCATTATGTATTTAAATAATTCTAAAAATTCCACCTATTGAAGATTAGTGCAGAGACTCTAAGTGACTTTTTCTATCTGACCCGGAGAAAGCGCAACGAGATCATTAAGAAAACTGATTGTACAACGAAGTTTTTGGGAATATTTGTAGAATGATAGTATATAATGAAAGAATCATAAGTAAACTTAGGTTAATAAAAGGACAGGATTACGAGAAAAAGGGGAATAATAAATTTGAAAAAAATTTTATTCATAGTAAGTTTGTTATTATTAGCTGCGTGTTCAAATGATGAAGTTAAATATGATGGAGCACCTTTAAAAATTGCGATAGTTGGTGATATTCCTGAACTAAAAAACGAAAAAATTCATTTCGAACCAATTTCATTAGATGAATTTAGTGAAGATACAATGCACATTTCAACAAATTTTGATGCTGTTATGATAACACCAGTGATGTTTGAAGAAGCATCAGATGATAGGTTTGTTAAAGTTTATAAAAATTCGAAAATGCCTATTATTTTTTTTGATTCAGCAAAACGTCATTTACCATTTACAAATGACGGTCTTACCTATGAAACAGCTCATCGGGAAGCATTAAATAACGGTTCTCATACGACAATTTATTTATCTGATAACGCTGCAAACAGAGAAGATGCTTGGTATTTCTTTTTAAAAGGTGAAAAAGAGATAGATATCCTTTACAAAGATATTTTTCAAAAAATAGAAACATTAAAAAGATAGATTATGTATTTACCACTCGAAAACCAGCGTATTCGAAATTATCGAATACGCTTTTAATTTGGGAAAAACAACATTCAAAACGGGTCATATTAAAAAAGCAGTATGCTCTTTTTTCTGTGCACACTGCTTAAGATTTATCGAATTGTTTTTAATGCTGTTGCCCAAGGGATAAGTTGATCTAACATTTGATTTACTGAATCTGCTTGCACATCCTTCGGTTTAAAGACCGTACCGTTTTCGAAGTCAGTAAATAAGGATAAAGCGGGATGTACTCTAACATCTGCTACTAATAATTCACCAAGAATACCACGTAAATGTTCAGCTGCTCTTGCACCTCCAACAGAACCATAAGAAACAATACCTGCCGCTTTATTATTCCATTCGTTACGTAAATAATCTAATGCATTTTTTAGTGCACCCGTAATGGAATGGTTATATTCTGCAACGATAAAAACAAAACCATCACAGGCAGCAACTTTTTGTGACCACGTAGCCACTCCTGAAGTATCTCCACCTGGCTCGCCTAGAAGTGGTAATTTAAAGTCAGCTATATCTATAATCTCATATTCCGCATCGCCGCGTTTTTCTGCTACTTCCTTTACCCATTCACCAACTTGTGGACTTAAACGCCCTTCACGCGTACTACCTAAAATAACCCCTATTTTCAACATGTTTTGCCTCCTTATTTTATCCCTCAAAATGTGCTTAAATCTTACTTTCACCAAATGAAAATCGGCTCTCTAAGTCATGTTGTACAAGAAACAGATCCTTTAATCAAAGTTTAGACGATTAATTAGAATCTTTATTATTTACTTCGAATTAGTTTATCTTAAATTCAAAGCAAATATGACAAAAATAATTATTTTATTTTTATAGGTCTTTCTAATGCTGCCAGTTCATCCTCAATCGATGCGTATTGTCTTTCTACAACGTATTTTGCATCTGAAATAGCTGCATTGTAAATATGTGGAGCTATATTTTCCTTTATAAAGTCTAATACTCTTTCTGCTTCAAATTCTGTAATATCCTCATCACGATTATTATAGAAAAAACGTTGAATATCAGCGATGATTGTTTCCTGTTGTTCCTTTGATAAACGAATAAACATTCCACAAAATCTCCTCTCATTGCAATTTATACTCAACTATCATAACACTCTGAAATTAATCCGTGCATACACAAAAAGACTGAATTATATTAACTACTATAATTCAGCCTTCATGATGTTAAAAACTAATATGTCAATGAATTAAGGATGGCTTTAAGTATGGCTCTATTGCAAAACGAGGGGTTGTTTTCCGTTCCGGCTTGGCGCTTTCCTGGGGGCGTCCGATGAGCCGCTTCACTCGCGTTGCTCGCTCCAGGGTCTCATCTGTGACGCTAATCCCCAAGGAGTCACCAAGCCTCCACTCCAATCAACCATTTAGCAGGTACCTATTGGCATGTTACTCTAATTAATAATTTTACAAAGAAACAGCGACGGCATTTTTGTGCGAAAGCGAAATTCAACTCAAAAAGACTGAATTATAATTAATTCTATAATTCAGCCTTGTTTTTATTACTAGTTACAATTAAATGAATAGTTTGTTGATAAAAATCTCTTTTCTTTTGAGACGATGGGTTCTCCGCCATCTTTTTCACATTGTTCTGTCATAGCATCAATTTTTTTGGTATTCATCGTATTTGTCATAAAAGTCATGCCTACCCCAAACACAGCAATTAGCAAACCAATCATCATCCATAACTTGCCGGCTTTATTGCCAGCAGGTCTTTCATTCGCCAAATCGATTCCCCTCTCTTACACGAATAAAAACGGTTCTGTATGAATAGTAGATTGTACAAATTCAACAGAGTATTTTTTATTCTCACACATTCCTGCCATCTTTTTAGCTACTCCTGCGATCATTACTTTCTCCACATGATGACCTGGATCTACAATTTGTAGGCCAATTGCTTGAGCGTCCTGGGCAGTATGGAAGTACATATCTCCCGTTAAAAATACATCTGCCCCAGCTCTCTTCGCAGAATAAATATATTTATTGCCATCGCCACCGACAAGCGCAACTTTTTTCACCTTCGATTGTAAATCACCAACAACTCGGACAGCTGGCACATCTAGCTGCTGCTTAACAAATTGCGTAAAATCATGAAGTGTCATTTCTTGTGGTAAATATCCCACTCGACCTAAGCCCATTACATTCGTTTGCTGGTCTAAGCGAATAATATCATAAGCAGGCTCTTCATATGGATGTGCATTTAACATTGCCTTTAATACACGATTTTTTATAGATTCAGGAAATACAACTTCTACCTTCACTTCTTCTTCAACATGTAATTCACCAATAGAACCCACATGTGGGTTTGCACCTTCTAGTGCACGGAAACGCCCTACTCCCATTGTCGTATAGCTACATGCTTCATAATCTCCAATGCGACCTGCACCTGCCTTTGCTAATGCCTCACGTAAATCATTTGCATCTGCAGTCGGAATAAAAACTGCTAGCTTCAACAAGTTTTCCGCATATGTTTCTTCTAAAATAGAGCGATTTTCCAGCTGTAGAGCATCTGCTAGTAAATCGTTGACACCGCCTTCAGCTACATCTAGATTCGTATGCGCTGCATACACCGCAATATCATTTTTGATAAGCTTTTCATATAAACGCCCGGCAGGATTGTCAGTACGAATATTCGAAAGTCGTCTGAAAATCGGTGGATGATGCGCTATTATTAGTTCGCACCCTTGCGCAATAGCCTCTTCTGCTACTGCCTCATTAACATCTAATGTGACTAATACTTTACTTACAGGTTTATTTAATGTGCCAATCGCAAGACCAATTGGGTCATTTTCCATACAGGCTAGCTTTTTAGGCGACCATGATTCAAACAATTGGATAATTTCCTGACCGTTTACTGTTTTCATCCCACAGAACCCCTTCCACTAAATTGAGTAAAGTTTCTAACTCTGCACGTTTTTCTTCAATTTCAGGTGTTTGATCTGCCCCTTCAATGGACTTTAAAACACGCTGCCAATTTTCTTTTTCACGCGACCATTTTTTAATAAATGCTGGTGATTTTCGTTGCATTAATTTCGGCCCAAATAAAATTTCCGGTTCCGTTAACGTCATTGAGCTTCTTTGCAATACAAGAATTTCATAAATTTTTTCGTCTTCCTCTAAAATCTCTTCGTCCTGGATTGCCCAATCATGTGCTAACGCCCATTCGCGAATCACTTTCGCATGAATATTCGGCTGCAAAATAAGCCTTGTTACCCCTTGTAATTTTTCCGGATGCTTTTCCAAAATGGAAACAATAAGAGGCCCACCCATCCCAGCAATAGTAACTGTATCTACATGATCAGCTTCTTCCACAGCTGCTAAACCATTTGCAAGTCGTACGGTAATTTTTTCCGTTAGGCCTTCCTTTTTCACTTGTCCAACTGCTGACTCGAATGGTCCTTTCACAACTTCCCCTGCTACTGCATAAGAAGCAATACCTTTATGAATTAAGTAGCATGGTAAATATGCATGGTCGCTCCCAATATCAGCTACAACTGCGCCTGTGGGAACAAAGTTAGCTACTGTTTCTAATCGTTTTGATAATTTTTGTGCATTCATTTTTTTACCGCCTGTCTTCAATAGTGTCCATTCTTAGTATGTATGATGTCGGGAAAAAAAACAAATGGAGTTGCCTCAAATTTTGAGCAACCCCATTTTTCATTTAATGAAATGAAGATAAAATAAATTGTAGCTGTACTAATTACGATTAAACGCTTTTTAGTACAGCTACTTTTTTAGACTATTTTAAAGTTGAAATGTACTTAGCGATTTCTTTTGCTTCCGCTTCAGTTTTCATTCCAGGTTGCATTGGCGTTCCTTCGATACCGTTAGTTAAAACGTCAACGATACGAGCTTCATCTAAGCCATGTAAGTTTGGCCCTACAGAACCAGTTAAGTCAGCAGCGTGACAGCCAATACAAGATTGTACTAAAGCTGAGCCGTCATCAGTAGCTTCTGTCTTTTCGCCACCGCCTTCTTTTTCAGCAGCAATCTCTTTTTTGTTATCTGCACCTGTTAAAGACATGAAGAAAATAAGACCAATACCAAATGCTAAAATTAAGATGTAAGGAACGACTGGATTGTTTTTCATATGTTTCCCCTCCTCATTTTAAATCTACTTCTATGATAATATAGAATCAGTCAACATCTAATATTGTACTTCATTACCAATGAAACGAAAAGCCCTATTCGCTAAGTTTTCCTTTGTTTGTAACAAATTCGACATTTCTGTAACTATTGGATAAAATATGTCTTGAAATCCCCAACATTTGGAGTATTTATTGTCTTTTTTACAATTACTGAGGTTCCTTACACGTTGTTATCTTTCCTCTCTTTACGCTTTCATATACCAAGAAAATCAAAATAACTTCTTGATATTTGCTAATAGAAGAAGTCCTATATGTGTGGTTGATTTCCGTTCCGGATAAAGGCGTCCGAAGAGCCGCTTCAATTGCTTCAATCAACTTATTTATGGCAACATTACAACAAAAGTCCTCCACAACTTTCGGTGATGAACTATTATTATTCTATATTTTCCCGTATCAGCAGCATAAACATATTGATACAAAAAGAATCCGTAAGCTATTAGAAAGCAAACAGATTCTCGTCATGATCAGTAATAGTAATGGCAAATAAAGTTCTTATAATAAGTTTATGATATAATAGCTAATCAGTGCTAGGAAGCCTAGGACACCTGAGACAGTGAAATAAAGTAGCTTCATTTTTAAACCTGACCAAAGCCAAACCCCGCAGTTTGCTGCAATCAAGCAAAACAATGCAATATTATTCCCATTAAAATATGTAGTGTAAATTCGAATTGACATACTAAACAATAAAATAGCAGCTAACAAATGGAAAACAGGGGCTAATAAATCATTTTTTCGTGCCATTCGAAACGCCGTCAGTAATAATATCATTGCAGCTGTTCCAACGACAACCGTTAAAATGATCATTAAGGATGCTATAGTAAAATAAATAGACAGCAACGTAATCACAGCTATACATATACCTGCAATGACAAGTAGTAGCCTTCTCTTTTCCGAGGGTAATATAGCCTGTTTATGATGTACCGGCTCTAGCTCCTCTACATCTGCCCCTTCCGCATATAGAGCCGCTAAAAAATCACAGTAATGCTCTGGTAATAGCTTATTCTGCTTCCAAAATAAAATCTCATTCAAGATTATTTTTTTTCGAGGATTTGTCATAGTTTTTGCTCCAAACATTTGCTTTAAATAAATCATCATCAAATAGCACAGCATCCTGGGGCATCGGGCCAACACGAGACGAATACGTTATCACAAGATATGATGTTCTTGCCTTCGTTCCCTTATTACTAATCCCCAATCAGGCTCCCAGTCTCCAATACGTAAATGTTATCCACAACATTGATGATGAGCATTGGTTATTATTACAATTTTATCTCAAAATAGTCAAAAACACATCTGTATAAAGTAGCAAAAATATTATGATCGCCTCATTCTCATACACAATATAAACATTATTTCTTTTGATAGATTTTGCTTACACAGTATTCTCCTGATTCCATAGTAGCATAAAAAGGGCTATCTAATTAGTCATCACTAATTAGATAGCCCTACTTTGTTTTTTTATTCTAAGAAGTCTTTTAATCGTTTGCTACGAGAAGGATGGCGTAGCTTTCTAAGTGCCTTAGCTTCAATTTGGCGAATACGTTCACGTGTTACACCAAATACCTTCCCTACCTCTTCTAATGTACGTGTACGACCATCATCTAAACCGAAACGTAAGCGAAGGACATTTTCTTCACGGTCAGTTAATGTATCTAACACATCCTCTAATTGCTCTTTTAACAATTCATAAGCTGCATGATCAGATGGAGACTGAGCTTCTGAATCCTCAATAAAGTCTCCTAAATGTGAATCATCTTCTTCTCCAATTGGTGTTTCAAGGGATACTGGTTCTTGTGCAATTTTTAAAATTTCACGTACTTTTTCAGGTGTTAAATCCATTTCTTCGCCAATTTCTTCTGGAGATGGCTCGCGACCTAAGTCCTGTAGTAACTGACGTTGTACACGAATTAATTTATTAATTGTTTCTACCATATGCACTGGAATACGAATTGTACGTGCTTGGTCCGCAATTGCACGTGTAATCGCTTGGCGAATCCACCATGTTGCATAAGTGGAGAATTTAAAACCTTTACGGTAGTCAAATTTCTCAACAGCCTTGATAAGCCCCATATTCCCCTCTTGAATTAAATCAAGGAATAGCATTCCTCGGCCAACATATCGCTTTGCAATAGATACAACAAGACGTAAGTTCGCTTCTGCTAGGCGTTTACGTGCTTCTTCATCACCTTGCTCAATACGCTCAGCTAAAGCGATTTCTTGCTCGGCAGAAAGTAAATCAACTCGACCAATTTCTTTTAAATACATGCGTACAGGGTCATTTATTTTAACACCTGGTGGTACACTCAAATCATTTAAATCGAAAGTCTCTTCGTTTGCTTCTTCTTTCATTAAGCTTTCTTCTTCAAACTCTTCTTTTCCAATGATTTGAATGTCCTTAGCTTTTTCAAGATCCTCAGCAAAGTGGAAAATCTCTTCATTTTCCAATTCATAAGGCGCTAGTTTCTCTGAAATTTCTTTCATTGAAATTTCACCTTCTGTTTTTGCTTTTTCTTGTAGTATTTTTTTTGCTTCATCCAATGTAATTTCTACTTCTACCTCTTTTGAACGTTCTGACTTGTCCGCCATAAACCTTCCTCCTTCTAAACAACCGAATCGGGTTAAATCGCCGATAACGATTTTCTTAAGTGAATAATCTGTTGGGCGATTTCAAGTGCACGCGCATACTCATGCATCTTCTCCGCTTCCTTTGACTCATGCATCTTTTGTTGAATTTCTTGCTCAATTCTATATTTTTGCAGCTGACGTATTGAGTCTGTGACCTCTGCCTCTGCTTGGTCGGGATCCCGTTCCGCTAAAGCCGCTTCCATTACAATCTTACGTAATTCAGAGTCATCTAATATCTCAACAAAACGCTGATAATCAGGATGACCATATTCCTCATAAAATCCTACTAAGCGAACAAAAACTGCCATATAGGCATCTCGTACAAATGGATCTTTTTGCTCACTACGTAATACCTTGTCCACTACATCTATATTATGAAGCATATGAGCCAGTAATAAACGTTCGGCACGTTCAGCTGCGTCCATAGGCTTATGTTGCTGTGTGACCGGCACCGAGGGCGTTTGAACAGGCATTTCTACTTTGGTAGAACGCACCTGATTTGCCTCTAGCTTTCGGAATTGAGCATAAATTGCTTCTTCCGAGATGTTTGTTTCATTCGATAGCTGTCTTATATACAAATCTCGTTCAACCGGTGACGATCTACCTACCAGTTGCTCAAGAACTTCTTGAATATATTGAAGCGTATCATTTTCAAACTGAAAGTTCTTATTTCGTCTAGCATGCATCATCATAAAAGCAATATACGCATGTGGTTTTTCCAAAATTTGTTCTTTAAATGCTTGCCCACCTAAATTACGAATGTATTCATCGGGATCCAACTTATCTGGTAACACCGCAATATTGACTTTCATACGTTCCGTTTGGAGTAACTGTGCTGCTCTTTTCGCTGCATCGAAACCAGCATTATCACCGTCATAGCAAATCGTAATCTGCTCTACTAAGCGCTTTAGCTTTGTAATATGCTGGTTTGTAAGCGAAGTGCCCATTGTTGCTACAGCATTTGTTACACCCACAGAAGTTGCTGCTAAAACATCCATAAATCCTTCCATCAATACTACTTGACGATTTTTTCTAATCGAGGTTCGTGCTTTATCTAGGTTATAAAGTACTTCACTCTTTTGAAAAATTGGTGATTCTGGACTATTTAAATATTTTGCCTCTTCACCAGTTGAAGCAAGGATTCGTCCTGAGAATGCTATAATCTTACCGTTCTCATCACGAATGGGAAACATGATACGCCCTCTAAAACGATCAAAATAGCGTTCTTCCCCTTCACGCTTGATGACTAAACCGCTTTCTGAGATTTCTTGTAAGTTATAACCTTTTCTTTCAAGCAATATCGTTAATGCATCAAAGCTTGGAAGAGACCATCCAATGCTATTAGATTCTATAAGTTCCCTTGTAAATCCTCTTTCTAGCAAATAATTTAAAGGTTCTTCACCATCTTCAGTATTTAACAGTAAATGATGAAAAAAATCTGCTGCAAAAGCGTGAGCTTCTTTCATCCTTTCTTCTGTTTTAGATACTTTTTTCGTTACCTCAGGTAAACTTGGTCCAACATCTAACTGTATGCCAACACGTTCACCAAGTTTCACTACTGCATCAGGGAAAGAAATACCTTCTATATCCATGACAAAAGTAACGGCATTACCGCCTGCACCACAACCAAAGCAATGAAAAATTTGTTTGTCTGATGACACAGAAAAAGATGGCGTTTGTTCTCCATGAAAAGGACAGAGCCCAAACCAATTGCGCCCACGCTTTGTAAGCTGCATGTATTCGCTTATGACATCCACAATATCCGATTGTGTTCGAATCTGTTCGATCACTTCTTCAGGAATCTTCCCTGCCAAATCCATCACCATCTTTAAATTACGTTCTAAAACACAATTCGCTATCCGATTTAAAAATCCTTTATTTCTCGACAAAAAAATAGGATTTTTCTCTTTATAAATATTTTTACCACAATTTTATTATTATAAAACAAAAAATAGTTTTTATCTATACTATTTTAAAAACCGACTCAAAAAAACCGCCTCTTATAACCGAGGTGGTTTATATCATTCGTTTTTTATTTACAATTTGAGATATGCTCAATAATGACGTTTGCTGTTTCCTCAACAGCTTTGTTTGTCACATCAATCACCTTACAACCGATTTTAGCGACAATTTTTTCAAAATGCTGGATTTCTTCTAATATTCGATTATGCTGTGCATAGATAGCATCATCATTCAATCCAAGAGACATTAATCTCTCTTTTCGAATTGAGTTCAATTTATCAGGAGAAATAATTAATCCAAAACATTTCTTCGGATCAATTTTTAATAGTTCTTCAGGTGGCTCTACTTCTGGTACTAAAGGTACGTTCGCTACCTTATAGCGTTTATGTGCTAAATATTGTGATAACGGCGTTTTAGAGGTACGGGAAACACCGACTAACACAATATCAGCCAGCAATAGACCACGTGGATCTCTACCATCATCATATTTTACTGCAAATTCAATAGCCTCTATTTTTTTAAAATAATCATCATCTAGCTGGTGAACAATTCCTGGTGCTTCTAATGGGAATTCTTCTACAAATGTTCCCATTGTTTTTAAAGCTGGCCCTAAAATATCGACAGCATAGACCCTTTCTTGCTCACACAGTTCATGTAATAACGATCGCATCTCCTGGCGAACAAGTGTATACACAATAAATGCATTCTGTTTCGCTGCAAGGCATACAATTTTCCGAATGAGCTCCTCTGATTGTATATGAGGAAAACGACGAATGATCGTGTCTTCCAAACTAGGTCGAAACTGGCTAATAACCGCTTTCGCCACTTGATCACCAGTTTCACCGACTGAATCAGATACAACAAAAACTCGTAGTCTTTTCATGCTGCTCTCCTTCAAATAGTTAGACATTCTGTGCAAGTGATAAGAAAGCTCGTGTAATGGTCGTTTTTGTAAGACGACCAACGATTAGCAATCCACCTTCTTGTGGCTCTACTACTGGTAGCGAATCAACTTCTCGTTCAATTAGTTTATTCGCTGCGACAACTAAAGAATCTGATCTCTCACAGTACGAAATATTTGGCATACGTGTCATAATTATATGTACAGGTATTTTGTTTAAATCCTGCGTGCCAATACTTGTACGAAGTAAATCCTTTCGGGAAAGTACCCCTGTCAAAAATTCATTCTTATCTACGACAAAGAGTGTTCCAACATCCTCTGAAAACATGAAGCAAATCGCATCATAAACAGTCATTGTTTCCGGTACAACAACTGGTCCTGAATGAAAATCTTTCACCTTTAAATTGTGAATACTATCCATCAATGTTACAGATGCTTTTTTACCTGAATAGAAATAGCCAACACGTGGTCTAGCATCTAAAAAGCCCGCCATTGTGAGTATTGCTAAATCTGGTCTTAAAGTTGCTCTTGTCAGATTGAGACGTTCTGCAATATGTTCGCCTGTAATAGGGCCGTTTTCTTTCACAATTTGTAAAATGTCTTCCTGACGTTTATTGAGTTCGATTGGACTCACCGCCTCAAATCTAATAGTGTTATACTTATGCTCAATTATTATATACTATTTTAATAATTATTGCGAAGAAAAGAACTACATGCTACAATATTGACACAGACGCTTCCTCTAAATGTATTTTCGAGCGATTTGCGTTATACAGGCGATGACGGGAAAAAAGTATCTGTTCATTTTTAAAGCGAGTAGAAGATGGTGAAAGTCTACATAGTAACAGAGAAAAGGCACTCCTTGAGCTAACTTTTTGAAAAGAGGTTTTAAACACTACGTTTAAAACAATCAGGGTGGAACCGCGGGTTTTAGCACTCGTCCCTGGGCATTTAATGTGCCCGGAGACGGGTGCTATTTTTAATTTAGTCCTATCTAAATTAAAAAATATCTCTAGCGAATTTTATCAATCGTATAAATTCGCTAAACAAAATCAATGTTCACTCTGTGAAAACTATGAAGGAGGCTATTTTTATGGCTAACAAATCAATGGAAACAATCGTATCATTAGCGAAGCATCGCGGCTTTGTCTTCCCTGGTTCTGAAATCTACGGGGGCTTAGCGAACACTTGGGATTACGGTCCACTAGGTGTTGAATTAAAAAATAATGTTAAAAAAGCATGGTGGCAAAAATTTGTCCAAGAATCTGAGCACAACGTTGGCATAGATGCTGCTATTTTAATGAACCCAAAAGCTTGGGTGGCTTCTGGTCACGTTGGCAACTTTAATGACCCGATGATCGATTGTAAGGCATGTAAAGCGCGCCATCGTGCTGACAAAATCATCGAGGATGCTGCGCTTGCAAAAGGCGATGAAATCATTGTCGATGGTATGACATTTGATCAAATGAAAGAAACAATGGTTAAGTATGACGTAGTATGCCCGGATTGTGGTAAAGCTGATTTTACAGATATTCGTCAATTTAATTTAATGTTTAAAACATTCCAAGGTGTAACAGAATCTTCTACAAATGAAATTTATTTACGTCCAGAAACAGCACAAGGTATTTTCGTGAACTTTAAAAACGTACAACGTTCTATGCGTAAACGTACACCATTCGGTATTGCACAAATCGGTAAATCATTCCGTAACGAAATTACTCCAGGTAACTTCACATTCCGTACACGTGAATTTGAACAAATGGAACTTGAATTTTTCTGTAAGCCAGGCGAGGACCTTGAATGGCACGCATACTGGAAAGAGT
Organism: Lysinibacillus sp. Bpr_S20; assembly: GCF_023337835.1. Lineage (NCBI taxonomy): Bacteria > Bacillati > Bacillota > Bacilli > Caryophanales > Bacillaceae > Lysinibacillus > Lysinibacillus sp. Bpr_S20. Next base: position 597,278 of record NZ_JALNLQ010000003.1, read on the forward strand.
TTTGTAAAAATTGGTTATTAAATTTAGGCATGAAAGAAGAGTCTATGCGCCTTCGCGATCATGAAGCAGACGAATTGTCTCACTACTCAAATGCTACAACGGATATCGAATTTAAATTCCCATTCGGTTGGGGCGAGTTATGGGGCGTAGCGGATCGCACAGATTTCGATTTAAAACAGCATATGGAGCATTCTGGTGAAGATTTCACTTACATTGACCCAGTATCAAACGAACGTTATGTTCCTTATTGTATCGAACCTTCTTTAGGTGCAGACCGTGTAACATTAGCATTCCTTTGCGATGCTTATGATGAGGAAGAACTTGAAGGCGATGATAAGCGTACAGTTTTACGCTTCCACCCGGCTTTAGCTCCATTTAAAGCTGCAGTCCTACCGCTTTCTAAAAAGCTTTCGGATGAAGCTACTGATGTTTGGGCAGATCTTCGCAAATCATTCCCAGTTGACTTTGACGAGTCACAATCAATCGGTAAACGTTACCGTCGTCAAGATGAAATTGGTACACCATTCTGTATCACATACGATTTTGACTCAAAAGAAGATGGTCAAGTTACAGTACGTCACCGCGATTCAATGACTCAAGTTCGTATGCCAATCACAGATGTTAAAGCATATATTGAAAAACATCTTCAATTCTAAAATTATTAAAAAGGGAGTAGCATTTTAAGCGACTTCCTCCAGACTGTAGACAAACTCAAAAAATTTGAGAGTTTGCCTACAGTCTTTTTCTTTTTACAATAAAATAAAATAAAATAAAGTAAAGCGGTTGATTTCCACTACGGGCGGGGGTCGAGCTGCTTCCCTCGCTTTGCTCAGTCCAGGATCTCGACTTTCCCGCTTTTCCCGCAGGAGTCGCCGCCCTTCGTTCCAATCAACTTCTACATAAAGTACTCCATCTACATAGGTTAATGAAAAGTAAACTTTTAAGATGATACAATGATGACGAAGAATCAAATCAATGAACGTCCAAGTATTGATCCTGTCGTTCTCTTTAAGATGTCTTTGGCATTCGCTCCATGCGCCAAACTATTAAAGAAATTGAAACGAATATGGTGTATTATTTTCGCGAAGTGTACAAGTCTATCACAATGTACAGAGAGTAAGAATCATCAAAAACTCATTCAACGTCATATTTTGGAATCGTTTGTGGAGCAAGCTGAACATTTACGACATTCCATTAGTATCAAAAAAATCTATGCAAAGCGCAAAGAAACAATTGAGCGTGTCATTGCGGATGCGATGGACAACCTTAAGAGGTCTTAAAAAATTGTCCATGCAGGTGATACTACTTTTTTCTGTCCTGAATTTGACATAGCATGCAACTTAAGAGTGCATCTATGCTCGAAAAGTATGTTTTATCAGGAAGTAAATTCTTCTTTCAACATAATAAAAGAAGTAAAAAGGACAAAAGAAATCGAGTGTGAACTTCCCGATTCCTTTTGTCGACAGTCTGAAGGGAGTCGCATTTTAAGCGACTTCCTCTTATTATGTCTTTAACGATGCAAACAAGCGCTCTTGCATCTTCTCCTCAAATGAAAACCTTTTCATATTCATGCCTACTAAGCTATTAAGCAATTCCTCAATATCTGCTAGAGAATAATAAAGCAACGTACCTTCCCCCAGTGGACAAACTCTCTTTTCAACTATTAATTCTTCCTCAATAATGTAAGCTACATTTACGTTACAATGCTCCATTAATTGTGTAATGCGTAGATCATCATCAGGATTAATAAAAATTGGAACAATTTTATCAATATACAAAATACTTTGTACAAGTTTTATGAAAAAATTTTCACGAAGTGAGGTTTCGACCACTAATATAATTGTTTTCTCATGCTGATAATCCTTATACAAAACATCTAATTGCTCTTCTAATAATTTTTTTAGAATATCAATAGAATGCCTATACTTTGTCATATCTGTTTGAATTTCTTTTGTTAATAAACGTAGAATTCGAAAGGCAGGTAAAAATATTTTTAAAATAATTTCCTTAGGATGTAAATGGTCTATTAATTTATTAAAGTAGACTCTTATGCTATTTTCGTCACAACGAATTAATTGCTCAATAAATAAGTTGAAAATTTCCTCAAAGCTATTAGCACGATAATCAATCATCTTCGCAATTTTCACCTTATAGTTTAAAGGTAAAATCATAGATATTTGTTCATCCAATAGTTTAACTTTAGGTATCGTTGGGAATAAATCATATACAAGCTCGACTTGCGCACTTCGATTATCAGATAATTGAACGACCGAGTTGACAGGATAAATCCCTAGGCACTCTACAAATTTATGCATAAATTGCTCGTTATATAAATGTCGATCACGATATAAAACAGCCAATGCATCTGTCGCAGCATAGCCCGAATGATATACACGCTTTGATGTCATAGCTGAATAAACATCAACAATTTGTAATAATTGAACTCCCTCACATATATCATCCTTGCAAAGCTGACTCGGATAACCTTGACCCGCAAATCGTTCATGATGATCACGGGCTAAATAAGCAATATCCTCTTCTCCTTTTTCTATGAGCAACTCATAACCTTTAGTCGTATGTGTTTTAACCATTTCAAACTCATCTTCAGATAATTTTCGTTTTAAATTTAAAATTTCTTGGGGAATAAATACCTTCCCAATGTCGTGGAACAAATAGCCCCTTGCCAGCGTTTCAATATCTGTTAAGCCTAAGTAACGCGCAAAGATCGTGCCTAAAACGAAAACGTCAAATGAATGGACAAACGAATACTCATTCCACTCTTTTAAACGCATGAGTAATTCATAGCGATGTTTTTTTTCTAAAATTTTTTCAAAAATACCTCGTAGATAAGCAGTATCTTGGTTGCTTTTTAAAATTTGACCATAGCGCAATTCATGCAAAACATTCTCTAATGTAGTCTTAAAAAGGCTACTTACTGTTTCTTGATACGCATCTACCTCATCCTTCTCGCCCATTAGTGGTGCAAATACATCCTCGTAATGCCGAACACTTACATCATGAACAATTCGGACTGAATCAGTTGGTACATATACAGATAATTCTTCTACTTTTCTAAGTTTAAGGAAAGCAATAATTCGTTCTGTTAAAACTAGATCCTTTTTAACTAGTAAACGATACTCAGAAAAAATATCTTCAGCTAAAATATCATTTGCTTCAACTTCATCAATACTTAACGTCACTTTTCTTAGCATATTTTCTGCCACATACGCAATATTCAAGCATGATGTGACTCCCTCCTTCTTCCTTAAGACTGCGTTATTCATCAATTATGCCGCAGCATAATTACGTCCGGAATCAGCTTTATGCTTAAGCCTGCATAAAGGCAGAGACGATGTCGGTAACCTGGCGTTTCTCTTTCGTGCTGTAAAACACTTGCACCTTATAGCTGATGTTTTGCTTTCATTGCTGAAAGAATTTAAAACGTTTTTTGCTGATAGAGACGTGTTTTATGCATGTTTATATAAATCAGTCATCCTAATTTCAAACGCAAGTATAAGTAATAAAGTTTACATATCTGCATTAACAATATCATAGATCAAAATGCCTTTTCAACTAGTTTATGGAATTTGAATGAACCATTACTACTATGTTTATATTACAAACTAATCTTAAATTAGTATTTTTTATCTAATAATATCTGTTGAAAATAATTACAATTCGAAACTAACAAGTTATAAAGAACTGATAAACACAACATAAAAATGTATTTTTATAAATTTTTATCTCAAACGTAATATTCCTTCAAATGATCAATATGTAAATAATTTGTCCTAATGCTATTAGACAAAATAACTACTCTATTTTGTGGGGAGTATTGGCAATTAATCATTTTTATGTATTTTATTCGACTTTCGGAAGATGCCATCATCTGAGAATCCCCCTGCTCCCAATCAGCTCATCGGACGCCACTGAAAATGTTCAATCAGAATGGATTTAATCTCTATGCCACGGTGATGAACACGGCTTTTAAACTTGTTAATTTTTCACAGCTTAAAATTTCCTCTATTCTCATCTTCATCATTTTGATATAAATAAAGTATTATAGTAAATCTTAAATGTTAAATAACAATAATTTAACAATTTATAGAAGTTCCAACCTATTACATTCACGCCAATTGTAATCGTAAGGTCCTAACTATAAAATTACTTTATTCACTTTGGAGGAAATCATTTGAAGACCAATCGTTTTTATCAAATTGCAATGGCATCAGCACTAGCAACAAGCGCTATTGTTATCGCACCCCCAGCAAACGCTGCATCGGTATTCCCCGACATTAATTCGTCAACTGAGGAAGGCAAAGCTGTTATTAACTTAGCCCAACGAGGCATTATATCAGGCTACCCGGATGGCACATTTAAACCTGCGAACCCAATTACTCGTACACAAGCTGCGAAAATTTTAGCTGGTATTTTAAAGCTAGATACGGTTCATGTAAAAAATCCTAATTTTAAGGATATCAAACCTGGCGATGCAAATTATGGTGCGATTGCTGCTTTAGCAAATGCAGGCATTATTAGTGGCTCTAATGGCTATTTCCACCCAACTAAAAATATTACACGTGGGCAAATGTCAAAAATGATTGTTAAAGGCTTCAAATTACCAATCACAAACGGCATTTTCATTCCATTCGATGATGTCAATGAAGGCAGTGAATATGAACCATACATAAAAACACTATTTGCCAACAGCATCACAAAAGGTACGACCCCAACTACCTTTGGCACACAAAGTAATGTAAAACGCTCCCAGTTAGCAACTTTCGTTGTTCGTGCTGAAAATGCTCTAGGAAACGCTACCGTTTTTGCTAGTCAATTTAAGCAAGACTATATCTTTGCTTCTTATGGTGGCATCAAGCCAGCAGACGATATCTTTACATGGGTTGAAGATGAAGAAGAATATATGACGGATTCCATTACAATTAAACCGCTAAAAGAAGGCGTAGGAAAATTAGTTATTACCGGCTATAAAGAAGATACTGAAGACTTTATGGATTTCTTTTACTTAGTACATGTGAAGAAAGTAAATGGCAAGCTACAAGCAACACTTGAAAAAGTGAAAGAAGAGGATTATGCGGAAAACTTACCGCTCAACTTAATGGAAAGCGATTTAAAATTTGTTCCTACTGGGGTAAGTATTCAAACAGCAGATGGCCAAGCCTTATCTCCTGAATTATATAGTTTTAAATCAAGCACTAATTCAGCTACTCTTGCTATCCATAAAAACGGTCAATATATCCTAACGTTCACTAATGGTCAGCAACAGCAAACGATGGCTGCTGTAGTTGATACGAATGATTTCGTTCGTGGTATTGATTTGTATCAAATTACAGATGAGTTAACGATCTCAAGTGGAGATCTAAAGTTCGAACCAACAAGTGTTGCCTTGGAAAAAATTTTCCCTGGGCCAGCAACTGTGAAAGCTTCTATCAAAGATAAAAAAGTATATGTAACACCTTTAGCAGAAGGTCCCGCTATTTTACATATTTCAGGTAAAAATGGCGAAACTGCATACATGTATATTGAATATCAAAAAATCGCTAATAAATGGGCTGTTTATTACGATTTTATGGATGATTCAGACGAATATTAAAAAAGAAAAATGCCAGAAGATCAGTGTTAATGGTCTTCTGGCGTTTTTTCTTGTTCAGTACTTGTTCTTAATTGAAATTCAGGCGTTCTCTCAAGTTGTTCAATAAACTTTTTAGTCTTAAAACGAATTCCTGTTTGTTCCTCATAAATTGTGGTAATTATTTTTTTAATAAAATATTTAGTTTCCTTTTTCAATTCTAATTTCCCAATCTGGTCGATCGGTACCGTATAGAACATTCGGATAAGCTTAAGCTGAGTCGGTGTTAAACGAATGATATAAGGATCATGCTGATAACAACGATGACACAAAAAACCTCCCTGTGCAAAAGAAAAGGCAAATTCACCGTCTACTGCACCACAAGCAGTACAAGCATGTAATATAGGCTGTACACCTGTATAGGGTAGCATTTTCCATTCTACGAACAATGTAATGGCCTCCGGATCATAGCCTTCTTCTATTGCTTGTAATGCTTGAAGGAGCACATCAAATGCATGCGGCTCAGGTTTTCCCTCTTCTACTACACGCTCAACCAGTTCCATTATATAACTTGCATACGCCGTTGCCATTATATCTTCTCGAATATGGCGCATTGAATTGAGGTGCTCCCCTTGTTGCAACGTCCCCATACCAGTATGATGTTGTACCATAAACATGCCATATGTAAATGGCTGTGTCACAGATGCCAATCTACTTGAAGGCTTTTTTGCCCCTCGAGCCATCGTTGCAACCTTTCCTGCTTCTCTAGTTAGTAATGTTACAATTTTATTGGATTCTCCGTAGGCACGCACCTTTAAGACAATCGCTTCCCATTTATAAAGCATCGATCCTCCTCCTTTCTTCGAGCCTCGTGATCATTGTGTCCGGAAACAGATTAGTGATTAGGCCTGCAGTGTCGAAACCGCAATGCTAACGTAGCGGCAGCAACGTTCAGCGAGTGTCCAAACACATGTAGCTGACGCTTTGCTTTCGCTACAGAAAATACTTGTAGCTGACGCTTTGCTTTCGCTACAGAAAATAACTTGTAGCTGACGCTTTGCTTTCGCTACAAAATACATGCTGAAAGACGTGAAAATAGAGCTCTCCAATAAATTATTGGACAGCTCCATTACAGCGACAAATAGGACCTTAACAATACATCCTATTAATATTCATCATCACGGAAACCGAAGTCACGTAAATGTGTTGATTTATTTCGCCAATCCTTTTGTACCTTTACCCAAAGCTCTAAATACACTTTTGAACCAAGTAGCATTTCAATATCTTTTCTTGCTCGAATACCTACTTCTTTTAATAGCGCTCCCCGTTTACCAATGACGATTCCTTTTTGCGAATCCCTTTCCACGATAATCGTTGCTGCTACACGGATTTTATCTTCATTTTCTTCATCGCGGCGAATTTTATCAATAACAACAGCTATGGAATGAGGTATTTCTTCACGCGTTAAATGTAGCACTTTTTCACGAATTAACTCTGAAATAATAAAACGCTCAGGATGATCTGTTACTTGATCTGCTGGATAATATTGTGGACCCTCTGGTAAATACTTCGATAATGTTGCTAATAAATTTTCTACATTATTCCCTTGCAATGCGGAAATTGGTACTATTTCTGCAAAGTCATAACGCTCTTTATAGCCTTCAATAATCCCTATTAATTCATCCGGATGAATTTGGTCGATTTTGTTAATTACTAGGAAGACAGGCGTTGGATTACCAGCTAGCATATCAAGGATGAATTCGTCACCCTTCCCAAGTTTCTGCTCTGCATTAACCATGAACATAATAACATCTACTTCACGCAATGTATTTTTAGAAACTTTTAGCATAAAATCCCCTAGCTTATGCTTCGGCTTGTGGATTCCTGGTGTATCTATAAAAATCATTTGGCTATCATTTGTTGTTAGTACACCTTGTACTTTATTTCGTGTTGTTTGTGGTTTATCACTCATAATCGCAATTTTTTGACCAATGACACGGTTTAAAAATGTTGATTTCCCTACATTTGGTCGACCGATTATGGAGATAAAACCTGACTTATAGCCATTGTTATTTTCCAGCATTCTCTAAATCCTCCGTTGTAAATGCAAACGGTAGTAATTCGCCTACAGACGTTACCGTGACATCACCTTTTAAATTCGTTAAATATACAGGCATAGACGGTTCACAAAACTCCATCATTACTTGACGGCAAGCTCCGCATGGCGCACACGGTCCATCCGTATCAGCCACAATAGCGATCGCCTCAAAATCATATATACCTTCTGACACAGCTTTGAAAAATGCTGTACGCTCAGCACAATTGGTCATACTATAGCCAGCATTTTCAATATTGCAGCCATGAATAACCTCTCCATTTTTCGTTAAAATCGCCGCGCCTACTTTAAATTTTGAATAGGGTACATAAGCCTTTTCACGCGCTTTTTTTGATTCTTCTAGTAATGCATGCATATCAATTGTCATCAACGTTCTCCTCTACATATCAATTTCGCCTCGGCGGAATTGCGTCCGGAGGCTTTATCTTCATTACTGAAGATAATTAGCTCATCACCTTAAGCGGGGTTGATTTCCGTTCCAGCTCGGCGCTTTGTTGTTGTTGTTGTTGTTGCTGTCGCTTCGCTTTCGCACAGATAAAACATTTGTTGCTGTCGCTTCGCTTTCGCACAGATAAAACATTTGTTGCTGTCGCTTCGCTTTCGCACAGATAAAACATTT